>CAJUGO010000005.1 GCA_910585865.1 uncultured Ruminococcus sp. | reverse complement strand
AGAGCTATTATATATCACTTATTCCCTTTTGTCAACACTTTTTTGAAACTTTTTTTGAACTTTTTTGAAAAATCTTTCTCGCTGACTTCTTTCGTCAAGACATCAACTTTAAAATTCGGCATTTTACAACAATATTCTTTATGTTTACACACGAATACCCCAATATATTATTACCTTTCTTTTGAAACATATACTTACAAAAGACAACATTTTATTTACTGTTATTGTGTTTTTGTATAAGTTGCAATAATTATATTTATTTATAATGCACAAACTTAGTAACAACTAAGTAAAAAGTATAGATTTTTTTTGAAAATGTGTTATTATATTAATGTATAGAAGTCTGCTTTAGCAAATGCCAAAGCTAAATTTTATACTGTCACGATTGCACGGAGGTATGATATGAGTTACGATAAAATTGTTACCATTACTAGGCAGTATGGTTCCGGCGGACATGATATAGGGATGGCTCTTGCCAAAAAGCTTTCTGTTCCATTTTACGATAAAGAACTTATATCAATAGCCGCAAAAGAGAGCGGCGTTTCTCCGGAAATTTTTGAAAGAGTAGATGAGAAAGCAACAAACAGTCTGCTATATTCCTTATCCGTGGGATTATATAACTACGGAAGCAGCTTTTCGTCAGTTGGTGATATGCCTGTAAATGATCGTTTATACATTTTACAGCATCAAATTATTAGGCAACTGGCTGAAAAGGAGAATTTTGTTGTAGTTGGAAGATGCGCTGATTATATATTAAAAGATAATCCAAGATTAGTTAGGATATTTATTTGCGCTGATATTGACAGCCGTGTAAAACGGGCTGTTGAAAGACAAGACATTGATCCTGCCCGCGCAAAACAAGCAGTAATCAAAGCTGACAAAAGCAGAGCTAATTACTATAGTTTTTATTCAGGTAAAAAATGGGGACAGCCCGACAATTATGATTTGTGTATTAACAGTACTAACCTGACAACAGAGCAAGCTGTGGACATTATCACAAGTTATCTTGACGTCTGTGGTTATGACAAAAAATAATTTTCATATTTGTGCATCTCCTGAATATACTATATTGTTTACTTTAAGGAGGTGTTTATATGAAATTTATTGTTATGGATTTAGATGATTTTATCTTTGGCAATGAAGAATGGCATGAAAGTGAAAGATAAAATAAGTTAAATATAAAGCAATCAGTTAATTTAATTATTTTATTGACATAAAATCAAAATGACGGATACTCAAAATCGGTATCCGTCATTTTTTGCCCCTTAAAACGAAACGAGGGCATGCAGTACGAAACAATAATTTTTAAGCCAATCTGATAATTCTTATATATGCTGAAATTTTCTGATTATTCATCATTTTTAATAAAAGTCAGAGGATCAGCATATTTTCCGTCAATCTTCACAGCTATATGCACATGATTTGCATCGCTTGCTTCAAACGGAACAGTGCCTAAAGACCCAATTTTATCTCCGGATTCAACTGAATCCCTTTCTTTCACATTTATTGAACCCAATCCACTGTAAATGCAAACAACGTTGTTTGTTGAAATTTCAACAGTTTGCCCAAACATTTTATCATCATAAATTTTAGTAACGGCGCCGCCTGTCATGGCATTTACATCTTCTCCGAGATCACCTGAAAAATCAACGCCTGTATGTGGCTTCCAAACATTAAGCGT
Organism: uncultured Ruminococcus sp.; assembly: GCA_910585865.1. Taxonomy (GTDB): domain Bacteria; phylum Bacillota; class Clostridia; order Oscillospirales; family Acutalibacteraceae; genus Ruminococcoides. Next base: position 108,170 of record CAJUGO010000005.1, on the reverse strand, counting down.
TTTAAAATATACACTTTTTTCATTGTACTCACGCAAAACATTGTTGGAGTTTAGCGGATATCCAAGGGTAATATCGGTAGATAACATAGTTTGAAGTGCCGTTCTTGAACTGTCGACTGTAGGTTCTGTTGTCTGAGGCTGAGTATCAATAGCTGCAACAATTGTAGGACGTTCCATATTAAGCTTTGGTTCTGCAAGTGTTTCTTTTATCCCTGATATATTCTCGTTTACCTGCACGGCTTCGCTCGTGGTAACCTGTATAACATTGTTTGTTTTATCTTGCACAGACAAAGTATTATATGTTGAATATACAGCCATACACACCGCAATAAGACATATCGAAAACGCTGTGTAAAATCCTATTTTTTCGCGACGGCTTCGCTTTTTTCTCCTGTTATTTCTGTTGTAATAATCGCTCATAAAAGCACCTCCGCAACTATTATTGGCAGAGGTAGTAAATTTATGCAGCTTATTTTATTTTTGTTTTATCATATTATTCAACATTCAAAGATATTGAATTTTCATGCCGGATTTTGTAAGCAAAACAACATGGTGTAAGACATCTGCCATTTTTAAGACAATTTACAGAGGTCGGCACGAAACCGGCAAAAAGATATTCTATTTTAATTGTATTTAAAATAAAATAATATTTTTTAAATCATATAAAAATTCCTCCCGATAAAAAACCAGGAGGAATATTCTTTATAAGAAATAAAATTGATTAAAATATTGCAATTAAATTATACTTTCTGACAAACAGCATTAATTGAATCAGGAATATCAGCTTCATCAGCGGAGATAAGAAGCACAATATTTGTTGAAGATGTTTCAGAAAGCTCCTGCAGTTTCTTAGTAAAAGATTCTATGCCATCTATGCCCTCAGGACAAATTTTAAATGTGGAATCAACAAGGATATCTGTAACATCATAGTTACCTGCACAGATACCACTGATAAAACCAAATAACATATCATAACCATTTACAAGATACTGCTCTGTATCAATAAGTCTTGCCTTATGAGTTACATCATAAGTAAGCTTTGAGCCTTTTTCAATAACAACAACATTGCCGGACGAAGCTGCAACAGCCTCGTTTGCAAGCGAAATAAGCTTTTTTGTTTTTCCTGTACCTTTTTTTCCGATAAGTAAAGTAACCATAATTAGTTCCTCCAGTATTATACTTTATTAAAAATTAACCGAGTCTTGCTTCAAGAGCCGCCTTCTGATCCTCATAACCTGGCTTGCCAAGCAAAGCAAACATATTCTTCTTATAGCTTTCAACACCAGGCTGATTAAATGGATTTACACCCAGCATATAGCCGGAAATTGCACAAGCCTTTTCTAAGAAATAAATAAGATAACCAAGTTCAGTTTCATTCATTTCGGGCACATTCAGCACAACGTTAGGTACACCGCCATCATTGTGCGCAAGAACTGTACCTTCAAATGCCTTTTGATTAACAAAGCCCATTGTCTTTCCCGAAAGAAAATTAAGACCATCAATATTAGCAGGCTCTGTGCCAAGAGTAACTTCTTTTTTACATTTATCAAAGAGAACAACAGTTTCAAACATTGTGCGTCTGCCGTCCTGAATGTACTGACCAAGTGAATGGAGATCTGTCGAGAAAATAACGCTTGCAGGGAATATACCCTTTTTATCCTTACCTTCGCTCTCTGCAAAAAGCTGTTTAAACCATTCCAACATCATTGTGTAAGCCGGCTCATATGATACCATAACTTCCATTGTCTTACCTTTACGGTAAAGAATATTGCGGATTGCAGCATATTTATAACAATCATTTGTTCTTACATCATCGTTGTCAAATTCCTTTTGAGCAGCGGCAGCACCCTGCATAAGAGCATCAATATCAGCTCCTGATACAGCAATCGGAAGAAGTCCCACAGCCGTAAGCACAGAAAAACGTCCGCCTACATCATCCGGTACTACGAATGTTTCATATCCTTCTTCATCAGCAAGAGTCTTTAATGTACCCTTAGCCTTGTCTGTTGTACAGAAGATACGCTCCTTTGCGCCCTCCTTGCCATACTTTTTCTCAAGCATATCACGAAATACACGAAAAGCAATTGCAGGTTCCGTAGTCGTACCGGATTTTGAAATCATATTAACAGATACATCTTTACCTTCACAAAGTTCCATAATTTCAGCCAGCGCTGATGAACTTATTGAATTGCCTGTAAAGAAAATCTGAGGAGTATCCTTGCATGTAAGATTATAATTCTGTGATGTAAGGAACTCAATTGCAGCACGTGCGCCGAGATATGAACCCCCTATACCGATAACAATAAATACATCTGAATTATTTTTAATTTTCTCAGCAGCAACTTTAATACGGGCAAACTCATCTTTATCATAATCTGTAGGAAGATTAAGCCATCCGAGGAAGTCATTTCCAAGACCAGTACCGTCGTGCAAAACCTTGTGAGCCGCTTTTATCTCAGCCGCAACGCCGTCATACTCGTGGTCGCTGATAAAATCTCTTAAATACTTGTCTGTTAATTTTGTTGCCATTTATAAATTCCCCCAAAATTCTTATTTGGAAATATAGTGCGCATTAAGTATCTTTGTTGTTTTATTATACTATAACCCAAGTGTTTTTGCAAGGTTATTTCGTCATTTTTTATAATGAAATTAGAGAATTAAAAACAACCTCAAATACTGAGCCGTAACTTGTTTTTATTACATCTTTAATTGCCACAATATCAAAACTGCTCACAGGCTTACCGTCTACCAGATAAGTCAGCGTACCTATCTTCTGATTTTCTGACACCGGAGCAGCTACTTTTTCGGGAATATCAATTTTGGTTTTTATTTCGGGAGATGTACTTTTATCAATCACAATACTTGATGAAACCCCACATTTTATAGGCACACTGCTTTCCATCCCTCCCTCAACTTCAATACTTTTGGGAATATCCTCCGGAAGTGAAAGCTCTTTTACAGCTATGTTTGCAAAACCATAATCAAGCAGAGCTGATGCGTCGGAAAAACGCTCTTTTCCTGTCTTACATCCAAGTACAACAGCAACAAGGGAAACATTCCCTCTTGTTGCAGAAGCAGCCATGCAACATCCTGCATCATTGGTTGTACCTGTTTTAAGACCCGTAATTCCATTATAAGTTTTCAACAGCTTATTAGTATTTACAATCTGAGTTTTTCCTCCGCGCAAATTATCAAGCCATATCGAGGTATAGTCAAAAATTTTGTCGTGTTTCATAAGTTCTCTTGACATAACAGCAACATCATACGCAGAAGTTATGTGCCCTTCCTCGTCAAGTCCGTTGCAGTTTTTAAATACCGTGTCATTCATTTTAAGTTCTTTGGCTCGCTGATTCATTTTTTCGACAAAAACTTCCTCGCTTCCGCTTATATGTTCGGCAAGAGCAACTGCCGCATCGTTTGCAGAAGCCACAACTGTAGCTTTTATCATATCATCTGCACTCATAGTTTCTCCGTTTTCAAGCCATATGTCACTGCCTCCCATTGAAGCGGCATGCTCTGACGCTGTTATAGTATCATCAAAATCCAGCTTTCCGCTGTCAATTGCCTCAAATACCAGAAGCAGTGTCATCACTTTAGTAACCGAAGCACATGCCCTTTGCTCATGAGAATTTTTTTCAAAAACTATTTTACCTGTTGAAGTCTCCATAAGCACAGCAGACGGCGCGGTAATACTGTCCTCTGACAAAGCATTTACTTTTGCAGGAAGAATTGATGTAATGATCAGCGCAAAACAAAGCGCCGATGATGCCAAAACCTTTCTTAACATAATAAAAACACCTCGTTCATTAATATGAACAAGGTGCGGTATGTATTCAACAGTATAATAAATAAATGAATTAATTAATCAAACATACGGCATGAGCGGAAATTCCTTCAAGTCTTCCCGTAAATCCAAGTTTTTCCTCAGTTGTTGCCTTTACGCTTACTAAAGACATATCAATTCCGCAGGCATCAGCAATATTTTTACGCATAATATAAATAAAATCTTTCAGCTTTGGTTTTTGCGCAATAACAGTAGAATCAATATTTACAATTTGAAAACCGTTTTCATTAAGTGTCCGACAAACCTCTTTTAAAAGAAATATACTGTCTGCGCCTTTGTAATTATCATCAGTATCAGGAAACAGCTTGCCTATATCACCAAGTGCCGCTGCACCCAGAAGCGCGTCCATTACGGCATGAACAAGGACATCGGCATCCGAATGACCGAGCAAACCGCGCTCATACGGAATATCTGCACCGCCGAGAATCAATTTTCTGTTTTCAGCAAATTTATGAACATCATATCCGTGACCTATTCTCATTTTCTCACCCTATTGCACATTTTTATATATCCGCGGCTTTCTCTCTTTTCACCTGTTTTACAGTTATAATTAAACTCTTTAACAAATTCAAAGCCGCATTTTTCAATTACCCGTCTTGAGCGGTCATTTTCCACCCAGTGTGAAATAAATAAATAATCAAGTAATAAATCATTAAAGCAAAAATCAATTATTTTTTTTACAGCTTCCGTCATGAGACCTTTGCCCCAGTACTCCTTACTCAGAACATATCCTATCTCCCTGCCGGCCATATCTTTGTACGGCGCATCAAGCCTGATATCAGGGGTAATTGTTTCTATGCCGATTGAACCAATTGCTTTTTTGCTGTCCTTCGCTTCAAGTGCAAATGTCTTATGCTCATTAATAAACATATCAAGGATATTTTGGCTTTCCTCAATGTTTCTGTGATGATTCCAGCCTGCCATTTCACCCACACCGTCAACAGATGCATATTCAAAAAAATCTTTTAAATCACTCTGCTTCCATGGTCTGATTATAAGCCTTTCAGTTTCAAGAAAAACATTATCTATATTCACATCAGCGATTCTCATAGCGATTTCTCTCTTTTAATATACTTTCCGCAATAATTATATCAATCGGAGTTGTCAGCTTAATGTTTTCTTCACTGCCTTTAACCACACGAACTTCGCCGCCCATATTTTCAATAAGCGAACAGTCATCTGTAAAATTGACAGCATCATCGCCGGCATTTTCAAGTGCAAATTTATATAAATCCTTTTCAAATACCTGAGGCGTCTGCACTGCTCTTAGCTGTGAACGCAGAGGTGTATTCTCAATATTATTAAATCCGTCAACTATTTTAATTGTGTCTTTTACGGATGTACCAAGCGTTGCTGCTCCCGTTTCAAATGCAGATTCGACAACTCTTTCAATTTCTTCAATAGTAACAAGCGGACGTGCTCCGTCATGAATTGCAAAATACTCAGTTTTACAGCTCGCCGCATTTATCCCGTTGCGTACACTTTCAGCACGGGATGTTCCTCCGGCAACAAGCTTTTTTACTTTTGAAAAACTGTTTTCGTCAATGATATTGTTTATGCGATCCATATCCTGTTCTCTGCATACAACTATAATTTCCTTAATTAAATAACTGTTTTGAAATGCTTTAAGCGTATATTCAATTGAGGGACGGGACAAAAGCGGTATAAACTGCTTACTGTCCGCGATTCCCATACGTACAGAGCCTCCTGCTGCAACTATTATCGCAGAAACAAAAGCTGACATAACTTTCCCTCCGTAATTATCAGATTTTCTCAAGAGCCTGTTTTAAATCATCTATTAAATCATCAACATTTTCAAGACCTACCGACAAGCGAATGAGATCGGGAGCAATCCCTGCTTCACGAAGCTGTTCGTCGGTCATCTGACGGTGAGTATGGCTTGCAGGATGAAGCAGGCATGTTTTTGCATCTGCCACATGAGTTGCGATTGTTGCAAGCTTCAGGCTATCCATAAATTTCACAGCCTTTTCTCTTCCGCCCTTTACTGCAAAGGCAAGAACTCCGCAGGAACCGTCAGGAAGATATTTTACTGCCATGTCGTTATATTTGTCACCCGCCAAATCCGGATAGTCAACCCATGCAATTTTTTCATTATCATTTAAAAACTCAGCAATAGAGAGAGCATTTTTGCAGTGTCTTTCCATTCTTATATGAAGACTTTCAAGTCCGTTCATAAGATAAAATGCATTCTGCGGAGACTGAATTGAACCCAAATCACGCATAAGCTGAGCTGTCGCCTTTGTTATATATGCTAATTTACCAAATTTTTCTGCATATATAATTCCATGATAGGATTCGTCAGGAGTTGTCAATCCCGGATATTTGTCAGCATAAGCCATCCAGTTAAAATTACCGCTGTCTACAATTGCGCCACCGACACCAACAGCATGACCATCCATATATTTTGTTGTAGAATGTGTTACAATATCTGCACCCCATTTAATAGGCTGACAGTTAACAGGTGTTGCGAATGTGTTGTCCACTATAAGCGGTACACCGTGAGAATGCGCCAAACGGGCAAATTTTTCAATATCAAGTACAGAAACTGTTGGATTTGAAATTGTTTCACCAAACATTGCTCTTGTATTTGGTCTGAATGCTTTTGCAAGCTCCTCCTCAGGCAAATCCTGATCAACAAAAGTTACCTCAATTCCCATTTTCTTCATTGTAACGCCCAGAAGATTAAAAGTACCGCCGTAAATAGATGAAGAAGCAACAATATGACTTCCTGCTTCACAAATATTAAAAAGTGCAAAGAAATTCGCTGCCTGTCCGCTTGATGTAAGCATTCCGGCTGCGCCGCCCTCTAAATCTGCAATTTTTGCAGCAGTAAAATCATTCGTTGGATTTTGCAGTCTTGTATAGAAATATCCGCTTGCCTCAAGGTCGAATAACTTTCCCATATCATCACTTGAATCATATTTAAAAGTAGTGCTCTGATAAATCGGAATTTGTCTTGGTTCACCATTTTTGGGTGCATAACCCGAATGCAGACATTTAGTTTCTTTTTTCATTTATATTTCCTCCTAATAGTTATGTAAACAGATTTTTTAGTAAATCCATAATAAAGTCAGTTCCGTAAACTGCAAGTGCAACAAGTGCAAGAAACAATACCGCAGTTACAACCCTGATTGTAGTTCTTTTAACTCCGCTCATCTTCTCAAACTGCTCATCAAGAGAATGGACTTCAGAATTCACGGAGTTTTCATCATCAGCAATTATCTCCTCTTCCCCTATATTAATTGCACCTATCCCCACACATGTATCATAAGCTTTTTCATAAGCAGAATATGGAACCAAAATATCATATTCCGATCTGTCATATCCTGAAACAGCTTCAGCTGAATAATTATGTTTACGGGATAATGTGTCATTTGGAATTGCACAATCTTCAAGAGCGGTTTTTACACGCTGAAGTTCAAAACCTGATGCCGTAAGTAAATACACCGGAGTATTGGGATTTTTTAACTCTTTCAGCTCACTGCTGCAATGTGAGCAATTTATATCTTCGTCATTATAAATTCTTTTACATTTATTACAGTATTTCATACACAAACCTTTCAAATGCGACTGATTATAATTAAAATATGTTATATAATTTGATTTTAGCATAAAAAAGCGGTGGGGGCAATACCTCACCGCAAAACAAAATATAAAATCTATTCAAACACAGGTTGTACCTGTTCTTTGTTAAGTGCATATTCAACACATTTTTCAATTCTTTCAAAATCGGCTACCAGAGAGTTTGGCTTTTTGATACAGTCGTCCTGCTTCATAGGAACGAAATAAATATTCTTTGTATTAAGCAGTCTGCCGATATTCTGTGCCGATGCTCCCAATGCATCGTTTGTTGCTACGCATAAAAGCACAGGGCGCAATATTCTTAGATGTGATTTTGCCGCCATTGTTACCGAAGTATCGGTAACGCCCAGCGACAGCTTTGCAAGCGTATTTCCGGTGCATGGGGCCACTACAAGTAAGTCACACATTTGCTTGGGACCGATTGGCTCTGTCTGCGTAACTGTGTGCAAAACTTTTTCACCCGTAATTTCTTCTGCCCTTTTCACAATATCCTCTGCCTTGCCAAACCTTGTATCGGTTGAATAGGCGTTTTGTGACATTATAGGTATCACTTTATAGCCTTTATCAACTAATTTTTCCATCTGTAGCAATGCTTTTGAAAAGGTGCAAAAGGAACCGCACATTGCAAAGCCTATGGTTGCTTTCGTCACCTGTAAACCTCCTCAATTATATTAAATACAGTTGTTTTAATTATTTCTCCAGCAGTTTTCGGAGCACACTTGCCTGGAAGTGACAATGCTCTGACTGCATCTATATTGAACTTGTGTGCTGCTTCAAAATCAACTCCTCCCGGCAATGATGCCAGGTCAATTATCATTGTGTTACTGTCTGTATTCATAAGAAGCTGTTTATCAAAAATAAGTTTTGGGACAGTATTAAACACAATATCAAACCCTTTCACATTTTTAAGTGCAAGAGTATTCTGTGCATTATATCCGAGCGCTTTAATGTATGCAAAATCATTATCTTTCCTTGCGCTAACGGTAACATGAGCATCAAGCGCCCGTAAGGTTTTTGCAAGAATTTTTCCTATCTTTCCAAATCCCACAACAAGGCATTTGCTTCCCGATATAACCCCCTCATACCTGCTCATTGCACATTCAACGGCGCCTTCTGCAGTTGGCAAAGCATTTAGTATTGCAAATTCTTCCTTGGCACAATAATCAAAAACCCGTGCATCTTCAAGCTGGGGATAAGCCTTGATAAATTTGTCACGCATTGCAACAAAAACCGGTTTGCGCATAAGAGCATTTATTTCTATATCATCAAGAAAAACTGTTCTGTCAGAAAACGGAGTATTTATGCTTCGGTCAGCACGAACCGACGGTAAAGGAAAAATTACCGCGTCACTTTCAAGTATAGCTGTTCGTACATCTGCCAGCACAAGTGCTCCGCTGCTTTGCAATTTATCAAATCCGCCAAGAATGACGTCACAGCAGCTGTCTGAAATTGATTTAGCCAGAAAAAGCTGGCGTTTATCTCCACCTATTATTCCAAAGGTTGTTATATCGCTTTTTTTCATTTAAAACACCCGAACCTATCATTCTTTATATTGCCATAATATGCCAAGTCGGTTTGTTTGTGCAATACAAAAAACGGATATGCACTTAAGCCATCCGTTTATATCTCACAAATATAAAAACAGACAGTACAATTTGTACTTTCCCAAATTGTACCGTCTGTCTAATACTAGAAATATTTAATTGTTTAGGGATTCACAAAGGATTATAGATTCTTCTTGAGCTTGGGGAAGCATTCTGTTTAGCAAAAATTACTGTCATCAGAATATCTTGTCATTTTGTAACACTTCCTGCTCATCGCCTAAAACTGCTGTTTTACAGTATTAATCCTGTTATTCAAATCTACTGAATCTTTTCTCCGCCGGGACCGTCACGCCGCTCTCTATTGTCGTCAAAAGGCAGCACACCTGTGCTTAACCACTGATTATCTGTTGCAGTTTTCTTATTATTCTTACTGTTCGTAGGAATCTCAGAATCATTTATATTTACGGATTCTTGTTTTTTGCTGTTTTCATATTTATTTTTCATGCTTGTCACCTCTTTATAAGTATTCCCGATTTACATGAAATAATAATATTTTTGCAAACTGCTAAATATAAATCCTATTTAAGCTTTAAAAAACGCACCCGAACAACAATCGAATGCGTTTTTTATAAAAGTATTTATTTTTTCTCCGTCAAAAGCTTATTAAGCTCATCCATAAATGTGTTAATGTCCTTAAACTGTCTGTATACAGACGCAAACCGAACATACGAAACCTCGTCAATATTTTTAAGCTGTTCCATTGCAAGCTCACCAATCTGCATTGTTGTGATTTCACGGTCAAGACTGCTTTGAAGCCTTGTTTCAATATAATTTACCATATTTTCAATCTGCTCAATTGATACCGGACGCTTTTCGCATGCTCTTAAAAGACCGGCTGTAAGCTTGTTCCTGTCAAAAACTTCACGGGATTTATCACGTTTTACCACAATTAGAGGTACAGTTTCAATAACCTCATGCGTTGTAAAACGTTTTCCGCATTTAAGACACTCTCTTCTTCTGCGTATTCTTTCACCGTCATCCGCTGAACGGGAATCAATTACCTTGCTCTCTTCATAACCGCAATATGGACATTTCATAACGGTACCTCCTCGTAATTATTAAACTATAATTCTATATTGTAATTATAGCATAATCCAAAGAAATATCAAGTAACTATTTATTTACAAAAAAATTACATCAATGTTTTATCAAAAATTGCGGTAATTTTTTACCTTTCTTTTTTTCCTGCCGCGATGATTATTAATTTTTGAAATAATAAAGTAAAGCAATACTATTAATATGATTATACCGATTAAAATTATAAACCAATATGACTGAATTACTGTACCTATTACGTTAAAAACATAAAGAATACCGCTGCGCTCAATTTTTTCGCTTGAAACCAAATTTACCGATGCCAGTACCTGCTTTGTGTCGCTCCCGTCTTCTTTATAATAGATTGTTGCCTTACCGACAACCGTGCCTTTTTCAAGCGGAGCGTCAACACTTTCCGGGACATCGTATTCCGTAATTATATTATCTTTATTATAGTTTTTTGGAACAATTGCACTCAAGTTTTTTTCAGGGGTTAACTGAACAGATTTTCTGCCCCAAGCAAGATTTACCTTTTCTTCACAGACAGGCATTGATGAGGTTGCAACAGTATCAAGTTCAAGACTTGTAAGTGCCCATCTGAACAAGTCTGCAGCATCTGTCATAGTACCGTAATCTTCAATTTCGCCCTCCTTATATGGAGCATGAAGCAATACAGCAATATAAGAATATCCATCAGCTGAAGCTGTTGTAACAAGACATCTTCCCGCTTCATTAGTAGTACCTGTTTTTACACCTTTGGCATACATATAATAGTAATCGCCGCCTCGATTCTGGTCAATTAAATAATTAGTTGTAATTAAAGGATATTCCTCATCTTCACAGTAATATGTACAAGTATCTGAAATTTCTGAAAATTTCGGCAGAGTAAGCGCATATGAGGTTATCTTATAAAGATCACGGGCTGTTGTGTAATGGTTACTGTTATGCAGACCGTCGGGATTTTCAAAATGTGTATTTTCGCAGCCAAGTTTCTTTGCTTTTTCATTCATCATCTTCACAAAATTTCCCGTATTGCCGTTTCCCACGTAATCCGCCAATACGACCGCCGCATCATTTCCTGATGGAACCATCATGCTATACAGCAAATCAATTGCGCTCATGGTTTTTCCAACATGATTCGCAACATTTGCAAGCGAGCTGCCTGTTCCCTCAAGAACGTCAAGTACTGACTGCTTTATTGGAATGCGGGTATTTTCAAGATCATCAATATTCTCTACAGCAATAATATAGGTCATTATTTTTGTTGTTGACGCCGGATATCGTTTTGAATCAGCATCCTTTTCAAACACTACCTGTCCGGAATCCATATTTACAAGAAGTATTGAATCCGACTGGGTTTTTACATCATTTGAATATGAAACTGCACTTCCGGGTAATACAGCCGATATTGCCATAATTATCAATACTAAAAATATAGAAAGTATTTTTATTGATTTGTATCTCATATAAACATATCTCTCCTCTGTTTTATTTTTTGTTGAGCCATTCAAAAAACAAATATATCAAGTATAATTTTTACATGTTTTAGTTCAGTGTATTGGCTCCTCCGCGCTCAAAAAGTCTGTCAATCTCAGTTCTCAATAACCTTAATTCATCACTGTAAATATCTTTATGTTTAAATAAAATATAATCTGCAACTTTTTGAGAAAGCTCTAAACTTGCCGTATCAGCAAAATCAGCTATGGACAGCTGAGGAAGACCATGTTGCCGTTCTCCAAAAAAGTCTCCGGGACCTCTCATTTTTAAATCTTCATCAGCAATTTTAAATCCGTCATTTGTTGCGCACATAACCTCGAGCCGTTCACGTGTTACCTGACTGCTTTTATCGTTTATCAAAATACAGTATGACTGAAACTTTCCCCTTCCCACTCTTCCTCTGAGCTGATGCAGCTGTGAGAGGCCAAAGCGTTCTGCATTTTCTATTACTATTATTGAGGCATTCGGAACATCAACACCCACTTCGATTACAGTTGTTGCAACAAGCACCGAGTACTCGTTAGCAACAAATTTCTTCATCACTTCATCCTTTTCATCAGATTTCATCTGACCGTGGACAAGTCCTACTGCAATATCGGAAAACTCTTTCATCATAAGCTCTGCAGCATATTCTTCCGCAGCGGCCACATCTTCAAGTTCTCCTTCTTCAACAAGGGGACAGACTATATACGCCTGACGTCCCTCAACAACTTCTCTGCGTATAAAATCATAAATCCCTTTTCTTTGAGACGCACTTCTGATCACTGTTTTTACAGGCTTTCTTAACGGAGGCAGTTCATCAATTATTGAAATATCCAAGTCACCGAATATAATAAGTCCGAGAGTTCTTGGAATCGGTGTTGCGCTCATTACAAGCAAATGAGGATTCTCTCCCTTTGCAAGAAGTTTTGCACGCTGAGCTACGCCAAATCGATGCTGTTCGTCTGTCACAGCTAATCCCAGATTATTAAACTCAGTTTTATCGGTTATTAGGGCATGTGTTCCGATAATCATACTTATTGTGCCTTCTGCAAGTTCTTTTCTTACACTCTCTTTTTCAGATTCTTTCAGTGAGCCTGTAAGCAATGCAACATTTACAGATGTGTTTTCAAAGAGTTTACTAAATGTTTCGTAATGCTGACGTGCAAGGATTTCAGTAGGCGCCATAAATGCTGCCTGATAACCGTTTTTGATAACAGTATAACATACGGAAGCAGCAATTACAGTTTTTCCCGATCCGACATCGCCCTGAACAAGACGATTCATTGGTGTCGTTTTATTCATAATATCTGACACACAGTCCGCCGCAGCCCTCTTCTGAGCATTTGTTAAAGTAAATGGTAAAAAAGTTTCAAATTCGCCCAAATAATCTTTTTTAATTTGAACGCCGCTTTTCCCCCTGCTGTGGTTTTTAAGATTTCTCATACCCAGGTTAAGAACAACGAGTTCTTCTGTTACAAGCCTTTTTCGAGCCGCATCAAGCGAATCCCTATTCTTTGGAAAGTGTATATCATTGAGCGCCTGTCTCAACGAACATAACCCGAACACACTGCGGACATTATCAGGCAAAGGATCATTAATTTCTTTTGGAAGAAGTGCAAGAGCCTGCCTGACAGCATTAGAAATTGTTTTGCTTACAAGACCTGAAGTCTGTTTATATACAGGGTGAATCCTCATCCCGTCTGATATAGGAGAAAATGTAGGAGACACCATCTGCATTCCAAATGAATCTACTGTAACTTTTCCGTAAAAAAAGTACTCATTTCCACCCTTCAGCATATTGCTGATATAGCGATTGTTGAAAAATACAATCTGCAAAGAACCGGTATCATCATACACCAGCCCCTTTGAAATAATGCGTCCCCCGCTTATTCTGGAATCTGTTATCGGCGCACCAAGAACAGCCCTTATGCAAAATGTTCCTCCATATTCAAGCTGCCCGATTTTTTCAACCGTACTCCAGTCCTCATATGCACGGGGGTAAAAATTAAGTAAATCTCCTACGCTTTTTATTCCGAGCTTACCGAACAAAGCTGCGCGCTTTGCGCCTATCCCACTCAGATTTGAAACAGGCATTTTATAAAGTGAAGCCATACTTATTCTCTGATTTAAATATCTGAAAAGGAGCATAACTTTTAAAATTATGCTCCCCGAAAAAACTTATTCCACGCTTAAAATAAAGTAATATACCGGCTGGTCGCCCTTGACAAGGGTAATATCCGTACGAGAACCGAATTTATCGCGAAGCTCTTCATATGCTCTTTCAGCATCCGCATCGCTTATATCATTACCGTAAATAACAGTAATAAATGAGCTGTCCCGTGTTACCATATTCTTTGCAAGCTTTACAAGTGCTTTTACCGCACTCTTTTCTGTTATAGTTAGTTTGCCGTTTTCAAGAGCAATAATATCGCCCTCTTTGATCTTTTTGCCTCCAAATTCACTGCTGCGTGCCGCAAAGGTTACAAGTCCCGTACCCACACCGTGCACAGCATCCATCATCAGCTGCGCATTACTTTCGGCGGAAATTTCAGGGTCAAAGTTCAGCATAGCAGTCATACCCTGCGGTATTGTACGTGTAGGAACAATAATAACATTTCTGTCTTCAACCATTGGTACTGTCTGTTCCGCAGCAAGAATAATATTTTTGTTATTCGGGAGAACAAGAACATTTTTTGCTGGTGTAGCCATAACAGCAGCATAAATATCATCAGTGCTGGGATTCATACTCTGACCGCCTGATACAACATTAATACATCCAAGATCTTTAAACAGATTTTTTAAACCTTCACCTGCTGCAACGGCAACAAATCCAATATTTTCAACAGGCTCCGCAGGCGTAAAGACTTCTTTTTCAGCTTTTTTTGTCTTTTTAACATTCTTATGCTGCTCTTTCATATTCTCAACTTTGACAGTCAGAAGCTGACCGAATTCCAACCCCTTTGTAAGAGCCTTACCCGGTTGTTCTGTGTGGACATGAACCTTAATAATTTCATCATCACTGACAACAACAACACAGTCTCCGATCGTTTCAAGATATTCGCGAAGCTGCTGAGGATCAGTATTGATTTGAGCGTCTCTTCCTACAATAAATTCCGTGCAGTAGGTAAACGTGATATCATCATCAAACTCAGCTGCCGCACTTTCAAAAGTGTCAACTGTAGTTTCTGAAGAATCTTCATCATATTCTATCAATATATCGTCTTTAATGACAGACAGCATTCCCTCAAAAATAACGCAGAGTCCCTTACCGCCCGCATCAACAACACCTGCTTTTTTCAGCACCGGAAGAAGTTCAGGGGTAATCATTAAAGCTTCATTTGCCTTGTCACATATGGTCTGCCACACAAAAACAGCATCATTGTTATTCTTTGATGCTTCAACACCTGCTTCATAAGCCATTCTTGCCACCGTAAGAATTGTACCTTCAGTCGGCTTCATTACAGCTTTATATGCAGCGTCAACACCTATTCCAAGTGCCGCAGCAAGATTTTTTCCATTTACTTCTTCCATTTCCTTAAGACCCTGTGCAAAGCCTCTGAAAATAAGAGATGTAATTACACCGGAGTTTCCGCGCGCTCCTCTCAGCATTGCTGAAGCGGTAATTCCGGCAACTTCTCCGGCACTTTCCCCTTCATAACCTTCAAGAGCTTTTGCAGCTGCGACAGCAGTCATTGACATATTTGTACCGGTGTCGCCGTCGGGTACAGGAAAAATATTAAGATCATTTATTTTGTTCTTTTGCGAACTAATATTGTTGGCACCCGAAATTATAGCCTGCTTTAAAATTTGTCCGTTAATCATTTTAAGCACATCCTTTTTAATGTACATATAATATAATGCTTACTGAACAAACGGCAATTATATACTGCCGTTTAAGAAAATTACGATGATTCTAATTCAGTCAGCAATTGATAAGCCTGTTCTATCAAATACGTATTTCAAGCAATATGACAGTTCAAATAATAAATCCGTTTTGTATTTGATAAGATAAAATATTTAAATTGTTGATCAGGCATTAAATCATAAACGCATACCGCTTTTATTACTTCAAATCCTATGCGTTTATTATTCCACAGTTATTTTTATTATAGCTTCCCTGTACAATTTTTGCAATACAATTTTAGTATAAACTGTAAAATAAATTTCCCGTTTATTCTATACGCAAAGACTGCGCTTCCACACATTTGCCCGTTTTATCATCAATATCGAAAATTGCACATTCCATCTTACAGTCTCCGCTTGCCAAATCAAACCTTGCCGGCATTTTCGTTTTAAGTTTATTAATTATAATTTCACTTTTTACCCCCAGCACAGAATGTATTGTACCCGTCATGCCGACATCGGTAATATATCCTGTACCTTTTGGAAGCACCTGCGCATCAGATGTCTGAACATGAGTGTGCGTTCCGAACACAGCTGACACTCTGCCGTCGAGATAATATCCCATTGCTCTCTTCTCACCTGATGCTTCGGCATGAAAATCTACAATTATAATATTACTCTCTGCTTTTTTTATCATTTTATCTGCACATTCAAAAGCACAATTAAGAGTGTTATCCATATAAGAATTTCCCATAATGTTTATTATGCTTATTATTCTGCGCCCGGTATCGACATTTATTATACCTCTGCCCGGGGTAGTTTTTTCAGGAAAATTTGCAGGGCGCACCATAAATACAGATTCATCAAGATACTCATATATTTCTCTTCTTCGGAAAGCATGATTGCCGAGTGTAAGAGCGTCAACACCGCTGTCAAACAGATATTTTGCCGAAACCGGAGTAATTCCGTTGCCGTCAGCAGAATTTTCCCCGTTGCATATAACAAAGTCAATTCCTTTTATCTTTTTTACAGCATGCAGTTTACTGCGCAAAAACTGGCATCCTATACTTCCGACAACATCTCCTATACATAATATTCTCAACAAAATCCCCCGCTTTATAAAAAATAATACATCCAAAATTTTCTGACAATAATAAAATACTACTGTATTTCTTCCCTGTAATTCACTGCAAATAATATTTCAGAATCCATTTGAAAATTATACCATACTTTTATTATTCTGTCACATCAAAATCTACGCTTTCTGCAATATTTTCATTAAAAACATAATCAACTGTGCAATCAAAACTGTCATTACTCTCTTTTATAACAACATCTCTTTTTATTGTTGTGCTGTTTTGTTTGTTAAATACTTCATAAAGCATATAATCATTGCAAATTATCTTTTCGACTTCTGATTTACTTATGTTACATTTCTCTTTTGCAATTTTTTGAGTAGTCAGCGTATTTATGCCTACGGGGAGCACTACATCGTTAACAAACAAATTTTGTGATTCTGTACATCCTACTGAATCTTCATAGTTTTCAAAGGAAAGAGAACAAGGTAATTCAAGCCACAAAAACTTTAAACGCTTCCTATCCGTCTTATCTTCCTTTAAGGAGTAATATTCAGATTTTTTGGGCACAGAATATTTTCTTTTATCAAATACATCTGCAAACACTTCGGCATTTGCACGCACATATTGTATTGTATCTAATTTTGTTTCGGTTATTCCGCTTACAAGCAAGTCTCCTTTTGTGACACCGCTTCCTTTAAGCACTTTAATACTTCCGCTTGAGGCTTTGACTTTTGTAATAACCCCATCACATTTTGCTTTTATATTGCAGGGTTTCGTACTGCTATCAATATGAGGTTTATCTGTTTTTTCTTTTATTTCCACATCAATAATATTACCTGTTATATTAATACTCATCCAGCCAATTTGTTTTACTTTTATAGATATAGTTCGTTCAATACTTTCAACATCAATATTGTTTTTATACGCCCCCACGCTTACACCGTTTTCTGCAAGAACGCTGTAAAGATATGTATCGCTTATATGATTTGCTCCTAAAATTCTGATTGACCAAATAAAATTTGACAAAATAAGTAAAAGTATAATACCGACAACAGCTCCGGCTGCCAAACCTACCCTTGATTTATAACGATTAATAATAAACGGCATGCCGTGACGTCTGACGACGTTTGTCTTTACTCGTGCCTTTTGTGCTGCAAACCGGATTTTTCGATAATCACAAACATACATAGATGCGCTTATTCCATTATCCACAGGTACGGCATTCCAAAGATTTATACCATATTTTGCGGTAATATTCATAAATCGCTCCGGAAACTTTCCGCTTGCGTAAAAGTCAACGTATCCCCTGAAAAACCTGATGAATTTTAAAAGCATACAATCACCTCAAGAAAGAAAATTAATTCCTGTAACAAAACCTTCGATTTCCACACAGGAATTTGAAATGCACCTGAGAGAAAGTCCTCTGCCGCATAATGAAATCACCATTCTATTTGTATTAATTTTAATATTCTCGCTTTCATATAAAAGTATTCCGGTTGATCCTTCTATTGTAATTCTTCTATTGCCAAACATCTCAATTAACGGCATTCCTCCCATATCAAATTTTACAGGCATATAACTGTCTGACGTATTGTTCTTTTTATTTTTTTGCAAAAAAATCTCCCCTGTTTTCATTTCTTATTTATTTTTATGCAAACTGTTTCATATATATTATTGGTGATTGATTATGTTCTTTAATGTTGCCGCATCAAAAGCAGCAGTTATTGTAAAAGCTCTTGCAATAACTTTGCTGTGTGCAACTGTATTACTTTATTCTGCTGAATGTGCAGACGGTGCAGTTGACGGACTTACCTTTTGTTTAAACGTACTTGTTCCGTCACTATTTCCTTTCATGGCAATTGCATCTTTTATTGTAAACAGTTCAATTGCTCAGACAATCGGAAAACCTTTCAGTAAAATAACAAGAGCAGTTTTTGGACTGAATGATTCTTTTGCCCCGGTAATACTGTTGTCAATGATCGGCGGATATCCTGTAGGTGCACAGGCTGTTGCATCACTTTACAAAAACAATCTTGCAAGCAGGGCGGAATGCGAAAAAGCAGCTTTGTTTGCAGTATGCGCAGGCCCCGGCTTCCTGGTTAACTTTGTCGGCATTTCTTTGTATAACAGTAAAACTATCGGTTTAATCCTGCTTTTTTCACAGATGCTGTCTGTTATTCTCATCGGCATATTAATAAGATTTGCATACAGAAGAAAAAGCGGCAATACTTTTGATAGGGCAGTAAAATTTAAAACTATGCCGTTATCAAATGCAATTGTACAATCAGCGTTTGACAGTTCAAAGGGAATGCTGATGATATGCTCATTTGTCGTACTCTTTTCGGCTTTCACGGGTATAATAAATTCATTTCTATCTGACTCGGACACAAAAGACTTTATCCTTATTTTTCTTGAAGTGTGTTCTGCAGTCAATGAAGTCTCCGCTGATAAACCAATTGAGCTTATTGCCTTTGCTGCAGGATTCGGAGGATTATGCGTTCATTTTCAAATTTATTCAGCGCTAGGCAAAGTAAAAGTATCTAAACTGTTATTTTTCTGTACCAGAATTATACAAGGAACAGTTACTGCATTGCTTACCCATTTTGGACTTATTATGTTTACCGATAAGCAGCAGGTTTTTTCAACTGCCGCTGTACAAAGCGCCGATTTTTTCGGCGGTACTGTTATATCGGGAGTTGTCCTGCTCGGCATATCAATATGCTTTTTATATACAATAAAAAATTTCAAACAAAATTGACGGAGGTATTTTATGTGTGGAATAGCAGGCTGGATTGACAAAAATATTGACATGAGCACTAAAACAGAGATACTTAACAGGATGTCACAGACTCTGGACAGACGAGGACCTGACGAAAACGGAATTTATATAAACAAAAACACCGCTCTGATTCACCGGCGGCTGGCAGTAATCGACAGGGAAAACGGCAAACAGCCGATGGCTGTAAAACACGATAACACCACATATGTTATTGTATACAACGGCGAACTGTACAATACAGATGCTCTGCGTGAAGAGCTTAAAGCAGGCGGATTTCATTTCAGGGGTCATAGTGACACCGAAGTGGTGCTGAAATCATTTATAAAATACGGTTCAAGATGCTGTGAAAAACTCAACGGAATTTTTGCATTTGCTGTTTTTAATTCAAGTGACAATTCGGTATTTTTATGCAGAGACAGAATCGGAGTAAAACCGCTTTTTTACTATGAATACAACGGCGGACTTATGTTTGCTTCAGAAATTAAATCAATGTTAGCAAGCGGCATTGTCAAACCTCAAATCGACGAACAGGGGTTAAATGAAATATTCTTTTTAGGTCCTGCCAGAACTCCGTCAAACGGAGTTTTTAAAGGGGTTTTTGAAATTAACCCTGGTGAATGTGCACTGTATAAAAACGGTAAGCTTAAAAGAAAAAAATACTTTGCCGTTCAGGCGTTTGAACATTCCGACAACGAGAAACAAACAATTGAAAAAACAAGATATCTTCTCACTGACGCAATACAGCGGCAGCTTGTCAGCGACGTACCGCTGTGCTTCTTTCTTTCAGGAGGACTTGACAGCAGCATTATCGTAAAAACAGCTTCAATGTACTACAAAGAGCATAAGCTGGGAAAAATAAATACCTATTCCGTTGAATACCGCGACAATGAAAAATATTTTCAGCAAAGTCTTTTTCAGCCTAATGCAGACTCTGATTATATTTCAATGATGTCCAAGAACGCCGATACCCGTCACAGAGAAATTATCCTTGACAATACTCTGCTTGCTGATGCACTGTATGAAAGCGTTTCCGCAAGAGACTTGCCGGGATATGTTGATGTTGATTCCTCCCTGCTGCTGTTCTGCAAAGAAATTAAAAAAGACTACACAGTTGCACTTTCGGGGGAGTGTGCTGATGAATTATTCGGCGGATATCCGTGGTATCACAACAAGGATATTTTATTTGAGGACTGCTTCCCATGGTCGAGAAGTCAGGACGTGCGCCGAATGATACTTAAAGACGGTGTACTTAAAAGCGGTGAAGAATATGTACGCCAAAGATATCTTGACACTATCAATCTTGCTCCGAAATTAAAAAGCGACACCAAAACAGACAGACGAATGAGAGAAATGTTTTATCTTAACTTTTACTGGTTTATGCAATGTTTGCTTGAACGCAAGGACAGGTGCTCAATGTACAGCGGGCTTGAGGTCAGAGTACCTTTTTGCGATTACAGGCTTGTGGAATATGCCTACAATATGCCTTGGAAGCTTAAAGCATGGGGCGACCGTGAAAAAGGAATTGTACGAAAAGCGTTTGAAGATATTCTTCCAAAGGAAATATGCTGGCGCAAAAAAAGCCCTTATCCTAAGACTCATAATCCCGTTTACTTTAACGAGTGCGCAAAAAGAGTAAGAAAGCTACTTGAAAAAAGAAGCATATTAAACGAACTGCTCAATAAAAAAGAAATTTTAAACATCATTGAAAATCCCGATAAAATTACAACTCCGTGGTACGGTCAGCTTATGCAAGCGCCACAGATTTTAGCATATATAATAGAGCTTGACTGCTGGTTTGATAAATACAATGTTGAAATTGTTTAGACAGTATGATAAAATTAATTTAAATAATACTTACTGAATTTACGGCAGTGGGGATGTTTTAAATTAACAGAGAGATTTATAAAAAACTAATATACTTTTTCCACAATAACAAATACTCAAAATTTGCACTTAAAATATTATACAGTTATCTTCCGATTGCAATATTTGTTTCCTACCCGATATTGCTTGCATATTCTTTATTCTGGCATAAGGAACCGTTTTTTAAATTACTGCTGGTTCCTGCCGGAGTATTTGCATTTGTATCGGTTTTGCGAAAGTTAATAAATGAAAAGCGCCCCTATGAAAAATACGGCATACCGTCTGTGTTTAACAAAACAACAAAGGGACAGAGCATGCCCAGCCGTCACACGGCAAGCGCATTTATTATTGCAATGGCAATATTGTATGTCAATTTTGATTTAGGCGTCACTGCTCTTTCAGTTTCATTTTTAATTGCACTGTCAAGAATACTTGCAGGAGTGCATTTTATGCGTGATGTATTTGCAGGCGCAGGAATAAGCATATTGTGCGGAATTATATTTATTTTTTTGCTGTAGAATTTTAGTTCTGACAAAACAAAAACGTATAAAATCTTATTTAAAAATCATTATTAAAACAGGCTTTCTCATAACAGGAACGGTAAAAACCGACTTATCAAGATGATGTAAACCCCAAAGTTTAGACAAAATAAAATATTAAATTGATAGTGAATGAGTTCGGTATTGTATCGGGCTCATTCCTTTTAGTTTTAATGAAATTCTTTCAATGTAATGCTGTATAAATTTTAATTAAATACACCCAAACTGTCTTTTTGTGCGTATTATTATTAGAAAAAAATTTTTTAACTTTTATCTAAGATACTTTTGATTATCTGTAAATCGTACATAAAGGAGCCTGTTATGTCCATAAAGCTAATATTTAATAAAAACAAAAAGACATTGTTATTTATTTTAATTCTTTTAACAGCTGTATTAACAAGAATAATAATATTTCCATCACATCCGGGCGGGCTGAATCAGGATGAAGCTTCAATTGGATATGACGCATGGGCTTTGCTCAATTACGGTATAGACAGAAACGGATGCACACTGCCTGTTCACCTTATTGCCTGGGGAAGCGGACAAAATGTTTTATATGCCTATCTTTCCATGCCGTTCATAGCATTGTTCGGATTAAATGTTTTTTCCGTGCGAATTGTGAACCTGATTTTTTCTTTGCTGACAATTATTGCGGTATACTTTGCTTTAAAAAGATTTAAGGGCTATAAAACAGCAATTATTGCTATGGCATTAACTTCAATAGCACCTTGGAATATAATGCTCAGCCGCTGGGGACTTGAATCGAATCTGTTCCCTGCAATGTTTTTGCTTTCAATATGTGCATTGCTTAAAGCACTTGATAATTACAAGTTTGTGTATCCCGCCGCTATGCTGTTTGCACTTACTATGTACTCATATGGTTCGGCTTATCTGGTTGTAACACTATTTTGCTTTATAAGCTTTATTTATTTTATAGTAAAAAGGCTTGTTCCAATTAAAACGCTGATTTTATCTTCTTTGCTGTTCTTTTTGTTAGCACTGCCGATTTACTTGTTTATGATTATTAATGTATTTCAGCTTGACAGTATATCACTTGGAATGATTTCAATTCCTCATACATACGGCTCAAGAATTGCCACTCAGTCGGGCATTACAGTACAGGATTTTTTCCATAACATAAATCAAAATGTTATAATGCAGACTGATAACAATCAAAGAAATTCATTTCCTTTTTACGGATGTCTATATGTTATTTCACTTCCGTTATGCATATACGGAATTACTAAATGCATAAAAAAGAGAACACCTTTTGATTTTATAATACTAAATTCCTTTTTCTGCTCTGTGCTTCTGTTTATATATTATAAAGCGCCTAATATTAACAGAGTCAATGCAGTATATCTTCCGATGATTATATTTACAGCAATAGGCATAAGCTCATTTATAAAATCCAAAATTCAGCTGATAAGCATTGCCGCTGCATATTCAATATGCTTTGCAGGATTCACAATGCAGTATTTCGGAGACAGCTACAGACAGTCAATTTCAGCCGAGTTTTATGATTCATTTGACGAAGCAATCATAAAGGCCGACGAACTTTCGCAAGGCACTCAAAATGTGTATGTAACTGCAAATGTCAACATGCCGTATATATATGTCCTGTTTTATACTCAGACTCCGCCTGCCGAATTTATTAATACTGTACAGTATGCTAACCCCAAATCACAATTTCAGATTGTAAATTCTTTTGAAAATTATATATTCGGCAACTCATATATTACTAGCCGTCAAAAAGGAGTTTACATAATTGATAATTATAATCTGGGTATAATTCAACCATATGCAAGTGAAATATATACCTATGACAATTTTTCCGTCGCAGTAATAAAATAAGGACGTACAATTTTAGGGAAAAATACTTGATGTTATACAAGCTTTTGCACCCGATTACTTTAAACATTATCCTGTAAAATAAAAAAAATGTGTGCCTTTTAAACATGTCCAATAAAAAAGGACAGCAGAAAAAAGAACCTCCTATGGCAGTATTAAAACAAATGCCATAGGAGGATTTTTTATGTATGTTTTTATTCTGTAGGATCCTTCGGAATATCACCTGTGCAGTGAGGACATTTTGTAGCCTTTATGTCAATTTCACTAAAGCAAAGAGGACATTTTTTCGTTGTTACCTCTTTGGGTTCCGGTTTTTTGCCAAATGCAATAATCTTATTGATTAACTTTACAATTAGGAAAATTACAAATGCCATTATCAGGAAATTTATAACTGCCGTGATGAATTTTCCGTATGCAATTGTCGCACCGTTAATTGAAAATGAAAGCTGGTCAAAATTCATTCCGCCGAAAATACCCAGTATCGGTGAAATAATATCATTGGTAAGAGAAGTAACGATTGCCTGAAAAGCAGCACCGATAATTACGCCGACAGCAAGATCCAGCACATTTCCGCGCATAACAAATGTTTTGAACTCAGAAAAAAATTTTTTCATTCCTAATCCCCTCTTTAATTCTTATATTTTTAAGCGATTATTCCAAAATCGCTTTATGATACACCTTTTTGCCCTTCTTGATGATTACATAACCCTTTTCAAATGCATCAACACTAATACTTTCATATACATCGGTAACCTTTTCATCATCAACAGAAACTCCGCCCTGCTGAATAAGGCGTCTGCCCTCTCCGTTTGACGGAATAAGCGAACACTTTTTCATTAAATCAAGTATTGAAATTGTTCCATCGGTCAAATCATCCTGTGTAAGTGTTGTTGACGGCATATTATTTGTATCTTTTTTATTTCCGAATAACGCTCTTGCCGCTTCCTGTGCCTTGTCGGCTTCTTCTTTGCCGTGAATAAGATTTGTAAGCTCATAGGCAAGTATTTCCTTAGCTTTGTTTATTTCGCTGCCTTCAAGCTTTGAAAGCTGTTCAATTTCATCAAGCGGCAGAAAAGTAAGCATTTTAAGACACTTAACTACATCACTGTCGTCAACATTTCGCCAATACTGATAAAATTCATAAGGGCTTGTCTTTTCAGCAGAAAGCCAGACTGCTCCCGACTGTGTTTTACCCATTTTCTTGCCCTCTGAATTAAGAAGCAGGTTAATAGTCATCGCATAAGCATCCTTGCCCAGTTTTCTTCTGATAAGCTCAGTGCCGCCAAGCATATTGCTCCACTGGTCATCACCGCCGAACTGCATATTACAGCCGTATTTCTGAAACAGTGCGTAAAAATCGTATGACTGCATAATCATATAATTAAATTCCAGGAAGCTGAGTCCCTTTTCCATTCTTTGCTTATAACACTCAGCTCTAAGCATATTATTAACGCTGAACTGAGAACCAACCTCACGCAAAAGCTCAACATAGTTAAGATCCAAAAGCCAGTCGGCATTATTTACAAGCAATGCCTTATCTTCAGAAAAATCGATAAAACGGCCCATCTGTTTTTTGAAACATTCGACATTATGATTAATTGTTTCCTTTGTCATCATTTGGCGCATATCAGTTCTGCCGGAAGGGTCTCCGATCATTGCTGTACCGCCGCCTATAAGCGCAATAGGCTTATTGCCTGCCATCTGTAATCGTTTCATAAGGCAAAGAGCCATAAAATGACCCACGTGCAGACTGTCAGCTGTTGGATCAAACCCTATATAAAATACAGCCTTTCCGCTGTTTACAAGTTCTCTGATTTCTTCTTCGTCAGTAACCTGAGCAATAAGTCCTCTGGCTACAAGTTCTTCGTATACTCCCATCTTTCCAATCCTTTCATGTGTTATTATGGTTCATTATATTACTAATAAAATTTATAGTCAAGAGCTATGCGTGCGTTTTTACATTAAGGCTGTCACCATCTGATGTTATAACAATAGTCTTGTCCGAATCTGTACGGTAAACCTCATCCGAAAAACTGTTTATTACTGCCATTGTTGTATAATCAGGCGAAAATCTGTCTCCTGTGCCCACACTCACAACTGATATTTGAGGACTTGCTTTTTTGAGAAATTCTTCTGATGATGACGTTTTGCTTCCGTGATGTGAAACTTTTAGGACATCACAATCCAAATGTACGCCAAAATTAAGCAAATCACTTTCTGCTTTCTTTGAAATATCACCTGTAAAAAGAAAACTGTTATTTTTATAGGTTAAGCGCACAACAAGTGAACTGTCATTTGTATTATCATAACTTTTCAAAGGCGAAATAAATTCTAAATCCATATCACCTATATTTATCTCGGACGGAATTGACGGATTGACTACGTTCACACTACATTCATCCAGAGCATCAATAAGGCGATTATATTCAATGCTTTTCGGAACAATATCTTCACTCACCGGGTACATATACAATACATCTGTACCAAAATCTTTAATTACATCTGATAATGACCCGATATGATCACTGTCCGGATGCGAAACAATAATTGCATCAAAATGATCACAATTATTACGTTTCAGATATGCCGACAGCTTGTCATAGCTAAGGCTCGTTCCTGCGTCAATCAGAACGTTTTTGTCTCTGCACTTTATATAACATGCATCAGCAGAACCTACGTTAATAAAACTGAGTGAAATACCATCACCCAAATCAGCATAAACTCCGCAAAAGGCAAACACATCGTTCCAGTCAGGCAGTCCGATTTTATTTCCTAATGATATAATCAACACGGAAACGATACCCAAAATACATACTGCCGATATAATAATATTTTTTAGTTTACTTTTTGTTTTTTCGTCTGTATTTTGCATACTTGTCCTTTTTGATTTTTCTGCCGCTTCTGTTTTTTTGTTTATCATAAACACCGTTAGTCTGACCAGCCATTGGCGTCACCAGACACTTTTTATCATTTCCTATTAAGTCACGCCTTCCGGCTTTTATAAGAGCCTTAATAACAAGAGGTTTGTTTTCCGGGATAAAATATTGCAGTAATGCTCTTTGCATAGCCTTCTCCCCCTCACTTTTCGGCACATATACTTCCTTAAGAGTGTACGGGTCAAGCCCGGTATAAAACATACTTGTTGAAATCGTACCGGGGGTAGGATAAAAATCCTGCACCTGTTTTGGATGAATGTTTTCCCTCTTGCAAAAAAGTGCAAGCTCAACTGCATCCTTTAATTTTGAACCCGGATGTGAACTCATAAGGTACGGCACTACATACTGATCTTTATGTTCCATGTCTGTAAATTCATAAAACTTTTTACAAAACCTTTTATACGTTTCAATATGCGGCTTTCCCATTTTATCAAGCACTGCCGCTGAACAGTGCTCCGGAGCGACTCTAAGCTGACCGCTGATATGGTATTTTACAAGTTCACGGAAGAATTCGTCATTCTCGTCCTCCATAAGATAATCAAAGCGAATCCCGCTTCGTATAAATACTTTTTTAATTCCGTCAAGATTTCTGAGTTTTCGCAAAATATCAAGGTATTCCGTATGGGATACCTGCATATTCGGACAAGGAGCAGGCGCTAAACATCTTCTGCTTTTGCAAAGCCCCAATTTTTTCTGTTTTTCACAAGACGGCAGTCTGAAATTTGCCGTAGGACCTCCCACATCGCTTATATAACCCTTGAAATGAGGGTTGTTTCTAAAGTTCTCCGCCTCTTCAATAATACTTTTTTCGCTGCGCACTGTAACTGCTCTTCCCTGGTGAAATGCAAGTGAGCAGAAATTGCAGGCGCCGAAACAGCCCCTATTGTGTGTAATCGAAAACAGTACTTCCTCTATTCCGGGAATACCACCGAGTTTTTCATAACACTCGGGATACCAGCGCTCATAAGGCAATGAATAGACGTAATCAAGCTGTTTTGTATTGAGCGGCGGCATCGGCGGATTTTGCACAAGAATATAATTTCCATGCCGTTGAATAAGTGTTTTTCCTCGGACAGCATCGGCCTCCTCGAGTTCTTTTCGAGATGCCGTTGCATAATCACGCTTGCTTTCCTTTACCCGTTCATAGCTTGGAAGCTCGACAACCGATTTCGGAATATATTCATCAGTTTTTACTTTATAACAAATTCCTTTTATATCATAAAGCGATTCAACCGGAAATCCCTCGCTCAACCGCTTTGCAATTTCTATTGTCTGCAGTTCGCCCATACCGTAAGAAAGTATGTCAGCCTTGCTGTCAAACAGCACAGAAGGCATTACATTATCCATCCAATAGTCATAATGAGCAAACCGTCTGAGAGATGCTTCAAGACCTCCTATAATTATGGGACTGTCGGGAAAAAGTCTGCGGATAATACCCGAATATACAGTAACAGCTCTGTCAGGACGCTTGCCGCTTTTTCCGCCTGCCGTATACGCATCATCATGGCGCTTTCGTTTTGCAACGGTGTAGTGTGCAACCATACTGTCAATATTTCCTGCGGATACAAAAAAACCTAATTTCGGTTTCCCAAACTGTGTAAAATCGGCATCATACTTCCAATTTGGCTGTGCAAGAAAAGCTACCCTGTATCCGCAGTCCTCAAGAACACGGGTAATGATGGCAGCACCAAACGACGGGTGGTCAACATAGCTGTCACCCGACACATAGATAAAATCAACGCTGTCCCAGCCGCGCTCAGACACTTCCTTTGCATTCATCGGTAAAAATGCCATTATTTACTCCTCTTGCCGTTGTTATTCTTAATCTGAATTATTTTGCAGTACATTCCGTCTCTCAAGCCATTCATTATAAGTAAGCAAAACATCACGCGGCTTTGAACCCTGATGAGGTCCAACTACGCCCATCTGCTCCATATCATCAATCATACGCCCTGCTCTTGCATATCCTACTTTCAGTCTGCGCTGCAAAAGCGAAGTTGAAGCCTGTCCTGCCTCAATGACACATCTGATTGCTTCATCCATTTTACTGTCAACATCAAGTCCGTCATCATTTCCGCTGTTTTGATCATTAGTCTTTTTGCCGGCAGCAATTTCCTCTGCCGCAATACGTTTAATCTTTTCCTCAATATCTGCGTTGTACTGTGCAGAATATGATTTTTTTATGTAATTTGTTACACCTTCAATTTCTTCATCAGAAGCATAACATCCCTGAACACGCATAGGTTTTGGCGCGCCGACAGGAGAAAACAGCATATCGCCTCTTCCGATAAGCTTTTCTCCGCCGCCTGCATCAAGAATTGTACGTGAATCGGTGTTTGAACTTACTTTAAGTGAAATACGGCTTGGCACATTTGCTTTAATTAGACCTGTTATTACATTAACAGTAGGCCTTTGAGTTGCAAGGATCAGATGCATACCCGCTGCACGCGCCATCTGAGCAAGACGGCAGATTGAGTCCTCAACCTCGCTCGGAGCCGCCATCATAAGATCCGCAAGCTCGTCAATTGCAATTACAACTCGGCTCATCTTTTCCTTCGCAACCGGAAGTCCGTTCACTTCAAGCACAGGCTGCTTGAGTTCGTTCTCTTCATCTGGAACAGGCGGATTTTCAGCCATGTATTCAATATTCCTCTGCACAAGATTGTTATAGGAATCAATATCCTTACAGTCATATTCTGAAAATATTTTATATCTTTGAAGCATTTCAGAAACCGCCCATCCCAAGGCGCCGGCGGCCTTTTTAGCATCTGATACAACAGGAACAAGCAGGTGCGGAATACCTTTGTATTTTGAAAACTCAACCATTTTAGGATCAATAAGCAAAAGTTTAACCTCATCAGGTGTTGATTTATAAAGTATACTCATAAGAATAGAGTTTACACATACGGATTTACCTGAGCCGGTTGTACCCGCAATCAGAAGATGAGGCATTTTTGCAAGGTCTGCAACTACAATTTCACCGGAAATATCCCGTCCGAGAACAGTTGTAAGTTTACTCTTTGAGTTTCTGAATTTATCCGAGTCAATAAGCTCACGCATTGTAACCATACTTACAACTTTATTCGGTACTTCGATACCTACTGCGGCTTTCCCGGGAATCGGTGCTTCAATACGCACTCCGTTTGCAGCAAGATTAAGCGCAATATCATCCGCTAAGTTTGTAATTTTACTTATCTTAACACCGGGTGCAGGCTGAAGCTCATATCTTGTTACAGAAGGTCCTCGGCATATATTGATTATTGACGCCTTTACACCGAAGCTGTTGAGCGTATCAATAAGCTTTTTCGCATTATTCTGCATTTCCTCCATGGCATTGCTGTCATTACTGTCGGTTTTTAATTGTAAAAGCTGAACCGGAGGATAATGATATTTCTTTTCTGTTTTATGCTCGCTTTCAGTATTATATCCTACATTATCAAACTCAGATACCGAGTCATCATCACTATCTTTCTTTGCTGAAGAATCTACAGGCACAGTTTCCGGATCAGGCTGTTTTGCGCCGTTAATTATTCGGTTAGCACGCTTTTCACGGGTAATTCCTTCGGCTATGTCAGCAACTGTACTGTCAGCATTCTCCCCAAGAGGCTTACTTGCCCGATTAATTATATTAAGCAAATCAGTTGACAAATCTTTATCTGTTGCATTTTCTTCGCTTGAATCTGCAATATCAATATCAATTCCGCTTTTTTGAACAATTTTTTTCTTTTTGCGTTTACTCTTGGGGTCATCAAGCGGAATATCTATAAAATCCACACTGCCTTTTGCATGATTATCAATACCTATATCAATATTATATCCGTCGCTGCTATCGGCATGTGCATTCCTTAGTGCCTCTCGTTTTTCTCTGCGTTCTTTAGCACGCTGTTCACCTGCTTCCTTTACATGGCTTACTGTACGCGAAGCAGTCGCTGCTATGTCCTTGATTGACAAGTTTGCGACAATAAAAATAAGCATAACACACACAACTATGCATATACAAAGTGCAGGAACACTGCCAAAGAAAAACACAAGCGGATAGCCTAAAATTCCTCCGAGCAAACCGCATCCAAATGTCATATAAGGTATACTGTCAGCTGACTGTAAATAAAGATTGCCTAAACAGGCAAAAAAATTCATCTGCTTAAAAGGAGCGCCTCCGGCAACGTAAACAAGCGCACCGGTAAACAATATTATAAGCGTACACAAAATCACCTTTGCCTTATAGTGTGCTACCAGTTTCTCTTTTTCTGTAACAATACAAAGATACAAAAGCACTATCGGGACAAGAAAAATACAGAATCCAAACAATCCAAAGAAAAAACTCCTGATTGCAGTCCAGACTTTTTCTCCCTTAATTATTATAAGAAATGCAAAAAGTACGGCTGCTGCCGCATATAAAATGGCTCTTACCCTCGGAGAAAGACCGCTTTTGCCTTGTGCGGAAACAACCTGATTTTTGCATCTGCTTCCGCTTTTTTTACCAGAAGAAGCAGATGCTGTATTATTTTTAGTTCTGTTACTTTTTGTTTTGTTGGCTGTCTTTTTTTTAGCTGCCAAGCAAATCACTCCAGTTTTAAGTTAATTCCTCATAGTAGTAAGCAAATATAAGGTGCTTTAAATAACGTTCTATTCCTTGCACAGCACAAAATTAGTTTTATCTTATTGATGCACCGGTAAAAAGATTTACCCCTGTGTTCATTTCAATTATCGAGATGATAATAAGCGCAACACCTACAATTGCAGTATAAATTACAAAAATACTCATTTTATCTGATTTTAGGAACCATTTAAAAATTACGATTGCAAGATATCCTACTGCTGCCGAAGCTGCCATTCCAATAATAATAGTAAACGGATCAATATTGATTCCTGCAGGAGATTGCATTGCTTCAACACCCTCCAGTAACGCAGCAGCCAAAATTGACGGAATGCCCAAAACAAATGTAAAGTCAAGAGCCTTCTGTTTATTTATCCTTCTCATCTCACCTACTGCAAGAGTTGAACCCGAACGGGAAAGACCCGGAAGCAGAGCAGCCGCAACCTGCATAAGACCAACCAAAACTGCATCTAGTGCATTGTAAGTATCTTTTGTTGCACCGCATGACTTTGACGAACCTTTTAAATGTTTATATACAGAAGAAGTATTTCTGCGATTTAAAACAATTCCTATTGTCAACAATATACTTGTAAGAACAAGTGAAACTGCGGTTACCAAAAGAATTGGACTTGAAGACAAAACTTCTGCCAAATCTTTGATTTTCATATCGGTGCCCGGTATTGGAACAAAGAGCAAAAACAGCGGAAGCAATCCTACTATAAGCATCATAATAAGATTCCGCTCATAATTCATACTTTTCCATTTGAATTTTCCTGTAAAAATATCCTTAATCATTACAATAAATTCTTTAATAAGACTCCAGATAAGTTTATGATAAAACGCAATAACAGCAACAAGCGTTCCAACATGAAGCATTACATTGAAGAAAAGGTTATTTTCCCCACCTGTTCCCAGAATATGCTGGGTTATCGCAAGATGACCGCTGCTTGATACGGGCAGAAATTCAGTCAGACCCTGTACTATACCCTGAATAATGGCATCGAAAATTGTCATAATATGTACTCCTTAAAATTTATTTGTAAGACGCACTGAAAATACTTTTTACAAAGCATCTGATTAGTGCTTAATAATATGTATTCGGGCAATCTGCCCGAAATTATTTGTCCTGCTTTTTTGATTTTGATTTTTTTTGCGAACTTTTATTGCTTTTTATCATTGAATACAAAGAATCTATTGCATCGGAAACTGTACCGACCGAGTCAATAAGTCCTTCTTCAACAGCTTCTTCACCTTCAAGAATAGTTCCTATATCCATAACAAGTTCACCTGTATTGAGCACAAGCTG
Organism: uncultured Ruminococcus sp.; assembly: GCA_910585865.1. Lineage (GTDB taxonomy): Bacteria > Bacillota > Clostridia > Oscillospirales > Acutalibacteraceae > Ruminococcoides. Next base: position 75,812 of record CAJUGO010000005.1, on the reverse strand, counting down.
ATTGTATCTTTCTTTAGATATCTGAGAATTCTCAGCAACAAATGTTGTTATTCTGTCCTGCATTTTCTGAAAATACTCGAATGTCTGAGGAACACCGAGGGTAAGACCTGTTGTACGCACCGGATGAACTGTCATTGAAGCACTTTTAGCTATAAAGCTCTTTTTTGCTGCAACTGCAAGCGGAATTCCGATTGAGTGACCCCCTCCGAGAACTATTGAAACGGTTGGCTTTTTCATTCCCGAAATAACTTCAGCTATTGCAAGCCCGGCTTCGACATCACCGCCTACAGTATTCAGTAAAATTAAAAGTCCGTCTATTCGCTCATCCTCTTCTATGGACACCAGCAGGGGTATGACATGTTCGTATTTTGTTGTTTTGTTTTGTTGAGAAAGAATATAATGACCTTCAATTTGACCAATAATAGTAAGACAATGAATTATACTGTCCTTGTGAGAAGTCAATATTGAACCAGTTTCATCAATTTGGTCAGTGTGTTCCTCGTTAATAGGACTGTCATTTGCAAGCTTCTGCGGATCATCATCAGAACAAGGATTTTTTACAAAGTTTTCTTTGTTCTTTTTTGATACTGCCTTTTGTTGTTTTGATTTTTGTGGCATCTCTGTGCACCTCCGAAAACTATTTTTCCCGAAATTCACAGTAAAATGTACGAAAAGCAATATTATGATGATTTTTTTATATTCTCAAAAATCAGGACATACTTTGGAATAATTATATCATTTCAGGTAAATTATTTCAATCTTTTTATTTTTATTTCTTAAAAACAATAATTATTTTAAAGAATTATTGTAGTATAATAGAAAATAACCGTTTTGGAGTGATATCTAATTGACATCTGACATAATTATGGGTATTGTCATTGGTATACTGGTCATTTTATCAGCCTTTTTCTCAGCAATAGAAACAGCGTTTTCATTTGTCAACAAGGTAAGAATCCAGCGTTATATTGATGACGGAAACAAAAGAGCAAAAAATGCTCTTTATATCATTGAACATTTTGACAATGCCCTGACTACCATACTAATCTGCAACAATATAGTAAACCTGAGCTGTTCATCTATTGCAACAGTGCTTTGTATAAGCCTGTTCGGCGACATTGGCTCAGCTGTAGCTACAGGTGCGACAACACTTCTTGTCCTTACATTTGGTGAAGTTCTGCCAAAGTGTCTGGCTAAAGAACACTGTGACTCCTTTTCAATTAAAACAGCAGGCATACTGCGAACACTGATGTTTATCCTCACGCCGCTTGTTTTTATATTTGTAAAGCTCAAAGGTCTTGCGCTTAAAATGTCCGGCGGAAAGGCAGACAGCCCATCTGTTACGGAAAATGAACTTAAATATATCGTAGAGAGCATCGAGGAAGAGGGTGTTCTTGAGGAAAGCGAAAGCGAAATGGTGCGTTCAGCACTAGATTTTGATGAAACAACCGCAGAAGAGATACTTACTCCAAGGGTTGATGTCACATTCATCAGCGTTGATGATTCTCAGGAAAAAATCAAAAACATTATAATTGAAAACCGCTATTCCCGCATCCCGGTTTACGAAGAAACTGTTGATCATATTGTAGGTATTTTGCATACAAGAGATTATCTTGAGCATCTTGCTGACGGAAAATCGCCTAATGTTCGAGAGATTATGCAGCCTCCTTATTTTGTATTCAGAACACAGCAGCTTTCAAAAATATTAAATGCGTTTAAACGCACAAAAATTCATCTGGCTATTGTAACTGATGAATATGGCGGAACTCTGGGTATTGTCACAATGGAAGATTTGCTTGAAGAAATTGTTGGCGAAATCTGGGATGAAGATGAAGAAATTGAACATAATTATTATAAAATCGGCAGGGATGAATACCTTTTAAACGGTGATATGGAACTTGATGATATGCTTGCTCTTTTTGATATGGACGAGGACAGCCTTGAAAGCGACAGCATTACCGTTGCGGGTTACATTCTTGAACATGCCGGCATCATCCCCTTAAAGAGAGAAAGTATTGAGGCAGGCGGATTTAGATTTACCGTTATGGAAGTTAAAGATCAGCGTATACTAAGAGTAGTTGCTAAAAGAATCAATACGGTAATTCAAAACGAGAAAAATGATAACAGTGAAAACGAAAATAATTAACTAACAAAAAGGCTGCTGCAAATGACTTTATCATTTGCAGCAGCCTATCATTTTATATTAATTTGTTTCAGCAGGATAACTCCGTTAAATCAACAAAATCTTCTGTTGCTCCTGTAAGCACTGTATGTTTCTTTGTTTAGCAGCAACTGGTTTGGGTATGCTTTTATTTTGGAATACAGCGGATGATCAGAAAAATATGGTATAGTGTAACAATTATTCAGTCAGCCGTCGCTCACGTATGCATTTACACAAGGGAGTTTACTTTTAACCAAAGCTATGGACAAGAATCTGTTTTTGCTTATAAATAATCAAATTGATATCAACCAAGTAAAATGACCGGCATAATATGCCGGTCATTTTCGGGGTATATTGGGTTATAGAAGGAATATATCAAATTCATAACGAAATAAGCATTGAACACAAAATTGCATATAAACTTTTTCACGCCTAATTTCAAAACTCCAAAACAAAATTACCTAAAAACTAAATATTGTTTCAATGCTTATTTCGTAAAGCTTTAGTGTAATTATATTTTACAATAATAAAAGATTATAATCAATTGCATTTGCAACAAAATAAAAAAACGTATATAAAAAGTAATTATGATTTTTTGTTTATTTAATACAAAAACATCCGCATGTCATTGTCCCAATGCTAAAATATACAATTTTACATTTTAATAATACAAAGATAAACATTTGAAAGAACAATTATATAATATTAAGGCAGATTATGGCTGAACATAGTGCATTAAACAGTAGGCAAAGGCAATGTTCAATCCAAATCTGCCAAAAAATATTCTTCAATTTAAATTAAATATGCATTATTAAGCCAATATTTGCTCAGCAAGTACTGAAAGCTGTTCGATATTCTCTTCTTTCATAGCAGAACGAATAGTCACAGATGAAGGGCAAATTTCAATATTTTTCATATCTTCCATATATTCCCTCATAATTTTACCTGCCATAGGTCCCCATGACCCATTTTCAATGATTGCAACCTTTCTGTTCTTATAACCTTTAATTTTTAAGTGATGTAAAAAATCATTCATTATTGGAAAAATGCCGCCGTCATATGTAGGAGCTGCAAGCACCATTTTACTGTATCGAAAAGCATCTTCTATATCTTCAGCAAGATCTGTTCTTGATAAATCAGCTATTGAAATCTTTTTGTCTGTTTTCTCCTTAAGAATATCATATAACTTTAACGCCGCTTTTTCAGTATTACCATGGATTGATGCATAAGCGATAAATATACCGTCTGTTTCAGGTTCATATTTACTCCATGTGTCGTAAAGATTTATATAGTAAGAAAGATTCTCTGTTAGTACAGGGCCATGAAGAGGACAAATTGTTTTAATGTCAAGTGAAGCGGCTTTCTTTAAAAGTGCCTGAACCTGTGCCCCATACTTACCGCATATATTAAAATAATATCTTCTTGCTTCACAAGCCCAATCTTCATCAGTGTCCAGTGCACCAAATTTTCCAAATCCATCGGCTGAAAAGAGTACCTTCTCCGTGCTTTCGTATTCAACCATAACCTCAGGCCAATGAACCATTGGCGCCATAGCAAAAGTAAGTTTATGAATACCAAGATCCAGTATATCTCCCTCTTTTACTGTAATGGTTCTATTAGCAAGGTCAATATTAAAAAACTGCGGCAGCATATTAAATGTTTTAGCATTTCCCACCAGCTTGATATCAGGATATTTCTCATAAATAAGTTTTATGTTTGATGAGTGATCAGGTTCAAGATGGCTTATGATAAGATAATCAGGTGTTCTTCCGTCAAGCGCTTGTTCAAGGTTATCAATCCACTCGTCAGTTTTTCTTCTGTCGACAGTATCCATTACAGCAATTTTCTCATCAAGAATAATGTATGAATTGTATGATACTCCGTTTGGAACAATATACTGACTCTCAAATAAATCAATTGTCTTGTCATCTACTCCTATGTATTTAATTGAATCGGAAATAGTCACTTTCATAATATTTCTCCTTTATCTGTTTTTCAAATATTATACAATATTCTTCAAAATAAATCAATAATTTCATTCTACAGACAAAAAATTGAGTACATAACAAATACTTTTAATTAATCCTTTTATTAAATTAATTCGTCACAATAATTAAGGCTGACCTAATGGTCAGCCTTAATAAAAATTATTCGGAGTTATTTGCCAAGTGTAATCTGTTCAGCTATCGGAGCATTAGGATTAGTATCTGGATTATCTGTATAGAATGTAAGATATGTGCCGCCCGAAACTGCTGAATCGTTAATTACAACCCACATCTCATTATCAACGAATCCTTTATAGTCAACTGTTTGAGTTGCTCCGGCGTTTGAAACAATAACATTGTATGTTCCTGCTCCTCTATATGTGAAGCCATAGTCAAACCAACCATCACCGTCAGCATCCTCAGCTTTAATGCCCGGCCATACAGCAGAATCGTCAGGAGTGTAGTTGCCCTTGTCAACACCCTTTAGATCTGAACCCCAAATCCAAAGAGTCGGAGCCCATGTAAGAGAACCGTTATGTTTAAAATGGAGATTAATATCAAGGCTTGATGCTACATAATAGTAATCAACATTTAATTCGCCGTAAGGAATCTTTCCGGATGGTTTCTCAGGATATTTTGTTGTATCAACACCATATCCTACAACTTTGAATTCGTCTGTTTTATATTCAGAACCGGCTCTTCCTGTTATTGTAATTGAATTTGTAAGTTTCTGAGTATTACCTTCTGCATCAGTATAATAGTAATTAGCCGTTACACTTCCGCTTGAAACAGGCATTTCAACAAGATACTTAAGAAGCATTGTACAGTCCATAATATTCTTTGAACCGTCATAGTTAAGGTCAAGCTTTTCTACAAGATCATCAGAAAGTTCTGCTTTGTCAACAAAGTACTTCTGCATTTCTGTAACGTCAAGAACGTTAATACGGCCGTCTCCGTTAAAGTCAGCAGCTAAAATTGACTCCGGAACATAATCTTCATAATAATAAGTAACCTCTGTTGTGCCATCAGCAAATTTGCCGTTTGACGGACCTTCAATTGAACTTACTACATATGTATCAGGCACGCCTGCGCTTGCTGTTGTCTGATAACCTGTACCTACTGATCCCTGTAATACTACAGAATCGTCAAGCTTTTCACCTGATGGCTCATATACATAGTTTACTTTAACTTTACCCATATTCGACTTAGCGTCAACAGACTCGAAGCTGGACTTTTCAACTGCAACAATTGCAGAACTTCCTGCAACTGTAAATGTTGAACCCGTAACTTCACCAAGGTTATCAAGTCCTGCTGCTTCATTGTTTGCAATAATAACCCAGTCTGTTACAGAAGTATCCTTAAGAGTTACTTCTGTTTCTTTGTTTGAGCCATTGTAAATAACTGCAATTTTGCTCCACTCGCCGGGAGTATCATTTGCAACAGTAAATGCAAATGTATCAGTAAGAACCTTTGGCGCATTATTTATTGTATAATAGTCATCATTTGAGTACTTTGAATCATCACAAGTAAGAGGTGAAAAATGTGCTTTAATCTGTCCCATACCCTTGTAATAAGAGATAACATCAGCATAATCAACAACATTCTGCCACTTAATCATATTAAGTGTAGCAGGTGATTTGTAGCTGTTTGTATCACCGTCTTTTGTACGGCACATCTCTTCACCTGCCTGTGAGAATGTTACACCCTGTGATGTATACATAATTGCACTTGCAAGTTTGTTCATCTTAACAGCGTCAGTATTTCTCTCACCATAGCTTGCAAGACCGGTTGATGCAATAATCTGATCATAAAGTGTTGCGTTATCATGGCATGATGCATAAGTTACGCACTGAGAAGGAGCTACTGCCTTCCACTTGTTTTTTATTGTGTTTGCACGGATACCGTAGTAAATTCCGTTTGTTATATCAGCACTTTTTGCTCCCTGGATAAAGCCCTGGCTGTTAATATCAAAAACACTTCCCTTGATTGTATCACGGATAGCGTCATTAAAATAAGCTATTCTTGGGCTGAGTCGGGATGAATTTGACTGTGTAGCCTGATAGAATTTTTCTCCGGTGCATGTATTTGTCGGATATGTAGAAGTACCGCCTGTCCAGCCTTCACCCCACATTGAAATGTTTTCGCTTACTTCATCAAGGTTCTCTCTGATGGCGTTCATTGCCTCTACATCCATAAGTCCCATAAGGTCAAAACGGAAACCGTCTACGTGGTACTCATCAACCCAGTAACGGCATGAATTGATAAGGAACTGTCTGAACATTGCACGTTCAGTTGCACATTCGTTGCCGCAGCCTGAGCCGTTTGAGAATGCGCCAGTTTTTGTCATTCTGTAGTAGTAGTTTGGAACTGTTTTCTGGAAACTTGAAACAGTTGAATATGTATGGTTGTAAACTACGTCCATTACTACAGATATTCCGGCATTATGAAGCGCCTGAATCATTTGTTTACATTCTTTTATTCTTACATTACCGTCATAAGGATTTGAAGAATAAGAACCCTCAGGAACATTATAGTTCTGGGGATCATAACCCCAGTTAAACTGTGAATTATTGCCGGCTTCATTTATTGACTGGAAATCATAGAAAGGATTGAGCTGAACTGTTGTTACCCCAAGTTCCTTCAGATAGTCAATACATGTTGAAATGTTGCCTTCTCCGTTAAGAGTAGTACCTGTTTCTGTGAAAGCCAGATACTTTCCTCTGTTAGCTTCTGATACACCGGATGCAGGGTCATATGAAAAGTCTTTTATATGTAATTCCCATACTGATGAATCAGTTACATCATCAAGAAGAATGTGCTTATCATTCTCCCAACCCTCAGGGTCAGTTGAATCAAGGTCACATACCATTGAACGGTTGCCGTTAACACCGGTAGCAACTGAATTGATATCCTGTGTTTCTTTAGTTATAGCAGCGCCGCCTGTTGTAGGAACAGCAGTGACTGTGTAAGTATAGTATACATTCTTTAAATCACCATCTACTGTTACAGCCCAAACACCTGTGAATCTGTCACCGTCCATAACCTGCTCTAAATCGTAGTTACCTATATCAGCGGCACCTTCCTCGCTGTCGGAACCCGTAGCGTACAGGTTGAGTTTAACAGCCGTTGCAGTCGGCGACCATACCTTAAAGGTAGTCTTATCAGGTGCATATGTTGCACCAAGGTCATTTCCGTTGTACGCAAATTCGCTGTCGATAGCTTCACATGCATTAGAATAAGGTGTATTCGCACCAACAGTCGAATTATCGTCTGCTTTTGCAGCAAAACTTGTCAATACGCTTGTAGATGCAAGCATACAAACAGCGAGAACAGCAGAAACTAATTTCTTTGTAGTTCTCATAGATATATTCCTCCTTAATAATTTATATAATCTATTCCGCACAAAGCGGAAACAACTACCTATAATTACTCATCAATGTCCATGTCAGCACAAAATCTGCGTTTACTTCTTATCCTTGAATAAATCACAGAAACTCCGCACATAGCCAAAATTATTCCTGTACCGATGAATACATACACCATCATATCCTTAAACGGATCGGGCATCGTTGAATAATTGAAAACAACATTTATCTCTCCCTTAACAAATGCTCCGCGAGCATTTTCGGGAACTCTGACCAAATGCATTTCCTCATATTCATTCTCAGGAAGCGAATATTCTTCTCCCAATTTACCTGTTATGGTTTTTGTTTCTATTATCTTGCCTGTATCATCCATATATACAGCGTTTACAGTACAGATATCCTTATCGGCATCATCAGTTACCCTGGTGTACTTATACGTAACAACCATATCTTTTGACTGAAGTTTGCCTGCACCATTATCAGGAAGCTTATCAAGAACAAGCTTATAGTGTTCAATTGAAGGAAGCGCGGGTGTAAAATATTGTTGTCCTTTTCTGTTTCTGACCATAAAAGCATCTTCAAGCTCTGTTCCGTTAATATCGTCTACAAACTTGAAAGTGACGGTCGACATATCTCCATCATATTCCTCAACATAAACATCAGCTGATAATATCTGATCAGTAAACACCCCTTTTGCATCGCCCTGTGTCTTTTTTACATCGTACTTTACCGTTGATGCAAGCTGGGAAATATCATAGCCAGAACCTATGTCTCCGGTAAGAGTCTGCTTTTTAATAAGTTCATTTGTTTTGTTGTTATAATAATTAATTATAACTGCGCCTTCTGAATCAGTAATGCCTGCAGTATCATAGCTTTTTGTATCAGTCATAATTACAGCTGAATGAGCTTCAACTCTAACGCTGTCTGTTATATTTCTGATATTTCTTAATCCTGCAGTTTGATTATCTGCAAGTATAACCCAGCTGCCCTTAACACTGACATTCTGAGCCTCTTCACCGCCGTTAAAAATTACACAAAGCTTATTCCATTTTCCGCTTTCTGTATTGTTGACAATATAACCCGTAACACCCTTTGGCGGATTCTGAATATAAGTTAAACTGTTTGCAGTCATTGCAGTACAATCAGACAATGCGGCAAATGCATTCCTGATTTTATATAAACCTCTGTAGTACTCAATAACATCTGAATATTCGTCTATATTTTCCCAGTCAATCATATTCTCTTCCCGGCTTGAAGCATAAGAATTCTCATCGCCGTCCTTACTGCGTGCAAATTCCTCTCCGGCAAGCATAAAGGGAATACCCTGAGAAGTCATAACAATTGCACCGGCAAGCTTATTCATACTTACAAGATCCTCATACCTCTTACGATACTTACTATCCTTGCCGTAAACAGAATCAACAAGTTTGTCATATAGACAAAGATTATCGTGACATGATGCATAAGTTACACATTGTGACGGAACATTAGCCCAGCCGGAACTTGTATCAGACTGACCGGCTATGCCGGTTTTTAGAGAAGCTCTTTTTGAACCTTCCTGAACAAATCCTTTATCCACACCGGAAGTACTTCCCTTTATGGCGTCACGAACAGTATCGTCAAAAGCTCCTATACGGTCATTCATTTTCTTTATATTATTTTGGTTAGCCATAACTGTGCCGTCATCACACTTTGTCGGCATATTCCATGCCTCACCATACATAATAATCTTTTTGCCGCTGCCGTCTTCATAGAGATTATCAAGTGCTTCTCTTATTTTATTCATGGTTGTAACATCATGAAGTCCCATTAAATCAAAACGAAAACCATCGATATGATATTCCTTTGCCCAATAGGTGACGGAATCTATCATATACTTTCGGAACATTGCGTGTTCAGATGCTGTATCATTGCTGCAACCGGAACCATTTGAGAAAGTTCCGTCTTCATTCATTCTGTAATAATAATTTGGAACAGTATTTTGAAAAGCCGAATCTACAGAATAAGTGTGATTGTAGACAACATCCATAATAACACCTATGCCTGCATCATGCAAAGCCTGAATCATTTGCTTGCATTCCTTAATTCTGACTTCTCCCTTGTAAGGGTCGGTAGAATATGAACCTTCGGGACAATTATAATTAACAGGATCATATCCCCAGTTATACTGCTTCATGATATCCTTGCTTTCATCCACTGAACCAAAATCATAGAAAGGCATTATCTGAACATATTTTACACCAAGTTTTTTAAGGTAATCAACACAAGTGGAACTAGCCCCCTGTACCCCGTTTACCGTAGTGTCGCGCTCGGTAAAAGCCATAAATTTTCCTCTGTGCTTTTCAGAAACGCCGCTTGATTCTGAAGAAGAAAAGTCTGCGACTGAAACCTCCCACACGGAAGCCTGCGTAGGATTTGAAACAAGAATATGCCTGTCCTGATCCCAACCTTCGGGATTTGTAGAATTCAAATCAACAACCATGCTGCGCTTTCCGTTTACTCCGCATGCCTTTGCATAAACATCTGCGGTTTCCTTAACCGATTTTCCGTGTTTTATTGTATATGTGTAATATCTGTTAGCTAAATCGCCGTTAATTGTGGCTGACCATACACCTGTCTTTTTATCCAGAACAAGTGCCTTTGATTCAATAGAACCGGGATCTCCCTCTTCGTCGCTTCCATGCTCAAAAATATTAACTTTAACACTGGATGCATTTGGAGACCAAACTTTAAATACAGTCGATTTTTTAGTGTAGACCGCACCAAGGTCATTACCTGAATATGTAGTTTTGTCAAGATTGGCTGCGTATGCCTGATAATCAGTTTTCTTATTTGCTGTCGCTGCCGAAGCATTTGAAAAACACATTGCCGTAACCATCATTGCTGCCACTACTCCTGTAACAAATCTTTTTAAAAGCAATAAAAATGCCTCCTGACTATTAGCATTTTATTAATTAATTCTATCACATATTTGCATATATTTTAATTCTGATAATGAATTATCAAATCAAAGGACATCTTAATGCTGTAGAATTTCCAAAGCAATTTATGTGCATTTTGCCGAATATGTGTTTAGAAAAGACTATACTATATTACATATCGATTTACTCTAATTTCTCTACTAATCATAGGCGGTTAAATAAATAATAAATGTACAAAATACGAGAATTTTTTGTCAGGCAAAAATTTTTTAAATAACGCACAGCAGAAAAATAACGGGGTATTAATAACTACACTGTCAGTTGAATATTTTGTCATTTTACACATTCTAAAAAACAGGCAGATCATGCAGGCATAAAAGCCTTACCGGCAGTATATCTCAATCTGCCTGTTTTAAAGAAAATTAAATTTACATACCGTATCTTGAGGTATTAATTATACTACTTTCTATACGAAGTAATCTGTTATATTTTGCAACTCTGTCCGTACGACATGGAGCTCCGGTCTTTATCTGGCCTGAATTTACCGCAACTGCAATATCCGCAATTGTCGTGTCCTCAGTTTCTCCGCTGCGGTGTGATATAATTGCATGATAACCTGCCTTATGCGCCATATCTATTGCGTCAAGCGTTTCTGTCAGCGTACCAATCTGATTAATTTTTATTAATATTGCATTTGCCGCTGACATTTCTATACCTTGCTTTAATCGTTTTGTGTTTGTCACAAATAAATCATCACCGACAAGCTGCACATTATTTCCGATTTTTGAAGTTATTTTCTTCCAACCCTCCCAATCATGTTCAGACAACGGATCCTCAATTGATATAATCGGGTATTTGGATGACAATTTTTCAAAATATTCAATCAGGTTTTCACTTGTAATTTCCACTCCTCTTTTTGGGAGTTTATACAAACCTTCCCTGTACCATTCCGAAGCAGCGGCGTCAAGTGCGATTTTAATATTTTCGGTACTGTAACCTGCCGCATTAATAGCTTTAATAATAAGCTCAATAGCCTCTTCATCAGAATCAAGGTTTGGCGCATATCCGCCTTCATCACCAACTGATGTTGACATGTTATTTTGTTTAAGAATTTTTCCCAGGGTATGATAAATTTCACAGCACTGCCTGAGACCTTCAGAAAAACAATGAGCATTAACAGGCATTATCATGAACTCCTGAATATCGATGTTGTTTGCTGCGTGTGCTCCGCCATTTAAAATATTCATCATAGGAACAGGCATTTTTAAAGAAAAAGTTCCTCCAATATAACGGAACAACGGCAATTTAAAATGCCCTGCAGCAGCCTTTGCACAGGCAAGTGATACCGCAAGAATTGCATTTGCTCCCAGTTTTTCCTTGTTTGGAGTACCGTCAAGTTCAATCATTTTATAATCAATTGCACACTGATCAAACGGAGAATCACCGCACAAAGCTGGTGCAATAATTTTATTGATATTTTCAACTGCCTTGCTGACGCCCTTGCCCATATATCTGTCATCATTGTCTCTAAGCTCTACTGCCTCAAAAACGCCTGTTGATGCTCCCGATGGCACTGACGCTTTGGAAAATGTACCGTCAGACAACCCCACTTCCGCTTCAACTGTAGGATTGCCTCTTGAATCAATTATCTCCCTGCCAAATATCTTGTCTATTGTCACGTTCATGTAATATTCATAGCCTTTCCGCCCACAAATTGAAATAGTCTTTTACAGCCTTACCGCGGGCTGATAAGGAGTAAATAATTCAGTTTGCTTAAAATTTTGTACTTGTACAAATACGGAGTGAAAATATTTACATTTTTGTCTCCTAATTTATTGTTGCTTTTTCAATTAAATTTATTCAATCTGTGTCAATAAATTTAAAACAACATATATTATTAATAAAGACTTATAGGAGGACAAATATGGAACTTATACAATATACCGTAAGACCGGGAAATACATTGTTTGCAATAGCACAGTTTTTTCAGACTACGATTAACGATATTTTAAGATATAACAATCTTCAAGACCCTAACAGTATTTCTGTAGGTCAAATATTAACTGTACCGGCAGGTTCTGCTGCCAATCAGTATTATGTTGCCCGTCCGGGTGATACTCTTTGGATAATTGCCCAGAGAAACAACACAACAGTTGATAATATTGCTCAGCTTAACGGACTTACAAATCCAAATGTTATTTATCCCGGTCAGATAATCAAAATCCAATAACAATCAAAAAACGGACTGAAATCAGTCCGTTTTTTTGATATTAATATTATAATAATCTGACGAATTTATTCTTGATTTTTATCCCGAAGATACTTGTCAATTTGTTCTTTATCGTATATTCCCAAATCATCACAACCGGCAAGGTACTCGTTGTGATGACGAACCTCATGATGGAGAATACCAATCAGTTTATTATAGTATTCCTCACGCGTCAGTTTTCCGTATACTCTGTCAATTGAACCATAGTACAAAACTATGGCATTGCCAAGAGAATTTCGTATGTATTCGCCCAAAATGAACAAATCATTGTTCACTGCTTTAGGGTGAATTTTTGCCTGCGGCAACAGGGAAATACCTCCGTTAAGGTCACGATAGAGCTCATAAGGCATTGAATCGGCAATTTCATCAAGCATATAACCGCATTCTTCAAAAGTAATCATAACCAATAATTAATAATCAAGATAATCTTTCAGCTTTCTGCTTCTTGACGGATGGCGAAGCTTGCGCAAAGCCTTTGCCTCAATCTGACGTATACGTTCACGGGTTACATTAAACTCTTTTCCTACCTCTTCAAGAGTTCTGCTTCTTCCGTCCTCAAGACCAAAACGCAGTCTTAATACCTTTGCCTCTCTGGGAGTAAGAGTTGACAACACATCTGACAGCTGTTCGCGAAGCATTGTATGTGATGCTGCATCAGCGGGAGCAGGAGCGTCGTTATCCGGAATAAAATCACCAAGATGACTGTCTTCCTCTTCACCAATAGGTGTTTCAAGAGAAACAGGCTCCTGAGCAACTCTCATTATTTCACGTACTTTATCAACAGGCATATCAATTTCTTCTGCAATTTCGTCGGCTGACGGCTCGTGACCATTTTGGTGAAGAAGTTGACTCTGCACTTTTTTAACCTTATTAATTGTTTCAACCATATGAACCGGAATACGAATTGTTCGGGCCTGATCAGCAATAGCACGGGTTATAGCTTGTCTTATCCACCATGTAGCGTATGTGGAAAATTTAAATCCCTTTGTATAATCAAATTTTTCAACAGCCTTAATAAGACCTAGATTGCCCTCTTGGATAAGATCAAGAAACTGCATTCCTCTTCCCAAATAACGCTTTGCAATTGAAACAACAAGTCTGAGATTTGCTTCGGAGAGTCTTTGTTTTGCTGATACATCACCATCGGAAATTCTAATAGCCAGTTCAATTTCTTCATCTGAGGAAAGGAGCGGAACACGACCTATTTCCTTAAGATAAACTTTTACAGGGTCATCTATCGTAACACTCTGTTCTGATGATACATGAGAACCATGGTCTTTATTCTCGACAAAATCAAGGTCGATGTCTTCAATTTTGATGTCACCGATATCCTCAACTATTTCGATGCCCTGTGCTTCTATATTATCATACAGCTTTTCAAGTTGTTCAGGTTCAAAATCAATTTCTCCTATTGCATCAAGAATATCCTGATTTGTCAGCTGTCCTTTTTGTTTACCAAGCTCAATAAGCTCTTTGGCAACTGTTTTTTTATCCTGCGGAACTGCCATACTCAATTTTCCTTTCCTGCATTTACTGTTTGCTTTTCCTTATTTTATCAAGATACACTCTAAGCTCAGCATCTGATAAAGATGATAAATCATTTGAATTAAGCTTTGAGCATTCCTCGTTGATAACATTTATGTATTCTCTCAGTGCTTCCGGTGTTGAAGCAGCCGGAATTGACTGTGACATAAGCTGATAAAGCTTGGATACTTCATCTGAACTAAAGTCAGCAGATATATTTGTAAGAGGTTCAAGTCCGTTTTCAATTCGATCCGCTACATACTCATAATATCGTTTTATAAGAGAATTTTGAAACTCTCCGGAATTAATCTGAGAAGATATATCCCTATATGAATCGGGATTATTTATAAGATATACAAGCAGTGCTTCTTCGGCACTGGAACTCCGGGGTTTTTTATAATGTTCAATATTAATCTTGTCGTTTTTGCCGCTTAAATCAGTTTGTATCTGTCTTATATGCTTTTTATCGGCTTCACGGCTTGAACGGCGTAGTCTGTTGGCGATCTGCTGTTTGAAAGCATTTTTATCAACACCGATTTCACTGCAAATTTTTGATGTATACACATCTCTCTCAATAGGACTTGAAATCGTTGCAATAACCTTTGCTGCATTTTCAAGGTATAAAATTCTTCCGTCGGTAATATCCAGATTGTAATTCTGTTTTAACTTTTGAAGACGGTATTCAACATCATTTCCGCATTTTTCGATTAACGCCTTGAATGCAGCAGGACCGTCACTGCCCTTTGACTTAATAAACTCGTCAGGGTCTTTTCCGCTTGGAATTGACAGAACCTTGACAAGCAATCCGGCATTACGCAATATAGGGATTGCTCTTGCAGTTGCTTTTTGACCCGCTTCATCCGCATCATAACATATTATAACTTCATCAGCATAGCGCTTCATAAGCACTGCCTGTTCATTTGTAAGAGCTGTTCCCAATGTAGCAACAGCATTTGTAAAGCCTGCCTGATTAACTGCTATTACATCCATATACCCTTCACACAGCAAAAGCACGGATGTACCAGAATTTTTCGCATTATTAAGTGAGAAAAGATTTGAACTTTTTTTAAAAACCGGAGTATCTGAAGTATTAAGATACTTAGGCTTCTGATCGGTCATTATTCTTCCGCCAAAAGCAATTACATTGCCTCTTAAATCTATAATCGGAAACATAACCCGGTCTGTAAAGCGGTCATATACGCCGCTGCCGTTTCTGCGCTTTACAGCAAGATTAGCAGCAATAAGCTCATGATCCTTAAATCCCTTTGATCGAAGATAAGAACACAGAGATGTCCAGTTTTCGTCAGCATAACCCAGACCGAATCTGCGTATAGTCCTGTCTGACAGCATACGGGAATGAAAATAGTCAAGTCCTCTTCTGCCATTTGGGGAATAAAGAGTATCAAAGTAAAAGCGTGCCGCCTCTCGGTTTGCCTCAAACACTCTTTTTCTAAGCATACTCATACTGTTATCGTAGGAATCCTGAGGAACTTCAAGACCTGCTCTTTGCGCCAGAAACTTAACCGCCTCTGTATAATCAAGATTTTCAATCTTCATTACAAAAGAAATTACATCTCCGCCTACACCGCATCCAAAGCAGTAAAAAGAACCATTTTCGGTATAAACATTAAAGGACGGAGTTTTTTCACCATGGAACGGACAAAGTCCGACCATATTCCTGCCCCGTCTTTTGAGACTTACATATGACGAAACAATATCAGTAATATCGCTGCGCATTTTCAAGTCCTGCAAAAAACTTTCCGGGAAAGCCATAAAACTCCTCCTTGCTGTTTCCTATTAGCTTTTTACGAAATTTTTTTAATTATTCCTCTAAATATTTAAAATTTTTTAAAAATAATTATTTTTAAAGTCGAAATTATCTTAAGGTATGTCTAAAATATATAGCAGTCAAGATTTATTTGTCCGAGATTGGCACTGAATAAAATTTTTCACCGTCAGAAATTGCCTGCACCTCCCCAGAAGTTGCATCGGCAAGCATTTTATTCAGGGCTGTGATTAAATCGGGAGAAATATGAAATTTTATAAAAACGTCCGTTTCATAAATTGTGTCGTCAATCTTCGCTCCCGCATCAATAATCAAAGAAGACACCTTCCCGTATTGATTGTATGTACAGCGCACAGTACATATAAGACAATTTTGCATCATAACAATCTCTGACGCTTCAAGTGCAATTTTCGCTCCGTGAGAATAAGCCCTTACAAGTCCGCCTGTTCCAAGAAGAACTCCTCCGAAATATCTCGTTATTACAACACAAACATCATATATTTCATTTTTTACTATGACATCAAGCGTTGGCATTCCTGCTGTTCCGGATGGTTCGCCGTCATCGCTGTAACGCTTTATATTTCCTTCACGCAATGAGTAAGCATACACATTATGAGTTGCATTCCAGTGCTCCGAACGCTTTTCATTAATAAAATCAATTGCCTCCTGTTCATTAGAAACAGGTTTGCAATACCCTATAAAGCGTGACCGCTTTTCCACAAATTCATCCTTTGCACTGTTTTGCACAGTTTTATAGTCTTTCAGCATAAGACACCTCGGATAGTAAATAAGGCGGCACTAAGTGCCGCCTAAACAATTACATAATAAAAAATTATTTATCCATACCGAAACGCTTTTTAAATCTGTCAACACGTCCGCCGGTATCAACTAATTTCTGCTTTCCTGTATAGAATGGGTGGCATTTTGAACAAATTTCAACACGAATGTCGCTTTTTGTTGAAGCTGTCTCAATAACATTACCGCAAGCACAAGTAATTGTTGTTTTCTCGTATTTAGGATGGATGTTCTCTTTCATTGTTTTCACCTACCTGACATTACACAATTAACAGAATGATTATACTACATCTGCTTACAAAAATCAAGTGTTTTTTCAGATTTTTTTAATTTTGCGACTTTTGCTCCGAAATATAAATATTATATTCCTCAAGACACATATTATATGAACGCATTTTGACAGCATTATCCGCACCCACAAACCTATAAATCGTATTATCGGCATCCCTTCGTGTTAACGAGGTTTTGTTTTCAGGATAACGCTGAATAAAACCATAATTTATGCAAGTTCGTTCAATATAAGCTCTGCTGCGATCGTCAATAAACTCCAGTTCTACAAGCAAACCTGTCTGAGCTTCACTGTGCCCTGCCAGCGGCACAATCCTCTGTGCCGCAGCCTCTGCCCTAACCTGTGTATAACCGGTGTTTGAAAGGAAACTTTTAAGTACTTCATCATACAGTTTTTCCTGTTCATTATATGAAATGTATGCAGATTTTATTTTTACTTTCATTCCTTGGCTTTCAGCATCATCAATCATAGCTTCAAGAGAATCGGATGCCATTGTACTAACCTTAAATCCCTTACAGTCTGCGAGTTCTGGGATATAGTTCGGTTCAAGCGGCGACTGAATGTTAACAACTGTAAGCAGCTGTTCGTCAGTGTATTGCATACTATTCTCAAGTACATTGTTATTGTCCTTTAAGATTACATAAAAAATACCACTGGCAGCAATTATAGTTATTAAAAAAATGACAATTATAATTCGCCTGCGCCGATTCTTAAAAAATTGACGGCTTTTCTTATCATACGGTATAAGTCCGTAAGACATATTTCACCTGCTTTTATCAGTTAATTGTTTTATTATTAATTTCATCAAGTGCCTTATCTACAAATTCATCAAGCTTCATTGCACCGAGGTCACCATTTTTTCTGTGACGGACTGAAACAGTATTTGCTTCAATATCCTTATCACCGATAATAAACATATACGGTACCTTTTCAAGCTGTGCTTCACGGATTTTATAACCAATTTTTTCACTTCTTGAATCAATTTCTACACGCATTCCGTTTGATTCAAGCACCTTTTTTATTTCATATACATAATCAAGATGTCTGTCGGCAACAGGCAAAAGCTTTACCTGAACTGGGGCAAGCCACATAGGGAAAGCACCGGCATATTTTTCAATAAGCAAAGCAAGTGTTCTTTCATAGCAGCCGATAGATGTTCTGTGAATAATATAAGGATTCTTCTTTGTACCGTCCTTATCAACATATTCCATATTAAATTTTTCAGCAAGCATCTGATCAATTTGTATTGTAATAAGAGTATCTTCCTTACCGTAAACATTCTTAATCTGAATATCAAGCTTCGGTCCGTAAAATGCAGCCTCTCCGATACCAATTGCATAAGGTACATCGAGGTCATCAAGAATTTTTTGCATTATACCCTGAGCTTCATCCCACTGTTCGGCAGTTCCGATATACTTATTTGTATCTTTTGGATCCCATTGAGAAAAACGATAAGAAACGTCTTCGTACAATCCTAATGTTTTAAGCATATAAATAGCAAGTTCAAGACACCCCTTAAACTCTTGCTCAAGCTGCTCGGGAAGGCACATAAGGTGTCCTTCGGAAATTGTAAACTGGCGCACACGGATAAGACCATGCATTTCACCGCTGGCTTCATTTCGGAAAAGTGTAGAAGTTTCGTTATATCTCAGAGGCAAATCACGGTATGAGCGCTGACGGTTGAGGTAAGCCTGATATTGGAAAGGACAAGTCATGGGACGAAGTGCAAAAACCTCATCGTCTTTCTCAGGGTCTCCAAGTACAAACATACCGTCTCTATAGTGATCCCAATGTCCGCTTATTTTATACAAATCGCTTTTCGCCATAAAAGGCGTTTTTGTAAGAAGCCAGCCGCGGCGCTGCTCTTCGTCCTCAACAAAACGCTGCAACAACTGAATAATTCTTGCGCCTTTTGGAAGAAGAATGGGCAATCCCTGACCAATAACTTCACTTGTTGTAAAAAGTTCAAGCTCTCTGCCCAATTTATTATGATCGCGAAGCTTTGCTTCTGCTAACATTTTCAGATGATCTTCCAGCATGGACGCTTTTGGAAATGCAATACCGTATACACGGCACAACTGAGAATTGTTTGCATCTCCTCTCCAATAAGCACCTGTACAATTTGTAAGTTCAATTGCCTTTAAAACAGACACATTAAGCAGATGAGGTCCTGCACACAAATCCGTGAAATCTTCCTGCTTATAAAAACTTATATTTTCACCGTTATCAGCATGTTCCTTAACAAGCTCAACTTTGTACGGCTCATTCATCTCTGTCAACTTTGCAATTGCATCTTCCGGATTTAATTCAAAGCGTTCAAGCTCAATACCGGATTTCACAATTTTTTTCATTTCTGTTTTAATTTTTTCAAGATCATCAGCAGAGAAAGGTTTCTCAACGTCAAAATCATAATAAAATCCACTGTCAACAGCAGGACCTATTGCACACTTTGCATTAGGATAAAGCCTTTTTACAGCCTGAGCAAGCACATGAGAAGCTGTATGCCAAAATGCTTTTTTACCCTCGGGCTCATCAAACGTCAGCAAATCAAGACGGCAGTCCTTTGTGAGCGGAGTCCTTAAATCAATAACTTCTCCGTCCATTCTTGCACAACAAACAGATTTATACAATCCCATACCAATTGATTTAGCAATTTGAGCAGGAGTTGTGTTATCTTCATATTCTCTTACAACTCCGCCTTTAAGTTCAACTTTAATCATTTCAATTCTCCTTATATTTTATATTTATGCTAAAAAGCTATGTAGTACTACATTCGGTTAAATATGATATTTCATTATTATCAAGTAATTTTTGAACAATTAATTCCGGGCAGTTTTCAGAAATAAAAAGCCCCAATATTCCAAAAAGGAATATTGGGACGATTAAATCGTGGTTCCACCCAAGTTCAGCAAAATGCCCTCGAGTAACTTTAACGCAGTTATACGCCGCACCATTTCCTGTACGGTCTCAAAGGTGGTAGCATGTAAAGCCTAATGCGGGATATTTCAGCACACAACCCGCTCTCTGGAAAAGGGATTTTACATACCATGTCCTTTTCAACGATTAAATATATTAGTTTTTAATAATAATAGCACCGAAAAGTGTGAATGTCAATAATTATTTTTTTCCTTCTAACTCTTTTAAAAGACGGTCAATCTGACTTAATCTGTCACTGCTGATTGCATCATTATTCCTGCTGTCAGATACTTCATCAGAAGTACCTTGAACAGTTTTTTTAGTTGAAACCGGTTTTGTATTATTTACAGCTCCTGTGTTTTCAGCTTTTTCTGTTTCAGCAACGTTTTCTTTATCGCCTGAAACAGCTTTTTTATTAGCCGCAGCGGTTTTCTCAATTTTGCTGTTTGCATCAGAAGTTGCTACAATATCTTCAACTAAGTCAGGAGTTTTGTCTGCGCCTGAGTCAAGAATTACACTATCTAAAACATCAGACTTATTTGACATTCTTACAATATCTCTGTCTTCTTCATTATAACCCATAACAAAATCATCTAATCCGCTTAAGTCAGGGATAGTTTCATCGTTATTTGCAGCATTTGTTTCCGAATCTTTCCTGTCACTTATAAGTATCTCATCATAACTTCCGGAATTAATGTAGCTGTTCACATAAGTATCTTCTTCCTCAGGAAGAGTATCGATAATTTCAACCTCATCCTTTGTAATAGTACCAAAAAACATTTCGACAATAAAAGACAGCGCATACAACGCAAGTACAGAAAACTGAACACCAACCATTATAGTATGTATACCTGAATTTTCAACGGCTGATGTTAAAATAACATAAATACCATAAGAAAGTGAAACAGCTACCATAGGCAAACCGTATACGAAACATGCTTTAACAGGATTTCTGCCCTTAATTCTTGAAACAATCATAGCATGAGAAAATAAATAAAGCGTCACAAAAATATAGCAAAAAAGCGGTGTCATATCGCTTGCAGAAATTGAAACCTTTGTTGCAGCAAGAAATTCTGAAACAAGACAGCTGCACCCCCACAACGCAGGGAAAATATACATCATTGATATTCCTGAAACAGTCGATTTTCCGATAAAGTGCACCTTACTCATAAGAATCAGCGCAACACCGGCAAAAAACGAAAATAGGGATACGACTAAACTCATATAATAGTTATCGCTGTTGCTGGGCGAAGTATGTAAAAAAGAAATTATAGAAGAAGCAGCTACAGCAAAGCCTGAAAAAACAGCAAGAACACCGGAAACAAAGTTCTTTTTCACTCCATATACAGGCGCAGTTTTTCTGTCAAGAATATTGATAAAAATACAAAGAACAAACAATCCGAGTGCAAAACCTATTACAAGATAAGATACACTTGTCTTGTTCATGCCAAATAACAGTCCGTTGCTGTCAAGTCCAAACAAACTCATAATTTTCAGTCCGACCATTGCAATTGCAACCGGTATAAAAGGTATTACAGAATATTTTACTTTCATAACAATCTCCATTTCTTTGGATTATAATTAATAACATATTTTAGGTAATTATTGCATAATTTCAATCATATATTATTTTAAGCCAAATGTATCGTTATGTCAAGGAAAAATAAGCACAATTTAATGGTTGTTTTTCTTGTTTTTTGTAAGAAATGAAGGTGTAAATTAATGAAGGAAAAAATAGCAGCAATTATATTAATGTTTCTCTTAATGGCACTTCTTCCGTTTATCGCTGCAAAATGCAGCCAAAGCAGTGCAAACTCAAAAACAACAATGTCAACAGCCGATACTCCAAGCAAAACTGACGAACAAAATGATTACGAAAAAATATTATGTGCCCTTACCGCCGCAAAATATAAAGACAATTACTGTAATGAGACTATAAAAGCATTAGCTGTAATTCAAAACACAAATTATAGAATTGATCCCGACAGTTTCAGCGATGAAGATTTTTTATACAAAGAAAATGCATCAGGAAACATATTGGAAACATACACTGAAATTGAAAAAGCAGTTAAATCAGTAAAAGAAAAAACGCTTTGCATAAATAACAAAGCGTTTTTTATTCCCTTTTCTGACAGTTCAAACGGTCTTACCGGCTTGAGTGACGAGTATGAATATATACAATCGGTTGCATCACCGTGGGATTGCTTTTTAAAAGACTATGATGAGAACACCAATTGTGTTGGAGTAAGCTTAAGCGGTATTAATTATCTATGCAATAACGGCGCAAATTACACAGAAGCACTAAAGTGGTATTTGCCGAATTTTGATATTTCGGAATAATACTTTTATTACAACCTACATATAATAGGCCGCAATATGCTTAAGCTTTTTGCGTGCCATAGAAATATGTCTTGAGACTGTTGAAGGGTTTAAACCAAGCTCAAAGGCAATTTCTTTTTCCTTCTTTTTTAAAAGATAATAGTCAGTAAGACATTTTCTCTGTTTTTCAGTAAGTTCATCCTCTATCGCCTGTAACAGTATTTTCTTCATCTTCTCACGACTGCTGTAATTTGAGTTTCCGTCAGAAATATATTTCCCAAAAAGAATTTTATATGTATTGTTTTCATTAAAATGGATTAACTCGGTTCTCATTACCCAACTCCTTCATATCTTGCCATCAAATGATTTGAAATTAGCATACATTCATTATAATAAGACTTATATTTAGATATTTTTAAATCAATCTCTTTTTTCTCAGTATTACTCTTACCGCACTTTGATTTTTTAAGCTTATCCATTACAAAAGCAATTTCATCAGCCGTATCCCTATATTCTTCAGACCATTCAAGATAATTCATTCTATTTTCCTTTCTTCCACATCCGGCGCCTGCAAAAAACACTAACTACTTCCAAACAAGAATTTTACAAAACTATCAGCTTTCCAAAACAATGGTGTTCTTTAAATAATAAACAGCATTATCGCGAAATAGTATCCGTTCTTCAGTATGTTAAATGATTTTATGGTACGCTGTAAAAATTATTCAAATTAGAAACAAGATGGGGCTGTCTGTGTCTCTAATTTAATTATATTAGTAATATTCACTTTAGTCAAG
This sequence comes from uncultured Ruminococcus sp., assembly GCA_910585865.1. GTDB lineage: Bacteria > Bacillota > Clostridia > Oscillospirales > Acutalibacteraceae > Ruminococcoides. Next base: position 52,691 of record CAJUGO010000005.1, on the reverse strand, counting down.
AACATTTGTTCGATTATTAGTGTGGTTTACCCTCACTGTCCAATTGTCAGTACTTTAAATTAAAATATTAGCAGTAAATAAAAAATATTTTCTGCTTTGTTAAAGCTTACAATTTAAAAATCAGTAATTGCTTTTTTATAATAATACAGATTATTTTTGGCACTTTTGTATAACATTAAATTACTAAAATTCTATTATTAGGTAAAAAAATAATTTTGGGAAATAATCATGCACAAAACCACCAATAAATTATTGTGCAATTTGTTGTTTTCACTGTTAGAAAAGGACAAATCGTCTGATTTTGTCTTGAATTTACCCAAATTCAATAGTATAATATTAAAAACCGATGTGAGGTTATATCCAATCTGTTAAAAATGTTTGCTTCATTTTTGAAACATTCATTTTCATAAAACACACAATCACAAAACAGACCGTCTTTTGACGGTCTGTTTTGTTTTGGTTATCCTGTTAAATTAAATTATATGTTATAACTTGCTTATTCCTGCATATCCTATTGATTCAGGCCCTGCATGACTTGAGACAACACTTCCCATTTGAAAGCACCATGACTTTGTAAATCCAAGTTTATGCGCATACCTTTTAAGAGAGAAAAGCATATTTTTACTAACGCCGTGTGAGTAACCTATAACAATAAAATCTTTTTCAAGTCTGTTATTCTCTGTAAAATCCTTCATATAACAAAAGGCAATTCTGTTAATATTCCCTCTGTATTTTTTTCCTGCCTCCAAGCTGCCGTTTTTTAACACAACACTCGGCTTAAGATTGAGAACTGCGGCACCAAACTGTGCTGCTCCGGATATTCTTCCTCCTGCTTTCATATATTCAAGACTTTTAGGAATAAATGAACAGCAAACTCTATGACGTGCTTGTTTTATAAGAGACACACATTCATCAAACGAAAACGCATCCTGATATTTTTCTATAATCTTTACTGCAAACATAACAAGCACACCCAATCCGGATGATGCATTCAACGAATCTACTACCCTTATTTTATTACTGTCAAAATCATTGGATGCAAGCACTGCATTTTGATAGGAAACAGAAAGCTTTGCGGAATATGATATATGAACTATGGAACAGTCCGGAAATCTGTCAAAAATTGATTTAAAATGCACGGTATAATCTCCCGGACTTGCTGCTGATGTTTTCGGAAGCTGTTTGTGACGATCATAGTACTTGTATATTTCTTCCTGATTAAAGCAGCCATCACAAAATGTTTTTCTTCCAAAAGAAATATGCATTGGAATAATTTGTACATTATGAGGAACGGTGATTTTATATGGCAAGTCAGAGCCGCTTTCAGTTGATATAATAATTTTGCTCATTTTGCTGCTCCTTTGTCTTTAATATAAATAGTATATGTCTCTAAATAGAAAAAATGCAGTGGATATAAGCTGCACTGCATTTTTATTTAAATCATTTAATTTTTTGAGTAAAGTCAAGTGAAATCCACCCTGCACCGCTTTTGAGTTTACCCCACTTTTTAGCTCCTGAACCTGATTTCTCCTCTACAATTGTATATGCACCGCCTTTGGGTATTGCACCGGTAATATCATAATTGGTACCTGGTCCTTTGCGGATATTTACCCCGTTTGATGAAGTGATTCTTACAATATAAAGTTTAGATTCATTTGACGGAGGTTCATGATTTCCGCCGCTTTCGCTTTCTGCGGTTTTATATACAACTCCAAAATAACTGCAAAGTCCTTTGCAAATTGCTTCGCCTATTTTCGCTGTATTGCTTCTAATCCAGTCTGAACCCGTCTTTGTATCGTGAAATTCACACTCAACATAAACAGTTAACGCTCTGGGCACATTGATTTCATATAGTCCAGTTTGATAGGAAACACTGTCAGCTGTACCGGGGGAAATAGAACCCAATGACTTTAGAACAGCTTCTGCCGCCTTTCTGCCGTTTGAATTAAGACAGAAAATTCTTGTGCCCCCTGTGACCTTACCGTTATACGCATTCGTATGGATTGGCATATGAATATCAGCATTGAATTTGTCAGATTCATTACAGCGGTTCTGCATTGTATCTCCTGATTTTCCGACTTTTACTTCAAATCCGCATCTTTTCAGTGCTGTTGCAGTTGCTTTTGCAATTTTATCGCATTGCGCCATTTCGTTTGTACCGCCTGTTGCATAGGTATTATTATACTGATTAGAGGGACTTAAATAAATTTTTTTACCCATTTTCCTTTTCATTCCCTTCTTTAATGTTCATTACTGCTGCAGCTCCTGCTGATAATGAAGAAACTGCAAGACCTATGAGTGCATTTTTGAGCACATCGCCGTCATTATAGTTTATTCCTCCTAAATAAAGAGTGACATTCGTTACAATATAACCGAGTGCTGTTTGTATAAATGTTCTTAAAGCCCTTTTCAAACATGGTTTTGATAATTTACATTTTAATTTGCTCATCTTATTATATCTTCCTTTCTAAAATATGTTCATTTTCTAAATCCGAAATGCGATGCTCCGCTGTTTTTATTTTATTCTCAATAACTGCTTCGTGTTTCTCAATAAGATATACACGCTCAATCAAGTTATTATGCTTATCCATCTTTTTTTCTAATTGTTCTATTCTGTAATTTGATAATTTTGATGCTGTAAAAATTCCAACAATTGAACCTAAAAGTGTACCGGCAAATGAAATGAGAGTAATTATTAATTGCTCAGTCAATTTATCACCTCCACTAATAGCAATAAAAAAAGAGAAATTGCATAAAAATATGCAATTTCTCTTTTATATTTTTAAATTTTTATATGTGTCAGACACTTTTCATATACCTTCAGGTATTATTTATGTCTTTACTACAATAACGGTGAAAGATATTGTCCTGTAAATGAACCTTCAACCTTTGCAACCTGTTCAGGTGTTCCCTGGGCAACAATATGTCCTCCCATGTCACCGCCCTCCGGTCCAAGATCAATAATATGGTCTGCTGTTTTTATTAAATCAAGATTATGCTCAATTACTACCACAGTATTCCCGCTGTCCACCAAAAGCTGCAATACATCTACAAGCCTGTGAACATCAGCAATATGAAGACCTGTAGTAGGCTCATCAAGAATATAAATCGTTTTTCCGGTACTGCGTTTTGAAAGCTCAGTAGCCAGTTTTACTCTTTGGGCTTCTCCTCCCGACAATGTAGTTGCCGGCTGTCCAAGCTTAATATATCCAAGCCCAACCTCAAATAAAGTTTTCAGTTTACGGGAAATTTTTGGAATGTTTGAGAAAAACTCCATTCCTTCTTCTACTGTCATTTCAAGTACATCATTAATTGACTTTCCTTTATATTTTACTTCCAGTGTCTCACGGTTGTAACGTTTTCCCTTACATACTTCGCACGGTACATATACATCTGACAAAAAGTGCATTTCAATTTTAATAATACCGTCACCCTGACAAGCTTCACATCGTCCGCCTTTTACATTAAATGAAAACCGCCCTTGAGTATATCCACGCATTTTAGCATCCTGCGTAGCGGCAAACAATGCCCTGATATCCGTAAACACTCCTGTATATGTTGCCGGATTTGAACGGGGAGTTCTGCCGATAGGACTCTGATCAATGGCAATTACCTTATCCAGATATTCTATGCCTTTTATTTCTTTGTGCTTACCCGGAATTGTTTTGGCACGGTTAAGATCCCGTGCAAGAGCTTTATAGAGAATTTCATTTATCAGTGAGCTTTTTCCTGAGCCCGAAACACCTGTTACACACACTAATTTGCCGAGAGGAATCTTTACATTTACATTTTTAAGATTATTCTGACCGGCACCTTTGATTTCAAGTGTATAACCGTTTCCCTTCCTGCGGTTTTGCGGAACAGGAACACTTCTTTGTCCGCTCAAATACTGCCCGGTCACCGAGTTTTGACAGGCTTTAATTTTTTCGACATCACCTGTACATACAATCTCTCCGCCATGGATTCCTGCTCCCGGTCCGACATCCACAATATAATCAGAGGCATACATCGTATCTTCATCATGTTCAACAACAATAACCGTATTTCCCAGATCACGAAGATGCTTTAAGGTTGCAAGCAGTTTTTCGTTATCGCGCTGATGAAGCCCTATGCTTGGTTCATCAAGAATATAAAGCACACCCATCAGAGAACTTCCAATCTGCGTAGCAAGTCTTATACGCTGGCTTTCACCGCCGCTTAAAGTACCAGAACTTCTTGACAGTGTAAGATACCCGAGTCCTACGCTCTTTAAAAAGTTAAGTCGCTCAACAATTTCTTTAATTATCTCCTCACCGATAATCTGCTCTTTATCTGTGAGAGTAAGTTTCTGTATAAAATCAAGTGCGTCAACCACGGACAGTTTGCATAAATCGGAAATATTAAGATCCCCGACTGTTACGGCAAGGCTCTCGGAAGAAAGTCTGTCTCCGTGGCATTCATCACATGGGATTTCCGTCATATATGCACGAATTTCATCTTTTATCCAATTGCTTCCCGTCTCTCGGTAGCGGCGTTCAAGGTTATTTATAATTCCCTCAAACGCTTGTTCATATGAACCGCTTCCGTAAACAGTTTTTCGCTGCATTATAAGTTTATCATCACCTGTACCGTAAAGAATTATATCTAAAACGTCCCTTGGTATATTTTTAATAGGTTCATCAAGTGAAAAATTATATTTCTTTGAAAGTGCTTCAAAATACATAGCCGCAATGGAACTGCCCTCCATTGCCCATCCGCTTCCTTTTATACCGCCGTCTTTAATGCTTTTGTCCATATCTGGAATTATCTTATTTTCATCAATTTTAAGAAAAACTCCGAGTCCTGTGCATTTTGGGCAGGCACCAAAAGGGTTGTTAAATGAAAACATACGGGGAGTAAGGTCATCTATACTTACACCGTGTTCAGGGCAGGCATATTTTTGTGAAAAGGTTATATCATCTTTTCCGTTAAAATTAACCAAAGCCAGTCCGCCGCCAAGTTTTGAGGCAGTTTCAATACTGTCTGACAATCTGGAAATTATTTCGGGCTTTATAACTAATCGGTCGACAATAATTTCAATATTGTGCTTTTTGTTTTTCTCTACGGGAATTTTTTCGGATAAATCATAAACGATTCCGTCTACTCTTGCACGCACAAAGCCTGTTTTTCTTGCATTGTCAAGTACCTTGGCATGTTCTCCCTTTCGTCCTCTGACAACAGGAGCCATTATCTGTATTTTTGTTCCCTCATCATAAGCCATTATTTTATCAACAATCTGATCAACAGTCTGCTGACGGATTTCTCTGCCGCACACTGTACAGTGAGGAATTCCTATTCTGGCATAAAGCAATCTTAAATAGTCGTAAATCTCTGTAACAGTGCCAACCGTTGAACGAGGATTTTTAGAAGTTGTTTTCTGATCAATTGAAATTGCAGGGGAAAGTCCCTCTATGCTTTCAACATTCGGCTTGTCCATCTGTCCTAGAAACATTCTGGCATATGAAGAAAGACTTTCAACATACCTTCTCTGACCTTCCGCATAAATTGTATCAAATGCAAGCGAGCTTTTGCCCGAACCTGAAAGCCCGGTTATAACAACAAGCTTGTTCCGGGGTATTTCAACATCTATATTTTTGAGATTGTGCTCCTTTGCACCCCTCACTACTATTTTATCCTGTGCCATACCTATCTTCCCTTAGCTATTTTTACTGTGAATTGTCAATCTTCCGAATTATACCGAAACTTGTCTGAATCTTATATTTTACCTGCAAGCCAGACATAGCCTCCCGAAATGAGAGGCTATGATTGTAATTTATTCTTCTGTGCTTTCTGTTTCAGCTGTATCATGTATGTCTTCTGTTACAACTTCATCATCTTCAGTCTCTTCTGGTTCGACATATGTGCCATTCATTACAGCTTCAAAATCATCGCTTGCCATCTTTTCATGTTTAATAAGATATGCTGCTATTTCATGCAATTTGTCAATGTTATCACTTAGAATCTTAACAGCCTTATCATATGCATCATTGACAATATCAAGTACAAGCTTATCAATCTTTGCAGCAGTAGCCTCAGAATAATCCTGAGTGCGACCCATATCTCTGCCAAGGAATACTGCACCGTTATCTGCACCGTAGCAAATGCATCCAAGTTCCTTAGTCATACCATACTTAGTTACCATTGCGCGGGCAGTTTTGGTTGCTTTTTCAATATCATTTGAAGCACCGGTCGAGATATCATCAAGAATAAGAGCTTCTGCAACACGGCCGCCAAGGCATACTATTATGTCTTCAATCATTTCATTGCGGGAATTATATGACTTATCTTCACTCGGAAGCGGCATTGTATAACCGCCTGCCATGCCTCTTGGAATAATAGAAATCTCATGAACAGGATCCTGCGTTGGAAGCTTGTCAAATAAAATAGCATGACCTGCTTCATGATATGCAGTTAGCTTCTTTTCTTTATCGCTCATTACCTTAGATTTCTTTTCTGCACCAACAACAACTTTAACAGTAGCTTCCTTTATCTCACTCATTGTGATAGCCTTTTTGTTTTTCCTTGCAGCAAGCAGAGCCGCTTCATTCAGCAGGTTTTCAAGATCTGCACCCGTAAAGCCTGCCGTAGTTTTGGCAATGGTTTTAAGCTTCACATCAGGAGCAAGAGGTTTTTTACGCGCATGAACTTTAAGAATAGCTTCACGGCCGTTTACATCGGGATAGCTTACAATTACCTGACGGTCGAATCTTCCCGGACGCATAAGAGCAGGATCAAGTACATCAGGTCTGTTAGTTGCTGCAATAAGTATTACACCTTCATTTGCACCAAAACCATCCATTTCAACAAGCAGCTGGTTAAGAGTCTGTTCTCTTTCATCATTACCGCCGCCGAGGCCTGCGCCTCTCTGACGTCCTACTGCATCAATCTCATCTATAAATATAATGCAAGGCGAGTTCTTCTTTGCCTGATCAAACAAGTCACGAACACGGGACGCACCCACACCAACAAACATTTCAACAAAGTCAGAACCTGATATTGAAAAGAACGGCACACCTGCTTCGCCTGCAACAGCTCTTGCAAGCAAGGTCTTTCCGGTTCCGGGAGGTCCTACAAGCAATACTCCTTTTGGTATTCTTGCACCAAGTTTATTATATTTGTCAGGCGCCTTCAGGAACTCAACTACTTCTGCAAGTTCTTCCTTTTCTTCATCTGCACCCGCAACATCATCAAAAGTAGTTTTGCGCTTTTCATCATTGGTATTCTTAATTTTAGCCTTGCCGAAACTCATTTCTTTTCCGCCAAGACCGCCTCCGCCCATTTTCTTCATTATGAATACCCATGCACCGATAAGCACTACCATAATGATGATGGTCGGAATCATCTCCATAAGCAAAGAATTGTCACTTGCTCTGATTAAATCATATTCTACCGCTTCATCCGCCGATGCCTGATACGGCTGAATATTATTGAGAAATCTTTGAATATCGGCAAGCTGTCCCTTTACAACAACACGCTTACCGGCTCCGCTTATCATTCCACTAGAGGCCGGCGAAGTAGTCTCCTGAACAGACTGGGAAGTTGCTGCCTGAGAGGATTTGGTCGGTGAAGTAGGAACGATTGCAGTTTCACCCTCTTTAAGGGTGATTTCAATCACACCGGTACCGTAATTAATGGTATAACTGTCAACCTTATCCTCAATAAAATACTGCTCAAGATCTGAAGTTTTCGGACTTGCGGTTTTATTAGAATTTAAAAGCATAGCAACTGCAAGAATTATCAAAATCGGAATACCGAGATAAATAAGCAGATTACGCATCTTCTTTTTATTATCCAATACTTGTCACTCCTCTTTATATTATATATTGAAATTTGTTATTTATGTAAATCAAGAATAAACCGAAGGCTTTAAAATTCCAACATACGGAAGATTTCTGTATTTCTCGTTATAATCAAGTCCGTATCCAACAATGAACTCGTCGGGAATCACAGCACCTGTATAGTTAACAGATATATCAACCTGTCTTCTGTCGGGTTTATCAAACAGAGTACATATCCGCACAGATTTGGCTTTTTTTGCTTCAAGGTACTTTGTTATAAAATCAAGCGTATTTCCTGAGTCAATTATATCTTCAACAATAAGAATATCCTTGCCCTCAACAGACTGCGAAACATCTTTTTGCAAATTAACTCTGCCTGTTGACTGTGTACCGCTTCCGTAGCTGGATGCGACAATAAAATCTATAGAAAAATCAAGGTCAATATTCTTCATAAGATCAACCATAAAAGCTACACTGCCTTTTAAAAGTCCTATCATTATAAAGTCTTTGCCATTATAATCTTTTTCAATCTGTTTTGCAATAGAATTCACAATATTTTCAATATCTTTTTCCGAAAATAAAACTCGTTTTATATCATTATGCATTTCTATACCCCTTCTGTTATTTTAATTTTTAGCGCCTTATCTATTCTGTCAGAGTGTCCCTGAATTGACACACCCACATTTTCACACCACATTACAGTGCTTCCGACAGCCAAAATTAAAATCTTATCCCTTTGCTCTGACGGAATTTTAAGTTCGTTAAGCACCTTACGCAGAGGTTTAGTAATATTCCGCTTAGGATAAGTAAACTTATCTCCGGGGCGGCGTGTTCTGAATACTGCATTTTGTCCAAGCAAATCCGTGTTCACCGTATTGCCGTCGTCAACACCCGATAATTTACAAACAGAATATTGTTTTCCTTCAAAAGAGAAAGTCATATTTTCTTTTAGAGACATACTGTCAAAAAAAACGCCAGAACTGCTTTGAACTATTCTGAAAATACCCTGTTTTACAACAGCAGTATAATTTTTTGACAGTTCAAGCGAACCCCCATTTTTTATTATCTCACAAAGCAAATAAATATGTTTTTGTTCCAAATATATATTATAATTTTTTTTACAGATGACTGCCAAAAAGTGTTTTAATACAGCAATGTCAAGTGATAAAAGAGCCCTACAGCTATACCCATACTCTGTCTTGCACGCTTCATCAGCCGCCTGTGCCGCATGATCAAGATGTTCATTGATCTCTCTTGCACTTTCACTCAAATGCATTGCAGACTTTTCAAAAGACATATTAATATTTTTTAAAACAGGAATGATATTATGCCTTATATTATTTCTTGTATAATTATCCGTAAAATTAGTACTGTCAGTGACAAATTCAAAATTATTATCTGAACAGTATTTTTCAATATCAAATCTTGTCACTTCAATAAGAGGTCTTATAATATTATCTCTTTTAGGCGGAATTGCACAAACTCCTCCAATTGACGATCCTCTGGCTATATTGAACAGCAATGTTTCAGCATTATCCGAAGCAGTATGTGCAGTAGCAATTTTTGCATCGAGATTTTGTGAAAGCTCTTCAAAAAAACTATACCTTTCATTCCTTCCGCAAAGTTCCTCGCTAATTCTCCGTTTTATTGCCAGATTTTTAATATCCGCACTTTTTACAAATATTTCAACACCATATTTTTTACAAAGCGATCTGCAAAAATTTTCATCTCTTTTTGCTTCATCTCCACGGAGGTTATGATTTACGTGTGCTGCATAAATTGTAATATTATATTTTTCTCTTAGAGAATATAATACATGAAAAAGCGTGACCGAATCTGCACCGCCTGACAAAGCAACAATTATTTTATCGCCAAAATTAATAAGATCATACTTTCGGATAGTTCGTTCAACAAGATTATTCACTTCTTGCCTCCGTGCCTGTAAAGCGCATAAACTCACCCTGCCAGTGAAGCTTAACAATATTAGTTTCACCGTGACGGTTTTTAGCAACAATACATTCACCTGAATTCATATCAGCCGCAGGAGCAGCCTGATCACCGTCTTTATCTTTATTATAATAACCTTCACGGTAAAGGAAAAGTACTATATCGGCATCCTGCTCAATTGAACCCGAATCACGCAAATCTGCAAGCTGAGGACGATGGTCATCTCTTTTTTCAGCTGCACGGGACAGCTGTGAAAGCGTAATTACAGGAACATTCATTTCTTTAGCCAATATTTTAAGATTTCGTGTTATCTCCGAAATCTCCTGCACACGGTTTTCAATTCTTCTGCCACTTGCCATAAGCTGGAGATAGTCTATTATTACTAAATCAAGATTATGAAGTCTGCGGAGTCTTGATTTCATCTCTGAAATCGTAATACCCGGAGTGTCGTCAAGATACAGCTCTGTTTTACTAAGGACATCACTTGCAGGAATCAGTCTGCTCCACTCCTCCTCATTAAGCTTGCCGGTACGAAGTTTTGTACCGCTGATTAAAGCTTCAGTTGAGAGCAGACGGCTTGCGAGCTGTTCTTTTGACATTTCAAGAGAAAAAAATGCAACAGTTTTTTTAGCCTTGCATGCCACGTTACGGGCAATATTCAGCGCAAAACTCGTTTTACCCATACCCGGACGGGCAGCAAGCAGAATCAAATCGCTTCTGTTCAGTCCAGTAATCATTCTGTCCAAATCGCCTATTCCAGTTGGAATAGGTTTAAGGCTGTTGTCTGTTTCACTGTTTAGAGAGTCAAGACGATCAAATGTCTGTAAAATAACTGAGTTAATGCGCTCAAGCCCGCGCTTTTCATTTCCCTGACGGATATCAAAAATCTTCTGTTCCGCTGAGTCAATAAGAACTGAAGGATCATCATTGCCGGCAGCGGCATCGTCAATAATCTCGCGTGATGCAGTTATCAGTCTGCGTATATTATACTTCTCCGCAATAACTTTAGCATAAACTTCGGCATTGGAAATGGACGGACAATTATTTACAAGATCCATCAGATACGTTTTGCCGGTAGTCTCATCAAACGCTTTATTCTGTTTTAATTTTTCAAGAAGAGTTACAAAATCTATTGCCTGTCCCAGACTTGTCATTTCCTGCATTTGGGCAAAAATAAGCTTGTGCAGTGCTACATAGAAATATTCAGGCTGTTTAATGTGGTCAACTACTTTATCAAAAACATTGCTGTCAAGAATAATTGCACCCAATACTGCCTGCTCTGCTTCAGGACTGTAAGGCATATGTAAACCGTCGTAACTGCTTGTAAAAGTTGTTTCAGCCATCTCAATACCCGTTATTTATTATTTTTCAGATACCTGAATATCAATCTTTGCCGATATACCGGTAAAAAGTTTAACCTCCGCACTGTATGTGCCGTATTCCTTAATATCACATTCAAGCACTACCTTGCGTTTATCTATATTGATACTGTACTGTTTTTTTATTTCCTCAGCAACCTGCTTTGAGGTTATGCTGCCAAACAGTTTGCCGCCCTGACCGGCTTTTGCAGTCATTTTAAACACTTTTCCTTCAAGTGCTTTTTTATCATGCTCTGCCTGAGCCTTTTGAGTTGCTATCTTATAATTTTTTGAGTTTTCAGCATTCTTATATTCATTCATAGCCTGAGCATTAGCCTCTTTCGCAAGCTTTTTCGGAAGCAAAAAGTTACGTGCATAGCCGTCCGAAGCTTCTACTAATTCTCCCTTTTTTCCAAGAGCCTTAACATCCTGCAATAAAATTACTTTCAAAAAAATCAATCCTTTCGGTTAAGTGTTGACTGTATCGTCAAGTACATTGTCAATTATAGACATTAATTGTTGATAAACAAGTTCCTTTGTTGTATTTTTTATTTGGGTTGCGGCCATAGTCTGATGACCGCCGCCTCCGAGCTGCTCCATAATGATCTGAACATTTAATTTCCCGTAGCTTCTTGCCGAAATATTAACCTGACTGTCATCATTGCAGTCATTAAATATTACAAATGACGCGTCTACTCCTTGCAAATTAAGCATTTCATCAGCTGCCTGTGCAGAAGCAAGCCTGATATCACCGGAAACAAAGTTAGTAATCGAAACGGCGCATCCTCTGTAAATGTGAGCACGGCAGACAATATCCGCCTTTTCACGGTATGTATCTATACTGTCAGAAAACATTTCCTTTACAGTAAGCGTATTGGCCCCTTTTCTCCTCAAATAAGCAGCAGCTTCGAAAGTACGTACCCCCGTCTTCACTGCAAAATTCTTTGTGTCAAGCATAATACCTGCTAACAATGCGTCTGCCTGAACATATCCGAGAGGATCATCTTCAAGGCAGCTGATAATTTCGCTGCACATTTCACTGGCTGATGACGCAGATGGTTCATGGCAGAATACAAGGGCGTTATTAATGTAATCAACAGCTTTTCTGTGATGATCAATAATGATTACCTTTTTGCATTTCTCATAAATCTCAGTGCTTTCAAGTGAATTTTTAAGATGGGTATCAACTATAATCAAAAGTGTTTTGGGTGTAATACTGTCTATTGCGTCCTCAGGAGCAATAAAAATATTAGTTTCTGACTTTTTATCAACATAATTTATGAGTTCGCCTGCCATTGACAGGGTTTTATTAATTATAATCTTACAATATCTTTTGAATGATTTCTCCATTATGCACTGCATGCCTATTGCCGCGCCGACACAGTCCAAATCCGAAAATTTGTGACCCATTATATACACTTTATCACAATCGGCAACAGCACGGCTGATTGCATTTGCAATTACTCGCATACGAACCTTGCTTGCTTTTTCCGCCGCCGCAGCTTTTCCGCCGAAGAACTCATAACTGTTGTCTTTTTTTATAAGTGCAACTTGATCGCCGCCTCTGCCCAATGCCATTTCAAGCGCCTTGCGTGCATTTATCTCACTGTCTCTGAGAGTATCTGCCCCTCTGCTGATGCCGATTGATACAGTTGCAGAAAGACGGTCAACAGCGATTGAACGAATATCACGCAAAATTGTAAACTTTTCAGCAATCATTTTTTCAACATCGGAATCCCTGAAAATAATCATATATCTGTTGCTTCCGATTTTTTTATAGAGGGCGCTGTATTGTGTTGCAAATTTTTGTAAACAGACTTCAACATTCAGAGTTACCTCCGAAAATTCCTCATCAGAATTATCCGAAAAATCCTCTGCATTATCAAAAACTATTATTGCAACACAAGGCTTGCTTGCAAAATGCTCGCGTGCTATTTGCTTATAATAAGTATTTTCAATAAAATGACAAATAATTCCGGTATCCGACAAAACACAGTAAACAGTATATTCTCTGCCGTCAACGGCAACATCAGTGCCCTCTCCGGATATTAACCTGTCAATATCCTGCACAGAAAGATATCCTTGTATTGTGTCGCCCTCAGGACTCTTACCGCTGCAAATTAATTTGCGAAACAAAGAATTGCACCAAATAATATCTCCTTTTTTCCCCACAACCGAAACAGGATATTTAAATTTTTCAAGATATTCGGTATTAACTCCTTTTATGCTGTCTGCTGCACTGCGAACCACACCTTTAATATACTTGCTGAATTTCAGTGACATTGTAAACACAACTGCAAAAGCAAGCGCAGAAATTCCTATTTCAATATAGCAGAGCGTTTTGCTGTAATTATAAGCAGCAAGTCCCATAACAAGCATGACAGCTGCAAAAATAATAAACCAAGGAGTTAGTGTCCAGTTCTTTTTTCTCATTTTTAACCTCTGTTATTTACAAAGAAACGTTATACCTCCTGAAGTATCGGAAGTATCATTGGTGCACGGCGGGTACGCTGACCTATCAGTTTTGCTACCTCATCCTTAATTCTGTTTTTAATTATACCCCATTCATGAACATTGTGCTCAGCACAATCTTCAAGAATTGACAAAGCAAGCTTTTTAACATCATCAAGAAGACCTTCGCTTTCACGAACATAAACAAACCCTCTTGAAACTATATCTGGACCGCTTATAACATGTCCGTCGTATACATCAAGCGACGCAACTATTATAATAAGCCCGTCCTGTCCAAGATGCTTTCGGTCACGCAGAACAATGCTTCCTACGTCACCTACACCCAAACCGTCGACAAATATCTTGCCTGCCTGAACAGGAGCAAGCTCTTTCATATGATTTTCGTTAATCTCGATTACACTGCCAACGTCGCCGATAAAAATATTTTTACGCTCCATACCTAAAAACATTGCAAGATCTGCATGCTTGCGCAAATGTTTTTGCTCTCCGTGAACCGGGATAAAATATTTCGGTTTGACAAGACTGTGAATAATCTTCAATTCTTCCTGACATGCATGTCCGGAAACATGAACATCATACATTGATTCATAAACAACACGGCAGCCTTTTTTAAGAAGTTCATCAACAACGTTTCCGACAGTTTTTTCATTGCCTGGGATAGGGTTGGCTGAAATTATTATAAAATCACCTTCCCCAACCATAACCTTACGGTGATCAGAATACGCCATTCTTGAAAGTGCACTCATAGGTTCACCCTGACTGCCGGTTGTAACAAGCACAACCTGCTCAGGCAAAAACTTATCGAGCATATCAATATCAATTAATATATTCTCCGGAACAGTAAGATAATTAAGCTTTTTGGCAACTTCCATATAGTTAACCATGCTTCTGCCGGAAAATGCCACCTTTCTTCCGTATTTCTCAGCACAATTTATGATTTGCTGAACACGGTTTACATTTGAAGCAAACGTCGCTATTATAATTCTGTATTTCTCAGCACTGCGAAACAAATTATCAAGACTTTCCGAAACTGTTCGCTCTGTAGGTGTATATCCCGGACGCTCTGCATTTGTACTTTCAGCAAGAAGCGCAAGAACCCCCTCGTCGCCGACTCTGGCAAAACTGGAAAGATCAATCATACCTCCTGTAATCGGCGTACAGTCAATCTTAAAATCACCGGTATGAACAACTGTGCCGCCAGGTGTGTGGATTGCAAACGCTACTGCATCCGGAATCGAATGATTAACGTGTATAAAGTTAATACTCATGCATCCCAGCTGAATTGTCTGACCAGCATTCACTACATTAAGCTTTGCCTTATTATAAAGACTATGTTCTTTAAGTTTATTGCCTACAAGGCCGAGTGTCAGCGGTGTGCCGTAAATAGGAATATTAACCCTCGAAAGCAAGAACGGCAAGCCGCCTATATGATCTTCATGCCCATGAGTAAGAATTATTCCCTTTATCTTCTCGTAATTCTGCTCAATATAAGTAAAATCCGGAATAACCAGATCAACTCCCAGCATATCACCGTCAGGGAAAGCCATTCCGCAATCTACAAGAATAATATCATTTTCGCACTCCAAAAGAGTGATATTCTTTCCTATTTCATTAAGTCCGCCAAGAAAAGCAATTTTTACGGAAGGTTTTTTAACATTTTTTGACGCATAGCTTTTATTAAATGTTTTTCTTCTATAGTTAGAATTTGCTTTATTTCCCTGCTTATAAGACGAGCTTCCGTCGCCTCTCTTTGCATAAGAACTGTTTTGCTTAACCGATCCGCTTTTTACCTGTTTATTTAATGTGCTGTTTTTACTTTTTGAGTACTTTGGCTGCTTCAGTTTAAAATTTTCTTTCTTTTTTTCTGTACTCACAAATTTACCTCCGTAATTTCCTGTTTTTTATACTTGTTAATTAAACTTGAAGTCTCTGTCCGCGCCCAGTCATTGACTTTAAGAATATTTTGCGGCCATATTCAGGCTTAAAGGATTCGACTTCTATATTATAAATCCATAGCATCCTACGAATTTTATTCCCAAAATGAAATGAGTATATACCTACCCTATCATATATATTATATTATTCTACCGCATTTATAACCATAATGTCAAGTCTTTTGTTTTAGTATTTATTATGCTTTTCCAAGAACAAAGCTGGTTTTTTCATTGGTCTTATCTTAGTTTGCCTTGTATACTTCCCTTAATACAACCGAGAATATTATGCACATTTTTTGGAAGAATTAAAAATAATAAAATAATTTTAAGTGTTAAATATTGCTGTGTATTGCCACAAAAATGTTTTATTAATATGCATAAAGTTAGAATTTGCTAACCTGGAAAAACTCAGCAGTAAATTTCCTACCATTTTTATCAGAATTATCATAAATAATGGTTGCATTTGTCGTTTGACCGTATTATAATATACTCTGGATATTAATTGAGGAGAATTTGTTTGAAACAGATTGAAATTTTTACAGACGGTGCTTGCAGCGGCAATCCGGGTCCCGGAGGATGGGGCGCAGTTTTACGCTATAACGGACACGAAAAAGAAATTTCAGGCGGAGAAGCCAACACTACAAACAACCGTATGGAGCTTTCCGCTGTAATTGAAGCACTCTCTATGCTAAAAGAACCATGCAAAGTAACTCTTTACAGCGATTCACAGTATGTTTGCAATGCATTAAAACTTGGATGGGCAAAAAAATGGAAAGCAAATGGCTGGATGCGTAACAAAAAAGATCCTGCACTCAACCCTGAATTGTGGGATAAACTTCTTAATCTATGCGATATCCACGATGTTGAAGTTATATGGGTTAAGGGTCACGCAGGCCACCCTGAAAACGAACGGTGTGACCGTCTCGCTGTGGCAGCTGCCCAAAAATATGCATAACTTTTTATATGAAAGGTGAAATATATGAGAAATATTTATGCCGACAATTCGGCAACAACTGCTCTTTCTCCTGTTGTTCTTGAAAAAATGATGCCATATCTTACTGAAGTATACGGCAACCCTTCAAGTCTTTACAGAATCGGCGCAACCGCTAAAGAGACAATTGAAAGATCAAGAGAAAACATTGCCAAGAATCTCGGAGCAAAATTCTCAACTGAAATATTTTTTACATCAGGCGGAAGCGAGTCTGACAACTGGGCATTAAAAGGTGTCTGCCATGCCCTTAAGTCAAAAGGTAAAAAACATATAATTACTTCAAAGTTTGAACATCATGCAATTCTTCATACCTGTCAGGCACTTGAAAAAGAGGGATTTGAAGTAACATATCTTGACGTATATGAAAATGGCATTGTTCATCCTGATGATGTTGAAAATGCAATAAGGGAAGATACTGCAATTGTTTCAATAATGTATGCCAATAATGAAATCGGCACAATTCAGCCTATTTCTGAAATAGGAGCAATTTGCAAAAAACATAACGTTTTGTTCCATACCGATGCAGTCCAGGCTGCAGGTTTTGTAAGAATCAATGTTGCTGAACAAAATATTGATTTGCTTTCTATGACAGCACACAAAATTCACGGACCAAAGGGATGCGGTCTTCTCTATGTAAGAAGAGGAGTTAAAATAGACAACCTTATCGACGGAGGCGCACAGGAACGCAATAAACGCGCCGGAACAGAAAATGTCGCCGGAATTGTCGGTCTTGATGCAGCTCTGCAAATTGCAATCGACTCAATGGACGAAAGAAATGCAAGACTTTCAAAAATGCGCGACAGACTGATTGATGGACTTCTTAAAATCGAGCGTTCAAGAATTAACGGTGACAGAATCAGTCGTCTGCCCGGCAACGTAAATATGTGCTTTGAGGGCATTGAAGGCGAGAGTCTGCTTTTAAAGCTCGATTTAAACGGAATTGCTGCTTCTTCAGGATCTGCATGCACGTCAGGAAGTCTTGATCCCAGCCATGTACTTTTGGCAATAGGACTTCCGCATGAAATTGCACACGGAAGTATGCGCCTGTCTTTCTCTGATGATAATTCAGAAGAAGATATTGATTATATCCTCAATGTAGTTCCCGAAATTGTAAGTTATCTCAGAGCAATGTCACCGCTCTGGGAAAAAATAAAAAAACAGGAAGCTGCTGAAAAGGCAATTTGATATACTAATTTTATACAGGAGGTTTGGAAAATGGCATATTCAGAAAAGGTCATGGACCACTTTGCTAATCCGCGAAATGTGGGTGAAATTGAAAATGCAGACGGCATTGGTGAGGTTGGCAACTCAAAATGCGGAGATATTATGAAAATGTACATCAAAATTGACAATGATGTTATTACAGATGTTAAATTTAAAACCTTTGGCTGCGGTGCGGCTATTGCAACAAGCAGTATGGCTACTGAAATGATCAAAGGCAAATCTATAAACGATGCATTAAAGCTAACTAACAAAGCTGTTATGGAAGCTCTGGACGGACTTCCGCCGGTTAAAGTTCACTGTTCTGTTCTTGCTGAACAGGCAATAAAAGCTGCAATTTCCGATTATTACAAAAAAATCGGTGTAGATCCTACACCGATTGTGGGCTGTGTTCCCGAATGTGATGACTGCGGATGCCACTAAAAAATATTTAACCCGACCTTCTTTAAGGCCGGGTTTTATTTTTATATTATATTTTTGTTCATACTGGACATCTTGTCTTACTTAACACGATGGACGCCGCTAAAGTCAGAAATAACAATACATCCTGTTGTGCATACTCTGGCACATGCACCGAAATCTTCGCAGTCAGGGCATTTTGTGTAATCAATTTGCGCAAGATTATCAGTAACCTTTATTGCACCCAGAGAACATGCTTTCTCACACTTTTTACATCCGATACATCCGTTACTGCAAACCTTACGCGTAACTGCACCTTTATCCTTGTTGCTGCATGATACTATAACCCTTTCAACATCATCCATAAGAGAAATAAGATGATTTGGACAAGCTTTTGTGCAAAGACCGCATCCAATGCATAGTTTTGTGTTGATATGAGCAATTCCATTTTCAATACATACTGCATTATTAGGGCAAACGCTTAAACAGTCGCCCAGACCCAGACATCCGTAAGAACAATCTCCTTTTGAACCGAAAATCTGTTTTGCAGCAGCACAACTTTCAATACCGCTGTACTCTACCCTATCCTGTGTAAAATTACAGTCGCCTGAGCAATGAACGACAGCAACTTTTTCAACGACATCCTCAAATTCAACTCCAAGGATTTCACTTAATTTTCGTGAAACAGAATCTCCTCCCGGAACACAAAGATTTGTTGCTGTTCCCTCTGTTTCTGCCAGAGCCTTTGCATATCCGTCACATCCGGCAAACCCACAGGCACCGCAGTTTGCACCGGGCAGACATTCCCTTATTTCCGGAATTTTTTCATTCTCTTTAACAGCCATAATTTTTGATGCCGCTACAAGCACCGCGGCACAGATTATACCGATAACGACAACCGGAATAACCGCAGTTAAAATTTCATTCATAATCAGCACCTCCCATTATGCAAAAAGATTTTCAATAACACCCGAGAATCCAAGAAAGGACAGCGAGGTAATTGACGCCGCAACAAGAGTTATAGGAAGTCCCTGAAATGCTTTTGGAACATCAGCTCCCTCAAGTCTTGAGCGAACTCCGGAAAACATTACCATGGCAAGGAAAAATCCGAGTCCGCTGCCAAGCGAATTAACCATTGACTCTGCAAACGTATACCCTTCGTCAATATTAAGAATAGTAACACCCAATACTGCACAGTTTGTCGTAATAAGAGGAAGATAAACTCCCAGTGATTTGTGAAGCGACGGAATGTATCTCTTTAATATAATTTCAACCAACTGCACAAGGGCTGCTATTACAAGAATAAATACAATAGTCTGAAGGTAACCAAGATTATTCGGATCAAGCAAATAGGTCTGAATAGGCCAGGTTACCGCCGTAGCCATAAGCATTACAAATATTACGGCAACACTCATTCCCGCAGCCTGATTAAGCTTCTTTGAAACACCCAAAAACGGACATATTCCAAGAAAACGTGACAAAACATAGTTATTGATAAATACAGCAGAAAGCATAATTATTATAAATCTTGTCATTTTGCTTCCTCCTTTTCACTGCAAGAACCTTTTCCGCAGATTTCAGCAGAGGGACATCCTGCGCAACCAAAATTCTTTTTAACATTTTTGCCGCTTGATATTTTGTTAACTACAGCAATAAGAATACCGAATACCAAAAACCCTCCGGGTGCCATTGTCATTATAGAAATATTGTTTTCTGCAAGCACAGGGATTTCAATCCCCATCCAAGTTCCGCTGCCCAGAACTTCACGTATTGTAGCCATAAGAAGCAAAGCAAGAGTAAATCCTGCTCCCATTCCCAGTGCATCGACTGCCGAATCAAGCACTTTATTTTTGTTGGCATACATTTCAGCTCTTCCAAGAATAATACAGTTTACAACAATTAAAGGAAGATAAATTCCAAGCGATTCATCAAGCGCCGGTGCAAATGCCTTTACAAGCATCTGTACCATCGTTACAAAACCCGCTATTAAGACAATGTAACAGGGTATGCGCACTTTGTCGGGAATTATATTTCGCAGTGCGGAAATTACCATATTAGAGCACAGCAGTACCAATGTTGCCGCAGCACCCATTCCCAATGCACTTGTCACGCTAGTTGACACAGCCAGTGTGGGACATGTACCAAGTACAAGTACAAGAACGGGATTCTCTTTAATAATTCCTTTAAGAAAGTTCTGACTTTTATTCATAATCCTCTGCCCCCTTTGCTGCATTAAATGCCTTAAATGCATCATCAATCGCATTTTTATATGCTACCGAAGATATAGTGGCTCCCGAAATTGAATCCACTTCGGTTAGAGTATCGGCAGTCTTTCCGCAGTATTGATTTCTATACGGATCCTCAGCTGTTTTTGAACCAAGTCCGCTTGTTTCAGAATGTGAAAGTGTTTTACAGGCTTCTATTGTACCGTCTGACTTAATTCCGCAAATTAATTTCATATCGCCGCCATAGCCCTTTGTTGTCAGCATAAATACGTAACCCGAACCATTTTTTGCACGGTAAACCTCATTAACTCTTTCAGGCACACTGTCAAGAGCAAGCTGTTCAAATGAATCTGCCTCGGACAAAACCTCTGACATAGCCTCTTGTGCAGCCTTTTGCTCGGCTTCAGTGATGATGGGTGAAGTAACGGTGTTGACATATGCAAGCAGTGCAGATACAACAAGACATATACAGGTCAGCACAAGCACAGGCTTAATAATTTCTTTATAAGCATTTTTCACTGTTTTCCACCTCCGACAAGGGGTTTTGAACGCGTAAGTTTTGAAATATACGGTGTAAAAATATTCATCAGCAGTATCGAGTATGATACACCCTCAGGAGAAGTTCCCCAAAATCTAATAAGTATTGTAATAAGGCCGCAGCCTATACCAAAAACTACTTTACCCCATTTTGTACATGGTGTTGTTGCATAGTCAGTAGCCATAAAAAATGCACCAATAATAAGTCCGCCTGACATAAGCTGATAAACGGGCGCTTTTTCAAAAATTAATGACATTACCAAAACTGTACCAATAAAAGCAGCAGGAGTATGCCATGTTATAACACGTCTTGCTATAAGGTATATTCCTCCGATAAGCAACGCAATTGTACAAGTTTCGCCTAAACAGCCTCCCCTGAAACCAAAAAGCATATCAGTATAGGATGGCAATGAATTTAATTCTCCCTTAAACATTAGTGCAAGCGGCGTTGCACTTGAAGCTGCATCCGGAAATGTCCATGTTGTCATCGTTTTGGAAAATGCCGTCATCATTACAATTCGCGCAGTAATTGCCGGATTAGCAAAGTTCTGTCCAATTCCGCCGAACAGTTGTTTTACTACCACTATTGCAAACATACTGCCTAAAGCAGCCTGCCACAAAGGAATGGAAACCGGCAGATTGTATGCAAGCAAAACTCCAGTAACAACAGCAGAAAGATCTTTAAGAGTATTTTCCTTTTTACAAATCTTTTCAAATATCAGCTCAGACGCAATGCATACAGCGACACATACCCCAATCACAAGCAATGATCTTAAACCAAAAATAATAACTGAGGCAACTCCTGCCGGAAATAATGCAATCAGTACATCAAGCATAATACCTTGAGTAGTTCTCGGCGACAATATATGAGGTGAAACCGATGAAATCATTTTGTTCATTTTTAGCCCTCCTTTTTATCTTTCTGCTCTCTGATATATTTGTTAAGCTTTGCCTTTGCCAGCTTGTTTGTTTGAACAATGTGCCGCTTTGCGGGACAGACATAAGCACAGCAGCCGCATTCCATGCATAAATCGGCACATAAATTTTTGAGCTCTTCACACATATCAAGTTTATATGCTTTTGCAATTGCACGGGGATCAAGTCTCAGCGGGCAATGATTTACGCATTCACCGCAATTTATACAAGCTGTGGTTTTCGGCAGTTTTGCATCATTCTCATCCATGGCAATTACGGCATTTGTCATTTTTAATACCGGTAAGTCGAGGGAAGGAACCGCAATACCCATCATAGGACCGCCGTACAGCACCTTTTTAGGTTCTGCTTTAAATCCTGAGCAAAAATCAAACAATTTTTCAAGCGGAGTACCTATTGGCGCAATTACGTTTTTAGGCTCTTTAACAGCAGAACCGTCGACAGTAATGCATTTTTCAACAAGCGGCATACCTGTTTCGACATATTCTGCAATTGATGCCAGTGTTGTACAGTTGATTACAACTGCCCCTACATCAAGAGGAAGTCCGCCTTTTGGAATAATTCTGCCTATTGTATTATAAACAAGCACTTTTTCTCCGCCCTGCGGATAGACTGACGGAAGCACCTTGACCTCAACATTGTCTTTGCCATGTGCAACTTTGTTCATTTTATCAATACAGGTTTTTTTATTGTCTTCAATGCCAATTATAATTCTATTTGGAACTAAATATTTTTGAAGAAGATCAATTCCCTTTGCAATGTAATCAGCTTTGTCAAGCATTGTCCTTGTGTCAGAGGTTATGTAAGGCTCACATTCAGCTGCGTTTATTATAATTGCTTTCACCGCAGATAAGTCTTTTACACCAAGCTTTACAAATGTCGGGAAACCCGCACCGCCAAGACCGACTACTCCGCTTGCCCTTACGGCATTTACAAAACTTTCAAAATCCTTGACCACAGGAGGCTTAACGCTCGGGCATATTTCCTGAAGCCCGTCGGTGTCAATTACAACCGCATTGGTTTTACTTCCGTTTGCCATAGTAATTTCGATAAACTTTTTGACTGTTCCCGATACGCTGGAATGAACGGGAGCACTGATAAAGCCGTCAGCTGTGCCGATAACCTGACCAACTGTCACTCTTTCACCTGTTTTAACTGCCGGTACCGCAGGCTTTCCAATATGCATAGACATTGGAATAACTACTGTTTCAGGCAGAGGTAATTTCTGGGGTATACTGTCCGCAGTATTTTTTCTGTGCAAAACCCTAATGCCGCTTAATTTCATATTTTACCTTCCTCCATATATAAATTAAAAAATTAAAGAAATTATGTTCGTTGTTATTTTTTAAACTTTTCAAAACGAATAAGTACAATTTGCGCACATAATCCGGTAAATGCACCTGCTGCTATTCCGGATGCCATGAGTACAGGCAAATAGAACATGATTTGCAGTGTCTGTGTTATGAACACTGCAGCTAAAAGTTGTCCTATATTATGAGTTACTGCGCACAGGGTGCTTAATACCCAAAGTTTTTTTATTGAAAAAAAACGTTTTAATAAAATCATTATTAAAAATGAAAGTACACCGCCTGTAAGGCTGTACATAAATGATACAATCTGTCCTGCAAATATACTTCCGAGTATAATTCTCAGGAACAGCACAGCCGCCGCCTGTTTTGTTCCAAGCACATAAAGTGCAAACAAGGTAAATATATTTGCAGCACCCAGCTTGACGCCATATATAGGCGTCAGCGGAGGGAACGCCGCCTCAATTGCAAAAGCAACAAGTGCTGAAGCCGTAAGAATTGCCGTTAAAATCAAATTTTTAAGTTTCATTTTACCGCTCCTGTTTTTGCGTCAACATTTTCTGCTTCGCCTTCAAACTTTATAACAATTTTATTCGGCAGGCAAACTATCGGGTTGTTTAAACTTTTTAATTCACCGTGTTTAACACAGATTTTATCAGGACATTCAGCAGATTTCATTTTAATATACTCATGTGATACGAGAATTGTATTTTTTCCGCATTCGCCTGAAACAGTGATTTCCCTCTCCTGTGATACAGTGTTCAAGTCAATTTTCTCTATCAGGCAACCATTTTGATATATACCCACAACTCGTTTTGATAATGATATATTTGATATATACATCCATGATAAGATGCAAAGAACGAACACTGCTGAGAAAACTATAATCCATATGCGGTTCTTCATTTTTTTATCACCTTAAAATCGTAATCAGAGAAAAAACTTTTTTCCAGATTATCGGTAACATAAATTTCGTTTTCATCCGTAATGAATACGGCACCAAAAAGAGTGCTGTTCTCGGTATACAGTACCGCTGAGTTATCAAGCCCCATAACAAAAAGTGCAGTTGAAAGTGCGTCTGCAAGACAGTCATCCTGTGACACAACAGAAACCGACTTTAATCCGCTGTCCGCGGGATAACCCGTATGAGGGTCAATAATGTGGTGATAGTTTTTTCCATTATATTTAAAACAGCGCTGATACCCTCCTGAGGTTACAACAGCAGTATCAATTACATTAAGCACCCCGGCTTGTTTAGAATTATCATCAGGATTTGCTATAGCAATACTCCATTCGGAACCGTCAGGTTTTTTGCCTACCGCCCTCACATTTCCTCCAAGCGAAAGCAATGCAGAAGAAGTACCGTTTTCCTTAATTATTTGTGCTGCTCTTTTCGAGGCATATCCTTTTGCAATTCCGCCAAAATCAACCGAAGTATCTTTATCAAGTACAATTGTTTCTTTATCAATTTTAATGTGTTCTGCGCCCACAGAATCCAGGACAGTCTCAATCTTCTTTTGAGTCGGAACTTGTTTTTCAAGTCCCGTATAAAAACCCCATTCACGAATTAAAGGTTCTATAGTAACATCAAATGCGCCGTTTGTCATTGTATTCACCATTTGTGCACAGTTAAAGAGTTCAAGCGTTTCTTTCGAGCCATGTACATATTTATTAATGTTAAGCTTATATATTTCACTGTTTTGATTCTGAACAGAAAATAATGTATCAAGGCGGTTGATTTCTTCCACGGCAGATTTTACAGAACTTTCGCTATTATCCCCATAAGCAGTTATCGTCATAACTGTATCCATTGCGAAAAATTCGCTTTCAGATCTTGAATCAACCATACAAGACGAAAAAGAAAAGGCGATTAACACTATAATTGTAATCCCGGTTTTAAATGAAATTTTCAAAATATCAAATCCCCATATACTTCTACTGTATATCTGAAAATTAAAATATTAATAAAAAATAGTTATCCCCGTATCTTTAAGATACTTTTTCATTTTATTATACAATAAAAAAGTAAAATAGCCAATATTATTTTGAAAAAAGATGAATTTTTAAAAATTTTGTCAATAATTTTTTATCCGCAGCTTTCAACTTTAAATAATTACAACTCTTTATCTAAAGTTCAAGTTCCTTTTCATGTTGCATAACTATAAAATAATAATTGTTCCTGAAAACTTTTAATTAAAGAATAAAGTTTAATATTGTCAAGTCATTTTGCAAATCTGTTTCGGAAAATTTTAAATAAAATAAAAATGCCCCTAAAGCAGTATAGGTTATACCGCTTTGGGGACATTTACATGCTATATATTTACAATTTTAAATATACAAGTTTAATAATGCTTACTCAGCGCTCAGCCAGTAGCCTCTGCCCTGTGTTGTGCTTCCGTTTGGTGCATCAGTTGCCATATAGCTGACACCATTATAGGTCATAAAGAGTTTTATGCCAACACCTTCAGTTGAAAACTTATGAGTAATAAGTTCATAATAATCTGATCCGCCATAAGACTCTTTAAGAGTCAATGTTGTACCAAATACTCCAGGCTGGCTAAAATAGAACAGATTGTCATAGAATAATCTGCTGCCTTCATGGTTTCTTGTAATTTCAAGAGTAACATCAAACAACTTTGTGCCGGCAGGAAGCTTGATAGTGAAATTATACTTGTCATTACCCATTTTATAACGGTTTGTGCAGTCAATTATTTTGTGATCCTCAACAGGACCTGAGTAAGAACTGCTTGCCTGTGCAGTTACGTTTGTTTTGTCAGCGGCAAATACGGGAATTGATGACAGAACAATCATTGAAATGCACATAACCATCGCTAAGATTCTTTTTGTGATTTTTTTCATAGAATTTTCCTCTTTTCTAAGTATTAGTGATTTATTTTCACCAAATTTATAATACACTATTTTATTTCGACTGTAAATTATTTATTTACACAAATTTTATTATTTATTTTGTAAATATTACACAATTTTTATGACATCATCATCCGTACAAATAAAATTAATCAATAAAAACAGACTAAATCACTACAGAGGTACACGGATATTTTTTAGGTATACACTAAACACTCTATATCCGGCATAAACAGAAAATTTTATCCCGAAACAATCAAATATTAACTGACTGCTTCGGGATAAATATTTATACATTGCATACTTGGTTTTATATTTTTTCTCTGATAAGTTTCGTAAGATATTTAATAAAATTATCTCCTGCAATGCCGTTTTGTTTATAAGCGCCTATTTTAAGGATCTCATTTACAGCGTTTTCAGTGCCGTTTCCAAATGAACCGTTTTCATCCATTCCTGATTTGATTATACCTTTAGATTTTGCAATCAATAAAAGTTCTTTAATAGCAAGAATGCCATCTGACTTCTGTCCTTTTTTATATCCCTGGCTGTCAAGGATTTTTTCTTTTGGCCAGCCATTCCAACCGCCTTTTTTGATTACCGCGGGATAATCTTTAAAAGCTTTGTTCTTATCAATCACACCAACACCCGGTATGCTGTTGCTTTCAAGATAATTAATTTCTCCGCCGTACTGCCACATACCCAGTTTCTTGCCCTTAAAATCGCACTGTGTACTCCACTGAGCACACCATATATCATAGTTGTCAAGCAATGACTTATCATTAAGCTGGTTATTAAGCCAGCTCAGAGAAGCATAGAGAGTGCTGTAATAACCTGCCCTTGATGTAGTGCTTAAAAATGTCTTGCAGATATTAACCAGAGTTTTGTTGCTCGGCATACCATTTCTGGCTTTGTATCCATCTGCATCTTCCATATCAAAAGCAAGAGGGAGCGTTGGCTTTTTGCCGTTAAGCAATCTAAGAGCGTGCCGTGCCTCGCTCTTTGCCTCTTCAATATTTAGTGCATACGAATATAGATATGCTCCCCACGGCATGCCTATTGCTTCACATTTCCTTACATTATTTTCATACTGAGTATCGTCCTGATCTTTTATATCCGATCCATATCCGCATCGGATCATGACAAAATCATATCCTGCGGCTTTAATCTTTTTTATGTCAACATCACCGTTGATTGCCGATATGTCAACACCCTTTTTGCCTTTTAAATTCATAATTATTTTCCTCTCTTATTGTTTATCCTTTTAACAATCCTTCAATCGCTATTTCAATAGTTGACACTTCTGTCTGTGCTGATATTTTATTTGTTTTATCATGCCATTTTATAAAAATCTTCTTACTTTTAAACGTCCTGTCTTTATTTATAATATTCTGAAATGATACTAATGCGATAGGCAGCAAACCCGGTTTCTTTCTGCAAAACTAAAATTTCTTTAATCAGAATTATCTGCACTGAGTTTTATTTTATATTAAACCAACCTATTTGTTATAAAATTCTTTATTTATAGTAGTGATTTATTGTCACAAGCCAGCTGTAAAATTACATTTTTCTAAAATATTTTGACTATTTTTATATAAGAATGTCAACTTTTTATAGTTAAAACAAACAATTTTCGATTCACTGAATTTATATCTACAGCATATTACAAAAATCATGTGTATACAAAACAACTATTTATTATGAAATTCTACAATTTTTTTACAACTTACATAATAAGCAATATTTTTGTATAAATATATATTTTTTCACGTTATAATATTAATGATTTATATAAATCAATAAAAAACAGGAGGAAAATTTCATGAGAAAACAAACAACTAAATTTTTTGCGTTGCTTTTGTCATTAACAACATTGCTGTCAATGAGTACTTTCAGTAATCTGACTGCATTTGCGGCTGAAAATGATAATGTACAAAACCCAATTGCAAGTCAAATCACTGACTCGGCGGATGCTGAAAACGACACTGATTTGGCAACCGGTGACAGAACTTTGGAGGATTCAGCAAATAAGGATGCTGTAACTGTTCTCAAGTCACCCAGTGAGTATTATAACCATCTAAGCGAAAATGGCGGTAACTTTAACAAAAAGCTTAGAGCAACTAACTCCTATCCCAGCAGCGTTGACAACAGCACAAGCGAATATTTTCCTGAAGTGCGCAGTCAGGGACGCGTTGGTTCTTGTACTGCGTGGGCACAAACTTATTATCAGTTTACCTATACAATGAACAAACAGCTTGGACGCAAAACAACACTGCAAAATACTTTTTCACCTAAATGGACATATAACTTTGAAGCACGAGGCGAAGATAAAGGCTCAGCAGATATTGGAATATACAACAGAATGAAAAATATAGGTACAGCTACATGGGCATCAGTACCTTACGATTATAACTATCTTACATGGTCACCTGTTGAAAAGATTTGGAAAGAAGCTTCAGACTACAGATTAAAGTCTTTTGAATACCTTTATTCCGGTAATGGCAACACCCCAATTACCGGTGCAGATGATCCGGATTTGGATACTATCAAAGCAGCACTCAGTAACGGCGAACTTCTAACTTATTCCACATATTTTACAAGCTGGAATTATAAAACTATAGAAAGCGACAGCAGGGTTGAGGCAAATAGCGAGTTTGCCGGACAGAAAATTGCTATTAATGCTATAGGCTATCTAGGTTCTCACAGAATGACTATTGTTGGATATAACGATAACATTTGGGTTGACATCAATAATAACAACATTGTTGAAGAAAACGAAATGGGTGCATTCAAAGTTGTAAATTCACATGGCAAAAACTATGCAAACCAGGGATTTGCATGGGTATCATATGATGCATTAAACACAGTATCAAGCGTTGAAAATGCTGATAACAGTTCAGAAAGAAATCCGATTTTCAGATTTATAGCAAGAATTGATGTAGAACCTTATGATTCTGATCCCGACATATATTTGAGATATACTTTAAATTCGGCAGCGAGACAGCAAACACCTTTATATGTTATAGCAGAAAAAGGTGATGAATATATTGAAGTTACCGTAGATCCTTATGAAATACGTGAGAGAGGTAATTTTTCTTATGACGGATCAACAAATGCCCAAGATGGCACTATGATATTCGATCTCAGCAAAGTTATTCCAAATATTACTTCAAGCCATTTTAAAGAATATAATTGGTCTGTTAAATTTAAAGATAATAAAGCCGATAACAATACTTTCACTGTCAAAAGTGTTGAAATTGTAGATGAAAATACTGGAGATATCTATAGGCCGTCCGTCAGTGTTCCATTTACAATCAACGGCAGTGAAAAAACCGTCAAATTATACCCAAATGATGATAAAATTAATATTTACTATAAGGGATATAATACACCGTACATCCATTATCAGGTTGGCAACGGAAACTGGACAGCTGTTCCTGGATATGCAATGACAGCAGCCAATGAAATAAGAGGATATACACATAAATATACAATCCATTTGGGATCCGAAAATTATGCAAACGTATGCTTTAATGACGGTCACGGAAACTGGGACAGCAAAAACGGAGCTAATTACAGATTCGAAAAAGGTACATATACTTATTCTAACGGTCAGGTAAACAAATACATTAACGAAAGAGACTTGAGCATCAAATCTTTTGACATAACTCCATCTGACGGAAAAGTCAAAGTCGGCGAAAATTTAAATATGAAAGTTAATCTTGAGCATTCGTCTGGTACAACAAGATGTCAGTACGCATACAGAGATTCTGACGGCAATGAAACAATTATTTATGATTATTCCAGCGCATTAATGTGGTCTAAAAAATTTACAACACCTGGAACATATACACTTATAGTAAGAGTTAAAGATATTGCATACGACCCTTCTGTACTTCTGACTGCTGAAAGAACTATTGTCGTAACAGAAGAAGATGTATTAAGAATTAAATCATTTGACATTACTCCCTCTGACGGAAAAGTCAAGGTTGGCGAGTATGTAAAAATGAAAATAGCTTTTGAAAATCCAACGTGGGGTGCAGAAACACAGTATTCATACATAGATTCAAACGGTAAGGAATCAATAATCTATCCTTATTCAACTGCATCAGGCGGATCAGTAAATTTTGTAAAACCAGGAAGATATACAATTCTTGCAAAAGTAAGACCTAGCAGATATTCTACATCTGTTCTGATTGCTAAAAAGACTGTTGTTGTAACCGATGAACTTACTATCTATTACAATGGATATTCAACACCGTATATCCATTATCAGGTTGGCGACGGAAGCTGGACAGATGTTCCGGGATATGCAATGGACGCTACCAATGAAGTAAACGGATATACACACAAATATACTATAGAACTTGACGCTGAAAATGCAAATGTATGTTTTAATGACGGCAACAACAATTGGGATAATAACAACGGCGCTAACTACAAATTTGAAGCAGGCACATATACTTTCTCAAACGGAAACATCTCAAAATATGTTGATGACGGCTCATTAAAGATTAAATCATTTAATATTACGCCGTCTAACGGGGTAATTAAAGTTCGTGAAGATGTAAAAATAAAAGTCGCTCTCGAAAATTTTACAGGCACAGCAATGATTGAATATGCCTACAGAGATCCAAAGGGTCAGGAAAATATTATCCACAAATACTCCACTGCCTCCGGATGTTCAGAGTGCTTTTATACTCCGGGAATCTATACTCTCATTGTCAGAGCAAAGTCAAATCCTTATGATAAAAAAACTATTTATATGGAAAAAACTATAATTGTAACTGATAAAGACGAGCCGGATGACGAAGTTACCATTTACTATAAGGGATATTCAACACCGTATATTCATTATCAGATTGGTGACGGAGAATGGACAAAAGTTCCCGGATATGAAATGACTGCAACTAATGAATTGAATGGATATACACATAAATATACTATTCATTTAAACGATGCAACATATGCTAATGTATGTTTTAACGACGGTCACGGCAACTGGGACAGCAGAAACGGTGTCAATTATAAGTTTGATGCGGGCACATATACTTTTTCAAACGGAAAGATTTCCAGATATTTTGATGACGGCTCCTTTAAGATTAAAGAACTTAAGATTACACCTTCTGATGGAAGAGTTAAGTGCGGAGATGATTTATTAATACAACTTGATCTCAAAAATGGAACAGGTTCAGAAGTATTCGAGTATTCCTGCATAAATTCAGACGGTCAAGAGTATGTTATTCATAATTATTCCGGCGCTACAGGATGTTCACATCAGTTCACTACACCCGGAACATATACTCTTGTAGTCAAAGCAAAGACCGGATATTATGAAGATGATGAGATTTACGCAAAAAGAACTATAATTGTTTATTAAATTTATAACTTAAGAAGTATTAAAACCAGCTAGTAAAATTTGGAGGCTGCCACAAATAATCTCTTATTTGTGGCAGCCCCTATTTTTTAATATTTTATGTATGTAGTAATAATTCGGATTAAAATAAATAAAAATATATGATAAATGTGTCAAATTATTCAATGTTTAATATATTAGAAAATCCGGTAACATTGAAAACTTCAATAACAGTATCATTTATATTTTTTACAACAAGCTTTCCTCTTGATTTCATCTTCTTATGAAGAGAAAGAATCACCCTAAGTCCCGCTGATGAAACATATTCAACGTCAGTCATGTCAAGCACAACATTTACAACATTAGCAGCTATTTCTTCCGATTCAAGCTGTGGTGCAGTTGTTGTATCAAGTCTGCCTGCAGGTACAATTATCAGGCTATCGCCATTTTGTTGTTTGGTAATTTGCATATTTGTTTCTCCTTTTATTATAACAGTTTTTTAAATGTTAATATATTTTGCTGATCGTTGTATTCATATGATACACCGTCAGTCAATTTTTTCACCAAATAAATTCCCAATCCTCCAACTTCACGCTGCTCATCAGAAAGCGTAACATCAGGCTCTTGAATTTGGAGAGGGTTAAAGGGTTTGCCTCTGTCAATAAACCTGATTTCGATTTCATTTAGAGATGCAATAAACTCTATTTGTACACAGACATCTTCAATACCTTCATAAGCATAGTTACATATGTTTACAAAAATCTCTTCTGCCGCAATATTAATGCCAGATATTATTTTTGAGGAACAATTAACATTTTTTAAATACTCCTCAATAAAACTCAGAATTTTGCCAAGGTTGGATGTACATGCGGGAACCAGTAAAGTTTTCATTATATCACCTGCCTGACCCTTAATGCAAGCATAGTGATATCATCAAACTGCTCCTGTCCGTCTGTAAAAATCGAAACTTCTTTTTTCACAAATGAAATTATTTTTTCCGGAGAAGTGTCTGTAAGTCTGTTAACAATATTAAGCAGTCTTTCATCTCCAAAAAGCTTATTTGAAATATCATTAGCTTCAGTTACACCGTCAGTGTAAAGAAATATGGTATCGCCGTCTAAAAGCCTGACCAAAGACTGTTTATACTGAAATCCATCTATTCCCGATAAAACAAAACCCGGATCTGTCTGCATAAACTCCGCTTGATTATTATGAATAATAATTGGCAGGTTATGACCTGCGTTTGCATAGATTAGTTCACCCGTTTTGTGATTAAGCAAACCCACAAATGCAGTCACAAACATTTCAGCCTCATTGTGACTGCAAAGAAAGCTATTTGATAACGTTAATACCTCTTCCGGAGAATAACCTGAATCAAAGTACATTTGAATTACCATTTTTGTCATAGCCATAAACATAGCAGCAGGAACACCCTTGCCCGATACATCGGCAATTACAAATGCAATGTGATCTACATCAACATAAAAACAATCATAAAAATCGCCGCCAATAACTCTTGCCGGCACCATGCTTGCAGCAATCTCAACCGAATCAGTGTTTAAATCGCCAAATGAGTGCGGCAATATTCCGTTTTGAATTTTTGATGCCAAATTTAGTTCTGCCAGCATTCGCTCACGTTCAGCTGTGCTTTTCTTAATATTAAATGTATAAATCTCAATATCATTAAGCATTTTAATTATTGCTGCAGTCATATCTCCGACTTCTGTTTCATTTGAAGAAAACCGCTCACACTCGCTTACAATGGTTTTGTTGTCAAGCTTACCATTTGTGCCATAATTAGAAACCACATTAGAGATTGATTTTATAGGTACAAGAAACTTTTTTTCACTGTAGTATAAAAAGATACCTACAATAAGAAAGTAAAAAGTCAAGAACGCAGCTACAAAAATATACAGACATTCAAATAATCGAATGGTTTTTAAATTTAACAAATTGAGAAAATAATATCCTAACAAAGCAATCATTACTGTCAATAATAATGCTGCAAAAGAAAAATTAAAAATCATTTTTTCGTTAAAAGATATTTTCTGTTTGATATTATCCGATTTTTTTAATACTATAACATTTTTAGGCATTATAATCGGGATATTTTGTCTGGATAAAAATGCAGCAGCAGGCGTACCAAGCATGATTCCAAAATCAAGATTGTTAAAAAAAATAATAAGCGTTGAATTACTCAAAAACTCAGTATTATAATAGTACTCCAACAAAACACCAACCAACACTGCATTAATCGCCGAAGAAATAAACACAATAACACAAAACTTAGCAAGTTTTGAAATCTTCTCAAAGCCCGGATAGAGTAAATCACTGCTTTTTTTGCCAGTATTGTACCAAAGCAAATACACAAGATAACTTGTAAACAGTTGTATCATAAAACTTATAAGGCTTAAAACCACATCATAGCCATAAATAACATCAGCGGCAAGATTACCAATCGCGCAGCCAAGTGCACCCCAAAAACCAAACAGCATACCAAATACAGGCGGAAGCATCTCTGCAGGTCTTATCTCAGTTGCATCAGTAAGTGTAAATATCTGTTTAAAAGGCATAGTAATGCAAAAAAATGTAACACAACAAATCAAAACTATTAAAATCTTGTATGTACATTTCTTTTTAATAATCATAGCTTCTCCTCCGGAAATATCAGTCTATCTGGACAGAATAATATTATAACAAATAAGTTTAAATAAAATTATTCGAGAAGTCCCGGTTATTACGTTTCAATAAAATTTAACCAAATACTGTTCAAAATCGAAATATTCCGAAAGTACATACACTTTTAATTAGTGCTTAGTTTTATTTCAATAATCGTATTATTTAAATTTATTGTCCTCATATACTTAAAGGCACTTGACATACTTCTAACAAGATTTATACCTCCTGTCATCAAGCCGGAACCCTCATCTTCCTGCCTATATTCCGTAGGATTAAAAGGTATTCCATCATCACGTATTCTCAATATTAACTTTTCATCGAGTTTTGAAAGACAAACATCAATGTAATTTCTGCTTTTATCCGTATAACCGTATTTTAAAATATTTGCTGTAATTTCTTCGGCAGCAATACCTACAATATTTGCTGTTTTTTTATCAATTGAATTATTTACACAAAAATCTATTAGCTTTTTTGAAAGCTCTACCGAATCTTCTTCGTTACCGCAAATTGTGCAATCGACATAGTTCCCCGAATCTTTGTCCGGAATAAGAAGAATCCCTTTTTGTGGAAACTTTTTCTTATTTTGCCCTATAATTCTAACAATTGTTACTATTAATACTGTTAATACCTCGCTGACAAACATTGAAAGACAAAGTCCGTATACCCCAAATAAATTAAGCATAATCAGAGAAACCGGTACTGAAATTATGAATCCCTGCAAAATTGTATTGAGTGATGCCAAAAAAGGATTTAATATGGTTTGATAGTAATTCTGCATAAACTTGTTAAATGCATATGGAAGAAAACAAATACTGAAAATCCTCAGGCAAACCTCTGCCGTCGGCAAAAGCTCCGGATCATCCAATCCATACATTATTGTAAATAAATTTGGTACTGCCATAAATATTCCAATTAATACCGATATAACAATACAACTGATTACGGCAACCTTTTTTGCAAGAACACGTATTCCGAAATAATCTTTTTCCCCATATAGCACACCTGCAATAGTTGGAATAAGCCCAAGAATTCCCCCAGCAAAAAGCTCAGCAAAAAACACAGAATTAATACAAATGGAGTATATTCCGAACATACTTTGACCAAGCACATTTATGACAATTATATTTAATACAAGATTATTTATTGCCTTCATTACAAGCACCAATGCTGCTGACAAGCCTGTTTTTGAGGATTCGGCAAGCAATTTAAAATCAAACACATTTTTCAATTTAAATTTCAGCATACGTCTTTTAGACATAGCATATGGAATGATAATTATTAATCCAACACCATATCCAATAATAGTCGAAAGTGCAGCTCCATACATTTTTAAATCTGTATAATACAAAAAATAATAATCTAAAGACAAATTAACTGCATTGGCAATAATAAACATTGTACATCCGAGTTTGGGATTATTGTCAACATTAATATAGTTTGAAAGAATTATAGCCATTATTAAGAATGGTAAGCCTGCCATATTCACAAATATATATGGTTGCGCCAAAGCAGTCAGCTCATCTGTAACGGCAAGTATGCGTGCAATCGGCGATGATAAAAATGGAGCTGATATTACAAATACTAAAGATATCAATATACCAAACACTAAAGTAGCAGAAAACGTACGGGACGCCTTTTTAATGTCCCGTTTACCCAAATACACTGCTGCCACAGATGCGCCGCCTGCTCCCAAAAGGAATGCGGGACTCTGCATTAAAAACAAGGCAGGAACAGTTGACTGTATTGCCGAAACTGCGTTATAGTCAAGTGCATTTCCAACCAGTATGCTGTCAACTGTGTTTCCAAGCTGCATAGCAACTGTCATTAAAATGCCGGGTAAAAGATACTGATACAGTTTGTGTTTTATTAAATAATCATTTCGGCTGTGCATATCATTCAAACCTTCCGTCAAAATATCCCAATGTGTCAAGCGATTTTATTGCTTTTGTTAAGTACTTTTCATCAGTAATAGGCCATTTAAAGTTCAACATATACAGCGCCTTGGTTGTAAAAGTATTGTTGTATCCGACATAAGAACGTGTCTTTTCACTGTCAGAATCCAGATACGAAATAAGACCTGAAATAAGCATATTTTTGCTTTCATCCTTCATAGCAGACATCATAGCCGAACTGAATTCACTGTCGCTTACCACATCTACCTTTATACCATAATTATTCAAACAGGCAATTACATCTCCCATTTCAACCTTGTGCCCATTGCATGAATGATACACGGTGAACTGTTTGTTAGTACCTGACAAACACATAATTGAGCGTGCGGTGCAGTCTATAGGTGAAAATTCTGCAGCATTATCCATTTGAGATACTGGAAATTTTCCAATAGCAGCATATGCTCTGAGATTTCTCATAAATCCGTTTGTAATGGAATTAATCTGAAACTCTCCGTCCGACTGCCTGCTCATTAAATTGCCTACACGAATAATCTTTCCATCAAGGCCTTCATCGGCAATTGCTTTTAGTATAGCTTCTTCAGCTCTGAATTTTGTATTAACATATTTATTTGATAAATCCTGACCAAAATAAAGCTCGTTTTCAAAAATCACCTTTTCAACCGGAAGCTGATTATTAATATTCTCGCCCGCAACGCTTACTGTTGAAATCTGAACAAGTCTTCTCTTTGCGGATTTACAAAGCTCTATGAGGTTTTTGACACCCTGAACATTTATCCTGTCTAGAATATCATCATTAGCAAAGTGCTTGACACAAGCCGCACAGTTAATAAGAGTGTTAAAATCGTATTTTTTCAGTGCCATAACAGTTTCTTTGTCAGTGATATCACCGTCAATCACAAAAATACGGCTGTCAAACAAATCATCCATCGCATCTTCAAAGTAATAAACAAGCATACTTTTCATTCTTGTTTCAACATCCTGAGCCTTGCCCTTTCTGATAAGGCAATAAACCTTTGAATTTGTGTGGTCAATAATTTCTTTTAAAATATGTATCCCCAAAAATCCTGTTGCTCCTGTAAGCAACACATTTCCTATATCTGTATATACCACCTGGTCTGCATTATCCGCTGTATTATACATTAACGCCTTTTCTGCTCCGTCTAATACAACTTCGTCTTGCTTATCCGAATCATCTTTTATCGATGATTTTTTATTTTTATTAATTATAAATCTTTCAAGTTTTTCGACAGTTGGATTTTCAAAAATATCAGCAAATGCTATAGGAAGTTTTTCCATCATCGCACGCATTGCAATCTTTGATGCAGAAAGTGAAGTGCCGCCAATTTCAAAAAAGTCGTCATCAATACCTATAGGACTTAAATTAAGAGCCGATTCAAACATTTCACAAAGATGCTTTTGAAGTTCTGTTTGCGGAGGTGTAAATGCTCTCTTCGGCATTTCAAATTCAGGTTCAGGCAGTGCCTTTTTATCAACCTTGCCGTTATTGTTAAGAGGCAGGCTGTCAAGTTGAATAAGTACACTTGGAATCATATAATGAGTAAGTGATTTTTTCATATGCTCTGTCAGTTTATCTTTATTGACTGCTTCACTGCCTGTAAAATATCCGCATAAAAACTGACCGGCTTTTTCATTTTCTTTAACAAGAACAACACTTCTCAAAACTGTAGAGTATTCATTCATTACATTTTCGATTTCATCAAGTTCAACACGCAAACCACGCAACTTAACCTGATTATCCATTCTTCCGAAGAAGTTAATTTTTCCGTCAAATGACCAGCTTGCAAGGTCGCCGCTTCTGTATGCAGGCATACCCGCAAACGAAATAAATCTATCCTTTGTCATCGCTTCGTTGCCTGCATAACCTCTGCCGACGCATTCTCCCAGAATCGTAAGTTCGCCAGGAACCCCTGCAGGCAGAATATTTCTGTACTTATCAAGCATCAATACTTTTGTATTGCAGAGAGGTCTGCCAATCGTAATATGATTGCTTTCAAGATAGTCTATTGAGGTTGTTATTGTTGCCTCAGTAGGACCGTATCCGTTATATATTTTTGCAGTAATGCCAGCCTTGCGCATTTTATCATATAATGGAGCAGGAAATGCTTCAGCACCGATATCAATTGCTTTCATGTTAGCAAGCACTTTTTGAATATCGGGAATATCAAGCATATTGTTCATATATGAAGGTGTACATTTCATTACATCAACCTTGTTTTTCTCAAGCATTTTCGCAAGAAGCATTGGGTTGTTTATTTCATCTTCATTCGCCATGGCAACTGTTGCGCCGTGGTAAAGCGGCATTGCTTCCTCAAGCACGGACACATCAAATGTCAAAGCTGCCAATGCAAGCGAAACCGTCATATTTTCACAGTATTCCTGTGCCTGCTGATTATACTTGTTATAATGGACAAAATTAACAAGTGAGTGATGCTCAATCATTACCCCCTTCGGCTTTCCTGTTGAACCTGATGTATATATACAATAGCAAAGGTTTTCAGGCGTAATATCGGGATCCGGATTGCTTGTATTTTTGTTCTTCAAAAGTTCTTCAATAATTAAAACTTTTACATTTGCATTTTTAAAAAGGTCGTTTCTTTCCTGAGCAAACTGCTGTGTTGTTACAATTATTTCTGATTTTGAGTCTGAAAGAATATACGAAATTCTGTCATCAGGATATTTGGGATCAAGCGGAACATATGCTCCCCCGGACTTTAATATACCCTCTCTTGCAGCGTAAGCATAGACGGTACGGGGCATCATTACGCTTATCATATCATCTGACTTAACACCAGTTTCAATCAATGAATTTGCAATGCAGTTTGCAGCTGCGTTTAACTCACCGTATGTGAGACTTTCTTTATTTGCAATTACAGCTGTTTTATCAGGATGCAATTCAACTTGTCTTTCAAAAAGTTTATTGCAGGTCGTACGTTCAATCTCAACATCAGTTGCATTAAACTCTTGAATTTTCTCCCAAGCTCTGTCGTTAAGCAGGCTTACTTCTTTTAGCACATTGCTTTCCATAAAACTGTCTGCCGCTGCATCAAAACACTCTGTTATATTAACAATGGTCTCTTCATTATAAAGGTCGTTTCTGTATTCACAGACAAAAACAAATTCACTGTTTTTCATGAAGATATCAATAGAAATCGGAGCTTTAGGCATATTAATTTCAATCAATACCGGTTCAGCTTTTTCCCCTCCGACATTATCAAACTCAAACGAGTCACCCTGATATACAAACATAATATCTGCTTTTATGCCAAACTCCTTTGATATTTCTGCAAAGGAATAAATGTCATTAGACATACTGTTTACTATCTGTTCACCTATACTTTTTATAAAATCATTAACGCCAATTTCTCCGTCAGCATTGCAATACACTGGGAAAGTTTTTACCAGCATTGCTGCTGTACTTTCAAGACGGGAATCGCTTCTACCGTTATAAATAGTAGTATATACAGAGTCTTCCTTATAGTTAAATTTTGCAAGCACAAAACCAAACACCGCGTTAAAAAAGGCATTTAATGTTATGGAATTTTCTTCACAATATTTTTTTATTTTATCTGCTGATATACTTGATTTTCTTTCAAAAGCCCCACGCCCCGGCACTCCTGTCTTGCTGTCTTTAGGCAGTAAATATTCACTTTCACAGCCTGCAAAAACGGAATTCCAATATTCTTTTGCTCTAATATAAACATCAGTTTTCCTTAATTTTTCCTCATCAAGAGCAAACTCATATCCCGTATACGTTTCACTCTGCAGTTTTTCGCCACCGTATGCTTTATTGATATCATTGAGGAAAATACCGAGAGATGTACCATCGCTTATAATATGATGAAAATCAACCAGCAAATAATTATCTTCGTCTGTAATATATATAACTATACGATAAAGCGGCGAATTCAGAAGATTATACGGCACTACAAGTTCACTGTCGTTAGGCAGACTGCCCGTTGTTACAACATCAACGTTCGGATGTAAATCATCCTTGCGCAATGCTCTGATTTCGCCGTTTTTATTCATAATAAGCTGTGCTTTTATGTATGCATGAGCATTTATAGCCTGTTCAACAGCATTTTTCAGCCTTTCAATATCAATTTTCTTTGAAATTTTTATGCAATACGGAATATTGTATATTGTTGTGCCCGGATTTGCAACACACTCAACAAATATTCCGTTTTGGGTTTGAGAAATAGGATAATCCTCCAAAATATCATACTCAGATGCTTTTGTCGAGTTACGTATAAATCCTTCCAGCTTTTTTACTGTATTATTATCTTTTAGATCACTGATTTTAATAACAACATCAAACGCTTTTGACAGCATTACATTAAG
Organism: uncultured Ruminococcus sp.; assembly: GCA_910585865.1. GTDB lineage: Bacteria > Bacillota > Clostridia > Oscillospirales > Acutalibacteraceae > Ruminococcoides. Next base: position 12,399 of record CAJUGO010000005.1, on the reverse strand, counting down.
TTTTATTGACCCAATTGATGTAAGTCCTGCATAAAAAATATCAGTGGTAATACCAAAATTACTGTGACCAATAACATCTGCTATACAATCAAAAATCTTTTGCTGCGTGCTGTTTTGCACAGGAACCATTTCCTCTGCTTTTTTCACCGGAACAGGCAATTCTTTTTTATTTACCTTTTGATTCTGATTAAGGGGAATTTTATCAATTTGCATTGTAACTGCAGGCACCATATACGGAGGTTTTACTGACGCAATATATTCATTTAAATCGTTAATATTTATCTCCGCATCCGAAACAATATATGCTGCAATATATTTTCCTCCGCCGGTTTCATCAAAAGCAACTACAGTAGCATCTTTTATGCCGTCAAAATTGCGTATAACTGCTTCAACTTCCGTAAGCTCAATTCTGAAACCTCTGATTTTTACCTGACCGTCATTTCTGCCGACAAAATCAACACAGCCGTTTGGCAGCAGCCTTACAATATCTCCTGTATGATACATTCTTTCATATCCTTTTTTATTGCAAAAAGGATTGGCAGTAAAGGCTTTTTTATTTTGATCGGGACGGTTTAAATATCCTCTTCCCACCTGATGACCTGAAATACACAGTTCACCCGGAATTCCTGCCGGCAAACGATTTCCGTTTTCGTCTACAACATAAAGTTTCAAATTATGCAGAGCTCTGCCTATCGGTATTCTGTCGTACATTTTATCAACATTATAGGAAGTAACAAAAACCGTACATTCGGTTGGCCCATAAACATTATAAAAAGCAAAATTATCCGACGGCAAAACAGGTACGAGCTTTTCTCCGCCGACTAATAAATATTTTAAAAATCTGCAGTTTGAATCAATTGCAAACTGTCTTCCTACCTGCGTTGTCATAAAACTGTGCGTAATTTGATTATCATTAAAATATTTTTCAATTTCCAGCAAATCAAGACGGATTGACTCGTCAATAATGTAAACACAGGCGCCACTTATAAGCGCAGGATATGTGTCCATCATGTTTGCATCAAAGCCGTAGCTTGCATAAGCCGCAACTCTTGATGATGAATCAAGATTATAATTGTTTTTATAACAATTGCAAAATGCAACCAAATTTCTATGCTCAAGCATAACACCCTTTGGCACACCTGTAGAACCTGATGTGTAAAGCATAATGAAGAGATCCTCAGGCAACGGTGATTTCTTTGGCTCGCCGCAATTCGGTAAAGAAGGAATATCTTCTATATACAGCACTCTTCCATTATAGTTCGGCACTTTATCCATAAGTAATCTATCTGCAATCAGAAGCTTTGCCGACGCATCTTTCATCATAAACTCAAGTCTGTCAACAGGATATGACGGATCAAGTGGCTGATAACCTGCACCGGATTTTAAAACACCCAGTGAGGCGAGCACCATATATTCACATCGTGGAATTAATACAGAAACTACATCCTCTCTTCCTATTCCAAGTCCGCTGAGATATCCTGCAATATTATTTGAAATTTCATCAACCTGTTTATAAGTATATTTTTTATCAAGATAAACAACAGCAGTATTGTCAGGTGTAAGCTTTACCTGATTGTTAAACAAATCAACTATACTCACTGAACTGTCATATTCACACTCATTTTCATTGAAACTGTCAAGCATCTTTTTTGATTTTTCAGAAAGCAATGAAACCTGTGACAGTTTACTTTTAGTCATAAATTCACAAAGTGCTTTATCAAATTCATCTATCAAACAAAACATAATATCATCTTCATACAAATCGGCTCTGTATTCAAAATGAAACTCAAATTTACCCTTGTTACGGTACACACTAATTGTCCAAAGCTCCTTTGAATCAGGGGAATCTATATATTGAACTTCTGTTTGGTTGCCGCAAAACGCGCACTCTTTTATGTAATCACCCTGATATGCAAACAAAACATTTGATTTAATATTTAAATCGCTGCAAACATCAGCATATGAATAAATACTGTTTTCTCTTGATTTTGCAATTTCATTGTCAACATTTTTTAAATATTCTGCAATATCATCAGTTTCTGAGATATTACAGTAAACGGGCAGCGTTTTTACAAACATACCATATGAATTTGCAATTCGTTCGTCACGCCCGTTAAAAATTGTAGAATATAGACACTCTTTTGCACCTGTTTGCTTAGCAAGCAAAAAACCGAAAACAGCATTAAAGATCGTACTTGTCTTTATGCCATTCTTTTTAGCAAAGCATCTTACTTCATTTTCTTCAATACTGTCAAGAACTCTTATAATCTTTTTTGTATTTTTTATATCCTCATTTTTGTCACGAATTGGAGTTGAGTCACAGTCAAGTACTCCAAAAACATCATTATAATATTTTTTTGCATTTATAAAATCTGCTGACGAAATTCTTTGAATTTCCTCTTGTGCAATATCATTAGCAGTGAATCTTTCTGCTTCGGCACAACTGCCGGAATAGACCCTGTTTACTTCATTGATAAACAGAATAATTGAAGTTCCGTCAAAAATGGTATGATGAAAATCACAAAACAAAATACATCCGCCGGTTTTCTCTAAAATATAAATTCTGTATAGAGTATCGCAGTTTAAATCAAAGGGAGATATGAGTGATTCCACATTAAAATCATCATCAACTTTTTTATTATAAATGTGCGGTTCGGCGTTGCTTTGATATTTGTACACATCACCGATCTCGTTTTGAGCAAACTTAGTGTTTAAATATGGATGAGCAATAATTACCCTCTTTATCGCATCGCTTAATTTGTCTATATCAACACAGTTCATTTCAATACTAAACGGCAAGTTATAAGCTGTACTTTCTGGATTCGATATACAATCAAAATAAATGCCATATTCAGTCTTTGAAAGTGGAAATTTATTATTTGACATACTTTTCACTCCTAATCTAATTTAATTTTATACTAAATATAAATAGCGTAAAACACAAAATAGTATTTGTAATTTTATTATAACATCTACAAAAACACAAGTCAATCAATTGCAGCATACAATACAAATTACACTTATTATCATATTCTGACTAACAATACTTTCAATTACATTATAAAAACCATGCCGCGTCTAAATGATAGTATAAATTCAATTTAAATTCTAAAAATGTAATTTTAGCTGCAAATAAATCTTTTTTCAGACAAATTATTGCATGTATTTCCTATAGAGAGAATAGCAGATATTTATTTAAAATATATCATTCCGGTAAAATTTGTGCGTTTTCTGGTAAAATCACATTATTTTTAACCAATATTCTAACCCTTTTACCTACATAAAAAGCAAAAGTGTGCAAGCTGTTTTTTTACTTACACACTTTATCTATAAATATAAAACTAATTATTTTTGTCACATAGCCATTTATAATATATATGTTTTATTTCATCTCTTCTTTTTTTATTTAAAGGAATATCTTTACCATTTATAAGTGATATACAGTCAGAAGTAATGCACGTTATTGCTCTTTTATTCACTACATAACCAATATGAGGCCGAACAAATCCAAATGCCGAAAGTTTCTCAAATTCCTTATTTATATCACTTCTAATCTTATAATGTGTATCAGCAGTATAATATATAACATAATTTTTCTGTTTTTCCAAAAAAATTATATCACTAACCTTTATTACAATATCTTTTCTTTCAGACCGTATTACTATTGTCTGTAATGAGAATTTTATGCTATTCTTAATTCTGTTGAGACAACGAAACAAATCATCATTTACAGCATCCTTTCTTATAAATGTATATGGAAAACTTTTAAGTGCATCAAACACAAGATTATAATGGCTTGTAATAAAAATCAGATAAGGAAATTCAAAATCACTTTTAAGTTCATTAATTTTTTGAGCAATTGCAATTCCGTCAATATCCGGCATCTCTATATCAAGAAAAACTATATGATACTTCTTATAATTATCCAGCAAATCAAATCCATTGGAATATTTATCAACTGAATAATTTATATTTAAAATTTTACAGCTATCGTCTATTTTATCAATCAACATATTAATAAATATCGGTTCGTCATCAACAATCGCTATATTGAGCATATCATTCACCTCATTATTTATTTTAGCAAAAAATTATCGTAATTTCAATATAAGTATATTTTATTTCTAATTTATATATAATGCGACGAAGTGTTTATTAATATTTATGATTATAATGTTTATAAGCATTGATTTTTATTAATTCCTGCTTTACTTAAAGATAATTCTTCGGGGAAGTGCCACAAGTAGCACTTCCCCATAGTTTCAGTATTTAATCAACCTTCCCAACAAAACGAGACCCGATTGTAATAGCCGAATAGGAGTTCTTTAAGTATCATTCCAGTGTGGGGATAAGTTCAACAAGATATTTTTGAATTAGAGTTACGTCTCTAATATCAATTTTGCCATCTCCGGTTACATCAGCAGCCTTAAGTTGCTCCTCATTAAGAGAGATCATTTGCACAATATACTTTTGAATATCGGTTGCATCAACAACGCTTACCTTTCCATCACCGTTAACATCACCTTTTAAAGTTGTTTTTTCAGGTCCATATACAACTATGTCATAAGAATTGGTATCAGAAGGTATAGGAATTGATTTTGAAATAACTCCGTTTTCATCAGCAGTAACCTGATCTATGTAAAGCACATTATCAGAAGACAAAGCATCTTCTGCATTTTTATCCTTTACAACGGCTATGATATAGTCAGCATTTGCCATCTTGTTATCATATTCAGCAGTTATCGTTGAAATGCCGGCAGCATTAGAAATATTTTGTGAGGAAACCAGAGCCATTGATTTTGCTTTTTCAGAAACATTTATCGGTACATTCAGATCATAAGGAATCCAGGTAATATCACCTCCGTAATTACCCAACACACTATCTTCCCATGTTGAATTGCCTTTTGGATAATATGCATTTCCAACTACTCCTTGAAATGAATAATTTGAAATTATCGGTAAATCGTTATTAAAAAATATATTTTTAAGATTTTTGCAACCACTAAATGCATATTGATTAATTTTTTGCAAACTGCTCGGCATATTAATGTTTATAAGACTGCTACAATTCTCAAAAGACGATTCTCCAATGATTTTAACGCTATCAGAAATTTTTATTTCTTTAAGATTTGTACAACCATAAAAAGTTTTATAATATATCTCTGAAACTTCTTGAGATATTATTACACTCTCAATACTATTACAAGCATAAAATGCACTACCAAGAATTTTTGTAACACTATCGGGCATTTCTATTCTTTTAATATTTGTACAATATGCAAAAGAATTACTTCCAATAGTTGTTACACTATTAGGAATCGCAATGTCAGCAAAATTTTTACATTTATAGAAAGCATAATTTCCTATAATAGTAATATTATCCGGTATTATCACATCTGTGAGATACTCACATCCATAAAAAGTATAATCTGGTATACTTTTTAAACTATTTGGTATTGTCACCTTTTCAAGATTTATGCAATCTCTAAAAACTGAGTTTCCCATACTAATAACGCTGTCAGGTATATTAACATTTATTAACCCCGTACAATTGTTAAAAGCAAAGCCATCAATGCTTTTAACACTGTCTGGAATATTTATACTTGTCAATCTTGTACATAAGCGAAAAGCGGAAAATCTAATACTTTCAATGTGATTATGCAATGTAACAAGGTTTAAATTCTTACATCCATAGAACATTCCTCTACTTATACTTGTAACTTTGCTTGGAATTACTATATTATTAAGTCTTGTACACTCGCTGAAACAATAATCACCAATATTTTCTATATATTTCGGCATATTTACACTTTCAAGTTTTGTACATTGCCGAAAAGCATAAGAACCAATACTTATAACACTATCAGGAATTATTATACTTTTAAGATTGTTACACCTTTCAAAAGCATGAGAACCAATACTTATAACACTATCAGGAATTATTATACTTTTAAGATTGTTACACCCTATAAAAGAATAAGAACCAATACTTGTAATTCCTTTTGATATATTTACTTTGACAATCTCACTATAATGTTTGCTCCACGGTACTGAATTCATTGAATCATAATTATCCATAGGACCGGATCCATATATATTTAATACACCATTATTCAAAGTCCATGTTATACCGTCTTGTACAGGATCAGTTATTTCCGGCTCAGTTGTTTGAGGTTCGGTTGTTTCCGGTGCTGTTGTTGCCGTAACTATGTCCAAACTGACATCCGCACCCTTCTTATAAACAACAAAGCCTGCCTGCTCTCCGTCAACACTTAGTACATACAAGTCATCAGGCAAATAAAAAGATATCTTACCGTTTTCATCGGTTTTGCCCATATTCTCAGCATATCTGTCACCGTATACCATAACAGGCGCATTCGGATAAGGTACACCGTCCTTCGTAACTGACGCATTTACCAAATATTTTAGATGAGGACAGCTTGTCCAGTCAAACTCATCATAATCAAATGAATAGTAAAATTTGCTAAGGTCAAATGATTCCTCAATAATTGTTGTATCATATTTAAATTTTTTATTTCCAAAAAATTTCACATTTGCTGAAACATTAATATCTATACTAATTTTTCCTGAAACACACTTTTTACACTCATGCAGAACTGCTTCGTCATCATCTGCTCTGTTTGTACTTAATTCCGCACTAAGATGCACACCTGCCTCTGCCGGCACACTCGCTTTAGCTATCTTTTTACTAACCACAGTTATGCTTGGCTCCAAAACCAATCCAAGATAAACATCACCCTCAATTTTTATTTCACTGTGAGTTGACGGTCCGGACGACTTATTACTAAATCCGTCATCTGTAGAAAATGCAAAACCTATTTGACCGCTTACTGTCATCTCAAGAGATATCGAAGCAGAAGCTGAGAATACAATTTTGGGAGTAAGTGCTATTCTTAAGCCGGGAATACCTCTGAACGATAGTGATGGAAGCTCCTTTTCTACTTTATCTATTTTTGCATTTATTGAAATACTATACCCCATAGTATAACCTAATTCAAAATTAATGTAACATTCATCAAATGATACATATATTTCGCCATCGACTTCAATTTGAAAAAATACTTTTCCGCTAAATATATCATTGCCGGTTAAATTAAACTCTAAAGCATCAGGCGACCAATCAAATGGTTTATTAATTGCCCCTACACTGTTGCTGACCTTAGGACTCACTTGTGAAGTTCCACCGTATCTGCCAACATACTCAACATCATCTCCAAGATTACTGTCATCCACTTCACAATTGCCCATAGTTTGTGAAGTATCTATTTTTACATAATCAAAAACTTCTTCAAGTTCAGTATCTGCTTCAGTTATTGTTACAACATCTCCGTCAACAGAAATTGAATCTACTTTTATAATAATGACATTATCTAAAGTATACGGATATGCAAATATATCTCCGACCGATAATGAAGTAAGCTCGTCAGTTGCATTTGAAAAAACATACTTACTGTTTTCTTCATCAATTGTAACAGGAATATTTTTATTTTCCTGACTTTCTATTACTTTCGTATTTTCTCCGTAAACAGCAAAGTTTGTGCTGTCATTATCATCAAGATTAAGTACTCTATCTGCATCAAAATCACTTGCGCTAAGCTTTTTAACTTCTTGTATTGACTCTGTGTAGAGTGATGTAGAATACGATTTTGAAAGCGGAGAATTATTTTTGTCTATCATAAACGCTTTTGCAACAAAATATGCAGGCATCTGATTTGTCTGAATATTAATATTAACTGTATTATTGTCTGCTAATGCAGCAACCTTTCCCATTGCAAGCAATTCGTCAGTATTTTCATCATAAATTGCAGCAATAATAGTGCAGTCAACAGTTGCTTCATATGATACAACCGCTGTACTTTCGTTAATTATAAGATCAGTAATATGATTTCCGGAAGTTTTTGACGATTCCGGCATTTCTTCGTCAATTTTCTCTGAAATCAAATTTCCGAATGAATTTTCTCCAAATACGGAAATATCTTCGTTAGAAAATGTTGCTTCTGAATTATTAACTTCTTTTGCACTTTGTACCATTGTAAACATAGTCGATAAGATTACTGCAATCAACAACACAGAAACCGATTTTTTAATTTTTCTGCTCACAAATTCCTCTCCTTTGATTTTAGTTAAAACGGGTTTTCATCTTTTAGGTTTGTTAGTCCGAGTGATTTTTTAGTTATCGCATAATATGTATCCCCTATGCAAATGATTTCGCACAAAAAATCTGCTATATTACAGATAACAGGCTTATAACAAAACCATTTTATCTATAATATAGCAGATTAAAGTAAAATATAAAGTATTCTGTTGTAATCGGTTGTATTTAAGTGATATTTGGTATTTCCAACATTATCTTAGAAATGAACATATTGTCTTTCTCAATAAAATTAGTACAGCCGTTATAATATTCTGCTAATTTTTTAACGCTCGGTATTCCGTTACCGTGAAACACTCTGTCCTCCTTGTCGGTTATTAAATTTGGATTATCCGCCAATACAGATTGCTCTATTGAATTTTTAACTGTAATAATATAATAAGCACCTTTTGTATAAATCCGAACAAGCAGTTTTCTTGTTTTTTTATCCGAAAGATACTCTATAGCATTATCACACAGATTACCGACAATAGTAATAATATCTTCGCCTTTAATTTTTGACAGCTCCGATTTGATTTCAACTTTTAAATCTATTTTACATTCGCTCGCTTTTTTATGCAGAACATTTAGTATTGAATTCAAATATATGTTTTCAGTTCTGAATATCTCGGCAGTAATAAGGCTTTTGCTTGTAGAATTACATATTGAGATGGCTTTATCGTATTCCTCTTTTCTGATTAGTTCTTCAATACATAAAACTTTATTTTTCAAATCATGCTTAATTGTTGAAATTTGCTGGATATATTCATTGCTGTTTTTTATTTCATCATAGTAATATTTCTGTTCTTGTTGCATAACAAGATTCTGTGCTTTAAGTTCAGAATTTTTACTGACTTTTACCATAACATTTAAAACAATAATATGCATTATAAATGTCAATACAGCAATTGATGCTAACATAAATAATTCGTATTTTTTTATTGATTCATTTGTTGAAACAAAGTAGGACAAAAAGTTTACAATTAATCCAATCACCGGCAAAACTAAAAATATAAATAAATCGGAATATGATTTTAAATTAATTTTGTTTTTTTGAAATTTTAATATTAAAGACAAAATGAGAGTTATTGAAATATTGACAATAATCACCATATAGTATCTAACATAATGATTTCCCATAATAATTGTCTCTCTTTTTAAATTATACACCACCATACAAAGGCATGTAACAGCCAGCCCAACACCTGCCATAACTGCGTAAGCAATAACCGGAGTAAGTATTTTTAAATATATTTTTCCTTTCAAACAAATGAAGGTGTACGAGAACATAATAATGCAAAAAAGCAACACTTCTGACAATGAAAAGGTAATGTTTAAATAATTTTGCACTGTTACGCCAAGAAACATCACTATAATTGCGATAATCGCAAAAATAATATTTTTTCTTTTGTCAAATTTTCCTCCTAAAAATTTATAGCAAAACATTACAATAATTACTCCCTGATACAAATTAATAAACAGCTCAAATGCTGTGTGTAATATGCTATACATCGCCTTCACCACACCTTAGCAAAAATGCTTCTTTAACTCGCATTACGTTTTTTCTGCTAATTGGAATTTTTACTTTATTAGTCAGAATGATTTCAGACGTACCAATACTGTATATATAGTCAATATTTACAAGATATCCTTCATGACTTTTTATAAATCCATAATCCAAAAGCTGTTTTTCCAACTCTTTAATTGTTTGACGGTATATTGTCTGACCGTTAACGGTATGTATAATGACATCATTGACTTGCTTTTCAAAATAATATATATCTCTGCAACTGATATTAATTAAATTTGCTCCCCTTTTTACAGTAATATACCTTGTGTCTTTTTTTAAGCTCTCCAACATTCTAAAAACATCTCTAAGATCATCTTCCAAATGACTTTTACGAATAAAACCTATTGCCGAAGTTGCATTATAAGCACGAAACACAAGGGATTCTACATTTGACACAAATACAATTTTTTCACCTGTATTAATTCTATTTTTTGCCACGGTAATACCTTCAATTCCGGGCATATCTATATCAAGGAAAACCAAATCATATATTGTATCGGAATTCAAGAATTTTAAAGAATTATCAAACATATACAATTCGTCAATTCCATTTTGTATATACTTCTCCAATCTTTCAAAAAAGCTTTTAATAAATATCTTCTCATCATCAACAACTGCAATTTTCATTACAGCCCTCTCCCATCAAATTTGATACATACATTATAACATGCAAAATTTATTTATCAACACAACATTATTATAGTTATAAAAATTCATTTTAACTGTCATAGCGAAAAATCTTGTTGACTCAGCTTACTTTACTTAATTTTATATATTGATAAAGTTCTTTTCTTTTCAGCCATTTGATCATTCTTCCCTGCACATTTATTACGAATCACTTTAGCTCGTTACACGAAAGCCCCTTACGGGTTTTTATCTGCTTAAACGACTGTTTATAATAATGTGTAGTGAGTAAAGCTTTTTTATTGCTTTATTGCTTTATATCTTACACTTATATTGTACTAAATAGCGTACACCCGAAAATGTACACTATGATTATTAAATTATAAGCCTGCTATACGGATAATGTAAATATTGTAATAAGTTACAGCTACACGAAATACCCACTTGTAATATATTTAAGTGAATAATTATTACCCGTTTCATAATCTCTAAAATTATTTTGCAATTTTAACATAAATATGGTATTATAAATATAAATTTATCGCCTATAGAAATTAGGCGAAGCCTAAGTAATGTGAAATCACCCGGTGGGTTCGCATTAAATTTTTTATATATTTCCCGGTAATTTTCATAAAAAGAAAAATCATCCAGGAGTATTCCGCCTTATGTTGTGGTAATAACCGATAAAATACTATATTTTGCGGTCACACCTCACACGAGGTGTGTTAGTAGAAATGCATGCTGTGTGCAAAAATTTTAGCCGCTCCTTTTGGGGCGGCTAGACAAAACATATTAAATTGGTACAATAAAAGTAGATATGGCAAGCCGATAAGCGATTTGCTCCTATAATTCAACTTATTTTTTTAAAATTGTAAAGTAAATATGTTTAATAATACTTTTGAAAATGAAAAACAAAAAAAGAAAAGCACCGAATAAACGGTGCTTTTTGTGGTGCGAGTGACGGGACTTGAACCCGTAAATAAATATTTTTAATAACCTAAGCAAATAAGCCAAAAATCTCAAAACTCCCAAATAATCGCAGTTTTTATTATAAATATACTTATTTACAAAGCAAAACTTTTTACTAAAAATAAGCTTTTTTTTAATGAATGCAACACAAATGCAACACGAAACTGATTCTATTTCCAACTAATATTTATTAGATTTTATATAGCATTATTAGCGCATTACAAATTCTCTAATACCTATTATTAAAAAATGCAAACGTATTAAAATTATAAAAACCCCCTCACCGACCGAAAGGCAGATGAGGGGATCTTTTTGCAATTATGTGTTTAATTTCATATTCTTAAATTCTTTCTTTGATTAGCTTCGTAAGATACTTAATAAAATTATCTCCTGCAATACCGTTTTGTTTGTAACCGCCTATTTTAAGAACCTCGTTTACTGCTTTTTCAGTGCCGTTTCCAAATGAACCGTTTTCATCCATTCCTGATTTAATTATGCCTTTAGATTTTGCAATCAACAGAAGCTCCTTAATAGCCAAAATACCGTCAGACTTCTGCCCTTTCTTATAGCCCTGGCTGTCAAGAATTTTTTCTTTTGACGTTGACGGTGATTTATATGTAACACCAAAATAATTACATAAACCTTTGCAAATTGCTTCGCCTATTTTTGTTGTATTGTTTCTAATCCAGTCAGAACCCGTCTTTGTATCGTGAAATTCACACTCAACATAAACAGTTAATGCTCTGGGCACATTGATTTCATATAGTCCAGTTTGATAGGAAACACTGTCAGCTGTACCGGGGGAAATAGAACCCAGTGACTTTAGAACAGCATCTGCTGCCTTTCTGCCGTTTGAATTAAGGCAGAAAATTCTTGTTCCTCCTGTGACCTTACCGTTATAGGCATTGGTATGGATTGGCATATGAATATCAGCATTGAATTTGTCAGATTCATTACAACGATTCTGCATCGTATCTCCTGATTTTCCAACCTTTACTTCAAATCCGCATCTTTTCAGTGCTGTTGCAGTTGCCTTTGCGATTTTATCGCACTGTGCCATTTCGTTTGTATTGCCTGTTGCATA
>CAJUGO010000004.1 GCA_910585865.1 uncultured Ruminococcus sp. | reverse complement strand
GCTGGTATTTTATCAGTGTTGACATCAGTAGCAGGATTGCCTGAAATTAATAAAACGGAGGAATGATTATGAGTAAATACAGGAAAAAGCCAGTAATTATCGAAGCGTATCAGACCAAAAAGGAAATGTACATTGAAACTCTTGAAGGCACAATGCATGCCTCAGTGGATGATTACATTATTACTGGTGTAAATGGAGAACAATATCCTTGTAAACCAGATATATTCAAGAAAACATATGATAAAATCAATGAAAGCGAGGAGAAATAACCATGTCAAAGAAAATCTATTTATCACCATCCAATCAGCGCAATAATACCTATGCAACAGGCGGTACAAACGAAATGGCACAGTGCGATAAAATCGCAAATGCAACTGCAACAGCACTGAAAAGATGCGGATTTGAAGTAAAGGTCGGAAAATCAGGAGATACAATGCAGAACCGCTGTAATGAATCTGACAAATTCAATGCTGATATTCATATGCCAATCCATACGAATGCGTATAACGGTAAGGTCACAGGGGGCACAAGAATTTTCTGTCTTAATTCAAACGGCAGAAAGGCGGCAGAAGCTGTTCTAAAGTCATTGGGTTCTATTTCCCCCGGTACAGCTGACAGTGTTTCCTATCAAACTGGACTATATGAAATCAATGTGCCCAGAGCGTTAACTGTTTATGTTGAGTGTGAATTTCACGATACAAAGACGGGTTCAGACTGGATTAGAAACAATACAACAAAAATAGGCGAAGCGATTTGTAAAGGATTATGTAATTATTTTGGTGTTACATATAAATCACAGTCAACGTCAAAAGAAAAAATCCTTGACAGCCAGGGATATAAGAAAGGGCAAAAGTCTGACGGTATTTTGGCTATTAAGGAGCTTCTGTTGATTGCAAAATCTAAAGGCATAATTAAATCAGGAATGGATGAAAACGGTTCATTTGGAAACGGCACTGAAAAAGCTGTAAATGAGGTTCTTAAAATAGGCGGTTACAAGCAAAACGGAATTGCAGGAGATAATTTTATTAAGTATCTTGCGAAGCTAATTAAAGAAAAAATTTAAGAATAGAAAATGTAAACCATAGTGACATTACTTTTGTAATTTGTTATGAGATTATTATACACCGATTACGCGAATTTGTAATGAAGCCTGCTACCCCAATATTTACTTATTGGTGAAATATGCTACACAAATTTCATCCCCAAAACAGTTAATTAAAATTGTTTTAGGGGTATTTTACTGTGTAACTTCTGTGTAGCTTATGTGGCTTTTATTGTCTTTAATTGGCATTATTTGACTTAGCGTAATTAAAACTTCAATTGTTAAGAAAGTGAGTATGTATGCGGATATCCAGCGTTTATTATATAAAAATAAGCACCCACTAATGTGAGTGCTTGTGGCGAGGCGGACGAGGTCAAATCCGAACCCAAATCCGATTTTTCGATTTCGCTCAGACTGACAGTTTCCGAGCCTTCTTTGTAGTTGAATGTAATCACCATTTTGTCATCATACAAATAAATTGCATTTACAAAACTATCTATCAATCTGCGTTTATGATCCAAACGACGAGTATTGAGTTTTCGGAAACGGTGAAACAAAAGATGATTTGTTCTTTTGTGAGCAACGGCTTTGCATTCACGCAACTGTCCTTCAATTGACTCTTCTCGCTGATTATCGGAATAATATCAGGCATAGATAATTTCGGTCATTATATCACCTCGATTTACACTTGACTGAACCGATCTTGTACCTCGCAAAGTATTTGATACTCGGATTTAGCCACGGTAAAATTGGCCTTTCCTGCTTTCTTCTGCAATTTATCAATCATCACCATCCATTCCGTTTTCGCATTCTTTCCGCCAGTTTTTTTCTTTTCAGAATCTAAAGTAAATTTTTTAGAGAAAATTTCTGACCAATTCTTTCCGAACAGAACAATTTCTTTACATCCAAGTATGTTGACAAATTCCCACCAGTCTTTATCTTCTCCTGTTTCATATTTGTTTTTGGAAGCTAATTTACTCGCATTAATGAAAACAGCTTGTGGTATTTCATATATCCATTTTGTGTCATATACATCTTCTAATCGTTCCCGTATGTAGGATTTTATAACCACTTCTATTTCTGACATGATTTTAATTGAATCAGTATTAAATTCTTTTCCATGCTCTTCCCAATACTTTTGTAAACCTTCAGGTTTAAATTCAGGTCTTTCAGTATTTATGGCTTTTTGGAAAAATCTCCAACAGTGCATTGGACCATTACCGCCATAAGTTTTTCGAATGTCATTACGATCTTCCTCATTGATGTTGTTAACAAAACGACAAATAGGATCTAAATAGTATTCGGCTTCTTTTGCCATGAAATCTATAGAGTCTTTCATCGGATAGATTTTACTCTTTTCAATGAGAAAATTTGCGATATCATTAATAGCTCGTATTAGTCCGCCTATTCCATTGTTTATTGTTAAGATTCCGTTATCTGCACTACCTTTATCCCATTCATCAGCAGTATTTAACTTAACATATGTTAAGCATTTTTCCAAAAAGGGATATAGCAATTTCATAGTTTCGTCGTTATTACTCAAGTCAAATATTCCATATTGTGTCGGCAGATTTTTCTTGTCAAACTTTGAAAGAAAATTACCTACATTTATGGAAATACGTATGCATTCAATCGTTATACATTTAATTGCAGAACTCTGATCTTCACCGATACTTATTCTTCCATAAAGAGGCGAGGTGCTTTTCTCTCCCAAATTTTGGGCAATTTTCAATCTTAGTGCATCTCTTTTTTCAGACTCTTTAGGTGAATCCCAAAGCATATCTGCATTTAAAGTATTTCTTAAATTTTTTGAAACCGATTTCTGATTTTCATTTATATCCATAAATAGCCTTACTTGCTCACTTTGATCAAGATTTTCAAAGGCTACTACCGGAATACTATTACTTGAAGCGTAAGGCGAATCTGAATAACCATATAAACGATGCTGTCCATCTATAATGTAAGCAGAACGATATCGTTGTGGAAGGTGAAGAATTCCAAGATCCGCAACAGCATCAGCCACTTGTTTATCTGAACGATCAAATTGCAATTGCTTTTTAGAATCAATACTAATTATAATAGAATTAGGAAAATATCCTTTTTCTTCATTTATAAATTTACGAACAGATTTCAAGCGATTTTTCTTTATTAATCGTTGATAGGTTGGCATCATATCGCTGTTTGCTTCGCTTCTATGCAATACATATCCAATCTTTAATAATTTTTCGGGTTCAATCGAGAAAGAGTAGTAGGTATGACCGCCCATTTTTCCTCTAATTGCAGGAATACGATTATCCATTCCTTTAATTGCTTGGTTAGCGAATAAATTGCCTAATAGCTGGTATCTCGCACAAGTACCTAAATGTTTAACAAGTTCTTGATAATAACTAATTTTATTCTCGTCAAAATGAGTTATATTTAAACTGTCCAAACGCTGTAGGTCTTCCGTACTCATTATATAGTTGTTTGTTGCGAATATGAATTTGCACTTACGATAAGGGAAATGTTTACTTGCTTCGTTTCTCAAACCGTTTATTTTTGCTCCTAATGCCTCGATTTCTTTTTTGAATACTCCATCTTTAAGTTTTAACGCACTCTTACATTCAACAAATATAATTGTCTCATCATCAACTGCAAACACATCGATCTGCTGTGTTTGAGCGGTAGAATTCCCATATGACATTTTGAAATATTTATCTCTGTTCAATGTGGTAAAACCTAAGTTTGCAAAAAGAACCCATACGACATCTTCAAATATTTCATCTTGTGACTTATCTTTTTTTACTTTTACTTTTTTGGGATTTTTCATCTTATTGAGTAATACCCAATTGTCTGCCTCTTCATCCTCTAATGAAGAAACATAGATAGTTTTAGCTATATATGGAGTGTTCCTTTCTCTTTTTACTCTCGATATTTCATCGCCCGAAACCAATTTATCCCAAGTTGTATTACTCATCGTGATTTACTCCCTCATGAATATTAGTAAACATATATTCCGTTATTTTCCCTCGTTTAGAGTTCTTTCCGCCAATTAAACTATTTCTGCATAATTCCACCATTCGATCTCCATCAATTTTAAATATTTCTTCGATCTTGGGATGTGCAGCATTTGTCAATATATAATAGGCACCTTTATTTCTGATATAATCAATAAAGGAACGGAGTCTATATTGGTCGTTTAATGAAAAAAGATTTTTGTTATATTCTATAAATCCGTTATTATTATGAGAAACCGTATATGGAGGATCTAAAAAAACCAAGTCATTTCGTTGAATTCGATATTTGTATTCTTTGAAATCACAGCATTTTAATCTAACGCCTTGTAATTTTTGATTTGCTGTCAATATTCTTTCAATATTGTAAGTCCAATTTTCCCTAAAACCATAAGGCACATTATAATTACCGTTTTTATTAACACGATACAAGCCATTGTAAGAAGTTTGGTTGAGATAAATGAATTGTGCCGCCTTATCAATTTCAGAAGTAAATTCAGTTTGTCGAATATGATAATACTGCTGTTCGCTATTTTCAAAGCTTTGAAATTTTAATATTAATTCCTGTGGATTATCTCGTATTTGTATATAAGCATTAATCAAATCTGAATTAATATCAGTTAAATATGCGTGCTTGTACGATTCCAATGAAAAGAAAACCGATCCACCACCCAAAAATGGTTCATAGTAATTTCTAATATCTATGTTTGAAATGGTTGCGGCAAACTGCTCTAAAAACCATGTTTTGCCACCAGCCCAACGTATAAAGGGTTCAATATTAGACACGTTCCTGCCTCCTAAAGTTAATTTTACAAATTCTATATTTCTTCAGCTTGTCCTTTACAAACCCATTCATCAATTTCGGAAACTTTGAATTTCCACTTTTTGCCGACTTTATGGGCAGGCATGCCCTTGTTTGCAATCCATTTTAAAGCAGAATCTCTACTAATACCAAGATATTTGCATATTTCCGACATAGAATAATATCTATCATTAATTTCAGACATAATCGACACGCCCCCAATTTTTAACACTATTATGCTGGAAAAAGATTGAGTTGTCAAGATATTTGTCGATTATTGTATGGTATTATGAAAAAAGATATTTTCTACACAGTCCTTGACAAAACTTTTGTTCTCTGGTATCCGGTATAATAAAAAGGCTCAATGTCAATAGTTGGGGAAAAACCGAAAAACGAATAGTTAAATTACAAGCGATGGCAATTTAAGCTGTCGCTTGTTTTTGATAATTGATAGATTGGTGAGAAAAGATATGTAAAATACGATTACGAAAACGATTGAAATTTCTGTAGCCGTAAGCATTGCGTTTAAGAACTTTGATTTTGTTGTTGCAGCCTTCAGTAAAGCCATTTGTGATGACAGAAGAAAATGAATTGGCTCTTAATTACTACCCCCAATTTATTATAGAGCAGAAAAAAGTACCCCCTATGGTAGGATAGAAATAACTACCATAGGGTGTTTTGTATTGCCCGAACAAAATGGGGCTGATCAGCTACCATAAGAGGGATTTTTATATTTAAATTTTTGTTAGCTGCTTGTTAGCTTTATGTTAGCTACGATATATAATTTAGCATAATTCAGTGTGATTTTATATAGTAAAAGCTCAGTAAACATCGATATCTACTGAGCTTTTACATTAATGAATGTTATGGAGCTGATAACGGGATTCGAACCCGTGACCTCGTCCTTACCAAGGACGCACTCTGCCTACTGAGCTATATCAGCATAGTATAAAACTGTATAAGACATTCGTGGGAACAAATTTACCGGATACGCTCCGATGCAATGTCTGAATGATATAATAACATATTTATTTTAGAATTTCAAATGTTTTTTTAGTTTTTTATAAATTTTCTTAAAAATTTTGAAAAACACTTGCTAAATTGGATTTTTGGTGATATAATTTTAATATTATATTAAAGGTTAAAGGAGTGGGCAGCAAACCCGCTCCTTTGCATTTGTTTAAAATATTTGCGCTTTGTTTTACTTTGAGGAGGAATTGTATGGCAAAAAGCAAGGGCGGGGTTACCGTCGGCAAAGTTCGTGAGCTTTGCAAGCCTATAGTAGAAGGGTTTGGACTTACACTTTGGGATGTGCGCTATGTTAAAGAAGGTGCCGATTGGTACTTGCGTATTTTTATCGACAAACCGGACGGTGTTGACATTACTGACTGTGAAAAGGTTTCCCGTGCAATCAATGATCCGCTTGACGAGCTGGATCCAATTGAAAATGCCTATTGTCTGGAGGTTTGTTCTCCGGGAATTGAGCGCGAACTTATTTGCGACGAACATTTTAATAAGTTTATCGGATCGGATATAATGGTAAAAATGCTTCGTCCCATTGACGGAATCGGCAAAGAATTTAACGGCGTTCTTAAGGGTTATGATGACGGAATGGTGACAATTTCTGATCATGGCAATGAAAATGAAATTACTATAAATAAAAAAGATGCCGCGTGGATTAAGCTTGATGATTTTGACTGATTTTATTTATATAAATAATTTAGTAAAGGATGAGTTGGAAAATGACTAACAAAGACTTATTTGAAGCCTTAAATTTATTTGAAAAAGAAAAAGGTATATCAAAAGATTATATGCTTCAGCATATTGAAAAAGCAATTTCAGTTGCCTGCAAAAATTATTACGGCGGAAATGATAATGTAATTATTAAGATTGATGCAGAAAAAAACACATTTGACGCTAAATTAATCAAGACGGTTGTGGAAGAGGTTTACGATCCGAATTTTGAGGTAACGCTTGATGAAGCTGCAAAAATCAACAAGAGAAAGAGGTATAATATAGGCGATGAGATAGAAGTTCCAATTGATCCAAAGCACCTTGGATGGACATCTGTTTCTTCTGCACGAAATGTTATTCGTCAGGGAATACGTGCAGGAGAGAAGGGTCAGTCGCTTATTGAATTTCAAAGCAAGCTGGGCGAGATTGTAACAGCTCAGGTTGAGAGGATTGATCCCAAGTCAGGTATTGCTACAATTAAAATCGGCAAAAGCGAAGCAATGCTTCCAAAAAGTGAACAGATTGGTCATGAAAATCTAAAGGAAGGTGACCATATCAAGGTATATATTGCAGATGTAAAGGACAATGAAAAAGGTCCGCACGCTATTATTTCAAGAACGCACCCGGGGCTTGTAAAGCGTTTGTTTGAACAGGAAGTTCCGGAAATTTTTGACGGTGTTGTTGAGATTAAATCAGTGTCACGCGAGGCAGGTTCCAGAACAAAAATGGCAGTTGCAAGTACAAACCCCGATATTGATGCAATCGGTGCATGCATCGGTACAAAGGGCGTTCGTGTAAATCAAATTGTCGAAGAACTGGGCGGAGAAAAAATTGATATTATCGAGTACAGTGATGAACCCGAAAAGTATATTTCAGCGGCTCTTTCACCTGCTTCTGTATGCAAGGTCGAAATTATTGACGCTGATGCAAAGAACTGTAAAGTAACGGTTCCGGACGGACAGCTTTCACTTGCAATCGGTAATAAGGGACAGAACGCCCGCCTTGCGGCAAGGCTTACAGGCTGGAGAATTGATATTCGTCCGGAAAGCGGATTTTATGGCGAGGATGAGGAAACAGAAGACGAAAACACAGAGGTTACAGAAGAATAATTTTGTAAAGAAAGGGATTTTATGAAGCAAAGAAAAATGCCCCTGCGCAAATGCACAGGATGCGGTGAAATGAAAGAAAAACGTGAGCTTATCCGCGTGGTAAAAGCGCCTGACGTAAAGGACGAAGCGGGTAATGTTATTAAAAGCGGAGAAATTTCACTTGATCTTACCGGAAGAAAGCCGGGGCGCGGAGCATATGTATGCAAAAATCTTTCATGCTTTGAAAAGGCGCGCAAGGCACGAAGGTTTGAGCGTTCATTAAGTTGTAAAATTCCCGATGAAGTATATGAGCAAATGCAAAGCGAATTATTGAGTATACAGACATAAAGGGAGGTTGACAAATGAATGACAGAATTTTGTCACTCCTCGGCATTTGCAGGCGTGCCGGCAAACTGGTAATCGGTGCCGACCCGTCGATTGACTCCATACAAAAACACAAGGCAAGGCTGATAATTTTTGCGAGTGACTTTTCAAAAAGCAGCAGCAAACCTGTTTTGACAGCTGCACATAACGGTGATGTAAAAACATTTGTGATAAGCAGAAGCAAGGACGAAGTAAGTATAGCTGTAGGAAAACTCTGCGGGGTTATGGCGGTTGAAGATAAAGGCTTTGCCGATAAGCTGACGGTGCTTATTGAAAACGAATTGGGAGGAGAATTACATGATAAAATATAAGGTGAAAGATGTAGCAAACGATTTGGGTGTTTCTAACAAGAAGGTTATTGAGATACTTGAAAAATATTGCGGTGTAACCAAAAAGACGATGACATCCCTTGAGGAAAACGAACTTGATGTTATTTTTGATGTTGTAACACAGGAAAACAAAGTTGAAAGCTTGGATGCTTATTTTGACTCTCGCAATAAAAAAATCGACGGACAGCCGGAAACTGAAAATACAGAGGCTAAAGAAACTCATCCTGTACAAAAAAATACAGCTAAAGAAAATAAAAAGAAAAAGATTGATAAGTCTGCCGAAAAAGTAAATAATAAGTATAGGCAGAGTGAAAAAACAAATATCCAGGAAGATGATTCCAAGTCTGACGGCGACGAATCTGCACGCAGACGCAGGGTTATTGATACACGTGCAACTAATGTTGATGTTGAGCGATACAACCAGAAATACGATGATCTTGCAAGTGCAAGTTCAAAAATGCGCAGCACAGACAACATTATGAAAAAGCAGAAGTTTTCAAACCGTTCTCAGCGTCAAAGGGGCAGAAGGCAGGGCAGACGCGAAACAGAGCAGGAGAGACTCAACCGTATTGCGCTTGAACGCAAGCAAAAACCCATTACAGTTCAGATTCCCGATGAAATTGTGGTGTCTGAGCTTGCGCTCCGCCTGAAAGCTACTGTTGCAGAGGTAGTAAAAAAGGCGTTTCTTATGGGTTCAATGGTAACTGCAACGGATTCAATTGATTTTGATACTGCTTCCCTTATTGCTATGGAATTTCATGCAAAAGTTGAAAAGGAAGTTGTTGTAACAATTGAAGAAAGAATTATTGACGACAGCGAAGATGATGATGCAAATCTCGTAGAGAGAGCTCCGGTAGTAGTTGTTATGGGTCATGTTGACCACGGAAAAACTTCTATTCTCGATGCTATTCGTCATTCTAACGTAACCGCAGGCGAGGCAGGCGGTATTACACAGCATATCGGTGCTTACAGAGTTGAAGTAAACGGGAAGCCTATTACTTTTCTTGATACACCGGGACATGAGGCTTTTACAACTATGCGTGCAAGAGGTGCACAGGTTACTGATATTGCAATTCTTGTAGTAGCGGCAGATGACGGTATTATGCCCCAGACTGTTGAAGCAATACATCATGCAAAGGCTGCGGGCGTATCTGTAATTGTTGCAATTAATAAAATGGATAAAGTAGGCGCAAATCCGGAGACTGTTAAGCAGCAGCTTACCGAGCACGAACTTATTCCTGAAGAATGGGGCGGAGATACTCCGTGTATTCCGGTATCGGCAAAGACTAAAGAAGGACTGGGCGACTTGCTTGAAATGGTAGCACTTGTTGCCGAAATGAAAGAGCTTAAGGCTAATCCCGACAGAGCAGCAAAGGGTACTGTTATTGAGGCAAGACTTGACAAAGGCAGAGGTCCGATTGCTACAATGCTTGTTCAAAACGGAACACTGCATAAGGGAGATATTATTATTGCCGGTACTTGTGTAGGCCGTGTAAGAGTAATGACTAATGATAAGGGAGAGAGGGTCAATGAGGCAGGACCGTCTGTTCCTGTTGAAATCACAGGTCTTGACGAAGTACCGACAGGCGGAGATGTATTTGATGCAGTAACAGATGAGCGCCTTGCCCGTACGCTTGTTGACCAGAGAAAGACTGCCAAGAAAGAAGAAATATTTAATGCTCAGACAAAGGTAACCCTTGACAACCTCTTTGATCAGATGAAACTGGGTGAAGTTAAGGAATTGCAGATTATTGTTAAAGCAGATGTTCAGGGTTCAGTTGAAGCTGTTAAACAGTCACTTGAAAAGCTTTCAAACGATGAAGTGCGTGTAAACGTAATTCACGGTGCAGTAGGTGCAGTTAACGAATCTGATGTAATGCTTGCTGAAGCGTCAAATGCAATCATAGTTGGCTTTAATGTCCGTCCGGACGTTGTTGCCGCAGAGAACGCAGAGAGATCCGGAGTTGATATGCGCCTTTACAGTGTTATTTATGACTGCATTAATGAGATTGAAGCTGCAATGAAGGGTATGCTTGCCCCGAAAACAAGAGAAGTTGTACTGGGAATGGCTGAATGCCGCAATGTTATCAAGATTAAATCTGTTGGCGTAATATCGGGTTCATATGTCAAGAGCGGAAAAATTCAGCGTAATGCCAGTGTAAGGGTAATTCGCGACGGTATTGTTATTGCAGATGATATAATTGCATCTTTGCAGAGATTTAAGGATGCGGTTAAAGAGGTTAATGAAGGTTACGAATGCGGCATTGGTCTGGAACGCTTTAACGATATTAAAGAAGGCGATATGTTTGAGGTTTATACAATAGAGGAGTACCGCGATTAAAAAGGGTAATTCAATAAAGTGTCTAAAACCCGAATATTTTATTGTTTATAGGATATATCTGAAAGATTGATTTAAAATAAGGAAGTGATAGCATGGCAAGCCACAGAATTGAACGCACAACCGAAGATATTAAACGGGAGCTTACCGCTATTTTCAGAGAACTCAAAGACCCGAGGGTGCAGCAGGCGTTTTTATCAATAGTACGGGTAGAGGTTACAAATGATCTTTCATACTGTACTGTCCAGGTTAGTGCAATAGAGGGAATCGACAGGGCAAGAGAAGCAGTAAAGGGGCTTAAGTCCGCAGCAGGTTTTATTAGAAGAGAGCTTGGCCACCGACTGCATCTTCGCCATGTTCCCCAATTAATATTTAACGCAACTGACAGCATAGAATACAGTGCAAATATCAGCCGTATTCTTAACAGCCTTGATATTAACGAAGATGAGGATGAAAGTAATGAATCTGAATGATGCTGCACGGTTTTTGGAAGTTCATGACAACTATGATATTCTTACGCATGCTTACCCCGACGGGGATACGTTGGGAAGCGGTTTTGCGCTAAGTCTTGCTCTGTCACAGATAGGCAAAAAGTCAAGGGTTATTACCTCAAATATTCCCTCTAAATTTGAATATCTTTTAAAAGGTACTGAGCATCATGAGTTTGAAACGCAGACGGTTGTCAGTGTTGATGTTGCGGCTGACAGTCTGCTTGGCTCAAATATGAGCCAATATATCGGCAGGATTGATTTGTGCATTGATCATCATGGTTCAAACACGATCAATGCAAGAGAAAAATTTGTTGATCCAAGAGCAGCGGCAAACTGCGAGATTTTGTACAAATTATTTGATATAATGAACATAGAGATAACTGAAGATATTGCAAATTGTCTTTATACAGGTATATCAACAGATACGGGATGCTTCAGGTATACAAACACAACTTCCGAAACAATGCGTGTTGCAGCAGAACTTATGGATTCAGGCTGCAGCACAGCATACATAAACAAAGTTATGTTTGAAACAAAATCAAGAAACAAAATACTTCTTGAGCGCGCTGTTTATGAAACTATGCAGTATTGTGCCAAAGGCAGATGTGCAATTATATATACTACCATTGATATGATAAACAAACTCAATATAGGCGATGACGAAATGGAAGGGCTTGCTTCTATACCCCGACAGATTGAGGGAGTAATGATGGGAATTACAATGCGTGAAAAAGAAGAGAACTTCTTTAAAGTTTCTGTGCGCACAAACGGAGATATAAATGCGTGTGATTTCTGTTCCCTGTTTGGCGGAGGCGGACACCCTGCAGCAGCAGGATGCACAGTTGAGGGTGATTTGAATACAGTGAAAGAAAAGCTTATCAAGGCGGCTGAAGAATTTTTATGAACGGCGTATTAATAATAGATAAACCGGCAGAATTTACATCTTTTGATGTTATTGCTGTTGTACGCAGGGCTACAGGACAACGGAAAATCGGGCATACAGGGACACTTGATCCAAATGCAACAGGAGTGCTTCCAATTTTGCTTGGTACGGCTACAAAAGCGCAGGATCTTATATTTAACCATGATAAGTCCTATACTGCAGAATTTATGCTTGGCAAAACTACAGATACACTGGATATATGGGGCTCGATTACAAAAGAAATGCACTCCAATGTAAAAAAGAGTGATATTTTAAATATATTGCCTCAATTTACAGGAACGATCGATCAGATTCCGCCGATGTATTCGGCGATTCAAAAGAATGGTCAGCGTCTTTATGACCTGGCCCGAAAAGGAATAGAGATTCCGCGTGAAAGCCGTAGGATTACTGTTTACAGTCTTGAGTTAGCGGATTTTGATGAGAAAACCCAGTGCGGAACGCTTAAAATCAGCTGTTCAAAGGGTACATATGTACGCTCGCTTATAGATGATATAGGCAGAGTATTAAATACGGGTGCTGTTATGACTGCGCTGAGAAGAACACAAGCGTGCGGATTTACACTTGATGATTGCATAACGCTTGACAGAGTTACTGAGCTTGCTGGGAACGGGGAGCTTGAAGCGTACGTAAAGTCAGCAGAAAGCTTGTTTGAACAGTGCAGGTATATTTGTATTTCAGATGCACAGGCAAACCGGTTTTCAAACGGCGGAGCACTTGATATTGCACGGACATTTCTTGCGAAATCTACAGTGAAAAACGGAGAAATTTTTCGGGTGAAGAACCGTGCTGACAAGTTTCTCGGGCTTGCTGCGGCAGATACAGAAACCGGACAGCTAAAGATACACCTGCAATATAATCCCAGATGAAAAATTTTATATGTGTTATCAGTGTAATTAACAGAGTGGTTTATTAAAAATTAAATAAAAAAATGAAAAATTGCATAGTAATATGCAATTTTTTTACTTTTTAGCCTCATAATTGGAGGTGAAAATATGATTATTTATGAAAACAGAAAACCTGTTAGTTTCAGCAGCGGTAATTGTGTTGGCGTAACGGGTGAAAATCTTGCGTTTACTCAGGAATTTTTAATTAAGGAATTGCGTGATATTTCATTAGAATATACCATACATTTGAGGTTTCCTGACGGAAGTGTAAATTCTGTAATTCCTGACGCCGCGGAAATTAATTCACTCGGTACGAAAATTACATGGATTGTAAAAAAGAATGATATTTTTATGCACGGTTACTTTGAGCTTCAGCTTGAAGGCAGAAATTCTGAAGGATTTATTTATCAGACAGAAATTGTCACTCTGTATGCTGACGAGAGTATTCCGGTTGAGGAAAGGGAATATGAAAACCCAAACTCCGAAACATTAAAGCTGCGCGATGAAGCATACGGATTGCTCTGTGAAATTTCCAAACAGCAAAAGAAAATCGAAGACAATTATGAACTAATCAATGAAACTGATTTAAGCAATAAAGTTGATTTGGAACAGTTTAATGCGGTTGCAGATGAAAAAGAGGATTGTGAAAATAAGATAAGTGATAAGCTGGAGATAATTGACAGCGGCCAAAACTATCCTTCTATTCAGTATCTTGAAAATTATTTTTATTCGGCAGATGAAGCATACAGCAGTGAAGAAGTCGACGAAAAGCTCGATTCAAGAGTAAATAAAAACTTTTTGAAAAAGAGTGAAAAACAGTTGCTGTGCCTAAAAAATATTGAGATTGATAAGTATGGTCTGCATATTACCATTCGCAACAATCACATAAGAATAACAGGAACTTTAACGGAAAATCCTATGTCGGGGATACCCCTTGGGACAGAATTCCCGTTGAACTTTTTTGTAACCGGTGAAGATTATATAATCTGGACACATGGACGAAAAAACTCGCAGGGAAGAGCTTTGCTGGATATTTTGCCGACAGCATATTCTGTTACTGTGTCTTCAAACGAAAAAACTTTTTACCATACGCTGTTAAATGGAAAAGTAACAACCGGCACAGAGTATTCTTTATCATTATCGTTTCCCAGTCAGTATATGGGCAAAGAATATAATATTGACGCTGTTGTTCAAATTGCAAAAGGAACAAACACTTCAACAAATTTTGAACCGTATTATTCGATTGACTCACTTTCGTATGAGTGCGTTCAAAAAGAAAATCTAGGTGCAAGTGTAACACAATTATTTGATGAAAAGGCAGACAAATCAGCGGTAGATGAGGTTAACAGACATCTTAACGATAAAGTGGATTATACAGGATTTGATACCTCGCCGCAAAGAAACAGTCCTGCTCTTATGACAAGCGGAGCAATTTACAACGCATTGGAAAATAAATATGACAAAGAAATCGAGATAGGGTCAGCGACGTTAACGCCTGTTGCGGCAGTTGCAGATTATATCAGCTATGCAAGTGCGGAATATCAGAAAACAGCAAATTTTGTGATAACGACACTCAGAATAAAAATAGCGGTCAATTGCAGTCCGAGCATACTGACTTTTGAAAATATGCCTTTTGCTGCAAAATCTTCCTGCGCGGCTGCTGCATATACAAATTTGCACAAGGCAGTTGAACTTCAGGTTTCTTCAGGCGCAAGCAGACTTCAGATTCTGCCGAAGGAAGGCGGATTTACGGCAAATGAGCTTATAACAACTGTGATGATTTACAGAGTAAAATAAAAACAGCCTCCGCTGAACACAATTGATAAAGACCGGTATAGGAACATAGTAATTTATGCGTTCGTCTGATTCAGATTTTTCAGAGGGTGTTTGACGTTCAGTCTTTCTTTTTGTGAGGGAGGTTTTGAACATTTTTTTATTATACCGGTTTTTATATTAATAGCTTTTTAAATAAAATGAAAACAGGCAGCAGTTTGACCCGACCCCAAAAAGTTAGACCATAACGATTGGAGGTCGGGTCAGTTAACTGTCTGTTTTTTCTGTTTATGAAGATTTACCCAAAGCGTCCGTGCAAAACAGGGGGGATGAGGTCAACTGTTCTGCACGGCAGGCTGTATAAGACAACTGTTTTTTATGGTTGTTCACCGGTTAAAAACTTTATGCTTCTTTCAATGGAATCCTTAGAACTTCCCCATTCCTGTCCCTTGCTGCGGTAGTCAAACATAGAACAAAAATGTGTAATGTCTTTTTTTAGTGATAAAAGATAGTTTTTGGTCAGACCTGCAGTTTCAGCGTAAAATTCAGAAATCATTTTTGACGGAAGCCCTCCCTTAGACATAGCCGCTTCCATAATAAAATCATAGTGCTTCAGGCAGATAAAAGGCTGTTCGTTATACAGTTTTCTGAATTCTTCGTTTTTTGACCACTCAGCAAAGACAGTTTCCATAAAATGATTCATGTCCCATTTTACTCTGTCACATACATAGCAGGAGCTAAGTTCTGCTTTAATTTTGTCCATTTGTTTTTTATCCGGCTTGCCCTTCAGCTTTTTGGGCATCAGATTATCTAGGATTTCCTGAAGGTGGCTCTCAAGAATAAGGGCATTCGGCAGTTTTTGTCCTTTTTGAAACATTTGTGAAAAATGTCGATGGCAAAAACCTTTTTTATTTGTTTCAATCCTTATGTTTGGTTCCATCATTGCATCGCCTGTAATAAATTTTACATACTGATCCTCAAGCATGCTTTCCATTCGGCAAATAGGGCATCCGTCCTTAGGTTTAAAAATATTGTTAATTGGAATTGTACATATTGTTTCTTTCATTGTTGCCACATCCTTAAGAATTTAATAGATTATAAAAATATATGATATTTTGAATTTGAATAACTATGTTACATTATAGAGAAATTTGTGATATACTAATACTAAAAGATTACCTATAAAAACCGCAGAAAGTATAATAAAATTCTGCGCTAATGTGTTGTTTATAGTGTATCATATTTTTGTTATTTAAGATATGGTTATTAAAAAAGTAATTGGGAGATAGTATTATGAAAACAGATGAGATAGCAAACGGGGTTAAGGTGAGCGGCATAAGGGACTTAGATCTTGCGCAGACACTTGACTGCGGACAAAGCTTTCGCTGGACAGAGCTTGACAACGGATCTTTTAGAGGAACAGCTTTTGAAAAAAGCGTAACGGTAAAGCTTGACGGAACTGATTTGTACATATACAACACTACAAAATCGGATTTTGAAAATATTTGGTATGATTATTTTGACTTTGGGCTTGATTACGGAGAAATCAGAAGAGATATCAGTAAAATACATCCGGTACTCTGTGAAGCGGCAAAGTATGCCCCGGGAATAAGAATTTTAAGACAGGAGCCGTATGAAGCACTCTGTACATTTATTATATCACAAAATAATAATATAAAAAGAATAAAAGGAATTGTCCAAAGGCTCTGCGAAAATTTTGGCGATAAAATAGGAGAAAATGAATTTGCCTTTCCGACTGCCGAGAAAATGGCGAGTCTTTCAGTTGATGATCTGGCTCCGCTCAGGGCAGGGTTTCGTAACCGATATCTTATAGATGCTGCGCAAAAGGTAGCGGGAGGGGAAGTTGACCTTGAGAGATGCAAAACAATTGATTATGAAGAAGCACGCGGAGAGCTTATGAAAATAACGGGAGTAGGTGTAAAGGTAGCCGATTGTACATTGTTGTTCGGAATGCACAGAATTGAGGCGTTTCCTGTTGACGTATGGATGAAAAGAGCACTGGAAAAGCTGTTTCCGGGAATGTGCGGCGCCGACTTCGGTGAATATGCAGGTATTGCTCAGCAATATATTTTTCATTACAGCCGTATGCATCCCGAACTTTTTGAATAAGAACAACAGAATACTAAACTTGCAATACTAAACCCCAATTAAAAAGATTTACGGCTTTTTAATTGGGGTTTTTAGTATTTATGTTAATTGCATTTTAGAATCAGATTTGTCATTGTAAGTTCTTTGTCTTAAATAACCTTCAGTTGCATTCCCGTTCTTTGCCGGGATTATCTTTGCCGGATTGCCGATTACAATAGAATGATCCGGTACATTGAAATTAACGTAACTGTTCGGGGCAATTAAAACATCATTTCCAATAGTTATATTACCGACAACTGAGGCATTTGGTCCAATCCAAACGTTATTGCCAATGACAGGCGCGCCCTTTCGCTTTCCGCGGGCTTCTATACCAATGGTAATGCCTTTTCGCAAACTGATATTTCTTCCCAGAACAGCTTTTGCTGTGACAGTGATAGCTTGTGCGTGACTGATTGATAGACCGCCGTCAATATTTTCAAAAGATATTTCAGTCAACAATTTATTAGCCATTCTGTGACGCAAAATTCTAAAAAAGATTCTTGCAATCCTTAATTTGGATTCTATAGAACATCTTCCGTAATAGATATAGCGCAAATCACGGCTTTTTAGGATATCAATATATCCGCTCGGAGATTTCCAGTCTTTTCCTTTCATAGAAAAATAGTCATTCTTAAATTTCTTATTCATGTAAGTATCTCACCAGCTTAAATTACTTAAAACCTGTCAGTTAATCGCTTTATGTTGATTAAATAAATTATTATTGTCAGGGTACAAAAACTACGGTTTTATTGGCATTATATAATGTGTATTCCTTATTGTCAACTAAATTGTGTTCTGTATATTTTATAAATTTTTTTGTTTTACTTTTTATAAAGACTGCCGAAATATTTTATCTAAAATAGCACCGTAAGTTTTCCTGCTTTAAATTGAATAAAGAACCAAATATTCCCATTTTTTAGCTATATATTATTATAAGTATTGTAATACTAGCTAATACTTTTAAATAAGATGAAAATATACACAACAATACAGCCAATAAATACAACTGGGTTTTATGCATTTTTACTATTTTACCGTTATTTTATACAGTTTTTGGCAAGAAACATTTTTAACAAAAGTTTTTTGACTTCGTTGCCTGTTTTGTATAGTTATGATATAATAAAAACTGTAGCGGATAATTTATAAAAATATTGGATTGCAGGTATTTTTATATCTGGTTCGCGATAGGTAATTTATCATTGGCGGTATATTTTTGAAGTTTTGGTATGGCTGCTGATGACTGATGGAGAAATAAAAAGGAGCATGATTATGAAATCAATCAAAAAATCTATTTCCGCTGTTCTGGCTGTAATGATGGTTTTGTGTGCATTCACGGCAGCGTCATTCAGTGCGGGTGCAGCAGAAACAGGGAAAAGCACAAGCAAGATTACAGTATCATCAAATCTTAGCGAACCAGTTGCTTATGATTATGATGAAAACAGCGAGCAGATAACAGTTACATATTATTTACAGGCAGATAATATGATAATTGACGCACAGGCTAACTGTTTATACGATCCAAGTGTTTTGAAGCTTGCTTCAACCAATACAGCAAAGACTTGTATGCCGATTTTTTCACAGAATAATGCGTTTATCAATTTGAGTAAAAAAGGTGATGTGCGTTTTAACTGTTCAAGCCTTTATTTGTATAATTTTAAGGAAAACGGAGTTTTCTTTACTGCTACTTTTGATATCATCGGCAGCGGAGATACAGATATAAACCTTAATGTTGATATTATTACGGGAACTACTTCAAATGATTATGAAGGTCTTAACACTTCCGGTGACATAGATTATGTTTACTATGAAAAGATTATGTCAGAGGGATATAAGTTAACATCTTCTGCGGAGGTTGTTCAGAGGAATAATGACAGCGTAAGCGTAATCGGAGACATTGCTCTTGATCTTGAGAATGTTTCGGGCAGTGTATATACAGGAACAGCAGACCTTGCGGCAGGAACATATAAGTTCAAGATTAACGCAAACGGCAATACATACGGAAGCGGCGTAGCGTTCACTGATAAGGTAGCAGGTGCTGCTTATAAAACAACATGGAACAGCTTCTCAACAATGACAGCAACAGGCGGTGAGTATACATTTACTTTTGATGTTGCAACAGGCAAGCTGACAGTTGCTAAGAAACCTTCCGGGGCAAGCATAATCGGTGATATTGAGCTTAATCTTGAAAATGTTTCGGGGGATGTATATTCAGGTACAATAGATCTTACAGCAGGAACATATCAGTTTAAGATCAAGGCTCTTAATAAGACATACGGAAGCGGCATAGCATTCACTGATAAAGTAACAGGTGCAGCTTATAAGACAACATGGGGCAGCTTCTCAACAATGACAGCAACAGGCGGTACTTATACATTTACTTTTGATGTTGCTACAGGCAAGCTGACAGTTGCTAAGAAGATTTCCGGCGCAAGCATAATCGGTGATATTGCGCTCGATCTTGAAAATACTTCAGAAAGTGTATACACAGGAACAACTGATTTGGCAGAGGGAACATATCAGTTTAAAATCAAGGCAAACGGCAAGACATACGGAAGCGGCGTAGCATTTACTGATAAAATAACAGGTGCAGCTTATAAGACAACATGGGGCAGTTCATCAACAATGACAGCAACAGGCGGTACTTATACGTTTACTTTTGATGTTGCAACAGGCAAGCTGACAGTTGCTAAGAAACCTTCCGGAGCAAGCATAATCGGTGATATTGAGCTTAATCTTGAAAATGTTTCGGGTGATGTATATTCAGGTACAATAGATCTTACAGCAGGAACATATCAGTTTAAAATCAAGGCTCTTAATAAGACATACGGAAGCGGCGTAGCATTTACAGATAAAGTAACAGGTGCAGCTTATAAGACAACATGGGGCAGTTCATCAACAATGACAGCAACAGGCGGTACTTATACGTTTACTTTTGATGTTGCAACAGGCAAGCTGACAGTTGCTAAGAAACTTTCCGGAGCAAGCATAATCGGTGATATTGCGCTTGATCTCGAAAATGTTTCGGGCGATGTATACTCAGGTACAACAGATCTTACAGCAGGAGTATATCAGTTTAAAATCAAGGCTCTTAATAAGACATACGGAAGCGGCGTAGCATTCACTGATAAAGTAACGGGTGCAACTTATAAGACAACATGGGGCAGTTCATCAACAATGACAGCAACAGGCGGTACTTATACATTTACTTTTGATGCGGCAACAGGCAAGCTTACAGTTAGCAAGAAAACTTCTGCAACTGCCGTAAGCGTAATCGGTGATATAAACATTGGCCTTACTGAAACAGCTGACGGTATATATACAGGTACAGTTGATTTAGAAGCAGGAGCATATCAGTTTAAGATTAAGGCAAACGGCAAGACATACGGCAGAGGCGCAGCGTTCACAGACAAAATTGCAGGTGCAGTTTATAAGACAACCTGGAGCAGTTCTTCAACAATGACAGCAACAGGCGGTACTTATACATTTACTTTTGAAACAAATAGCGGTGCGCTTACAGTTAGTAAATCAGCCTAAATAATAATTAATCACAAAACTGCTTAAATTTTACAGACATCCGAAATTTTCGGATGTCTGTTTTTTTTAAGTATCATATAAAACAATAAATATTTTTTATTATAATACGGTTAATTGATTATTTGGTTTATATTTTATACAAGATAAATAAATTTGCTTATATTTACCAATAAATGTATATTGTTGATAATAACTAACAAAAAAATATTTTTTCGTGTAAAATTATTATTGAAAAAGCAAGAAAAAAAGGAATAATATTACAATAGACGTTTAATTTAGGCGTTTAATGCTTGTTGCATCATTCATAAAAAAGGAGGAAATAAAAAGAATGAAAACAAAAACATTTAGAAAGCTGACAGCTGTTGTACTCGCAGTAATGCTTACATTAAGCATGTGCATTACCGGACTCAGTGCATCAGCAGCAGTAGTTTCCGACGGGACAGCAGTTGTTTATCTCAAACCTAACTCAAACTGGGCGAAAGACAATGCTCGTTTTGCGGCATACCTGTACAAAGGCGTAAAAAATGCTTGGGTTGATATGGAAGATGATGACAGTGACGGTTATTATTCCGTAACTCTTCCTAAAGGCGATTGGGACAAAGTTATATTCTGCAGAATGAATCCTAAAAAAGCAGAAAACAATTGGGACAATAAATGGAATCAAACCAGTGATCTTGACATTCCGGAAGGCAAGAATTGCTATATCGTAGCAGACGGCACCTGGGATAAAGGCGGCGGACAGTGGGTTTCTTTCACTGTAGGCGAAGAGCCGTCAACAGAAGCTACAGAGCAGCCTGATTATGATTATACTGTAGCCGGTGACGCCGGTCTTACCGGTGTGGCGTGGGATCCGGCGCAGAATCCTATGTCAGATGAAGACGGCGACGGTATTTATGAAATAACTTTCAAAGATGTAGCAGCAGGAACATACGGCTTTAAGGTTACAAACGGTACTTGGGGTCAGGCTTGGCCGACCGCTAACTACAATATTACTATTACAACAACAGCAGATATAACAATAAAGTTTAATTCTGCTACAAAGGAAATTGAAGCTGTTTCGGAGGCTATCGGCGAATTTAAACTTGAGACTATGTCAGTAGTAGGCGACAAGGGTCTTGTTGGCGCTCAGTGGGATCCTAAAGCTGAACAGGGTATCATGAAAGATATGGGCAACGGTGTGTGGTCAGTTACATATACCGGCGTAGCCAAGGGAACATACAAATATAAATTTATTGCTAACCAGGAATACACATATAACTGGACAGTAGAGGGATATTTTAACAGTACAAACGACTCAAAACTTGTTGTAGCGGCTGATAACTCAACTGTTACACTCACAATTGATATTTCTGCTTTTGATTTTGCAGCCGGTTCAGGTAAGGTTACTGCAAAAGCGGAGGTTTCTTCTGAAGAAAATCCGACAGGATCCACAGAGGCTACTGAGGCAACGGAAGCAACTGTACCGGCAGACGACGGTTATTATCTGGTTGGTTATATTAACGGCGAAAACCACGGAGATGCTGATGACTATCAGAATCTTGGAGATTACAAGTTTGTTGACGGCAAGGTAACAGTTAACCTTACAGAAACAAGCTATGTTTGCGTTAAGTCAGGTGACAATACAACATGGTATATGACAGACGGTTTCCAGAAAAATGTTACAGAGGTAACTCTCTATAATGTTGCAAATCTTGACGAAACGGCTGACAAGTTTATGGTACCGGCAGGTAAAGTAGAGTTTACACTCGTTGATAACGGTGACGATACTCTTACACTTTCTTATGTGGTTTTAGAAGCACCGTCAACAAGTGCAACAGAAGCTACTGAGGCAACAGAGGCAACAGTACCTGCAAACGATGATTATTATCTGGTTGGTTATATCAACGGTGAAAACCACGGAGATGCTGATGACTATCAGAATCTTGGTGATTACAAATTCGTTGACGGCAAGGTAACAGTTAATCTTACAGAAACAAGCTATGTTTGCGTTAAGTCAAGCGACAATAAAACATGGTATATGACAGACGGTTTCCAGCAGGATGTAACAGAGGTAACTCTTTATAATGTAGCAGATCTTGATGAAACAGCCGACAAATTTATGATACCGGCAGGTAAGGTTGAATTTACACTTGTTGATAATGGCGACGATACTCTTACACTTTCATACAATGTTGTAGAACTTCCTTCAACAGAGGCAACAGAAGGTACAACGGAGGCACCCGAGGAAAAAGTAGCAGTAATTGGAGACATTTCTCTTGACCTTAAAAATGTTTCAGGCAGTGTATATACAGGAACAGCAGACCTTGCATCAGGAACATATAAATTCAAGATTAGTGCAAACGGCAAGACATACGGAAGCGGCGTAGCATTTACAGATAAACTTGCAGGATCAACTTATAAGACAACCTGGAACAGCTTCTCAACAATGACAGCAACAGGCGGCGAGTATACATTTACTTTTGATGTTGCCGCAGGTAAGCTTACAGTTAACAAAAATTCTGTTGTAAGCGTAACAGGTGATATTAACCTTGTACTTAGCAAAAAATCTGATAGCGTATACACAGGAACAACTGATTTGGCAAATGGAACATATAAGTTCAAGATTAAGGCAAACGACAAGACATACGGAAGCGGCGTAGCGTTTACTGATAAAGTAACAGATGCAACTTATAAGACAACCTGGAGCAGTTCTTCAACAATGACAGCAACAGGCGGTGAGTATACATTTACATTTGATGCTGCCGCAGGTAAGCTGACAGTTGCTAAAAAGGCATCCGGCGCAAGTATAATAGGCGATATTGAGCTTAATCTTGAAAACGTTTCGGATGATGTATATTCAGGTACAATAGATCTTACAGCAGGATCATATAAGTTTAAGATTAAGGCAAACGACAAGACATACGGAAGCGGCGTAGCATTCACTGATAAAGTAACAGGTGCAACTTATAAGACAACCTGGAGCAGTTCTTCAACATTGACAGCAACAGGCGGCGAGTATATATTTACTTTTGATGCTGCCGCAGGCAAGCTGACAGTTGCTAAAAGGGTATCCGGCGCAAGCATAATCGGTGATATTGCACTTGGTCTTGAAAATGTTTCGGGTGATGTATATTCAGGTACAATAAATCTTGCAGCAGGAACATATAAGTTTAAAATTAAGGCAAACGACAAGACATACGGAAGCGGCGTAGCGTTTACAGATAAAGTAACAGGTGCAACTTATAAGACAACGTGGAGCAGTTTCTCAACAATGACAGCAACAGGCGGTGAGTATACATTTAAATTTGATGCTGCCGCAGGAAAGCTTACAGTTAGCAAGAAAGCTTCCGAAACTGCCGTAAGCGTAATCGGTGATATAAACCTTGGCCTTACTGAAACAGCTGACGGCGTATTTACAGGTACAACTGATCTGGCAGAGGGAACATATCAGTTTAAGATTAAGGCAAACGGCAAGACATACGGCAGAGGCGCAGTGTTTACAGACAAAATTGCAGGTGCAGTTTATAAGACAACCTGGAGCAGTTCTTCAACAATGACAGCAACAGGCGGCACTTATACATTTACTTTTGATACAAATAACGGTACATTATCCGTAAGTAAATAAACTTTGCATATTTCTGCCAAAATCTGATGATTAATGATAAAGGCGATTGCACCCGCAGTCGCCTTTATTGCATTTTATTTATATTTTTATATTTTCTATTAGTTAATATAAGCATCTCTATTAGAACGGTATTAAAGCAATATTTAATAATATTTATTACTTTACAGATTGCTTTAAAGAAAACCGCCCCAAAAAGTTGTTGGGACGTTGATTTAGGATAATACTAAGCTTTTTGTGCGGACAGAAACAGCTTTACATTGTTGATGTTTTTTGACAAAACAAATTTCAGAAAATTACAGTGCAAAATATTACCATTTAAATATATGGGTGTAAAATGCTTTTAAGATATTTCTGATAAAAAACATTTGTAGGATTTTGCTTTAAAGAATAGTTATACCGTGGATTTTTCTATTATTTCACTATTGTAATTGTAAGTGTTTTAGTTTATAATTATGTAGAAATTAATAAAACATTGAGTTATTTAGTACTGAGAATTATAAATGGTTCTCACAAAATAAAAGAAAGGATAGGTTTTATGGAGGAAAAAGAAAGGGAAATATCTGTTAAAGATATTGTCAGAATAATAAAGAAAAATCTTATTTTTATTTTAATTGCCTCGCTGCTTTCTGCCGCTTGTTCCTTTTTTATTACAAAGTTTTTTATTCAAAAAACATATACATCTTCAGTTAAGCTGTATGTTGAAACTGAATCGGGAAATTTAAAGGCAAGCGAGTATGTTTCAATGCACACATATGCAGAAAAGCTGGTAGCTACATATATTGAAATGCTTAATACAAACAGCTTTTTTGTTGATGTTTCTGACGAACTCAATGAGAAGTATACAGCTACAGAGCTTAGTAAGATGATATCATTTGCTGATATTGAGAATACAGAAGTATTCAAAAGCAATGTTATATCCAAAAGTCCGACCGACTCAAAAAATATTGCAGATGCTGTTGCTAAAATTGCACCTCGTACTATTTCCAAAATAAATAAGAATGCAACTCTTAAAATTGTTGATGAAGCAACCATTCCCAAGACGCCGGCTTCTCCGAATACATCAAGAAACGTAATGCTGGCATTGCTTGCGGGTTTGGTTATTTCCTTAGTGATTTCGTTTGCAAGAGATATACTTGATGTTAAACTTAAGTATAACGATGAGATGACGACAATAAACGGAATTCCGGTGCTTGCCGCAATTCCTGATTTTGAAAATCTTACTTCTAAAGGAGGTTCCTCCAGGAGGAAAAAAGATTGGGCAGACAAAAAAGAAATATATTAATGGAGGCAGCGGATAATGAAAAATATAAAAAATGAAAATACCGTTAATATAGAAGCTCTCGGATTTCAAATCAGAGAATCGTATAAATCAGCAAGAACAAATATTTCGTATTCAATATTAAAAAAAGGCTGCAAAAAAATAGCCTTTACAAGTTCCTCAAAAGGTGAGGGAAAAACAGTTACTGCAATGAATGTAGCATCAGCATTTGCACAGCAGGTTGATACAAAAGTTTTGGTTGTAGAGTGCGACCTTCGCCGTCCGAGAGTACATTCGGCACTCAAGCTTACTCCTGCACCGGGGCTGACAAATTACCTTAACGAAGAGTGTTCATACCTTGATATGATTAAGGAAACATCAATCAGCAACCTTCATGCTGTATGCTACGGCGCAATTCCACCAAATCCGTCGGAACTGCTTGCAAGCGATGCAATGTTCGATTTTATAAAAATTATTGAAAAGGAATACGACTGTGTAATTTTTGATACTCCGCCTGTTGGCGTTGTAATTGACGCAGTCCCAATAATTAAGGCTGCTGACGGTGTTGTTATAGTGGCAGAGGACAATGCTACAACTTATCCTCAGCTTAATAAAACAATAGATACCATAAAACGCTCCAATGCAAAAATTTTGGGTATAATTGTTAACAAGGTTAAAGCAGAAGGAAGCAGAAAAAATAAAAGCTATAAAGGATACAGCGGGTATACCTACGGTTATTGATACAGAAGAGATATTTTATGATTGAAGCAATGAAAAATACCGAAAAAATAAATATTGACAATGCAAAGTTTACGCAAAAACCTTTTTATGAATTTATAAAGCGAATTTTTGATATTACTTTTTCACTATTGTCAATCATACTGCTGTCACCGTTTTTCTTAATAATTGCAATTGCAATTAAGTTATGTGACCACGGAAAGGTTATGTATGTTTCTGACAGAGTAGGGAAAAACGGAAAAATATTTAAGTTTTATAAATTCAGAAGTATGTGTGAAGACGCTGACCGTATTTTTGATTCTGTAAAGAATCTCAATGAGACAACCGGTTCTATTTTTAAAATGAAGGATGATCCCAGAATTACAAAAGTCGGCAGTCTTTTGAGAAGAACAAGCCTTGATGAGCTTCCTCAGCTTTTTAATATTTTAAAAGGGGATATGAGTTTTGTAGGCCCTCGTTCACCGCTTGTTCGTGAGGTCGAGAACTATGACAGCACTGCAAAGAACAGACTTGCAGTTGTCGGAGGTCTTACCTGTTACTGGCAAATAAGCGGACGCAGTAAAATTGGTTTTGATGAAATGGTTGAGCTTGATTTGAAATACATAAATGAACGAAGCATATTAACTGATTTAAAGATACTTATTTTAACTGTTCCGGCTGTTTTTAAGGGCGACGGAGCATATTGAGTGTATTTGTCTGACGAATTGTATAATGTTTAGATAGAGCGGAGTGATTTTATGAATAAAAGTCTGAAAATTGCAGTTGCAGGGACAGGCTATGTCGGATTAAGCATTGCAGTGCTGCTGTCGCAAAACCATGAGGTTTGGGCGGTCGATATAGTTCCTGAGAAGACAGAGCTTATTAATAAAAAAAAATCACCTATTGCCGATAAGGAAATCGAGGAATATTTTGCCTGCAAAAAACTAAATCTTACAGCGACGACTGATGCGCAGAAAGCTTACAGCAACGCGGATTTTGTTGTTGTTGCAGTTCCTACAAACTATGACAGTAAGAAGAATTATTTTGATACTTCTGCGGTAGAAACCGTTATAGATACTGTCATGAAGTATAACCCCCGGGCTGTTATGGTAATAAAATCAACAATACCGGTTGGATACACACAGAGTATAAGAAAAAAAACGGGCAGCCGAAATATTATTTTCAGTCCGGAGTTTTTAAGAGAAGGGCGGGCGCTTTATGACAATCTGTATCCTTCAAGAATCATAGTAGGTACGGATCCTGAGGATGACAGACTGACTGATGCCGCCCATACTTTTGCCGGGTTATTGGCAGAAGGGGCGTTAAAAGATGATATAGACACGCTATTTATGGGATTTACCGAAGCAGAGGCTGTTAAGCTCTTTGCCAATACATACCTTGCATTGAGAGTTTCCTATTTTAACGAGCTGGATACATATGCGGAAATAAAAGGACTTGATACACAGCAGATAATTAAAGGGGTATGTCTTGATCCCAGAATCGGCAGTCATTACAACAATCCGTCGTTTGGCTACGGCGGATATTGTCTGCCTAAGGATACAAAACAGCTGCTTGCTAATTATCAGGATGTTCCTGAAAATCTTATTGAAGCTATTGTTGATGCAAACAGAACCAGAAAAGATTTTATTGCTGAACGGGTTTTGCAGATGAGCGGCTTTTATGATGACTGTGACAACAGCGGGTATATCACCAATACGGACAGCTGCATAATAGGAATTTACAGGCTGACAATGAAGGCTAATTCCGATAATTTTCGGCAAAGCAGTATTCAGGGAGTTATGAAACGCATAAAGGCAAAGGGAGTAACCGTTGTAATTTACGAACCGACTCTTGAAAACGGAAGTTATTTTTACGGCAGCAAGGTTATAAACGACCTTGCAGAATTTAAGAGTGTAAGTAATGCAATTCTTGCAAACCGATATGACGGCAGTCTTGATGATGTTAAGCAAAAGGTTTATACCCGTGACATTTTTA
Organism: uncultured Ruminococcus sp.; assembly: GCA_910585865.1. Classification (GTDB taxonomy): domain Bacteria; phylum Bacillota; class Clostridia; order Oscillospirales; family Acutalibacteraceae; genus Ruminococcoides. The sequence continues at coordinate 103,462 of CAJUGO010000004.1, read as the reverse complement.
AGAGGGATTAATGCCGTGTGTTAAATTTTTTATAATTACTACTGAAAAAAAACAGGTTGATTTAAGTGATGTTGAACAGCGCATTAAAAGGTAAATTAGGTTTAGCATGAGAGGAATAGAACTTTGAGTAAAAAAAAGACCGGGAGACTAAAAATAGCTATGCTTGGCCACAAGCGTATTCCGTCCCGTGAGGGCGGAGTTGAAATTGTGGTTGAGCAATTGGCAACTAAAATGGCAGAGTCAGGGCATGAAGTTGTATGCTATAACCGCAGCGGACACCATGTCAGCGGCAGGGAGTTTGACACAGAAAAGAACGGCGGATACAAAGGAGTAAAGCTGAAATCAGTTATTACAATTGACAGCAGAGGGCTGGCTGCAATGTCATCATCTTTTTTTGGCGCACTTAAGTGTGCCTTTTGTCGTTATGATGTTGTACATTTTCATGCGGAGGGCCCTTGTGCAATGATGTGGCTGCCAAAGCTGTTTGGCAAGCGCTGTATAGCAACAATTCACGGCTTGGATCACCAAAGGGCAAAATGGGGCAATTTTGCAAAAAAATATATTATGTTTGGCGAAAAGACTGCGGTGAAACTGGCAGATGAAATAATTGTGCTCAGTAAAGGTGTTCAAAAATATTTTATGGATAATTATAACAGAAAAACTGTTTATATACCTAACGGAGTAAATACGCCTGAGTTGAGAAAAGCAGATCTTATTAAGAGGAAATATAGTCTTGATAAGAACGAATATATATTGTATTTAGGACGCATTGTACCCGAAAAAGGGTTGAAATACTTAATTAATGCATTTATGAAAGTTAATACTGATAAAAAGCTCGTTATCGCCGGAGGTTCAAGCGATACGGATGGTTTTTTGGCGGGGCTTAAAAGTATGGCTGCGGACGACAGCAGAATTTTGTTTACGGGTTTTGTGCAGGGACAGCTGCTTGAGGAGCTTTACAGCAATGCATATATTTATACTTTGCCTTCAGATCTTGAGGGTATGCCCTTGAGCCTGCTTGAGGCGATGAGTTATGGAAATTGCTGTGTTGTCAGTGATATTGACGAATGTGCAGAGGTTGTGGAAGACAAAGCAGTTGTATTTAAGAAAAGTGATGAAGATGAACTGAGACAGAAATTCCAGATGCTCTGTGACAATCCTGAAATTGTTTGTAAATATAAAGACGGCTCAGCAGATTTTATCTGCGCAAAATATAACTGGAATGATGTAGTTGAGCAGACAATAGAACTTTACAAATGATTTTCTTATAATTTGATAAGAATCAGGGTGTGTCAGGCGCTTTTCGGTTACGCTCTGGTATAAAATAAAAAACAAAAGAGGTATAGCATAGATGAAACATATTGCAATAATCAGATCGGCATGCTCGGCTGTATCAAAAAGCCAGTACAATATCCAGGAGATCGGAATGGCAAAGGTTTTGGCTGAATTGGGAGTGCTTGTGGATGTGTTTTTGATTTCGGATACAGGGGAAACTTACAGCGAAAAGCTTGGAAAGGAAGACAGAGTTACTGTTTATTGGCTCAAAGGTTTTAAGATTCCGGGTCAGCAGGGTTATTACAAAGATTTGAAGGGTATTTTGGACTCAAACCATTATGATTTGATTCAGGCATTAGACGACAGTCAGATTACAACTGTTTTGGTCAGCAAATATTGCAGAAAAAAGGGAATAAAATTTGTTTTGTGGCAGGGCATGTATGAAAATTATCCTGAAAAATACAAAAGAATGATACAGTATGTCTTTGACTGGACGCTTTTAAAAACATTAAGAAAAAACACAAAGTACTGTATTGCAAAGACTACATCTGCAAAAAAATATCTGGAGCAGAAAAACTTTGACAATATTGATGTAATTCCTGTTGCGCTTGAGACATCTAATTTTTCTCGAAGCGAGAGTATTGATTATAGAAAAAAACTGGGCATTTCCAATGAAAAAAAGATTCTTTTGTATGTTGGTAAAGTGGAGGAAAGACGCAAGCCGCTTTTTTGCATAGATGTTTACACAAAGCTTAAAGAAAAGAATGCTGAGTGCTGTTTGGTATATGTAGGACAAGGGCCTATGCTTGATGAGGTTCGCGAATATGCCCGCAGCAAAAATACGGAAGATGTATATTTTATAGATAAAATTCCGCAAAACGAGCTGCCTGATTTGTATGCTGAAAGCAGCATGTTTATTTTGCCCACGCGTTACGAGATTTTTGGAATGGTTCTGATGGAAGCAATGTATTTTGGAACACCTGTAATTACATATAGCGCGGCAGGTCCGATTGATGTTATCAGCAATGATAAAGACGGTGTGGTAATTAATAATTTTAATTCTGATGAATGGGCAAAAAAACTATATTTTCATATGTTTGAAAAGAATGACTGCGAAAAAATGGGAGAATTGGGTAAGCAGAAAATAAACAGCGAATATTTATGGCCTATAGTAGCCGAAAAATACTATGACAAGTATATGGAGATTATCAAGTCTGAGTAGTGTTTATTGATTGCCATGCAAAAGTGCAATGGGGAATATTGGCAGAATTAAACGAAAAAGTGAATTTTAAAGACAGAAGCAATATATGGTATAAAATCGGAATGCCGGCGTTTTAGCGCGGATAGATTTAAAGGAGAAAAGCTTTATGCAGGGCAAAAAAATGCTTAAAAACTTAGCTCATAGTTTTGCAGACACGCAGTTCGGTAAGAAATTAAAGTACTTTGTGCTTGTTTGCCGTGAAAAGAAATATGAGTCTTTGGATGAAGAAAAGAAGAGGCAGGAGCTATGTAAATGGTACTTAAAACATACCGGAAAAAAGCTTGATTTGGAATGTCCGCAGGAATTTAATGAAAAAATACAGTGGCTCAAGCTATATGATAACACTGCAATTAAAACCGTGCTTTCTGATAAATATTTAGTAAGAGACTGGGTAAAGGAACAGATAGGCGATAAATATTTAATCCCAATATACGGAGTATGGGAAAATGCCGCGGCGATTGATTTTGAAAAGCTGCCCAAGGCTTTTGTATTAAAGGCAAATCACGGAAGTGCAATGAATATTGTTGTGAAAGACAAAACGGCAATAAACAGAAAAAAAGCATTGAGAACCTGTGCGTCGTGGCTTAAGACACCGTATGACCTGTCCGGAATGGAACAGCAGTATTATGCTATTCCAAGGAGGATAATAGCAGAAAAGTATATAGAACAAACGGACGGAGATCTTTGTGATTATAAGATACACTGTTTTAACGGGCACCCCAGAATTATTCAGGTAATAGGAAATCGAAATCTGAAAAAACATACCGGAAACGAAGCCTTTTTTGATACAAATTGGAACTTGGTTAACTTTAAGCATCATACTTATAAACAGTACGATATACCGCCGAAGGCACCGAAGTGTTTGGATGAAATGCTGGAAGCTGCCGGTAAATTAAGTTCATCATTTAAATATGTAAGGGTAGATATGTATATTTTGCAGGACGGCGTCAAATTTGGTGAAATGACATTTACTCCTGCTGCCGGAATAGGCAAATGGGGAAGCGAAATGAAGTACTCTTCTGAAATTGAATGCAGCCGGGAGCATTGAGTTATGTTAGGATTATTGTATAAATTTACGACACCGTGGGCAAAGGCCAACCGCATTGAAATATTTTGCAACCGTGTGCTGGGAAAGGCTGCAAATTGTTTATATCCCATATGGTGCAGTATAAAAAAAACACAGAAGCACAAATGGTCTGACGACTCAGTAATTATATCGCTTACTTCATATCCTGCAAGAATTGATAAGGTTCATATCTGTATTGAAAGTCTGCTTCGCCAAACAATAAAGCCAAAGCACTTGATTTTGTGGCTGGCAGCCAGTCAGTTTCCTGACGGTATACCGAAAAAACTTAACGATTTAACAAAAAAAGGGCTTGAAATTAGATATTGTGAGGATTTCAGATCATATAAAAAGATATTTGAAACTGCACAAATATATCCTGATTATAATATTGTTATAGCTGACGATGATACATTGTATCCGCCGAATTGGCTTGAGGGTCTTATTAAAACATCAGGTCAATATGAAAAGTGTGTGGTTTGTTACAGAGCCAGCAAAATCAGGCTTGATGAGTCAGGGATTCCCGTAAACGGTAAATACTGGGATTCGTTATCGGCAGACTGTAAAGGTCCGGATTATCTGCTGTCTGCTACGGGAGTAGGCGGCGTACTGTATCCCAAAGGATTCTTTTCCGGCTGTGAAATTGACCGTGAAAAGATTATGAGCATAGCGCCGACATCAGATGATTACTGGCTGAAGGTTTTCAGCGTTTACAGAGGATATAAGGTTGTAAAGGTTAATGTGAACTCCACAGAATGGTTCACTGTAAAAAACTCACAAAGGACAAGCTTAACATCTGTCAATGCAGGAAATCAGGGAGATGTCATGAAAAACTTGCTGAAATTATATTCTGTGAGTTTTGAACCTATAGCTGAAGAATAATAGCTTTGAAAATCGCCCTGAAAGCTATATGGAATAAATAATATGAATTTTAAATAAAGATATTTTGAAAATATTACTTTTGCGAAAATATAAATAAAAGCAGTTTTATTTGTAATATGGGAGGATAATATGGCTGCAAAAAAATTAAACGGAACAGTAATTGTTACATACCGCTGCAATGCACGTTGTTCAATGTGCAACAGATATAAATGTCCTTCAAAACCAGAGGAGGAAATAAGCGTTGAAACAATAAAAAAGCTTCCGCCGATGTATTTTACAAATATTACGGGCGGAGAGCCTTTTATTCGCACTGACTTAAAGGATATAGTACGCGAGCTTTACAAGAAGAGTGACCGCATAGTGATTTCAACAAACGGCTTTTTTACTGACCGTATAGTTGACTTGTGCAATGAGTTCCCCAATATCGGCATTCGTATTTCAATTGAAGGTCTTGAGCAGACAAATAACGAAATCCGCGGTTTGCAGGATGGTTTTAACCGCGGCTACACAACTTTAAAAAAGCTTGTGGATATGGGAATGAAAGATGTAGGCTTCGGTATGACTGTTCAGGATAAAAATGCGCCTGACCTTGTGCCGCTCTATCAGCTCTCAAACGAGATGAATATGGAGTTTGCCACTGCTTCTCTGCACAACAGTTTTTACTTTGTTGAGGCAAAAAATATTATTCATGACCGCCCTATGGTGGCTCAGAATTTCGAGAATCTGGTTAATGAGCTTTTAAAGTCCAACAGTCCCAAGAAGTGGTTCAGGGCATATTTTAATCACGGTCTTATAAACTATATTTACGGACAGAAGCGTTTGCTTCCGTGCGATATGAGCTTTGATACTTTCTTTATTGATCCGTATGGTGATGTCATGCCTTGTAACGGTACCAAGGACAAAGAGGTAATGGGAAACCTTAATGCACAGATATGGGACGAGCTTTGGAACAGTTCTGAGGCTGAAGCCGTACGAAGAAAGGTACGCTGCTGTGACCGTGACTGCTGGATGATAGGGTCTGTTTCACCTGCTATGCACAAATATATATGGAAGCCTGTACTCTGGGTTATTAAGCATAAGTTTTTGTTTTTCTGGAAAAAGAAAAAATACAGTATGTATGAGAATAAAATCGTCCGTGACTACAGGGACGGAAAGGTTACAAAAGAAGAACTTGATTCATGCAGTACATGTGATATGTGTGCAGCTGCAAACGACGGATTAAGCGAGGCGTCAAAGGAACAATTAAAAGACAAATCGGGCGAAGAAATTGTAGATGCCGATATTGCCGCACAGGTGAATAATGTGAAACTGTAATTTTAAGAAACACGAATAAATCAAGCTAAAAAGCTATTTAAAAAATTTGCTTGCGTATTTTCTGCAATGCTTTCCAGAACTTCGCGCACAGGCGTCATCCTGCGCGCAAGGTTTTGAACAATCTGTCGGCACAATATTTAAAGATGATTTAATCAGCGCTTCTTTAATTATATTTATCTTTGTTAAAACAGGAGGGATACAGTGGCTTTTTCTGCAATTCTGGCAGTGTTTTTAGCGGCTTCGGCTGTACTTAATTTTTGGTTTGTTTCAAGAGGCAAAGTCGTTAATGCGGTAATATTTCTTTTTGCCGTCATTTTATTTATTCCGCCGGAAGCGGTCGGACTGATCAGCGGAAGCCCTTATAGTACTTCCGGAATGGTTAATGTGAGCATGGCGGGATATGACGCATTAATATTGTTTTTCTGCCTGGTAGTGACAAGAAAATTACATATCAGAACAATAAGTTTAACAGCGCTTATTGTTTTGGGCTGCTGCACCGTAATCATACTTATGAGGCTTTGTGTTGACGGCGCAGGGGCATTGAGCAATAAAATGGTTGATAATTATCTTTTGCCGATGCTTGCGGCGATTTCAATGGCTAAGGTTTTGAAGCCGAGCGAAATGCCAAAACTGCTGAAATATATATATGTATTTATTCTTATGAATGCGGCAGTTGCATGTGTTGAGCTGGTAATTAAGCAGAGTTTGTTTTTTGACAGCTATTATTTAAATACTGTAGGATGGTACAAAGGCACTCATAATATATATCGTACGGATCTTCAGTTCAGAGGTACGGCGCTTTTAGGACATCCGCTTGTAAACGGAATATATTATGTGCTTGGCATTGTTTATCTTTACAATAAGATTATACCAAAAAACAATGTCAGACTCATGATCTTTAAGGGTGTTCAGTTTGCTTTGCTTTTGGGAGGCATAATTTCTACAAATTCGCGCGGAGCACTTTTAATTTTTGCCGTGTATACAGTTGTATTCCTTTATACAAACAAAAAAATAGGTAATTTGCTTTTGCTTTTTATGTGTGCGGTGATTTTGATTATTGCTTTGGATTTTGATAAGATTTATTCAATGATGTTTGCACGCGACGTCTCGGGTGATTCTGCGATGGTAAGATTTAAAGCGCTCGAAGTTTTTACGAAAATGCCGCTTGAAACGCTGATTTTGGGCGAAGGATTTAATAAAGTCAGCGCCGTGCTCAGTCAATATGATATAGCGGGAAACTTTGAAATATCTTATCTTATTATTATGATGGAAATAGGAATAATCGGATTTATTTTTTGGGTTATTTCCGCAATTACAATGTATAATCCGAAAATGGCAAAAACAGTGGGAGATATAAAGGCAAAAAGTATGATTAACGGTATGCTGGCATGTTTTTTGCTGTTGGCGGCAACATCTAATTCTATTGGAGATCCCGGTACGCTTAATTTTATGTTCTGGGCAATGCTGGCTTTTTCGAGAGTTTTATCAAAAGAAGAACAGATCAGCTTGCCTGATAATATGCTCGAAACAAATGTCCGTGTTTTTTAATGTGTTGTCATTTTTATGTGTGTTTCGGTAAATTTCAGCTCAGCTTTTGGAGGAGATTAATATATGTGTGCTGATAAAAATGATTGTCACAGCGATAAAATAAAATTCAGCATAATAATTCCCGTGTATAATTGTGAGAAGTATCTGAGAAGATGTCTTGACAGCATTCTAAATCAGGGAACGGATGGATACGAGATAATACTAATCAATGACGGTTCAAGTGACTGTTCGCTGTATATTTGCCGTGAATATGCAGAGCGGTACAGCAATGTTTTTGTTGAAAATCGTGAAAACGGCGGAGTAAGTTCTGCAAGAAATACAGGTATTAAGCGTGCGGCCGGAAAATATATAACTTTTATAGATGCAGATGATTATACAGCGTCCGACTACGTTAAAACAATATCTGTTTCAGCGGATAGGATGCAGGCAGAAAATTACGATCTTGCTGTTTTAAGTAATTATGTTCAGGAGAATATTTCCAATAAATCTGTGATAAGAATTTCACGGGTAAACGGTGAAATATCGGATATGAATGTTTTTTTCAAAGGTTTGTGTCAGCAGCGATTTAATGCACCGTGGAATAAAATATTTTGTGCTGATATAATTAGGAGGAATAATATTCGTTTTCCCGATGGCATGAAAAGCAGCGAAGACGGTATGTTTTTAATGCAGTATATAAAATATGTTAAGAGGGTTCTGCCGGTAAACAAGGCTGTCTATTATTATGCAAAAAATGCTGACAGTGCTGTCAGCAATACCAAACCAGAATATATAAATGATAATATGCGAATGCACAAAGAGATAGTGAGTTTTGCAAAAGAAAATTGTCCGCAGTATATTGCCTGTGCCAATAATGAAACAACAGAGCGTATTTATTTTATTGTGTTTAAGCTGTTGTGCAAAAGAATTGATAAAAATGATATATCAGATATTCTGGAGAGTATGAAATCTGATTTAAAAAGTTTAAATTATGGACTTGACAAAAAGAACAAGTGTAAATTTTTATTGCTGAAATACAGATTGTACGGAATAATAAAAAAATCTATAGGCAGATAACATTAATTTTGTATTGTGTTTTAGGAGAATAAAATGAAGACAGGAATTGTTACATTTCACAGAGCAGACAATTACGGCGCAGTTTTGCAGTGTTATGCTCTGTATTCGGTACTTAATAAAATGGATTGTGATGTTGAGGTTTTGGACTACAGAAATCCTTCCATTGAAAACAGGTATTGCGTTATTCCGAGAATATGTAAGAATTTGGCAAAATGGATATGGCTTTTGCTGAAGACCTGTCCCTATTACAGTCAAAGAAAAAAGCGGCATCAAAGATTTGAAAGATTCAGGGAAAAAATAAAAATGTCAAGCCCGTATTATGAGAAGGATTTAAAATTAAACGGCGCTGATTACGGACTGATAATTTCAGGAAGCGACCAGGTGCTCAATCCTAACATAACGGACGGCTTTGATGATATATATTATCTCGATTTTAATGGCAGTTTTAGAAAAACAACCTATGCCGCAAGTTTGGGAAATATAAATGATCCAAAGCTTCAGAGTGATGAGTTTATACGCAGAATAACAAATTTTGATTATGTATCTGTGCGTGAAAATGATGCATACGCATTTTTGTTATCACAGCACGGCATTTCTGCTGAAAAAAGTTTAGATCCTACTTTTCTTATAGATGAGTCGCAGTGGCGAGAACTTGTAAAAAATACATCGGTTGATGTACCTGAAAGATATATTTTTCTTTATTTCGTTCAGTACAACAGTGAGCTTGTAAAAATTGCACAGACTATTTCAAAAGAACGAAAAATTCCGGTTGTATATTTTAAACCGAAAATCAAGCTTGACTGTGAATCTGTTTTTTGCGGTGATGCGGGTCCTATGGAATTCGTAAAACTAATTTTAGATGCTGACTCTATTGTTACTTCTTCTTTTCATGCAACTGCTTTTTCGTCAATTTTTAAAAAGAAGGATATACATATTATTGCACATTCCCAGACGGGTTCCAGAGTTGCGTCGATTGCAGAAATGTTTGGATTTCAGGACAGAATTTATACTGATTTTGAGAAGTTTATCAAAGTTTATAAAAATCAGCCGGATATAGAATACAGGACAGATGAATACTTGAGCCAAAGACAGGCTTCTTTAAATTATTTAAAATTAATACTTACCGAATAAAAGATGTTTTACTAAAATGCAATTTTTAATTCCGTAATTTTATGAATTTGTTTTGTAAGAATTTTTTGACATGAGACTTTGATGCTGCACATTTTTAAAGTTATAATAAATAGTGTTTTATATTTTGGTTTATATGTCATTAAATTGTTCAGCGGCATTGTAATTAAGCAATAACTAGAGGTAATATAATGGACAAAAATAAAGAGTTGGCAAAGAATACGGCGATAATCACTGTGGGAAAGATATGTACACAGTTTATGAGCTTTTTTCTAATGCCCTTGTATACCGCGGTTCTTTCTACCGAGGAATACGGTATAGTAGATTTGGTAGTTACGTACACATCACTGTTTTTACCCGTACTTCTGTTTCAGGTGGACCATGCGCTGTTTCGCTTTTTGATTGATATACGTAAGGATGAGTCGAGTAAAAAAAGAGTGATATCAACCTGTATGATGTTTGCGATTTTTCAGGTTATAGTTTCAGCAGTATTATTCGGCATAATTCAGTTTTTTATTGCTGCCGAATATAAATGGTATTTATTTTATAATATACTTGCAAGTATATTTGCCAATATGATGCTTCAGTCGGCAAGAGGCTTCGGCGACAACGTTACGTTTGCTTTTGGCAGCTTTTTATCGGCAGCTTCACAAATTGCAGGAAATCTGGTTTTTCTTTTAGTGTTTGATATGGGCATATACGGAATGCTGTACGCGACGATTTTATCCCATGTTTTTACGGCTTTGTTTGTGTTTTTTAAAGAGAAAATTTATAAATATATTTCTGTTAAAAATGCAGATAAGCAAACGCTTAAAGAGATTTTGAAGTATTCTGTTCCGCTTGTTCCAAATGCGCTGTCGTGGTGGGTGCTGAATGCGTCTGACCGTACAATAGTCATGGTGTTTATAGGTACTGCCGCCAACGGTCTGCTTTCGGTAGGACACAAATTTTCGTCAGTCTATATAACCTTTTACAATATTTTCAACCTTTCATGGTCTGAGTCGGCATCATTGCACATGAATGATCCGGATCGTGATGAGTTTTTTTCCGGCGTTATTTCAAATATGTTTAAACTGTTTGTATGTGCAGGAATCGGAATTACGGCGTGCCTGCCGTTTTTGTTTCCGATTATGATAAACGAAAAATTCAGCGAAGCTTACGGCGTTTTGCCGGTGTTTTTGCTGGGGTCAATGCTTAATATTGTTGTGGGACTGTTCAGTGTTATTTATGTTGCATTAAAAAAGACTAAGGAAATTGCCAAAACTTCAATTTATGCCGCTGTTATTAATATTGCAGTTCATCTTGCGCTTGTAAACTTTATCGGATTATATGCCGCCGCAGTTTCAACGGCTGTTGCATTTGGACTAATGGCGTTGTACAGATATTTTGATTTAAAAAAGTATATTATAATCAAATTCCCTAAGAAATGGATATTTATACTTGCTGCTGTATTTGGAATCACCTGCTATTTCTACTATTTTGGAAATCCCTTAACACAGTTTGCGGCACTTGTTATGGTTGCGGTTGTTTCAGTAATTGCAAACAGGCAGCTGATAGCAGACGGAGCGAAAATAGTGAAGAATGTTATCAAAAAGATAGCCAAAAAGAGAGAATCATAATGCAAATTAGCGGATTTTATAACAGGTGACAACCTCATTGTTGAAATAGGAAGGGCTTTTCTGTCCCAAAGAGATCTTATGGTTGAAAGACTTATTTTAAAACTGTATTAAGGAAGTATATATTATGATATCAAAAATGGAAAATGTAAAAATTCTGGCTGCAATGCTTAAGGCTTATAAGATAAAAAATGTAGTTCTTTCACCCGGCAACCGCAATTTGCCGCTCGTAAATATGCTTGAAACGGACAGCTATTTTAAATGTTATTCTGTTGTTGATGAAAGAAGCGCGGGTTTTTTTGCAGTAGGACTGATAGAACGGCTGCAGGAGCCTGTTGCAGTCTGCTGTACCTCAGGCACTGCAGTTTGTGATTATTCCTCTGCCGTTGCTGAAGCGTATTACCAGGAATTGCCGCTGGTTGTTCTGACTGCCGACAGATGCAGATATTATCTTAACCAAAGGGAAGCACAAATGATACCTCAGCGTTCTGTGCTTAAGGATATAACAAAGGCGTCGGTTCAGCTGCCTATAATTTGCAGGCAAAAGGAGGTGTGGTACTGCAAAAACCAAATACACACTGCTTTGCTTGAGCTTGATCATCACGGAAAAGGTCCGGTACACATTAATTTTGAAATTGAAGAGGGACTTGGCGCCTACTGCGATAATGAAAGGGAAGAGCTGCCGGCGATAGCTCCGATGAAGCGTCTGATGTATGGCAGGGACAAGGAAGAATGGTGCAGTAAGGCTGAGATTTTGGCTGGCGCAAAAAAGGTTTTGGTAATTTACGGACAAAGTGCGCCCTGCAATGATTATCTCAGTAAGCAAATAGAAAAGTTTTCAGATAAATATAATGTTACTGTTTGCAAAGACCATTTATCGAATCTGCATACGAAAAAAAGTTTAAATGTTTTTACTATTATGAATATACTTTCGGGGGATATCAAAAAGTCGCTTCAACCTGATCTTGTTATAATGGTAAACGGCAACTATGTTTTTAATATAGACAGACTGCTTGGGGGGTTACAAAGGAAAATTCTGGCTTGTTTCGGAGAGCGGAAAAGTTCAGGATCCTCTGCGCTGTCTTACGGATATATTTGAGTGCCGTGCGCAGGAGTTTTTTGAATATTTTAATGAAAACGGAAATGAGAAAAACAGTGCCGCTGACTATTTTGAGCAGTTCAGATTGGCAGCAGCAAATGTGACAGTTCCGGATGTTCCCTATTCCGATATATATGCGGCAAAAGAATTTTTGGCAGCATTGCCTCAAAAGTGTCTGCTGCATCTGGCCAACAGCAGCAGTGTCCGTATTGCAAACCTGTTCCCTTTAAATAAGAATATTGAGGTATACTGCAACCGCGGAACAAACGGCATTGACGGTTCGCTGTCCGCTTTAATAGGTCAGGCCAATGCGTATGACGGGCTTGCTTTTTTATTAATCGGAGATTTAAGTTTCTTCTATGATATGAACGGATTATGGAATAATTTTGTCGGAAATAATGTGAGAATTTTGCTTAACAATAACGAAGGCGCGGCAATATTCCATTATTCATACGGAGAGAATAAAATAAAGACCATTAATCAGCATATTGCTGCCGAACACTTTTCGACAGCAAAAGGGTGGGTTGAGTCTAGAGGTTTTACTTATTTGTCTGCCCGCAATGAAGACGAATTTAAGCGCAATCTTAAAATATTTGTGAGTGAAAAACAAACCGACAGACCAATATTCTTTGAAGTGTTTACAAAAAAAGATGAAGATGCATCACTGCTTCACAGTTGTTATGACAGTAATAAAGACCAGAGTTTAAAAGCAAAGGCAAAAAGATTGGTTGGGTCCGTATTAAGTCCCGAACAGGTAAGTAAGGTTAAAAAATTTTTGAAATAATATTTGATAACTGCGGTATATTTTATAAAAACTTTTTTGCAAATGACAAAGGTATTTCTTTAATTTATACAGCAATCCCGTAATTTTAATACAAAAATGTAATGCAATGCAAAAATTAGTGTTTATTAACAAAAAAAGGCAAGCAAAACTGCTGAAAAAAATAAAAAATTCACTTTACAAATAAAAGCTATTGTGATAGAATAAACCTGTAAATTGCATTTACTGGTCGCAATAAACACTAAACAAAATTTAAAGGTGGTATAAGTATGAAAAAATTATCAGCTATTTTAATCGCACTTGTACTTGTTGCAGCAACAGCTATTACCGCTTTTGCAGCAGGTATAAATAGCAGCGAGCAGGCAGTTCTTGATGAACTTAGAACTTCAGTTAACATGAATGGCTCAAAGATGGTTATCCCTACTGAGTATGTTAATCAGGCAGAAAACTATTTTAATACAATTGACATGACAGCTGACGAGTCATCACAGATTATTGCTATAATTAAGGAAGGCAAAAGCTTTCTTGAAAATTCAGGCGCAAATAACATTGCCGATCTTACACTTGATCAGAAGAAAGAACTTCTTGCATATGGTCAGAGAGTTGTAGGCGTTATTGATATGACAATGTCATATGATAAGACAACAAAAATGTTAACAATATATGCTCCTAACGGTGAAGTAGCATTTACTGCTGTTCCTACTCTTACAAAGAACGGTGAAATCGTAAACGATGATACAATCAAGACAACAGGCGGAAGCGTTGATTTCAGAGGTATCATAGCAGTAAGTTCAGTTGCAGTGCTTCTTGTTGCAGGCGGCACACTTTATCTTGTAAAGTCTAAAAAAGAAAGAGCTTGATTTTATATGTCTGATAAAAATAACAGACATGGGCATAAATCACATTATGGGAAGAGTTTTTTAATTCTTCCCATTGTATTTTTTATAGGAACTTATTTGGTGTTGTATATGGCTTTTGCGCCTACGGTTTCCACATTTGTCTCTGCTGTAGGAATGTTTTTTTCAGATTTTGAAAAAAATTATTCAACAGATTACAAAAATATATTTGTGCCTGTGTCAGAGGATTCAACATTGCCAACCGTAAAAAAAGAGGTTGGCAATACAACAAAAACATTAATAAAAATTGATAATATTGAGTTTCCAAACTATGGCAATCAGTTTGGTCAGCTTGTTATAGAGGACTGCGGAGTAGATGCGAGTCTGTTTTTTGGAGACGGAAATATTGCCCTTAGAAATGGTGTTGGAGTGTATTCAGGAAGCTTTATTCCCGGATATGGCGGAACTATACTTGTGGCAGGCCACAACAACACATACTTTAACGGGCTTAAGAATGCGCAGCCGGGTCAAATTGTGACAATTAAAACAAGCTATGGCAATTACACATATGAGATTTTTGAAACGGCAGTAAAAAAGGCAAAAGACAGTTCAGCTTATGATTTGAAAGCAGACCGGGAGAACCTGATAATGTATACTTGTTATCCGTTTGACGAGCTTGGTCTTACAAATAAACGCTTTTTTGTATATGCAAAATATGTTTCCGGTACACAGATTGATACCGACGTTAAAGAGGGGGATTGATCATGTCAAAGAAGAACTCTCAAAACAAGGTTAAATCTGTAATTTATGTGATGATGGCATTTTTTATGTCGTGTCTTTTTATGTTGCTTTCAGTATCCGTAACATTACAGATTACACTGCTTAATCCTAATTTTATTTTGGACAATATGAATTCAACAAATTATTTTGTTGAAAAGCGGCAGGAGATTGAACAAAGCTTAGTTGATTTAGGATATGCAAGCGGTCTTGAGGAAGAATTTTTCGAGAATTTGCTGAATCCTGTTGATATGTATGATGATACTGAGCTTTATTTTAAGGAGTATTATACAGGTAAAAGTACGGTAATAGACACAACCCGGTTTAAACAGGACTTTAATTCTGCGCTGGATAAATATATTGAGGATAATAATATAAATATAGTAAGTACAGGCAGCAGAGATTATCTTGTAAAAAAAGCGGCAGGAATATATTCCTCTTCTCTTGAAATACCGTTATTTGCAAGAATGTCTACATATATTCTTGCGCTGAAAAATATAATGCCCATGATGATTATTGTATTTTCAGGCTTGATAATTGTACTTACACTGATAGTAATATTTACAAATTCATGGAAACACAGGGCATTAAAATACATATGCTATGCAACGTCCGGCGCAACGCTTACAGTCGGTATCATTCCGGCAGTGGTGTTTATCTCGGGCAAAATCAGGCAGATTAATATATCCTCAAGATCTTTATACGGTCTGTTTGTCCAGTGTGCAGATAATATTTTCATTATACTTGCCTTTTGTTCAGTTATTTTACTTATTACATCAGTCGGACTTTTCTTTATACATAATAATATGAGGAAGAAATTGCTGAACGATTGATACTGCCTCTAAACAAAAGAATAGATAAATATCAATTATGGTATTAGAAAAGACCGGATGACTTAAAGTCATCCGGTTGTTTTTGTTTGCCATTATTTTGTTGGAGTAATATATCTTATTTTTAATGGAGCTGACAGCTGATTTAGGTATTGTCTGTTCTATTCCATGCTTTTGGGGGATTACTAAATTAAAAGCTATGTTGATATTATCAGTCAATTTCATAGAAACACTTTGCATTTTCACAGGTCTTGCTGATAACATCCTGTATACTCATTTGTCTTACAGAGGCAATTTTTTCTGCGGTATACAATATCATTGAACTGTCGCATCTTTTGCCTCTGAACGGAACAGGCGCCATATACGGAGCGTCCGTTTCAAGCAGCAGACGGTCAATCGGGATATCTCTTGCAACCTCAATGCTGTGTCGGGCATTTTTAAAGGTTACTGCTCCGCCCAGGCTGATGTACATCCCTAGTTTTACAGTTTCTTTCATTAGCTCAACACTGCCCGAAAAGCAGTGTATCAATGCTTTGGGCTTGTATTTTCTGAGAAAATCAAATGTGTCGCCGTGCGCTTCTCTGTCATGAACAACAAGAGGCATTTTTAAATCAAGAGACAATTTTATTTGTTCTTCAAAAACTCTCTTTTGCAAGTCTCTTGGTGTGTCCCAGTGATAGTCAAGTCCTGTTTCGCCTATTGCAACCACTTTTTTATGCGTGCAAAGCTTTGAAAGCTGTTCAAGGTAATCTTCGGGAACATCATCAAGGTTTTCGGGATGAAAGCCGACCGCCGCATACATAAAGTCATACTTTTCAGCATAATCAACGCATATTTTTGCTGTTTTTAGGTCAACGGCGTTATTTACAATTTTGCAAACACCCTTGTTTTGAATATTATCCAGCAGCTGAAACCTGTCCTCATCAAACCATTTGTCGTCGTAATGAGCGTGAGCGTCAAATATATTTTTATAATGCATTTTATCCCTGCTTTATTATAAAATCAGGGGAGCAATGCTCCCCTGTTAATTTTTAACTTATTTTAGAGCCTGCAGACATATCATCAACAAAAATAACCTTTACATCTTCACTGCAAGTTGCCGCCAATATCATACCGCAGCTTTCTACACCGCAAAGTTTTGCCGGTTTGAGGTTGGATACCAGAATCACCTTTTTGCCGATAAGTTCATCAGGAGTATAGAACTTTGCAATTCCGCTTGCTACGGTTCTTTCCTTTACGCCGTCAAAAAGTGAAAGCTTCAGGAGCTTTTTAGCTTTTTTTACAGGCTCGCATGCCTTGATTTCGGCCACTCTCAAATCAACCTTGCAAAAATCATCAATGCCAATCTGTGCAATTCCCTCAATTTCTTCCCTGAGTTTTTTTACTTCTTCGCTTTCCTGCTCATTGTTCTTGATTATACTGTTGAGTTCCTCAATTTCCTTGTCAACATCTATTCTCGGGAAAAGTACTTCACCCTTTTTAACTGTTACATCAGGGGGCAAAACGCCAAATTTGCCGGCATTTTCGTATGAAGCACATCTATCGCAAGCACCGATTTGCTCAAGTGCTTTCGGCATAGCAGCCGGCATGAATGCGGAGAGCAGGGTGCAGGCAATGCGGATTGCTTCCAGCAGATTGTAAAGAACAGAAGCAAGTCTTGCTTTTTTGGATTCGTCCTTTGCTATAACCCATGGAGCCGTCTCATCAATATATTTGTTTGCACGTGAAATCAACTTGAAAATTTCAGCCAGCGCATTATTAAGCTGAGTTTTATCAATAAATTCATCAACCTTTGCTTTGAGCCCGACAGCTGACGCAATCAGATCATCGTCAAAGTCCCCGTCCTCACGTTCTGTAGGTAAGGTTCCGCCGAAATATTTTTCAACCATTGCAACAGTTCTTGAAACAAGATTTCCGAGTCCGTTGGCAAGGTCAGAGTTGATTCTGTTAATCATAATTTCGTTAGAGAACGAGCTGTCTGCGCCCAGAGCCATCTCTCTCATAATGTGGTAGCGGATAGCGTCTGCGCCGTAACGTCCGCCGAGTACAAACGGGTCAACCACGTTGCCGAGTGATTTTGACATTTTCTGACCGTTAAAGGTAATCCAGCCGTGAACAGCAAGGTGCTTTGGCAGAGGCAAATCAAGAGCCATAAGCATTGCAGGCCAGATAATAGCGTGGAATCGCATAATGTCTTTTGCAACCATATGAACATCGGCAGGCCAGAATTTATTAAATTCATTATATTCGCCGTTTTCATAGCCAAGTGCCGAGATATAGTTGGAAAGAGCGTCTATCCATACATAAACAACGTGTTTTTCGTCGAACGTTACAGGAATACCCCACTTAAAAGAGGTTCTTGAAACACAAAGATCCTCAAGCCCGGGCTTAATAAAGTTATTTACAAGCTCAACTGCTCTTGTTTTGGGTTGTAAATAATCGGTTTGCGTTAGCAGTTTTTCTATTCTGTCTGCAAACGGCGCCATCTTGAAGAAATACGCTTCTTCCTTAGCGTCTGTAACATCTCTGCCGCATTCGGGGCATTTTCCGTCAACAAGCTGACTGTCTGTCCAGAAACTTTCACAGGGGGTACAGTATTTGCCTTTGTATTCGCCTTTGTAAATATACCCTTTGTTATAAAGTTCCGTAAAGATTTTCTGTACGGTTTTTATATGATAATCATCGGTAGTGCGGATGTATCTGTCATAATCTATATTCATAAACTTCCAAAGTCCCTTGAAAGTTTCTACGATTTTATCAACGTACTGCTTGGGAGTAACACCCTCTTCGGCAGCTTTCTGCTCTATTTTAAGACCGTGTTCATCAGTGCCTGTCAGAAACATTACATCGAACCCCTGCATTCGTCTGTAGCGGGCAATGGAGTCGCAGGCAACGGTAGTATAGCAGTGACCGATATGCGGATTGCCCGACGGATAGTAGATAGGTGTTGTAATATAAAATGGCTTTTTGTTACACATGTTTTAATTCCTCCCTTAAATTCAGCGAATGGGCTGTAACATTTATTATACCAATTAAAACCAAGGAATGCAATAATCTATACTGATTTTATATAACATCTGCTGAACAATTCAAAAACTACAAATTTGTTTAATGAGTTATGCATTTATGGATTGTTTACATTTAAGGTGTTGAACGCTAAAAGAGAAATCACTGCATTGGCAGGAAAACGATTTTATGGCAAAGCAGGTTTTTAATGGCGAACCGAGCAAAACCTCCGGAGTATTATAAAACGGCAATGGTGTACTGCCGTTTATTCAGCGAGCCTTGCTGCATTGTGCTGCCATTACCTATTAACAATCTAAAAATATTGAAATGTTTTTATAAGTGTGATATACTTATCCATTATACTGAATTTATAATTTTATGGAGGTAAGGATAATGGCTGACAATACGGTACGCACAAGATATGCGCCGAGCCCCACAGGGTTTATGCATGTGGGAAATCTGCGTACGGCGCTTTATGAATACCTTGTAGCAAAATCACAAAACGGAAAATTTGTGTTAAGAATAGAGGATACGGATCGTGAAAGACTTGTTGAGGGTGCTGTCGACGTTATTTACGACACATTATCGCTTGCGGGACTGAAGCATGATGAAGGTCCGGATGTCGGCGGTGACTACGGTCCCTATGTTCAGTCTGAAAGAAAGGATATGTATCTGCCGTATGCCGAACAGCTCATAAGGGAAGGCAAAGCTTATCGCTGTTTCTGCACAAAGGAGCGCCTTGAACAGCTTCAGAATGACAGTGTTGGAGGCGGTTATGACAGACACTGCCGCGATTTGCCGCAGGAGGAAATCGACAGGCTTCTTGCAGAGGGCACTCCCTATGTTATACGTCAGAAAATGCCGGTTGACGGAAGCACCACCTTTGCTGACGCCGTGTTCGGCGAGATTACTGTAGAAAACAGCGAGCTTCAGGATCAAATTCTTATTAAGACGGACGGATATCCTACCTATAATTTTGCGAATGTAATTGATGACCATACAATGGGTATTACTCATGTTGTACGCGGATGTGAGTATTTAAGTTCAACCCCGAAGTATAATCTGCTTTATGAAGCGTTCGGATGGGAAGTTCCCACTTATATCCACCTTCCTCTTATTATGGGCAGGGATGAAGACGGAAATATTTCAAAGCTTTCCAAGCGCCACGGTGCAACAGGATTTTACGATTTAATTGAGGAGGGATATCTTCCCGAGGCTATCATAAACTATATTGCGCTTCTGGGCTGGTGCCCTAAGGATAATTGTGAAATATTCTCGGTTAAAGAGCTTGAAAATGAATTTGATGTAAGTGGTATAAGCAAATCTCCGTCGGTATTTGATTATGACAAGCTGTCATGGTTTAACGGCGAATATATCAAAGCTATGACAACTGAGGAATTTACAAAGGCGGCAATGCCATACTATAAAAAGGTATTTGGAAGCAAAATTATGCCGTATGAAAAATTTGCGGAGATTTTGCAAAAACGCACAACTCAACTTACGCAAATCCCTGATATGATAGATTTTTTTGCAGAACTTCCAAATTATGAGAAAGATTTGTTTGTCAATAAAAAAAGCAAAACCAATCTGGAAAATGCTCCGGTTGTTCTTAAGGAAGCGTATGAGCGCTTAAAGGCTATGCCTGAGTGGAATAATACATCAATTCACGATTGCCTTATAAATATGGCTGCCGAAAAAGAGCTGAAAAACGGTACGGTTATGTGGCCGGTAAGAATTGCGGCGGCCGGCAAAACCGTTACTCCTGGCGGAGCAGTAGAAATTCTTGATATTCTGGGCAGGGAAGAATCTCTTTCCAGACTTGAAAAGGGACTCGAAAAATTATCGCAATGATTTGTATATTACAGCATTACGGAGGGACAGATAAAAATGTCAGAAGAAGTAAAAAGCATTGAAAACGAAGAAGTTATGCAGGGTAACTTTATTCATGATTTTATACGCGAGGACATTGCAGACAGCGGCAGATTTGAGGGGGAAAAGGTTCATACCCGTTTTCCTCCTGAGCCTAACGGTTATCTTCACATTGGCCATGCAAAGGCAATTTGTATTGATTTTGGCACAGCCGAAAAATTTGGCGGAATATGCAATTTAAGGATGGACGATACAAACCCTACAAAGGAAGATGTGGAGTATGTTGACGCAATCAAAGAGGATATAAAGTGGCTGGGTTTTAACTGGGACAACAGATTTTTTTATGCGTCGCAGTATTTTGACCGGATGTATGAATATGCAGTTGAGCTTATAAAGAAAGGCCTTGCCTATGTGTGTGAGCTTACTCCTGACCAGGTTAGGGAGTATAGGGGCGACACGCAGACTCCTGCAAAAAGTCCGTTCCGCGACCGTCCGATTGAGGAAAGCCTTGATTTGTTTGAACGAATGAAGAACGGTGAGTTTGAGGACGGAACTATGACACTTCGTGCAAAGATTGACCTTGCCTCGGGTAATTTTAATATGCGTGATCCTGTTATTTACAGAATTAATCGGCTGAAACATCACAGAACAGGCGATAAGTGGTGCATATATCCTATGTACGATTTTGCTCATCCTATTGAGGACGCCATTGAGGGAATTACACACAGCCTTTGCTCTCTTGAGTTTGAGGCACATCGCCCTCTTTATGACTGGGTAATAAACAATATTTCCGCTCCGTGCAAGCCCAGACAGATTGAGTTTGCGCGTCTTGGAATTAACAACACCGTTATGTCAAAGCGAAAGCTGCGCGAACTTGTTGAAAAGGGATATGTAAACGGATGGGATGACCCTAGAATGCCTACTCTTTGCGGCTTGCGCAGAAGAGGATACACACCTAAGTCAATTCGCTCCTTTATTGACCAGATTGGCGTTTCCAAGGTTAATTCTATTGTTGAGTACAGTTTCCTTGAGCATTGTTTGCGTGATGATTTAAATGAAACGGCAGAGCGCACAATGTGTGTTCTGCATCCGATTAAGCTTGTAATAACTAATTATCCCGAAGGCAAAACCGAAGAATTTGAGGTCGAAAATAATCCTAACCGTCCCGAGGACGGCACAAGAAAGGTTACGTTCAGCCGCGAATGTTATATAGAAGAAAGCGACTTTATGGAGGAGCCGATTAAGAAATATCAGCGGCTTTACCCCGGCAACGAGGTAAGAATAAAGTCAGCGTATATTGTAAAATGTACAGGCTGTAAAAAGGATGAAAACGGCAATGTTGTTGAGGTTTATGCTGAGTATGACCCCGAAACAAGGGGCGGCAACACTCCTGACGGCAGAAAGGTAAGAGGTACAATTCACTGGGTTGACGCTAACAACTGTGCAGATGCCGAGGTAAGACTTTACGATAATCTCTTTACTGTTCCCGACCCTGATACAGGCGACAGGAATTTCCTTGATTATCTTAGTGAAAATTCTCTTGAAATTCTCACCGGCTGCAAGGCTGAAAAGAATCTTGAAAATGCAGTTGCACCCAAAAGCTACCAGTTTATGAGATTGGGTTATTTCTGTGTCGACAACAAGGATTCATCTCCCGGGCATCTCGTGTTTAACAGAAGCGTAAGCCTTAAAGACGGATTTAAAAAATAACAGATAAAACAAGCAAGGTACAGTCATTCGGCTGTACCTTGTTTATATATTATTGCTTATACAAATAAAATCATTTTAACGTGTTGGGCGCTTTCTAAGATAGAAAGGCGGAAAAATAATTGGCAGTCCATAAGTTTTTTTGCTAATCTTGAGGTATATACGCATTCTTTAACTTCAAAATATATCAATAACTACAGCTGTTTAACATAACTAAACAGGGATTCCCTGCGTTTTTAACTCTGCCTCAGACATATTAAATTCTTGTCTGAGGCAATCTATAGCCAGCTCATTTCCGGCTTTTGCAGCATCTATGATTTTTGCAGTTCCCAAAGCCTTATGGTATTTGTCTGCGGGAAAGCCATAACCCAAAATGAGATATCTGCCCATAAAATACTTGGCATCTAAATTACCTGAAATTTCTGCTTTTTGCATCCAATATACAGCCTTATCAGAATTACTCAGATAAGTTTGATAAACATTAATTGCTATATTGTGGGTATTAATAGTTGCCTGCGATAATCCGGTATCTGAAATTTGCGGCAACTGTTGTTTTTCTGCTTTAGTCAACAACTTATAGTTCTGCTGATATGTTTTTATCTGTGCAACAGTTTGTCTTTGTGCTTTATTTTTGCGTATTTCTTTTAATTCTTCTTCTTTTTTATTGGTGTGCTTTAAAGCTGCCGCGCAAATGACTGCAGTTACAGATACGATAATGAATAAAATAACAAACCACATAATGTTTTCTTCCTTTTTGATTTTTATTTATAAATATACCGGCAAAAATACATATAATATCTGTATTCTCTAAAAATTTGTGCTTTTCTCGTATAAATTTTTACTCCAAATTCCGGAATTCCAAACTTTACAATTATGGCTTTATTAACGTCTCTATAACATTTTGTGTGCTCCATAGTGCTTAAATTATACACTTTGGTTGCTGATGTGTCAATACTTTAGATGTGATTTTATGCACTAAAGGTGATTGATGGGGCGGAAAATGTATAATATGATACATATATAAATACCTTTAGGGCAGGAATAGTGTTATGGAAAGAGAAGAACTGACAAAGCAACTCGGTGCAAACATCAGAAAACTAAGGCTGAAAAAAGACATAAGTCAGGAAGCTTTGTCTATGTCAGCAGGTCTGCATCCTGCATATATCGGCAGACTTGAGCGCGGTGAAAAGTGTCCGACAATTGACACTGTTTATAAAATATGTGATGCTTTGTGTGTATCAGTAAACGAAATTCTTTGTTTTGAAAGTGAATCAAAGAACGCTGACGCACAGGCGAGGATTAGAATTGAAAATGCATTGAAGAAGATTCCCGGCAGCCAACAGATTAAGGTTGCGGAGATAATTGAAAGCATCGCTGAAATAACAAACAGCAAGTAGTTCCAAGAATAAACAAGGTACAGTCATTCGGCTGTACCTTGGTTTTTATAGGGCTTTATATTACAGAAAAATAATGCTATAATAAATATAGTATAAAAATTAAGAACTCGGGTGAATACTATGAAAAATGTCTTAATAACAGGCGCGTCGGGAGGCATAGGCTCAGCTATGGCCGTAGCATTTGCAAAGGAAGGCTGTAATATTGCCGTACACTGCAACAAAAACCGTAAAAGAGCGCAGGAGCTTGCAAAAATACTTTGTGAAAGCTACAGGGTTAATGCGATTTCTGTTTCGGCTGATGTATCGGACAGAAGCAGTGTAAACGCTATGTATGATGAAATTGACAAAGAGTTTGGGAAGATTGATGTGCTTGTAAATAATTCTGGAATTGCACAGCAAAAGCTGTTTACCGAAATTACGCAGGATGAATGGAATATAATGATTGGCGTTAATCTGGACGGCGTTTTTAACTGTACTCAGGAGGTTCTTTTGCGCTATATGATTAAGAACCACAGCGGTGTGATTTTGAACGTAAGCTCGATGTGGGGGCAGACAGGCGCTTCCTGCGAGGTTCATTACAGTGCGGCAAAGGCAGGAGTAATCGGACTTACAAAGGCGCTGGCTAAGGAAGTCGGGCTGTCAGGCATAAGAGTAAACTGTATTTGTCCCGGTGTGGTTATGACTGATATGATGAAAGATTTTGATGAGGAAACAGTCAATCAGCTTAGGGAAGAATCTGCGCTTAATATGCTAGGAACACCTAAAGATATTGCAGATGCCGCTGTATTTTTGTGCAGTGAAAAAGCAAAATTTATTACAGGTCAGGTTCTTGGCGTAAACGGCGGGTTTATTTAAGTGATTTGAAAGTTTATATCAAATAACAGAAAATCTCCCTTTTCGATGTGGAAAAGGGAGATTTTTAATATATGATTAATAATACTGTAAGACAGAGCAGAAACTAAAAAAGCGTTATGCCGAACATATGCAGTACCCACAGTACTGCCCCGTATATTACCGAAGCCGCAACGCCGTATACAATAACAGGTCCTGCAATAATAAACAGTTTTGCGCCCAGACCGGCAACATATCCTTCTGATTTAAACTCAATTGCAGGCGAGGACACAGCGTTTGCAAATCCTGTAATCGGTACAAGCGTACCTGCCCCTCCGTGTTTTGCAATTTTATCGTATACGCCGATGGCTGTCAGCAGTATTCCCAGGAATATGAGTGATACGGAGGTCAAAGTTTTGCTGTTGTCTTCATTCATTCCAAGGTTTTGATAAAGTTCTGTAAGAACCTGACCGGCAAGACAGATGCCTCCGCCGATTAAAAATGCCTTTATGCAGTTCACAAAACATTTACTTTTCGGTGAATTATTTTTCACAATTGTGCTGTATTCTTTAGGTGTTACCATTAAAATACCCTCTTTATAGTCTGTTTTTTATTTTAAAGCTGAAGCGCTGCTGTTATCGGATGTAAAGTGCTTCGGCAGTGCATATATTATTCTGTCCGTGAATTTCTGATTTATGTTGAAAATTTTACTTTATTTTTTTATTTATATGTAGTATAATGTTAAATGTATACTTATGGGACGGAGGGTAAAGATGGAGCATTATCTTGATAACAGCGCTACAACTGTTGTTTCGGTTAATGCCGCTAAAAAGGCATATGAGATAATGACCGAAAATTACGGAAATCCGTCGTCACTTCATCTTAAGGGTATGTATGCCGAGCAGGAGCTTGTAAAGGCGCGCCGAACGGTTGCCAAAACTCTCGCCGCATCAAGTGATGAGATTTTCTTTACAAGCGGAGGGACTGAGGCGAACAATGCTGCTTTGTTAGGAACAGCTCAGGCAAAAAAGAGAAGGGGAAACAAAATTGTTGTTTCTTCAATTGAACACAGCAGTATAATAGAGACAGCAAAAAAACTTGAAAATGACGGCTTTGATGTTGTATATATTAATCCCCGTTCTGACGGAGCAATACATAAAGAGGATGTATTAAATCAAATTGACAGCAGTACAATTTTGGTATCTGTTATGAGCGTCAACAATGAAACGGGAGCGGTAATGCAGATTTCGGATATTTTTTCAGCCGTAAAAGCGAAAAACAGCGAGGTTGTCTGCCATACTGACGCAGTTCAGGCTTTTGGGAAATTAACATTAAACGCCCGAAAAATGAACGCTGATTTAATAAGTGTAAGCGGTCACAAGGTTCATGCTCCGAAGGGCTGCGGAGCGCTTTATATAAAAAAAGGCGTGCGTATTGTTCCGTTTCATTACGGAGGCGAGCAGGAAGGCAGGATTCGCCCGGGGACGGAAGCACTTCCGCTTATTGCGGCATTTGGGACTGCTTGTGACGAGTTTAAAATTGATGAGAACTATCGTAAGATAAAATTGTTAAACGATTATGCAAGAAAAAACCTTGCAAATATTGACGGAGTAGTTGTTAATTCTGCTGAAAATGCGCTGCCGTATGTGCTGAATATTTCAGCCGGCAGGGTAAGAAGCGAAACAATGCTGCATTTTCTTGAAGAGTTTGATGTTTTTGTGTCCTCTGGAAGTGCGTGTGCAAAGGGAAAGCCAAGCCATGTTCTTCAGGCAATGGGAATTGACAAAAACAGAGCCGACAGCGCGCTTAGAATAAGCTTTTCAAAGTATAATACAACAGATGATATTGACGAGTTGTGCAGGGGTATTGAGCAGGGACTCAAGGTGCTTGCACACCGATAAATTGCAGATTGGAAGAGAACATGAAGGAAATTTTACTTTTAAAGGACGGCGAAATTGTTTTAAAGGGACTGAACCGCCGTTCGTTTGAAGATGTGCTGAAGAAAAATTTAAAATATGCCCTGCGCAGTTTAGGCAGTTTTGAAATTACTTCGGCACAGTCCACAATATATGTAAAGCCGCTTTCAGAGAGCATAGACCTTGATGAAGCCTGTGACAGAGTATCGAGGGTGTTCGGCATAGCATCCTTTTCAAGGGCGGCTGTTTGTGAAAAGACAATTGAATCAGTCCTTGAGACAGTCCCCGTATATCTTGAAAAAGAGCTTAATGCGGTAAAGACATTTAAGGTTGAGGCAAAGCGCAGTGACAAGAGATTTCCGCTTAAGTCACCCGAAATATGCAGGGAGACCGGTGGAGAGATTTTATCTAAATTTCCTCATCTAAAGGTTGATGTACACAATCCCGAGCTTACCGTAAATGTCGAAATACGTGATTTTGGAGCATATATTCACGGTGAACCGCATAAGGGTGCAGGAGGAATTCCTGTCGGTACGGGCGGTAAGGCTGCTATTCTTATAAGCGGAGGCATTGATTCTCCTGTTGCTGCATATATGATGGCAAAGCGGGGAATACAGCTTACTGCAATTCACTTTGCGAGTCCTCCGTATACAAGCAGGAGAGCCGAGGACAAGGTAGTGCGCCTTTTAAGAAAGGTAAGCAAGTATGCAGGCAGCATGACGATGTATACCGTTCCGTTTACTAAAATACAGGAAAAAATCAAAGAGGAATGTCCTGAGGAGCTTTTTACAATTATTATGCGCCGTCTTATGATGCAGATTTCAAGCAAAATTGCCGAGCGTAATGACTGTCTTGCACTTGTTACGGGAGAAAGTCTCGGTCAGGTTGCAAGCCAGACAATTGGTGCACTTGCGTGTACTGATGATGCATCCGATATGCTTGTGTTCAGACCGCTTATCGGTATGGATAAACAGGAAATAATTGATATTTCATACAGAATAGATACTTACAATATTTCAATTGAGCCTTATGAGGACTGCTGTACAGTGTTTACGCCAAAGCACCCGAGAACAAGACCTGTACTAAAGTATGTGAAAGAGGCTCAGGAGAAGCCGAATTTTGAGCCGCTTGTGGAAGAGGCTGTGAATAATCTTAAAGTAACTCATATTTCGGCGGAAGATGAATAATGTAAAGGGGGCAGCAGGCGTGGATATTGAAATTTTGTCTGTCAGAAGCAAGACCGGTTTACCCGATCTGTCGGATTATAATGATTCAATTGAAAATAAGCTTTCCAAAAATGGTTTTTCGCTTAACAGCATTAGAAGCACGCCTATCAGAGCATCTAAAATAACAGCTTTGCTTAATGAATGTGCAAAATATGCAAAAAAGCCCGATATTATTGTTATTGCAGAGGCTCTTAATACGATTGACAGTACTTCTTTTAAAAAGAATTTCGCTGAGGTTGTGGCTAATGCCGAACGCAGTGAAAACGAACCTGTACCGAAAGATTATTGGAAGAAAAGGAACAGGGCATTTGCTGATGCAAAAAAGAGAGGTGCTTCTAGGGAGGAGCTTGACGAGCTTGCCGAAGAGTTCAGAGTATTTAAAAAGAAGTCAAAAATCTTTAGTCTCGGTGATTTCGGCAGAAGCTTTAAAGGTTATTGCTTTATGTACCGGGGAATGCGTGTTGCGGTTTTGCCAAAGGCATCTTTAACGGGAGAAGATATTGCCGATATGGTATGTCTTGCCTGTGTAAGAACTAAGGAAAATTTTGAAAATTCTGCCGGGGATTATCCGGGAGGCTTCAGCAAAAAGGAATTTGTGCCCGCAAAAACCGGATTTGCAAATCAGTTTATTCCTATGAAAGGAGACGGTGCAAAGGAGATTACACGCAAAAGTGTGGCAATTGCGTCGTTTTTAGTCTTTCTGGTTGCGCTTTCCCTGCTTTTTTACAATATGGTGTATTTAAGTTTCAGAAATGCAGAGCTTAATGGTGAAATCCAGAGAATTGCACATGGAATAGAGGATGACAAAAGCGGTGATAAAAAGCCTGCTGTTGATGATAAAATAAATTGGAAAAAGCTTCTGAAAATAAATGACGAAATTGTCGGATGGATTCAGATGAAAAATACACAGGTTGACTACCCTGTGCTTTGGCACAAATCTGACGATAGAAACGGTCAGTATTATCTTAACCATAACTACAAGGGTGATTACGATTCATTTGGAAGCATATTTCTTGATTACCGCTGTACAAAGGGGACTGACAGCAAAAATACGGTAATTCACGGTCACCATATTCAGGACGGTTCAATGTTCGGCGATCTGATGAAATACGGCGGAACAACAGGAAATCTTGACTTTTATAAAAAAACTCCTGTAATTAGGTTTGATACTCCCGACGGTGACGGAACATATAAGATTATTTCCGTGTTTAAAACGAATACATTGTCGACGCACGGAGAATTTTTTAACTATATGATTGGCAACTTCCAGAACGAAAAAGATTTTATGAATTATGTGTATAATGTTCGCGTTCGTTCTCTTTTTAATTGCCCTGTTGATGTAAATGAGGATGATGAGCTTATTACGCTTTCAACCTGTTCCTACGAATTTACAAATTTCAGAACGGTTGTTGTTGCACGGAAGGTCAGGGTAGGCGAATCAAAAAAGGTTGATGTTTCAAAGGCAAGCCTTAATAAAAATCCGGTATGGCCGGAGGTTTACTATTCTGCATACGGCGGCAGCCGTCCGGCTGTGACCGATTTCTGTACAGCTTATGAAAAGGGTCAGATTGACTGGTACAACGGCGACTATGATTTTAAAAACCAGAAAGTTCAGAAGCCTGTTGACGAATCAACTGCGCCTACAGATAAGAGCGGTCAGCCTGTTACCCAAAGAGTTCAGCCCACAACACAGGCTAAGGTGTACTGTAATGTAACTTTCCTTAACTATGACGGAAGTGTTATTAATACTCAGAAGGTTGAGTACGGAAAGGCGGCTAAAGCTCCGAAAAATCCGACAAAACCGAGTGATGAATACTATGACTATATATTTAAGGGCTGGCAGCTTGATTACAGCAATGTGGTCTGTGATCTTACAATTGCACCGAGCTTTGAAGCAAAGCTTAAACCTCAGTATGATCAGGCACAAGGAGGCGTTTAAGTTTGAATTGCAAGCTTATTTTTTACGCTGCACGCAAAACATCGTTTTGTGAAAGAGCTTTGCAAAAAAGTTTTTCGGAACTTGACCTTGAGCTTGTACAGACATTGTTTGCTACAGACAGCGAGGGGCTGGGTATATTTTTGACAGATGCTTTCAGAAAGTATAATATAGTGTTTGTCATTGGCGGATTGGGTTTTGGAGATGACAAAGGGATAGTAAGCATAATTTCAAAAGCTGTTGCGGATATTTCAATAGATGACTGCAAAAAACTTAAAAATGAGTTTGGTGATGACGGGTTTGTTTTGAGGGCACAAAATCAGGTGCTTGTTCTGCTTCCCGATGAACCGGAGCAGATTGAGGCAATTATGCAAGGTCCAGTTGGAGGATATATAAGAGCAAACAGCAAAATCTGTGTCCCAAAATAATATTATTGCGAGGGTATGATTATGAAAACAAATACATTTGAAAAGTACGAGTCGTCTGTTAGGTCATATTGCAGGCATTTTCCTACTGTATTTACAGATGCAAAGGGAGCTGTTATGACAGACGAAAGCGGTGAGGAATATATAGATTTTTTCTGTGGTGCAGGCGCAGTAAATTATGGTCATAACAATGATTATATTAAAAATAAGGTTGTTGAGTATCTGTCAACTGACGGGATTATTCATGCACTTGATATGTATACTGTTCCAAAACGCGACTTTATTGATGCGCTTGAAAAAAAGATTATTGAGCCTCGCGGCTATAAATACAGAATTCAGTTTACGGGTCCTACGGGAACAAATGCTGTTGAAGCGGCAATGAAGCTTGCAAGAAAAATGACCGGCAGAAGAAATATTTTTGCATTTATGGGCTGCTTTCACGGCATGACAGCCGGTGCTCTTTCGCTTACGTCCGAAATGTATGCCAGAAACGGCGCCGGTGCAACACTTACAGATTGCACACACATTCCGGCTCCTTATATGGTAGAGGGAATGGATGTGGTTAAATACATGCAGATGCTTATTGATGATGACCATTCGGGCGTCGAAAAACCTGCTGCTCTGGTTATGGAAACAGTTCAGGCTGAGGGCGGAATAAGGGTATTTGATGATAAATTTTTGCAGGATGTAAGAGATTTTTGCACGCGCAATGATATTTTAATGATTGTTGATGATATTCAGATTGGCTGCTGCCGAAGCGGTACATTTTTCTCTTTTGAAAGGGCGAATATCACGCCCGATATAGTGGTAATGTCCAAGTCAATCGGCGGCATAGGAATGCCTCTGGCTATTGTTCTGCACAAAGAAGAGCTTGACATCTGGAAGCCGGGTGAGCATAACGGTACATTTAGAGGCAACCAGCTTTCTTTTGTTGCAGGTGCGGCGGCAATTGATTATCTTATTGACAATGATGTTGAAGCAGAAACAAGACGAAAGGGCGAATTGGTAAAGGCATTTGCAGAAAAAGAAATTCTTCCGCTTGATTCAAGACTTGAGCTTAGAGGAATCGGACTTATCTGGGGAATTGATTTTGCCGGCATTAACTCTGAACTTTCCGAAAAAGTAATAGAAAAATGTTTTGACAAAAAGCTTATCTGTGAATGTGCGGGCAGAGAGGGATCGGTTGTAAAGATTATGCCTCCTTTAGTAATTCCCGATGATGTGCTTCTTGACGGACTTTCCAGATTAAAACAGTCAATAACGGAAGTGCTGTAAATTACAATATTACAATATTTAAAAAGGTCACGGTAAATTAAAACCGTGACCTTTTTGCAGCTGTCTGTTATATTTGTCTTGACTTTATAGAAAACAGCCCCAAGACAGCAGTACACTGAGTTTTGCTCATTTCAGTAAGTTTTCCTGAATGCATGCTGCATTGCGCTGCTTTGTAAAAGTAACTGCGGCTCAGTTACTTTCCGTTTAAAATGTCAGCTATCAGTTCCCTTTCGTCCATATGATATTTAACTCCGTTGATTTCCTGATAATCCTCATGCCCTTTGCCTGCAAGCACGATAATATCACCGTCCTGTGCGTTTTCCATGCAATACTTTATTGCATCTTTTCGGTTGGGCACTACCACATATTTTCCGTTGGTTTTATTAATTCCTGTCTTTATATCCTCAATTATATCCATAACATTCTCAAATCGGGAATTATCCTCTGTAATAACCGATAGATCCGACAGTCTGCCTGAAACTTCACCCATCTCATAGCGGCGTACTTTTGGTCGGTTTCCGCCTGCGCCAAACATCGTAATAAGTCTGTTTGGATTGTACTGGCGAAGAGTAGTAAGTACATTTTCCATTGACAGTGCATTATGTGCATAATCAATGAGAAGTGTATAATTTCCCGGGACTTTAATCGGTTCCACTCTGCCCTTTACCCTTGCAGCTTTAAGTCCTTTGATAATTGCATCTTCATCAATATCAAAAAATGAAACTGCGGCAATTGCTGCCAATGCATTATATACGTTAAATTTTCCGGGGATTCCAACGTCAACACAAAGTTCTTTGATTCCTTCTGTTTCAAAATGTATTCCTATAAATCCGTTGTCTGACAGAAGACAGTCATTTTTTGCCCTTAACTCAGCGTTTTTATTAAAACCAAAAGTAAGTACGGGAGACGACGAGTCACGGGTGATTTTTTGCCAGTTTGGATCATCTATATTTGCCGCGGCAAATTTGCATTGACGGAACAACAGACTTTTGCAGAATAAATATTCCTCTAAATCCTTATGTTCAACGCCGCCGATATGATCATCGGAGAAGTTTGTAAATATACCTGCATCAAAATTAACTCCTTCAATCCTGCTGTGTTTAAGTCCTATTGAAGACGCTTCAATTACCATTGCCTTGCAGCCTGCGTCAATCATGTTTCTTATTGATTTTTGAACTTCATATGATTCGGGCGTCGTGTTGTCTGTTTTTATTGTTTTGCCGTCGTATACAATACCCAGAGTGCCTATAATTCCTGTTTTTATTCCCGCCTGTTCAAAAATTTCGGCTGTCATGGCTGCAGTGGTAGTTTTTCCTTTTGTTCCGGTAATGGCAACAGTATAAAGTTCGTCGGCAGGATGACCGAAAAATTCAACGCTCATTAGCGCAAGCGCTTTTCGGGTATCGTCGGTTTTTATAACCGCGACATTTTTGGGAACATTAAAATCAAGGTCGTCGCTGATGACTAGCGCCGACGCTCCTTTTTCAACAGCCATTTCTGCAAATTTGTGAGCGTCGGATGTATAGCCTTTCAGACAAACAAATACAGTGCCCTTAAATACTTTGCGGGAATTATATATAATATCCTCAATTTCGGGGTTGCCGTCATTCACCGTTGTATACTCCAGGTTTATAAGCAAATTCTTGAGTTTCATATTTGCACTCCGTTTCTGTTAAAAAATTCTTATAATGCAGCGTATATACTAATTATACCAATTATATCTAATTATTACAACTTAATATAAAGAAAAAATTAAAAATTAATCGTAAATAAAAAATGAAATTTTATGATAAATTGACAATTGGTGAATTTATACGAAAAATTTTCGGATATAATGTAAAACAGCTGATTTTAACAAAACAAAATAAATTTTTATGATTAACGCTTAACTTTAAGCATTAATCATTGGTGGTTTTTCACAATAGGTTACTTGGCAAAATATACAATAAATAACTTAATAAAATGTGCAAAAAATAAAATTGCCTAAATAATTATGTCAAAGTATACAAATATTTTTTAATATTTTAACAACATAGATAAAAAGTACAAAGGTAGTTGAAATTTGGGCGATTTTTTGATATGATTTATGTAGTGGACAAAGGATGCATTTGTGCATATTGCTCCATAAGAGAAATCCGTAAAGGAAACAACAAATATTTTAGAAAGAGGGATTTTCCAATGAAAAAGATTATCGCCATTTTATTGGCAGGTATGATGACTGCTACAGCATTAGTCGGCTGCGGCGGCGGAGATGGTTCTTCAAAAGCACCTGAGGGTTCAGGCGAAGGTTCAGGCGGCGGCGCTGCAAAGGTTGAAGGTTCAATCGTAGATGAAAGCTATTTTGGAGACGAAGGTACGGATGCTAAGCCAATCACACTTAAAGTATGGGCTCCTGACGCAGCTGTAAGCCTTGTAAAAGAGCAGATTGAGGCTTTCAAGAAAGCTTATCCTAATAAAAAGTTTAAAGAAATTTCAGTTGTGGCACAGGGCGAAAGCGATGCTGCTACTCAGATGCTTAATGACGCAACAGTTGCTGCTGACGTATTCAGCTTCCCAAGTGACCAGCTCAACAAACTCGTTGATGCCGGCGTAATTGCAGAGGTTGCATTTAAGGATGCAGTTGCAGCTGCTAACTCTAAGGATACAATTAAAGCAGGTACTCTTAAGAATCCTCAGACAAAAGAAGATACTCTCTATGCTTATCCTGAGACAAACGATAACGGTTATTATCTTGTATATGATAACACAGTAGTTTCAGAGGATCAGGCTAAGACACTTGAAGGTGTTCTCGAGGCTTGTAAGGCTGCTGATAAAAAGTTTATTATGAACGCAGGAGACGGCTTCTATGCTTGTACTTTTGCTTTCACTGCTGGTGTTAAGATTGACGGTCTTGAAGATGACGGACTTACTCAGAAGTTTGTTGATTATAACGAGGATGAGGCTGTTAAGACACTTCAGGCATTCGCTCAGCTTATTAAAGACTACAAGGGTACATTCCAGTCACTTGATGTAGCTAACATTGCTTCAGGCTTCACAAACGGCAAGACCGGCGCAGGTATCGACGGTTCTTGGGATACAGCTTCTAACCAGAAGGCTCTTGGCGACAAGTTCGGCGCTGCTAAGCTTCCTACAATTAAGGTTGGTGATGAGGAGAAGCAGCTCATCTCTATGCACGGCTACAAATACCTCGGTGTAAACGGTTCTTCTAAATTCCCTGCAACAGCTCAGATTCTTGCTCACTACCTTGCTGGTGAAGAGTGTCAGCTTCAGAGAGCAGAAAAGCTCGGATGGGGTCCTTCAAATACAAAAGTACAGGAGAATAAGGTTGTTACAGACAGCATCGTTCTCAATGCTATCAAGGAGCAGTCAGAAAACTCATGTGCTCAGGTAAATATTGCTTCAACATTCTGGAATCCAATGGGTAACCTCGGCAACAAGCTTATTGCTGATGACTGCAATCCTTCAGATGCAGCAGCAATTAAGAAGCTTCTCCAGGATACAATTGCAAATGTTCGTGACGAAGGCTAATTTAAGGCTTATTTAAACGACATTTTAAGGTTGATTTGCGGGGTGTTCTGTTTGCAGAGCGCCCCGCAAGCAAACGGTTTTGCGGTAAAACCGCTGCGTTATCACAGACATTCTGTTTGTTTATACACCAAACAAATAATGTTTTATTACAGAATATACGGATAGCGTAAAAGATATTATTAGTTTGGTGTATTTTAAGAAGGATTTGCAAACTATACTAAGGAGAGTGCGTATGACATTCGTTGAATACAAACAGCTCAACCCTTTCCAGAGATTTGCCTATAATTTCAAAAAGTTTATCCTTAATATTCCTCATGCCGTTGTCAGCTTTTTTAAGGCTATCGGCAGAGCTATCGTTAAGTTCTTTACTGGTGTAGGCAAGGGCTTTGCCAATTACGGCAAAACCTTTGTAAAAGGTGACTGGGCAACAAAACTTTCGTATTTAATCTTTGGTGTGGGCGATCTGCACAAGGGTAAATACTACAAAGGAATTCTGTTTTTCCTTTCAGAAGTATTATACATACTCTATATGGTTTTCTTTGGCTGGAATTACCTCAAGGATTTTGGAACCCTTGGCGTTGTAAAGGCACATACAGAGTATATTAACGGAGTTATTCCTCAAACGGTTCCCGGTGATAACTCAATGCTGATTTTGCTTTATTCGGTATTGTCGATTGTTATTACTGTAGTCGTGTTTGCGATTTATATCGCGAACATCAAGGATGCTTACAAGCATCAGATTATGATAGCTAATGGTGAAAAGCCTACTACTTTAAAAGCTGATGTAAAGGATTTCCTGGATGGAAAGTACCATATCACGCTTTTGTCTTTCCCTGTGCTTATGATCGGCATATTCAATATTTTGCCGCTCATATTTATGATTTTGATTGCATTTACAAACTATGATATGCAGCATTTGCCTCCGGGTACGCTGTTTACATGGGTTGGATTTGATAACCTTGCTTCGCTTTTTAATGTTGTAGACAGTGCAAGAAGAGCTAAAACATTTATTGAGCTTACTGAGTGGACGCTTATCTGGGCTGTAGCTGCTACTTTCTCCAACTACATCCTTGGTATGATTTTTGCTCTTATGATTAATAAGAAGGGTATTAAATTTAAAGCATTGTGGAGAACACTTTTTGTTATTACAATTGCTGTTCCTCAGTTCGTTTCACTTCTTCTTATGAATCAGATGCTCCAGACAAACGGTGCAATTAACATTTTGCTTTCAAATATTACGGGTTCAAATGTTGAAATACAATTTTTGAATGACTCGGCATTTTTGGCGCGAATGACGGTAATCATAGTAAACTGCTGGGTAGGTATCCCGTATACAATTCTCTCTATGTCCGGTATTCTTATGAATATTCCGGAGGATTTATACGAATCTGCTCGTATTGACGGTGCAAGCCCTGTTAAAACATTTACAAAGATTACACTTCCTTATATGTTATTTGTAACTACACCGCAGCTGATTACACAGTTTGTCGGCAATATCAATAACTTTAATGTAATCTTCCTGTTAACAGGCGGCGGTCCGTCTACACATGAATATTATCAGGCAGGTCAAACCGATATTCTTGTTACATGGCTGTTCAATCTGACAATGAATTCACAAGACTACGGTCTTGCCGCAGCAATTGGTATACTGGTATTTATTGTATGCGCAACCTTGTCTTTGATTGTGTACAACAGTTCAAAATCTATGAAGGATGAGGAGGCGTTCTCATGATAAAAAGCTATAAATTCAGAAGACATCTTGCGAACGGCTTTATATACCTCTTTCTTATAGTAATGGGTATTATT
The DNA here is from genome assembly GCA_910585865.1 of uncultured Ruminococcus sp. Classification (GTDB taxonomy): domain Bacteria; phylum Bacillota; class Clostridia; order Oscillospirales; family Acutalibacteraceae; genus Ruminococcoides. The sequence goes on along the minus strand of CAJUGO010000004.1, from coordinate 67,074 downwards.
TGGATTTCTCCGTTTGTTTATCTTGTAATGCATTCATTCCGCGGTGAGGGCATGATTACGGTACCGTATCTTGTTCCTCATGAATGGACACTGCAAAACTATATTGACCTGTTTACAGGTGCAGGCGGTAATGCTCAGCTTAACTTTCCAAGATGGTTTCTTAATACATTTGTAGTAGCTTGTTTCAGCTGCGTAATTTCAACTGTATCTGTTTTGATGGTAAGTTATGCATTCAGCCGTTTAAGATTTAAGGCACGTAAAAAGTTTATGAACGTTGGCATGATTCTTGGTATGTTCCCCGGATTTATGACAATGATTGCTATTTACTACCTCTTAAAGGCTATGGGTCTTACACAGAACCTTGTGGCTCTTGTTATATGCTACAGCTGCGGTGCAGGTTTGGGCTTCCAGATTTCAAAGGGCTTTTTCGACACAATTCCGAGAGCGCTTGATGAAGCGGCAACGATTGACGGTGCAACAAAGAACCAGATTTTCTGGCGCATTATTCTTCCGATGTCTAAGCCGATTGTAGTTTACACAGTTCTTACATCATTTATAGGACCATGGACAGACTTCATTCTTGCAAAGATTATCATGGGCGATAAGCGTGAAAATTACACGGTTGCAATCGGATTACAGCTTATGCAGCAGCTTGAGTTTAAGAATACATACTACAAGCAGTTCCTTGCAGGTTCCGTTGTAGTAGCTGTTCCTATTACGCTTCTCTTCTTAAAGATGCAGAAGTACTATGTTGAAGGTGTAACAGCCGGAGGCGTAAAGGGTTAATTTAATGAACTCGTGAGGGTGGCAGTCTTTGGCTGCCGCCCGTTTTTAATTAAAATTTAAGGAGCATAATTATGAAAAAAATAATTTCATTTTTATTGTCAGCCGCAATGCTGGGCAGCTGTGTGCTTGCAGGCTGCGGTACAGACAGCAGTTCTCAGGCTTCAAAGCCTGATGAAAAGGTTGCTGACCCTATCGCAAATATTAAAGCAGAGGCATCATCCGACAAATATCGTAACTATTATGAAATTTTCGTAAACTCATTTTGTGATTCGGACGGTGATGAAACAGGCGACCTCCAGGGAATAATTTCACAGCTCGATTATCTTAATGACGGCGACCCTAATACCGGAGATGATTTGGGAATAGACGGAATTTGGCTGACTCCGATAATGCCGTCAAAATCATATCATAAGTATGATGTTGAGAATTATTATGACATTGATCCCGATTTTGGTACGCTTGAGGATTTTGATGAGCTTGTCAGCGAATGTCATAAGCGCGGAATAAATTTAATTATTGACCTTGTTCTAAATCATATTTCTTCAGAAAATCCTCTCTATAAAGAGGCGGTTAAAGAAGTTGAAAAAGGCAAACTCGACGGAAATGCAGAATATTTTGAAATTCATGAAACATCATATTTCCCAAGCGATGTGCCGGTAAATCTTATCGGAAGCGGATATGCGTGCGAGGCTAATTTTTCCCATGAGATGCCTGAATGGAATCTTAATTCAGAAAAAACAAGAGAAGAATTTACGAACATAGCAAAGTTCTGGCTTGACAGGGGTGTTGACGGTTTCAGACTTGACGCCTGTAAATATTATAATAATAAAAGTACAGACGGCGCTGAGTTTTTAAAGTGGTTTTATGATACATGCCGGGATATTAATCCGGATGTCTATATGGTTGGAGAAACATGGAGCGACGATTCTGATATTGAAGCATTGTATAAATCCGGCATTGACAGTCAGTTTGCATTTAAATTTTCATCATCGACAGGTACAATTGTCAGCAATGTAATTTCACAGAGCGGTGCAGCTACTGTAAAAAAGGTAATGAATTATGATAATAAGATGGACGAGGCTAATCCAAATGAAATTAACGCCATGTTCCTGTCAAACCACGATCAGGTGAGAAGCGCAAATACGTTAGAAGGACAGGGTCTGGGCAGCCAGAAGCTTGCTGCGGCAGTATATATGCTGTTCCCGGGAAATCCCTTTATTTATTATGGTGAAGAAATCGGCATAAAAGCTCCAAATACCACTAATGATGCCGCATACAGATCACAAATGGTATTTGACAGCGAAGACCTTCCGGTTATTTTTGTTAACGGTATTGGCGACGAACCTGAAGAACCTACTTACGGCGGTGTAAAGCAGCAGCTTTCCGATAAAAATTCTCTGCTTAACTATTATAGAAGAATCCTTAAAATTAAGGTGCAGAATCCGGAAATCGCAAGAGGTAAAATTACAGGTACAGAAGATTTCGGCGATAAGAATATCGGTGCATACTATGTTGAGCATGACAACTCAAAACTTATGATAATTCACAACTTCAATAAAACAGAAAGCAAAGAACTTAATATTACAGACAATATGATAAAGAATGCCCAGGTGCGCGCAGATCTTGTTGCTGAAAGCATAGATAAGCATGTTGGTATTAAGGACGGCAAGATAACTGTTCCTGCTCAGTCAACGGTAATCTTAAAGACAGCTGAATAACGGCATAATAAAAGAAAGCAGTTCTTAACAGAGTACTGCTATGGTCAACGCAAAAATTGTTTATACACCGCAATATTTGGATAATTTTTTCAGTAAAACCGCTTTCCTTGTGATAAGGCAGGCGGTTTTATTTTAGCAGAAATTAAGAGACTTTGAGACAGAATAGAAGACTTTTGCAAATAAGATATTTGATTTTTGCTAAAAATGAAAAAACGCTTGACAAAATCAGATTTAATGGTTTATAATTGTAAATCGTGGGACACTCTATAACTGCGCCATTTTACGGGTGTGTTTTGGAGTGCTGCGCAGATGCTTTGTAAATACAAGGCAGGTTTTTCAATTCTTAAATTTTTTGAAAGGAGGACAAATATGCCTACATTTAACCAGTTGGTGCGTAAGGGCAGACAGGTTTCAGAGAAAAAAGCAAAGGCACCTGCTCTCTTAAAGGGATGGAACTCAAAAAAGCGTGTTGCTATTGATCAGAGCTCACCGCAAAAGAGAGGTGTGTGTACTGCTGTAAAGACTGCTACACCTAAAAAGCCTAACTCAGCTCTCAGAAAGATTGCGAGAGTAAGACTTTCTAACGGTATAGAAGTCAGTTCCTATATCCCCGGCGTAGGTCACAACCTTCAGGAGCACAGCGTTGTTCTTATTCGTGGTGGCCGTGTTAAGGACTTACCTGGTGTTCGTTACCACATTGTTCGCGGTACGCTCGATGCTCAGGGTGTATCAGGTCGTATGCAGTCCCGTTCTAAGTACGGTGCAAAACGTCCAAAGAAAGGTAAATAATTAGGAATTGACAAAACTCTCTTGACTTAATTTTTAAGTTCTGCTATGCGGCAGGAATTTTACTATATATTTTGTATATGTAGAATGTCTTGTTGGCATACGGGAGTTTGTCGCTTTCGAGTACCTATGATATCTCAATTATTGTGAAGGAGGGAAGCAAAGTGCCAAGAAGAGGTTCTATTGCGAAGCGTGATGTATTACCGGATCCGCTTTATAATTCAAAACTTGTAACTCGTCTTATCAACAACATTATGTACGACGGTAAAAAGGGCGTTGCTCAGAAGATTGTTTACGGTGCATTTGAAATAATTGCTGACAAGACAGGTAATAACCCGCTTGAGGTTTTTGAGCAGGCTATGGAAAACGTTATGCCGGTTCTTGAAGTTAAGGCTCGCCGTGTCGGCGGTGCAACTTATCAGGTTCCTATGGAGGTTCGTCCTGAGAGACGTCAGACACTTGGTCTTCGTTGGATTTCAACTTACTCAAGAAACCGCAGTGAAAAGACAATGAAGGAAAGACTTGCAGGAGAAATCCTTGACGCCACTAACAGTGCCGGCGGCGCATTTAAAAAGCGTGAAGACACTCACAAGATGGCTGAAGCTAACAAGGCTTTCGCTCATTACAGATGGTAATTTTATTATCAGAGTAATTAATAGGAGGATTTTATGCCAAGACAGGTTTCACTTGAACAGACAAGAAATATCGGTATCATGGCTCATATTGATGCCGGTAAGACTACAACAACTGAGCGTATCCTGTATTATACCGGCGTAAACCATAAAATAGGTGAAACACATGACGGTGCTTCTACCATGGACTGGATGGTTCAGGAGAAGGAGCGCGGTATCACAATTACATCTGCTGCTACAACTGCTTTCTGGAGAGGCAGCAAAATGCAGTATCAGAATCACAGAATCAATATTATTGATACACCCGGACACGTTGACTTTACTGTTGAAGTTGAACGTTCGCTCCGTGTACTTGACGGTTCTGTAACAGTATTGTGTGCTAAGGGCGGCGTTGAGCCTCAGTCTGAAACCGTTTGGCGTCAGGCTGATAATTACGGCGTTCCAAGAATGGTTTATGTTAATAAAATGGACATCATGGGCGCAAACTTTTTCCATGTTGTTCAAATGATGAAGGACAGACTTAAATGTAATGCTGTTCCGATTCAGCTTCCAATCGGTTCTGAAAGTGATTTTACAGGTATCATTGACCTTGTAACAATGAAAGCTGAAATTTATCACAATGAAGACGGTACAGATTACAGCGAGGAAGAGATTCCGGCTGATATGAAAGATATCGCTGACGAATATCGCGAAAAGCTTATTGAGTCAGTTGCTGAACTTGACGAAGAGCTTATGGAAAAATACTTCGGCGGAGAAGAGCTTACCGTTGAAGAAATTAAAAAGACTATCAGAAAAGCAACAATTGATAATGAAATGATCCCTGTTTGCTGCGGTTCTTCTTATCGTAACAAGGGTGTTCAGATGCTTCTTGACGCAATTGTTGATTATATGCCTGCTCCTACAGATGTTCCTGCAATTAAGGGTACAGATCCTGAAACAGGCGATGAGGTAGAGAGAAAGTCTTCGGATACAGAGCCTTTTGCTGCTCTTGCATTCAAGATTGCTACTGACCCGTTTGTTGGTAAACTCTGTTTCTTCCGCGTATACTCAGGTATGGTTAAAGCAGGTACTACTGTTTATAACTCAGTAAAAGACAACAATGAGCGTTTAGGCAGAATTTTACAGATGCATGCTAATGACAGAAAAGATATCGACTGCTGTTATGCCGGTGATATCGCTGCTGCCGTTGGTCTTAAGAATACAACAACGGGTGACACACTCTGTGATGAGAAAGCTCCTGTTATTCTTGAATCTATGGAATTCCCTGAACCTGTTATCCGCGTGGCTATTGAGCCAAAGACTAAGGCAGGTCAGGAAAAGATGGGTATTGCTCTTGCAAAACTTGCTGAAGAAGACCCGACTTTCAGAGCATACACAGACGAAGAAACCGGTCAGACCATCATTGCAGGTATGGGTGAGCTTCACCTTGAAATCATTGTTGACCGTCTTCTCCGTGAATTTAAGGTAGAAGCAAACATCGGCGCTCCGCAGGTTGCATACAAGGAAACTATCCGTCAGGAAGCTTCTGTTGATGAAAAGTATGCACGTCAGTCAGGCGGTAAGGGTCAGTACGGTCATGTTAAGATTAATGTATTCCCGAACAAGGACAAGGGCTACGAATTTGTTAACAGCATTGTCGGCGGTGCTATTCCTAAGGAATATATTCCTGCTGTTGATCAGGGTATTCAGGGAGCAATGCTCAGCGGTGTTGTTGCAGGATATAATGTAGTTGACGTTAAAGTTGAACTTTATGATGGTTCTTATCATGAAGTTGACTCCTCTGAAATGGCATTTAAGATTGCCGGTTCAATGGCATTTAAGAGTGCTATGAAAAAGGCTGATCCTGTACTTCTTGAGCCGATTATGAAGGTTACTGTTATTACTCCTGAGGAATACCTCGGCGATGTAATCGGTGACTTGAATTCACGCCGCGGCATGATCCAGAGCATGGAAGCTGACAACGGTGCACAGAGAGTTATCGCTCATGTTCCGCTTTCAGAGATGTTCGGTTATGCTACTGATATGCGTTCTAAGACACAGGGCCGCGGACAGTATGTTATGGAGCCTGACACATATGCAGAGGTTCCCAGAAATATTGCTGAAAAGATTATGAACGAGAGAGCTAAAAAGGACTAATTAAGCCCTTTTGAAGCACTTTTTAAAAAAATGTATTGATTTTTTTAAAAAAAATTGGTACAATATCATTAAATCTATTGTAAATTCTTTTTACAAAAATAAGGAGGAAATTTCCAATGGCAAGAGAAAAATTTGAAAGAAATAAACCCCATGTAAACATTGGTACAATCGGCCACGTTGACCATGGTAAAACAACACTTACTGCTGCTATCACAAAGGTTCTCAATCTTGAGGGCGACGCTGATTTCGTTGATTACGCTAACATCGATAAGGCTCCTGAAGAAAGAGAGCGTGGTATCACAATTAACACAGCTCACGTTGAGTATGAAACAGCTAACCGTCACTATGCACACGTTGACTGCCCTGGCCATGCTGACTACGTAAAGAACATGATTACAGGTGCTGCTCAGATGGACGGCGCTATCCTCGTTGTATCTGCTGCTGACGGTCCTATGCCTCAGACAAGAGAGCACATCCTTCTTTCTCGTCAGGTTGGCGTACCTTACATTGTAGTATTTATGAACAAGACTGACCAGGTTGACGACGAAGAGCTTCTCGAGCTCGTAGAGATGGAGATCAGAGATCTTCTTAACGAGTATGAGTTCCCAGGCGATGATACACCTATCATTAAGGGTTCAGCTTATGTTGCTCTTACAAGTGATTCAAAGGATCCTAAGGCTCCTGAATACGCTCCAATCCATGAGCTTATGGCTGCTGTTGACGAGTTCATTCCTACTCCTGACCGTAAGGCTGACCAGCCATTCCTTATGCCTGTTGAGGACGTATTCACAATCACAGGCCGTGGTACAGTTGCTACAGGTAGAGTTGAAAGAGGTCAGATTAGAACTTCTGAAGAAGTTGAAATCGTTGGTCTTACTGATGAGAAGAGAAAAGTTGTTGTTACAGGTCTTGAAATGTTCAGAAAGACTCTTGACTATGCTGAGGCAGGCGACAACGTAGGTGTTCTTCTCCGTGGTGTTCAGAGAACTGAAATCCAGAGAGGTCAGGTACTTGCTAAGCCAGGTACAATTCATCCTCATACAAAGTTCCGCGGTCAGGTTTACGTTCTTACTAAGGACGAAGGCGGCCGTCATACTCCTTTCTTTAATAACTATCGTCCTCAGTTCTACTTCAGAACAACTGACGTTACAGGTACAATTTCACTCCCAGAGGGCGTAGAAATGTGCATGCCTGGCGATAACGTTGAAATGGACGTTGAGCTTATTACTCCTATCGCTATTGAAGTTGGTCTGCGTTTTGCTATCCGTGAAGGCGGCAGAACAGTAGGTTCAGGCGCAGTTATCGCTATTAACGAATAATTTAAATTATCGTTAGTTTAATAACAAATAATTTAGCCGGTATCAGATTCTGATGCCGGCTTTTGTTTTTAGGGATTAACTTTTAAATGTTCTGGGTAAAGTATGTATGCATTGTGTAAGCTGTCAGTCTGTTTAAATCATTTTCTATAAAAAAACAGGCGCCGCAGAGGCGCCTGAAGTTGCTTTTGTTTTTTAACTAAAATATTATATCATTTGACATTTGGCAATAAAATAATTCGTATGGCAGAGCGCAGTTATATCTTTTTATCAAACTGGCTTCCGCATCTGGGACAACGCACTGTATGGTTACCTTTTTTATTTTTTACTCTAAGCTGAGCCTTGCACACAGGGCATTTTAAGTATTTGTAATCTTTGCGATCCTTGATTTTATTGTAAGTAAGCTTAAACCAGCCTGTAACTGCGTTATATACGGGAAGGAATTTCCTATTTTCTGCGCTTCTTGCAGTAATATTGCGCGAAAACATGCGGAAGAATGTCAAAGCAATAATTAACAGCATAATGCCGTCAAGAATATATGACGCAGTTCGGTTAAACACAAAAATGTTGATTATCCAAAGAGCAAGGAAAACGCCAAACAAAAAGTTGTTGAGTTTATCGGTTCCGTATCTTCCCTGCATAAATATTGCAAAACGCTGAAGCAAATTTCGCATACACTTCACCCTTTCTCATATTATCTTAACATATATCCCGCAGTTGGACAATAAACATTTTGTCGCAAATGTAATGCGGATAAAATATTTTCCGGAAATTATATTTGTCAGTCAAAATTATTTAATGCTAGTTATCACATTTAAAGCTGACTCTGAAATTTTTGATTTCTATAGGAGTATGTCCGTATTCGGCCTTGCAGGTTCCTATAAGAGAATTTACATTCGGAAAGCCGTTCTTCATGGCAGCCGACTTTACTGTGTATCCTTTATTTTTTATATCGTCAATGGCGTGTTCAAGGCGCACTCTTCTCAAATATTTTGAAAATGTCTCAGAAGTTTTGTCTTTAAAATATTTTGAAAAATGCGCAGGAGTCATTCCGACATAACTGGCAATTTCATTAAGAGTAATATCCTTTTGGAAGTTATTTCTAATATAGATAATGGCACTTTTAGCGCAGTCAAAATCATCTGATTCAGAGCCTTTGATATATGTAATGCTTGAATCCATGCAGTCACGCAGTATATAATAATTAACATTTAAAAGAATAGCGTTTATTCTCAGGCATGTCAGCTTATCATCAAGATCTTTATAGTCGTAAATAGCGCTGAGAGATTTTGTTATTATATCTTTTGTATTGCCTTCGGGGTTTTTAAATGTAGGTGTTTTGTGAGGATCGTCAAGATACGGCAATATGCTTTTGGTAAAAGCGTTAACTACAATAAATTCAGCATCAGGTGAGATTTCTGCATAAGAATGCACTTCCTGACTGTTTAGAAAATAGATATCGTTTTCTTTCAGAATTACACTTGTATCAAGCTTGTTAAGCTTGATACAGCCTTTTTTTATAAAAATATATTCATAGGAAAAATGCCAGCGCAGAGGTAAATCAAATATATCTTTATCTTGGGGGTAACGGTAGATCTTTGCATCATAATATTTGCCGGGTTCAACAAGCACTTTTTTATATTTCATACGCTTACCCTCTTTGTAAATTTGTTGATGCAACGCTAAAAGGTATTTAGTGTTACATAGTCTGCGCAAAAGTAGATATACTTTAAATCAGCAATAACCGCTGAATGTTCGGTCTTTACTACAATTGTGCGGCGTTCGTCTGTGCTGAGCTTCGCAATGCATTCTGCAATATTACAGTTGTCAGGTGTGTATTTATAGCGACTGAAAAATTCCTCAGTAGTCATTACACATGAGTTATAACCTTCAAACATATGCAGCAGTGAGTAATCTATTAGCTTATACTCTTCTTCAAGCAGTTCAATACCAATATCTGCATTGACAGCTGATTCAATATAGTAGGGGGCATCGTTTAAAAATAGGCCGGTTTTGAATGAGCCTATTGAAACGGTTAAATCAGAATTGACGGCAATGTCGGCAACACCGGTGTCTCCGTTGATTCCGCTGTTAATATCTGCACTGATTATATAGGCGTTTGAAGAATTTATCTGCTCAATTGCACTGAGAAGTTCGCCTTTAATTTCGCCCGAAAACCCGGTTCCCAGCAGGCAATCCACAACAATATCGTAGCCGGTAAAGCTGCCGGCAGCAGAAATGCTTTCTTCAGCTGCGCCCAATGATATTGCGGTTTTATAGTAGTATAGTCCGTCTTTTGAAAAACTGTCGGATATTCGGAAAATTGTCGGAGTAATGCCGTTTTGGCACAATATGCATGCCAGCGCATATCCGTCCCCTCCGTTGTTGCCTTTGCCGCACACAATTGCAACCTTACCCGTAAATTTTACAGCATTATAAATACCTTTTGCCGCCCTGTGCATAAGCTGTGCGGAGGTTGTATGATTTGCAATGGCATTGGCGTCGCTTTTGCGCATATTGCCGACGGATACAACTTGCTGAAAATTCATGTTAAATTCCATAGCCTTTCCGCCCGCGAAACTAAACAATATAAGTTTTTACAGCCTTATTGCGGGCGTATAAGGCGTAAACTGAGATTCGGCTGTATGTTTTCCTGACCGTATGCAGCATAATCTGTTTTTACGCTAGCTTTCGCTATTATAAGTATTTGCCGCATTGTAGGCAGTGGTTACTGCATCATCATCAAGGTTACAGGTTAGCAGAAACAGCGGAGCGGAAGAAAAAAATTCATCAAGCAAGTTTAAAAGTACTGACATAATATTGCTTTGTCTGGGTACTACAGTTGCTTCAAGAATATGATTAAAAACTTCTCCGGGTGTTATTCGCACAGCAGAATTGACTTTTCCCTGTTTAAGAATGAACACCGCCTTTACAGGGGCTTTAATATTATTGCCTATATCGGCTTTGCCCATCCACGGTGTGCCGTAAATATAAAATTTGCCTCTGTTTTTTCGGATTATAGGTTTATCGTCATTAATCATAGTTACTTTGTCACCAAAATGTTTGCGCCACAAAGAGGTATGAGTTGACTTTCCTGTTCCGCTTGCAGCAGAAAAAACATAAGCTTCGCCGTTGAGCATAAGTGCAGAGGAGTGGAAAAAAAATCCGTTGAAACGTTCAAGTACTGCATTGCATAATTCATTTAGAATATATGAACTTTCTGCGGTCTGCGGGTTGCAGTGAATCTTGCTGTTCATACAAAGCTGTTTGATTTTGTCATCATCCGCAGTTATTTTAATATCGACGCCGGTATCATTTGTAATATACGGAGCAAGGCGTTTTGCGGTGCTTGGATATATCGGCTCAATAAAAACGTTTAAATCTGCAATATTATAAATCGGCATAGAATGCTCCCGTAAATATTGATGTGGTGTTTGTTACAAGATATATTATAACATAAGGTTTGAAATATTGCTATGGCAAATACAACAAACATTTAGAAAGTTTTAGTGCAAAACTCTCAAAAATTAAGTAAAAACTTGATAATGTTATGGAAAGGTAAGATGATATTTTGGATGGTTTGTTGTATTTGTTACGCGTTATTCCTAAAATAATTGAAAAAACAAATAAAAAACTCCAGCAATATAATATTAAACAGTATAAAAAAGCATAGTGATGCTGTGTTCACAGAATTCTGAACAATCTGATAAAAGATCTGTCGGTACAATACAAACAAATGGTTTAATTAGAGCTTCAGAAGTTTGAACATACAGTATAAATTATCCGTAATCAGCTGTCAGTCTGTTCAGAGAGATTTTCTGTAAAACAAAACACGCTGCCTGGCGTGTCTTGATGTAAAAAACATAAGCCCTGAAAGATTTATTTTTCTTTCAGGGCATTAAAGTTAAAAAAGTTAAAAAAACAATGAAAATCAGTACTTTTTTCAAATTTTTCACTTGACTTCTTGCGAAAATGGTTATAGAATAGTAAAATGTACCATAATGGGGATGTATACCGAAGCGAATGCAATTTTTTTTAAAATTGAACTTTCAACATAGGGATATTAGCACATAATTCTCTGTGTGTCAAGGACTTTTTTATAGCAGTTTTTTGTGTTCCCTTTTGCCCCGTTTCATAGATTTTTTAAGGAGTGATACGCCTATGGTTAATGTCAAACCCGTAAAGCTTGGCAGCACCGAGAGAATGAGTTTCGGTAAAATCGATGAAGTAATTGATATGCCTAATCTTATTGAAATTCAAAAGGAATCTTACAGATGGTTTCTGGAAGAGGGTCTTAAGGAAGTATTTAAGGATGTTTCGGGCATAACCGATTATCAGGACAACCTTGTTCTTGATTTTATCGATTACACACTTGATGTGGATCATCCGAATTACAGCGTAATCGAATGCAAAGTGCGTGATGCCACATATTCTGCTGCTCTCAGAGTTACTGCACGCCTGCTCAACAAATCGACAGGCGAGATTAAAGAGAGCAATGTTTTTATGGGAGATTTTCCGCTGATGACTCCAAGCGGCACTTTTGTAATTAACGGTGCTGAAAGAGTTATTGTATCTCAGCTTGTGAGAAGCCCCGGCGTTTACTATAAAATGGACCATGACAAAACAGGTAAGGAACTTTATTCTACAACCGTAATTCCAAACCGAGGTGCATGGCTCGAATATGAGACAGATGTCAATGATGTATTCTATGTTCGTATAGATAAAAACCGCAAGCTTCCGGTAACTTCATTTATCAGAGCTTTGGGTCTTGGAACTGACGCAGAAATTCTTGAATATTTCGGTGACGATGAAAGAATGAAGGCGACAATCGAGAAGGATCAGGCTTCAAATATAGAAGAGGGTCTTATTGAGGTTTATAAAAAGCTTCGTCCGTCAGAGCCGCCTACAGTTGACAGTGCGCAAACCCATATTAATAATCTATTTTTTGACCCCAATCGTTATGATATGTCGCGTGTCGGCAGATATAAATATAATAAAAAACTTGGCATAGCAAATCGTCTGGCCGGTCAGCTGCTTGCTGAACCGATTGCAAATCCCCGCACAGGCGAGGTTATGGCATTAAGAGATGAGAAAATCACAAAGGAAAAAGCTCTTGAAATCGAAAATGCAGGTGTAAGTGTTGCATTTGTAAAGGCAAATGACGATACCGTTGTAAAAGTTATTTCAAACGGTATGGTTGATATCGGCTGCTATGTAGATTTTGACGCTGAGGCTGAATGTGATATTAAAGAGAATGTACGCTTTGATGTTCTTTGCGAAGTTCTTGACGAAGCGCAGAATGAGGAAGAGCTTAAGGAAATGCTCAAAAGCCGCGCCGACGAGCTTGTTCCCAACCACATTACCGTTGAAGATATTTTTGCAACAATCAACTATCTCAACTGTGTTGCACACGGTGTGGGAAATACTGATGATATTGACCATTTGGGCAACAGAAGAATTCGCTGTGTGGGCGAGCTCCTTCAAAATCAGTTCAGAATCGGCTTTTCCCGTCTTGAAAGAGTTGTCAGAGAGAGAATGACTACTCAGTCACAGGATATGGATTCACTTTCTCCTAACTCGCTTATAAACATACGTCCGGTAACTGCTGCAATAAAAGAGTTCTTCGGTTCGTCTCCATTGTCACAGTTTATGGATCAGACAAACCCCCTTGCAGAGCTTACCCACAAGCGCCGTCTCTCGGCACTCGGTCCGGGCGGTCTTTCGCGTGACCGTGCAGGATTTGAGGTTCGAGATGTTCACTACACACACTACGGCCGCATGTGTCCTATTGAGACTCCTGAAGGACCTAACATCGGTCTTATCTCATATCTTGCTTCATTTGCCCGTATTAATAAATACGGATTTGTAGAAGCTCCTTTCCGCAGAATCGACAAGGAGACAGGTATTGTTACCGATGAGGTAGTCTATATGACTGCCGATATGGAGGATAATTTTGTTGTTGCTCAGGCTAATGAGCCGCTTGACGAAAACGGTAAATTTGTACATTCAAGAGTAGTAGGCCGTTACCGTGATGAATTCGTAGAGTATTCACCGGACAGATTTGACTTTATGGATGTATCGCCGAAAATGGTTGTATCTGTTGCTACAGCTATGATTCCGTTCCTTGAAAATGATGATGCGAACCGTGCTCTGATGGGTGCTAACATGCAGCGTCAGGCAGTTCCGCTTCTGCGTTCCGACGCTCCTATAGTAGGTACCGGTATGGAATATAAGGCAGGCACTGACTCCGGTGTTTGTATTCTTGCAGAAGAAGACGGTATTGTTATGAGTGTTGACGCACGCAATATCCGTGTTCAGTATGATTCAGGCAGAGTTCAGGACTTTGAGGTTATAAAGTTCCTTCGTTCTAACCAGGGAACATGCTTTAATCAGCGTCCGATTGTTGAACGCGGACAGCGTGTTAAAAAAGGTCAGGTGCTTGCTGACGGTCCTGCAACTGATAACGGTGAAGTTGCTCTAGGCAAAAACGCTCTCATAGGATTTATGACATGGGAGGGTTACAACTATGAGGATGCTGTTCTCATTAATGAAAAGATAGTTCGTGATGATGTGTATACATCAATTCACATTGAAGAATATGATACAGAAGCAAGAGATACCAAGCTGGGGCCCGAAGAGATTACAAGAGATATACCGAATGTCGGCGAGGATGTTCTCAAATATCTTGACGAAGACGGTATTATTCAGATTGGTTCTGAAGTAAAGGCAGGCGACATCCTGGTAGGTAAAGTTACACCGAAGGGTGAAACAGAGCTTACTGCCGAGGAAAGACTCCTCCGTGCAATCTTCGGTGAAAAGGCTAGGGAAGTAAGAGATACTTCTCTCAGAGTACCTCACGGTGAATGCGGTACAGTTGTTGACGTTAAAGTGTTTACCCGCGCAGAAAGCAGAAATGAGCTTCAGCCGGGCGTAAACAAGGTTGTAAGAGTATATCTGGCGCTTAAGCGTAAAATCAGCGTAGGCGATAAGATGGCCGGACGTCACGGAAACAAGGGTGTAGTTTCAAGGATTCTTCCTGTTGAAGATATGCCGTTTTTGCCGGACGGTACACCGCTTGATATTGTACTTAATCCGTTGGGCGTACCTTCGCGTATGAATATCGGTCAGGTGCTTGAGGTTCACTTAGGATATGCCGCAAAGGCACTCGGATGGAAGATTATGACGCCTGTATTTGACGGTGCTCATGAGCAGGATATTTTCAGTGCTCTTAAAGACGCAGGTTACAGCGAGGACGGCAAAACATGGCTTATTGACGGACGTACCGGAGAACAGTTTGATAACCCCGTTACAGTCGGATATATGTATTATCTTAAGCTGCATCACCTTGTTGACGAAAAGATTCACGCAAGAAGCACAGGTCCTTACTCGCTTGTTACCCAGCAGCCGCTGGGAGGTAAAGCTCAGTTCGGCGGACAGCGCTTTGGTGAAATGGAAGTTTGGGCGCTTGAAGCTTACGGCGCCGCTTATACACTTCAGGAAATTCTTACTGTTAAGTCTGACGACGTTGTAGGACGTGTAAAGACTTATGAAGCAATCGTTAAGGGTCAGAATATTCCTGCACCGGGCATTCCGGAATCATTTAGAGTTCTTATCAAGGAGCTTCAGTCACTTTCACTTGATGTTCGTGTACTTGACAGCAACGGCGAGGAGATTGACATTAAACAGAAGTTTGAAGAAGATGAGGACATTGCTGACGCAACTGAAGTAGCTGATTTTGATGAAGAAAACGTAATGACTTCAATGGACGGCTATACTCTTGATGAGGGCGGCGAAGAGGGCAATATGTTTGATGATTCGCTGTCTTACGAGGAATCTGATGATTACGTTGATGATATGGGCGACAGCTACAGCAGTGATGAGATGTAAGGAGGAAGTGCAATGATAGATAATAATGTTTTTGATTCAATAAAAATCGGACTTGCTTCCCCTGATCAGATGAGAGAATGGTCTTACGGTGAAGTAAAAAAGCCCGAAACAATTAACTATCGTACACTGAAGCCCGAAAGAGACGGCTTGTTTTGCGAGCGCATTTTCGGTCCTACAAAAGACTGGGAATGTCATTGCGGAAAGTATAAGAGAATCCGTTTTAAGGGCAAGGTATGCGACCGCTGCGGAGTAGAGGTTACCCGTGCAAAAGTAAGACGTGAGCGCATGGGTCATATTGAACTTGCTGCTCCTGTATCCCATATCTGGTATTTTAAGGGTATTCCTTCAAGAATTGCTCTTATGTTGGATATTTCTCCCAAATTACTTGAAAATGTTCTTTATTTTTCACAATATATTGTAACTAATCCCGGTGACTGCCGTGACCTTGCAAAATATCAGTGCCTTTCCGAAACAGAATATAATGATATGCGCGAAAAGTACGAAGATGATTTTGAGGCCGGCATGGGTGCCGAATCAATTAAAAAGCTGCTTGAGGAAATCGACCTTGATGTGCTTTCCAATGCTCTTAAGGAAGATCTTGAAACAGCATCGGGACAGAAGAGAGTTCGTCTTTTAAAACGTCTTGATGTTGTGGAAAGTTTCAGAATGTCAGGCAATCGCCCTGAGTGGATGATTCTTGACGTGGTTCCGGTAATTCCGCCGGATATCCGTCCTATGGTACAGCTTGACGGCGGACGTTTTGCGACTTCTGACCTTAATGATTTGTACCGCCGTGTTATTAACCGTAATAACAGACTGAAAAAGCTGCTTGAGCTTAATGCACCGGAAATCATTATACGCAATGAGAAAAGAATGCTCCAGGAATCCGTTGACGCACTTATTGACAACGGTAGAAGAGGCAGACCGGTTACAGGTCCAAATAACCGTGCACTTAAGTCGCTTTCAGATATGCTTAAGGGAAAACAGGGACGTTTCCGTCAGAATCTCCTTGGTAAGCGTGTTGACTATTCGGGACGTTCGGTTATTGTTGTAGGACCTGAACTTAAAATGTATCAGTGCGGTCTGCCAAAAGAGATGGCACTTGAACTGTTTAAGCCTTTTGTTATGAAACGCCTTGTTGAAACAAAGGCTGAACAGAATATAAAATCAGCAAGAAAAGCAGTTGAGCGCGCAAAAGATAATGTATGGGATGCTCTTGAGGTTGTAATCAAAGGTCATCCGGTTCTGCTTAACCGTGCGCCTACGCTTCACCGTCTTGGTATCCAGGCATTTGAGCCGGTACTTGTTGAAGGACGTGCGCTTAAGCTTCATCCGCTTGCTTGTACAGCGTACAATGCTGACTTTGACGGCGACCAGATGGCTGTTCACGTTCCGCTTTCTGCCGAAGCTCAGGCTGAGGCAAGATTCCTTATGCTT
Source organism: uncultured Ruminococcus sp. (assembly GCA_910585865.1). Classification (GTDB taxonomy): domain Bacteria; phylum Bacillota; class Clostridia; order Oscillospirales; family Acutalibacteraceae; genus Ruminococcoides. The sequence continues at coordinate 50,376 of CAJUGO010000004.1, read as the reverse complement.
GCTGCCGGTAACCTGCTTAAGCCTTCTGACGGTCAGCCTGTAACAGTTCCTACCCAGGATATGATTCTCGGTTCTTACTACCTCACGCTTGATAAGGACGGAGAAAAGGGCGAGGGAAAGGTTTTCCGTGATATTAATGAAGTAATGATGGCTTACCAGACAGGCGTAATCGAGCTTCATTCAAAAATTAAGGTTCGCCGTGAGATTGAAATAGACGGAAAGCTTGAATCTGCTCTTGTAGACACAACAATCGGTAAGATTATTTTTAATAATCCTATTCCGCAGGATTTGGGATTTGTCGACAGAAGCATTCCCGAAAACAGATTTAAATTTGAGGTTGACTTCCTAGTAGGAAAGTCAGGTCTTAAGAAAATTATTGATAAATGTATTAAGATTCACGGTACGGTAAAGACAAGCGAAGTGCTTGATAACATTAAAGCCCAAGGATATAAGTATTCTACAAAGGGCGCTATTACCGTAGCGGTATGTGATGCAGTTATTCCTCCTGTGAAGAAAGAAATTATTTCCAAAGCAGAAGAAGAGGTAGACATCATCCGTGATGAATTTATGATGGGTCTTCGTTCAAATGAAGAGCGTTATGACGAAGTGCTTAGAATCTGGGAAAAGGCTACAAATGATGTAACCGACGCCCTCCAGAAAAACCTTGACAGATATAACCCGATCTTTATGATGGCTGACTCAGGTGCTCGAGGCAGTATGAGCCAGATTCGTCAGCTTGCAGGTATGCGCGGACTTATTGCCAATACGTCAGGTAAAACGATTGAAATTCCTATCAGAGCAAATTACCGTGAAGGTCTTAATATTCTTGAATACTTTATTTCATCCCGTGGTGCCCGTAAGGGTCTTGCCGATACAGCGCTGAGAACGGCTGACTCAGGTTACCTTACCCGCCGTCTTGTTGACGTATCACAGGAAGTTATTATCCGTGATGAGGACTGCGGAACTACTGAGGGTCTTGAGATATTTGACATTAAGGTTGGAGACGCAAATGTAATTGAAGGTCTTCATGAACGTCTTATCGGAAGATATCTGCTTGATGATTTCTGCGATTCAAACGGTAATGTCCTTGTTTCAAAGGATGTTATGATGGGCGAGGATGAAGCTGATACAATTGTAAATGCAGGTGTTGAAAGCATTAAGATACGTTCTGTTCTTTCCTGTCGTGCAAAGCATGGTGCGTGCCGTAAATGCTATGGCTCAAACCTTGCAAACCGTCAGGCAGTAACTGTCGGTGAAGCTGTCGGTATTATTGCTGCTCAGTCAATCGGTGAGCCGGGTACACAGCTTACCATGAGAACCTTCCATACGGGCGGTGTTGCTTCCGCAGAAGATATTACACAGGGTCTGCCGAGAGTTGAGGAGCTGTTTGAAGCCCGTAAGCCAAAGAGCCTTGCAATTATCAGTGAGATTGACGGCGAGGTTCGTTTTGAGGAAATCAAGAACGCTAAGCATGCTGTTATCTACAATAAAGAGACAGGTGACGAAAGAGCTTATCTGATTCCTTTTGGTTTCCGTGTAAAGGTACTGGAAGGTGCGCAGATTAAGAAGGGCGATAAGATTACCGACGGTTCGGTTAATCCGCATGATATTCTTGATATATTAGGCTCTGAGGCAGTAATGAACTATCTTATTTCTGAAGTTCAGAGTACTTACCGTTTACAGGGTGTTGAAATCAACGATAAGCATATTGAAGTAATAGTTCGTCAGATGATGCGCAAGGTTAGGGTTGACGATGCAGGAGATACCGGATTTATGGCGGGTCAGACCTATGATAAGAATGAGGTTCTTTTTGAAAACGAAAGAATTAAAAAGCGCATTGCAGCGGGCGAAGAAGGTCTTAGAGAAGCTACGTTTACACAGCTTTTGCTTGGTATTACAAAGGCGGCTCTTGCTACGGACAGCTTCCTTTCAGCAGCTTCTTTCCAGGAAACGACAAGAGTCCTTACAGATGCTGCTATCAAAGGCAAAGTTGATCCGCTTGTTGGTCTTAAAGAAAATGTATGTATCGGTAAGCTGATTCCGGCAGGTACAGGTATGAAGAGATACTCAAGTGTTCAGCTGGAAGGCGAACCTGAGGATAATGCAGATAACAAGCCTGCACAACAGCAGGAGGAAACTGCTGCACAGGATAATGAAACTGAATCAGATAACTAATACTGAGTTCTTTTAGATGTGTATATATAAAAGGGCAGTCACAGATGAGAAATCATTTGCGGCTGCCCTTTTCTTTTAACTTTGATTCTTCTTTATCTTAAAACAAAAACAAGAAGCTCCCTTTATACAAGGGAGCCTGCAGAGACAGCTGACTATAGGACAGCTGCTTTTTTATTTGGATTTCTATTTATCTTCCTGAAGAGTGATTTCAGATTCATATTCATGCTGATCGCCGTAATGATAATATTTTATAGTAATTTTGTCACCCGGCTTATGTTTTTCGAGGACGTTGTAGACATCAGCAAAGGAATATACTCTGGTGTCATCCACTTCGGTGAGAACATCGCTTATTCTAAGATCTGTGTCATAGCACGGACCGCCTTCTGTAATTTCCCTAATGAAAATGCCCTGAGGAACATTGTGGTTAGCGGCTCCTCTTTCATTAATGGCAGTGCCGACAATTCCTATTTTAACTCTGCCTTCAACATAACCTTTTTTCATGAGTGAATCGACTATATCCCTGGCAGTTGTTGAAGGAATTGCAAATCCCATGCCCTCATAGGTGGCAGATGCGATTTTTGAAGTGGCAATGCCTATTACCTGTCCATAGAAATTAACAAGCGGACCTCCTGAGTTTCCTGGATTGATGGCGGCGTCTGTCTGAATATATTTTACCAGACTTGATGATGAAATTTCTCTGTTTGCGGCGGATATAACGCCTTTGGTGGTTGTGTTCTGATAGTCAAGACCGCCGGGGTTTCCTACAACGATTATGTCTTCACCGATTTTTGCGTCATCAGAATCACCAAAGACAGCCGGCTTGAGATTTTTGGCGTCATCCATTTTGAGCACCGCTATGTCTGTTCTTGAGTCAAATCCGACTATACCTGCGTTATAGGTTTTGCCGTCAGAAGTAACAACATTAATAATATAGGCTGTTTTGCTGTTGGCTATTACATGAGAATTTGTGATAACATAGCCATCGGATGAGATAATGATTCCGCTGCCCTGTGACGAGCAATGCTCAACGTCAGTTACCTTATCGGCATAACACACTATGCCAACTACAGATTCAGATATTTTTTCCGAGGCGGTGGAAGCATTGTAATCTTTATTATCAGAGGCATCCTTAGGCTTTTTTTCAAGCTTTAGGCCTGAATAGTCCGGCTTTATTTTGTCACTGTAATCGGATTTGCTGTGCACATTGGGATTTTCATCATCCTGATCATTTTGCGGCTCGGTTGAATCCGGAAGTTGAAAGTTGTAATCGCCTTGGTTGTTCGTTTGGTTTGAATCGGAACTGCCGTTGGCTGCGATATAAACAGTCAGTCCGGTAAGGCTCATAATCAGAAGTGAGCTTAAAACTATTATGATGGCAATAAGTCCCTTGCTGGTTTTTTTCTGTTCCGAAGCAGGAACTGAAAACGGAGGGTATGAGGGATATCCCTGTGTATATTGATTATACGCAGGTGTACCGTAATTGCCGGCAGGATGCTGACCGCCTGCAAATGAATATCCATCAAAGCCGCTTGGTTTTGGCGGTTGGGGATATTGACTGTTTTGAGGAGGGAAATTGTTTGCAAAATCCGAATAGCCATTATATTGCGGCTGATGAAAGCCGTCGTTGTAATTATCAGGCTGTCTGTAATTGTCGGCAGCAGTATGTTCAGCTGTATCAGGCTGAACAGGCTTTTGCTCAAACTGCTGAGATTTCTGTGGGTCAAAGGAAGGCCGACGTGAATATGATTGTTCGCTGTTTGTGTCAGGATTCTTTTCGGTAAAGGGCTTTTGCGGTTCAAAGTTTTCAAAATTGTTATTAGGTATATTATTATCCATTTTTTTCTCCCGTAGCAAATGTATTATATTTTATGCATATATTATACATCTTTAATTTATTAAAAGCAACCGAGTTGTGTTATGAGTTCGTGAGATTATCATGAAGATTTTGTGATATATTATGGCATAAGGGTCGATTTGTGTCGAAAAATGTCGGGTAAAATGATTATGAGATATACACAAATATTTATATTTCACAGCAAATAAAAACAAAATAAACTTGAAAACTTAATTTAATTAATATTTATATAAATTTAAAATATAATATTGACAAAATCCAACAAAATTATATAATTATATTATAGTATTTACAAAATAGAAACTAAAAGCTTAATACTTCTTGGAGATGTTGACTTAAATGGTGTAATAGATGTAAAGGATGTTACATTAATCCAAAAGTATATTGCTGAACTAGAGGAGCTTAACGATGTTCAGCTATATGCAGCAGATGTTAATAAGGACGGCAATGTTTCCATACTCGACTGTACTGCAATATATGATATTATAAATTCATAATAAATAATATAAAAAGGAGTTTTAATATGTGTACTAAAAAAGTTATTTCAGTTATTTTGGCGGTGCTGATGCTGTTTGTATCATTGTCGTCTTTAACAGCGTTTGCTGAGGAAAAATATCCTCCGCTTGAGTCGGGAGTTTACGGTTATATTGATGAAAATAAATATCCTATAAAGAAAAATGAAAATCACAGGGTGGTTAAAGAGCTTGATCCTGCACTTGAACTACAGATAAAACAGGACTATATTGCGTTGAATCCGTATAACGGAAAAGGTGAAGAGGCGACAACGGATGACGTGGTTGTTAAATACTACGGCACCCTTAGCGACGGAAGCATGTTGGTTTTCCCATATACAACTTATTCGGTATGGTTTACTGAGGTTACATATCATGTAATAGGTAAATATATCTATACAGTGTCTGAATTGGGAAAAGATGCAAAGATTTATAAGAACCATCAGTTTTATGGAATTGTGGATTCCTATATTGAAGGAAATCTGTCAGATGATTTGCTTGATGAAATTGCAGATATACTATGTTTTGGGGAATTTGTAAATCCCAATGAAACAAAACCTTTGGCTACCCCTGATACACCGGGGGAAGCAGAAAATAAAAATCCACAAAACAACAATTTAAATAATGCAAACGGTGCAGTGCCTACCGGACAGAATAATCCACTGTTTGCAGTATGCATATTGCTTACGCTATCAATTTGCGGTGCTGTTTTTGCTGTAAAATTGAGAGCGGTAAAAAAGGAGTTTTAATATGTGTACTAAAAAAGTTATTTCAGTTATTCTGGCGGTGTTGATGCTGTTTGTATCATTGTCGTCTTTAACAGCGTTTGCTGAGGAAAAATATCCTCCGCTTGAGTCGGGAGTTTACGGTTATATTGATGAAAATAAATATCCTATAAAGAAAAATGAAAATCACAGGGTGGTTAAAGAGCTTGATCCTGCACTTGAACTACAGATAAAACAGGACTATATTGCGTTGAATCCGTATAACGGAAAAGGTGAAGAGGCGACAACGGATGACGTGGTTGTTAAATACTACGGTACCCTTAGTGACGGAAGCATGTTGGTTTGTCCTTATACAGCGGATTCGATATGGTTGGAACAGGTGACGTGTCAGGTTATAGGTAAGTATGTTTATATGTTGCCGAACAGGACTTTGACAAAATGGGGGAAAGACGCAAAGATTTATAAGAATCATCAGTTTTATGGAATTATGGATTCCTATATTGAAGGCACTCTGTCAGATGATTTGCTTGATGAAATTGCAGATATACTATGTTTTGGGGAGTTTGTAAATCCCAATGAAACAAAACCTTCGTTTGGCGAAAGCTATGATAAAACCTATAGTATTACAAGAGAACCGGAAGAAAAGTATATTTGTGATACAACAATTGACAGTGACTTCATTGATAATCATATTATTGTTTGCCTGTTCAATGAAGCCAGCCTAAAATTTAAAAAGTATTCAGTTGATGATTTTAAAGATCTTGGAGTTGTAAGTGTTATACAATCAAGCACGGATAAAGAGATGGGAAATAAAGTTGAGGCAAAAATCACGGAGTTTTGCAATAAGGCTGTATCAGAACTTGAGCTTGCTCCTGAATACTTTGATGTATTGAAGGATGCTCTGATAAAAAATGAACTTGACTCGCTTGATATTGCAGACCGTCTTACAGACTTAGTTAATGAGCAAGTTGAGTTAGGGGAGATGCTCGAATATATTTATAAGTATAATCAGACTTTATTGTTAACTCTTGATACTCATGATAAGCAAAATGTATTGGATACAGTAAAAGAACTTGAAAAAAATAATGATATTATGATTGCACAGCCGGATGGTATTTATATAGTTGATGATCCCGATTCAACTCAGCCGGAAACAACAAAGCCAGCGTCAACCCCTGATACACCGGGAACAGCAGGCAATAAAAATCCACATAACAGCAGTTCAAATAATGCAAACGGTGCAGTGCCTACGGGACAGAATAATCCATTGTTTGCAGTATGCATATTGCTTACGCTATCAATTTGCGGTGCTGTTTTTGCTGTAAAATTGAGAACAGTTAAAAAATAAAACATAAAAATATACAGCAGCTGATTGCTTTGTGCAGTCAGCTGCAATTTGTTGCGGATATTTGTGCAGTAAGGAGCATATTTTTTTCGGCGCAGTGACGTTATTTTTGGAATTGGTAAAAAATTATAGGAAAGTTCTTTAAAAGGCTTTATATTTTAAAGGAAATATAGTATAATAAACTTAAATCGGCAAAAAAGGACGCTTTTTTGTTGAAATTTATTACAAAAGGAAGATTAAAATGCCATTAGTAAACGCTAAAGAAATGCTTGAAAAGGCAAAGGCAGGCCACTATGCAGTAGGTCAGTTTAACATCAACAACCTTGAATGGACAAAATCAATTCTTTTAACTGCTCAGGAGCTTAACTCACCTGTAATCCTCGGTGTATCTGAGGGCGCAGGCAAATATATGTGCGGCTACAAAACAGTAGTTGGTATGGTAAACGGTATGCTCGATGAGCTTGGCATTACTGTTCCGGTTGCACTTCATCTCGACCACGGTTCATACGAAGGCGCTAAGAAGTGTATTGAAGCTGGTTTCAGCTCAGTAATGTTTGACGGTTCACACTATCCGATTGAAGAAAATATCGAAAAGACAAAGGAACTTGTAGCTACTTGTAACGAACTCGGTCTTTCAATTGAGGCTGAGGTTGGTTCAATCGGCGGCGAGGAAGACGGTGTTGTCGGTGCCGGCGAATGTGCTGATCCTCAGGAATGCAAAATGATTGCTGACCTGGGTGTAACAATGCTTGCAGCAGGTATCGGTAATATTCACGGCAAGTATCCTGAAAACTGGCAGGGCTTAAGCTTTGATACACTTGACGCTATTCAGCAGCTCACAGGCGATATGCCTCTTGTTCTCCACGGCGGTACAGGTATTCCTGCTGATATGATTAAGAAAGCTATTTCACTCGGCGTTTCAAAAATTAATGTAAACACAGAGTGTCAGCTTGCATTTGCCGCTGCTACAAGACAGTATATTGAGGACGGCAAGGATATGCAGGGTAAGGGCTTTGACCCAAGAAAGCTTCTTGCTCCAGGCGCAGACGCTATTAAGGCTACTGTTAAAGAGAAAATGGAGCTTTTCGGTTCAGTAGGCAAGGCTTAATTACGGCTTGAAAAGTTAATTGAATCGGGAAAGGGTTAGATTTCCCCTTTTTCGTTAGAAAGAGTAACTGCTGTACAGTATACGGCAGTTACTTTTTTAATTTACAGAAAAGTGCTGAGTTTTTATTGTTTTCGCTGTTTTTACAAAATAATTGTCAACTTGTAATATATTTTAGGTTGACAAATTAAACGAACAGCTGTATAATATTGTCAACTTAAATTACATATTTAAGTATACAATCAAGGAGAACAAAGACAATGAAAAGTAAAAACTATTTGTTAAACATTGTATACATTGCAATGTTTATGGCGGTAATGATAGTGTGTGCGCAGATACAGATTCCATTTGGACAAGTACCATTTACACTGCAAACGCTCGGTGTATTTGCAGCTGCTGCAATGCTTGGATGGCAAAGGGGCACAATATGTGTTTTAGTATATGCTCTTGCAGGATTTATAGGACTGCCTGTGTTTGCGGGATTTTCGGGCGGCGCAGGGATTTTGTTGGGTCCAACAGGCGGATACATAGTCGGATTTGTTTTTACAGCTTTAATCGTGGGGCTTATGGCAGAGAAGCTTGGAAAAAGACTTTGGGTGCTTGTTGTGTCAATGATTGCAGGATTGGCATTGTGCTATTTGTTTGGTACAGTTTGGTTTGTTATTGTAATGAAAACAGATTTTGTCACAGCAATGATGATGTGTGTAGTTCCTTATCTTATTGCAGACGGACTGAAAATTGCAGTTGCTTCCGTATTGGTGAATCGCCTTGACAAAGTCATCAGATTATAAGCTTAGGGCACACCACAGTCTGTGCATACAGTTTTTTGAGGGCAGGGGCTACAGTGAGGATTTTGTCAGGGAAATGACAGATATAATTGGGCAGTTAAATGAATATAATCCCGAAGTAATAATTACAGACGCATGTGATATAATCTGTGAAATTTGCCCTAATAATATTGACGGCAAATGCACAAGCGGACAAAAGGCCGGGAATATAGACAGGAGATGCCTTGAGATATACGGTATCAGCAGCAACAGTAAAATAAGCTGGAAAAAGCTTAAAGCTCTGGCAAATGACAGAATTATATCAGAAAACAGGCTTAAGGAAGTATGCGGTGACTGTCAGTGGGCAGATATTTGTACAGGGAAAATTTAATTTAACATTGAGCCGGGCATGTTTCCGGCAGTTTTGGGAATCCCTCTTTTTAAAGGGGGATTTTTTATTTTATTTGGAATAACACAGTAATGCGGGACGGCTAAAGACTGAGAAGCAGGCAGAACGATAAGAAGTGCGGGAAGCGGCGTTTAATCTGTCCTCATTTTATATTGTAAATAAAGAATGGAAATGATATAATCAAAAACAAGATGTAATGAGGAGATTATAGAATATGGATTATATTGAAATCAACACAGAACGGTTAGTGTTAAAACCGCTGGGAAAGAAATATTTAAAGTCGGCAATTCAGTATGCAATGGATTATGAAAATACAAAATTTATGTGCCGTTTGCCGGATGAAACAATTAAGCAGACAGAGGATTTTTTGACAAACGTTGAGAATGAATGGAAAAAGGAGAAGCCGAAATTTTTAGAATTTGCAATTATATATAATGACATACATATTGGCGCAGTCAGCGTGTATTTTGAAAATGGTACAGGTGAACTCGGATGGATTATCAATAAGAATTATTGGGGAAACGGATTTGCGTATGAAGCGGCAAAGGCACTTATTTATTATGTGAAAACCAAAATTAAAGTCAGTCGATTTTTGGCTCATTGCGATACTGAAAATGTTGCTTCGTATAAGGTTATGGAAAAACTTGGCATGAGCAGAACCGGTGAATGGGGCGGACGAAGAAATAAATCTGCATCGGAAGACAGTTTTGAATATCAATATGAGTTATTTTTATAGAGCGTTAAATTTATGGAGTATAGTTTTTGGAAAATAAAATCATACGCAAAACAAATTTTGACTCTCTGTCCAAAAAGATTGACATTTAGACGGATTTGGATTATTATTAAGAATGTATAACTGTAAATATGTGTTTTTAATATATTGTTAATTAACGGGAGTTGAAATGCGTGCTTGATCTGTCGGTTATTTTTGACATGGGTGTTGTTGCACTGAGAATACTTTTGCCTGTATATGCACTTGTAATCGTTTATCAGTGCTATGCTGCCATGCGCCGCAGGCGCCGCCCAGAGAAACCGCTGGTGACGCTTTATAACAGAAGCACGGGACTGAAGCTTCCTGTTTTGTTTTGGGAAAATTCTGTCGGCAGAAGCAAGGCAAGCGATATTGTGGTCGATGACCCTGCGGTATCGCGAAATCACTGTGTTCTTCTCAGACGCAAAGACGGCTGGTATATAAATGATACTGACTCAAAGAGCGGAACATTTGTAAACGGTAAAAAGACGAGAGGAAGAACCCAGGTTCTTATTGATGATACAATTACTGTGGGAAATTCAAAGTTTGAATTTAAACGCGGGGAAGAATATGATGAAAAATTGACAGCAAGCTGGTTTTTCTCCAGGATAAGCAGAAAACCTGCAATGAAATCATGGAAGCTTATGTTGTTAATTACATTATTCCACTTTTTTATGTGTGCAGAGGCAATGTTTTGGAATGACGGCACAAATGCAAATTCACCGCTTGTTTTATTCGGTGCGCTTGCGGCTGTGGAATGGGGATTTTTCTTTGTTTCGTACTTCATACTGAGAAGAGTAAATTTTGAACTTGAATCACTTGCATTGTTTTTGACCGGCATAGGCGTTATCCTGCTTATAAGGCAGGTCGAACGTTCTGCTTATATACAGCTTATTGCGGCGGCAATCGGCATGGTACTGTTTTGTGTGATAATAAAGCTTATTGAAGACCCTGACAAGGTAAATAAACTGAGATTTCCTGCAATGATTTTTGCTGTAGGACTTCTTTTGATGAGTATTGTATTCGGAAAGATTACAAACGGTGCGGCAAACTGGATTTACATTGGCTCTATTTCGATTCAGCCATCAGAGCTTGTAAAGATAATTTATATTTTTATAGGTGCAAGTGCACTTGATAAACTGCAGACAAATAAAAACCTGTTTGAATTTATGGTTTTTTCTGCTGTGTGCGTGGGTCTGCTTGCTCTTATGGGCGACTTTGGTACGGCACTTATATTCTTCGTTACATTCCTGCTTATCGCATTTATGCGTTCGGGCGACTTTAAAACAATTATTTTTGCCGTTGCTGCGGCAATATTTGGCGTGACATTCATTTTAAACTTTAAACCGTACATTGCCGACAGATTCAAGGCGTGGGGTCATGTGTGGGAATATGCACAAACCAGCGCCTATCAACAGGCTCATGTACTTACATTTATTGCAAGCGGTGGTCTTTTTGGAGTAGGACTGGGCAACGGATTTTTAAAGCAGGTTGCCGCTTCGGAGAGCGACCTTGTGTTCGGATTGGTATCTGAGGAAATGGGAGTTATTGTTGCGTTTACACTTGCCGTTGCTGTAGGAGCTATGTTTATTTATGCAAGGGCTATTACGACCAGAAGCAGAAGCACATTTTATTCAATTTCAGCCTGCTGTGCGGCAGGACTGCTTGTTGTTCAGCTTTCGCTAAATGTATTTGGAGCAACAGATATTCTTCCGCTTACCGGTGTAACATTTCCGTTTATAAGTAGCGGTGGTTCCAGTATTATTTCGTGTTGGGGACTGCTTGCGTTTATCAAAGCGGCGGACGAGAGAACATACGCCGTTAAGAGATAAAATCAGCTTTTTAATAAATTAAGAATAAAATACTGAAAAGTGCATAAAACCTACAGTAAAAAGGAGGCGTTTTTATGAAGCGAATATTGCGCAGAAGTACAATGATACTTGTGGTTACAATGGCATTTATCGGCGGACTTGGGTATCTTGCGGTTGAGCTTGTTATGAACGCCGAAGATTGGGTTGACCAGCCTTATAACGCTCATATTGCGGGAAACGGAGGGCTTGCCCAGGCAGGTGCGATCTATGACCGCGGCGGCGAGATTTTGGCGCAGACAGTTGACGGCGAGCGTGTTTATAATGAAAATGAAAGCGTAAGAAAAGGACTTTTGCATGTTGTGGGTGACAACAGTCTCAATATTTCTACGGCGGCACAGAGCATGTATCGTTCTCAGCTTACCGGATATAATCTTATCTGGGGACTTAATATGCCTCAGTCGCTGAGAGTGCCGCATGATATAAATCTTACTGTTGACGCTAATACCTGTGCTGCTGCCTATGATGTGCTAAACAGCTATGATAAAAAGGGCGCCTGTGTAATTTATAATTATAAGACCGGGGAAGTGATTTGTTCGGTAAGCACCAAGGCGTACGATCCTCAGGCTCCTCCCGAAATAACCGAGGAAAACGAGAGCGAATATGACGGCGTTTATCTTGATAATGTGCTGTCGTCATCATATGCTCCGGGTTCAATATTCAAAATAGTTACAACAGCTGCCGCAATAGAAAATATCCCCGATATTTATGAGCGCACGTGGGAATGTTCGGGCAGCAAGGAAATAGGAGGCAGTGATGTAACCTGTGTTGAAGCACACGGTACGGTGAATCTTGAGCAGGCTATGGCTCATTCCTGCAATATAGTATTTGCAGAGCTTGCTGTGGAGCTGGGACAGGATATAATGACAAAAACTGCGGACAAAATTGGCATCAACCAATCCTTTGATGTTGACGGTGTTAAAACTGCAAAGGGTGAATATGATGTATCAGAGGCCAATACAAACCAACTTGCATGGTCGGGAGTCGGACAGTACAACGACAAGGTGAATCCTATGCAGATGGCGATAATCTGCGGTGCAATTGCCAACGGCGGACAGTCAAAAAATCCTACGCTTATAAAGGATACATCTGTTTTGTCAGTATTGGGCATAAATTCTTCAGGCAGCGGCAAAGAACTCTTTAATCCGGATACGGCGCAGAAGCTTGATGAAATAATGAGGTATACAATAACCGATTATTACGGCGACAATCTGTTTGGCGGACTTTCTGTGTGTGCAAAAACAGGTACTGCCGAGGTCGGAGAAAATAAAGAGCCTACTGCATGGATGGTAGGTTATTCAAAAGATGAGGATTGTCCCTTAGCTTTTGCCTGTGTAGTTGAGGAATCGGGATTCGGTTTTACCTATGCCGGACCTGTTGCGGAAGCTGCTATGATTCAGGCTGCAAAAAGTCTGGGTGCTGAAGCAGTGCAATGATGAAAGACAATTCTTTAGATTTTAAGTTTTTTTCTTCAGTTGTAAAGCGGTATATTATTAAATCAGCCGCCATGGACACAATCAGGCAATCCCTCCGTCAGCCGTTGCTGACGCCTCCCTTTACACAAAGGAGGCATTGCGGTTCTCCTGTGAGGAGACTGCATTAATATACAGTATTTTTCGAGGGCTTACAGAGGAAATAACATAAAAAATTATCTGTTATCAGTGAAAGGAAGTTAATAAATGAATTTTTTAAAGGCAATGTTCGGTAATTACAGCAAAAGAGAGGTAAAGCGTGTTTTGCCGATGCGTGACAAGGTGCTTGAGCTTGAAGATAAGTATGCTCAGATGAGTGAAAGCGAGCTGAAAAATCAGACTGCAATATTAAAGGAACGCCTTGCGGGCGGCGCAACTACTGACGATATTTTGCCCGAGGCTTTTGCAACCTGCCGTGAAGCGGCATGGCGAGTATTGGGAATGAAACATTTCCCGGTTCAGATTATAGGCGGCATAGTTCTTCATCAGGGCAGAATTGCCGAGATGAAAACCGGTGAAGGTAAAACATTGGTTGCTACACTCCCCGCCTATCTTAATGCTCTTACGGGAGAGGGCGTTCACATTGTAACTGTCAATGATTATCTTGCACGCCGTGACTCCGAATGGATGGGTAAACTTTACAGATATCTTGGACTTACGGTTGGTCTTATTACTCACGATCTTGACAATGACAGCAGAAAAGAGGCATATGCCGCTGATATTACATATGGCACAAACAACGAGCTGGGATTTGACTATCTTCGTGATAATATGGTTGTTTACAAGGAAAATAAGGTTCAGAGAGGACATGCATTTGCTATTGTCGATGAGGTTGACTCAATTCTCATAGACGAAGCGAGAACTCCGCTTATTATTTCCGGTAAAGGCGACAAGTCAACAGATTTGTATTCAAAGGCAGATACCTTTGCCAAAACTCTTAAGATTCAGCGTTTTGCAGAACTTGATTCAAAAGAGGACATGGAAGAATATTACAAGGAAAATGATATTGATTACGTTGTTGACGAAAAGCAGAAAACTGCAACGCTGACACAGAGCGGCGTTAAAAAGGCAGAAGAATTTTTTGGCATTGAAAACCTTACAGATCCCGAAAACCTTACAATTCAGCACCATGTAAATCAGGCGATTAAGGCTAACGGCATAATGAAACTGGATGTAGATTATGTTGTCAAAGACGGCGAGGTTATCATCGTTGACGAATTTACGGGACGTCTTATGTATGGCAGACGCTTTAACGAGGGTCTGCATCAGGCTATTGAAGCAAAGGAAGGCGTAAAAGTTCAGAGCGAAAGCAAGACTCTTGCCACAATTACATTCCAAAATTACTTCAGACTTTACAAGAAGCTTTCGGGTATGACAGGTACGGCTCAGACTGAGTCAGAGGAATTTCAGGAAATTTACAAGCTTGATGTTGTTGAAGTTCCTACAAACAAGCCTATTCTTCGTAAGGATATGCCTGATTCCGTATACAAAACAGAAAATGGCAAATTCAACGCAGTTATTGATGTTATTTGCGAGGCTCATGAGAAGGGTCAGCCTGTACTGGTAGGTACAATATCAATTGAAAAGTCAGAGCTTCTTTCAAAAATGCTCAAAAAGCGCGGTGTAAAGCACAATGTGCTCAACGCAAAGCAGCATGAAAAAGAGGCTGAGATTGTAGCTCAGGCAGGTAAACTGGGCGCAGTAACAATTGCAACTAATATGGCAGGCCGTGGTACTGATATTATTCTCGGCGGTAATGCCGAGTTTATGGCAAAGTCATCAATGCGCAAGCAGGGTTTCCCCGAAGAGCTTATTGAGGAAGCAACGGGATATGCCGAAACCGATGATGAGGAAATCCTTAATGCAAGGGAAACTTTCAGGGAATTAAACGAAAAATATAAAGAAGAAATTAAGGATGAGGCTGAACAGGTAAGAGAAGCAGGCGGCTTGTACATTATTGGTACAGAGCGCCATGAATCACGCCGTATTGACAATCAGCTCAGAGGCCGTTCGGGTCGTCAGGGCGATCCGGGCGTAAGCCGTTTCTTCCTGTCAACAGAGGATGACCTTATGCGTCTGTTCGGCGGTGACAGGATGAAGATGATGATGGAGAGAATGAATGTTGACGAGGATATGCCTATCGAAAACAAAATGCTCTCAAGTATAATTGAAAGCTCACAGGAAAAGGTTGAGCTTCGTAACTTTGGTATTCGTAAAGATGTACTTAAGTATGATGATGTTATGAACCGCCAGCGTGAAATTATTTACGGTCAGCGTGATCAGGTGCTTAACGGCGAGGATCTGCACGAAACCATCAACAAGATGGCTGAGGATACAATTGAAACTTCGGTTAAGCATTATCTGCCGGACGGACCCAAGGAAAACTGGAATATTCAGAGCCTTAAGGATTATTATCTCGGCTGGATTATCAGAGATGAAGAAAAATACAATTTAGATTTGTCGGATATTGAAGATATGGAAGCAGATGAAATCAAGCAAATGCTTGTTGATGATGCTTTTGAAATCTTCAAAGAAAACGAAGAACTTCTTCCTGAAGAAACTATACGCGAGATGGAGAGGGTATATCTTCTTAAGAGCGTTGATACCCACTGGATGGATCATATTGACAATATGGAACAGCTTAAATCAGGCATAAGACTTCGTTCATACGGTCAGCACGACCCGGTTGTTGAATACCGTATTGAAGGTTTTGATATGTTTGATGAAATGATTGAGAATATTCGCGAAGATACAGTAAAGATGATGCTTGTTATGCCAAAGCGTGTTCATGAGATTCAGAAACGCCAGGAAGCTATTGAGGCGGCACGGAAAGCTGCCGAAAGACAGGCAGCAGCGGCACATCAGGTAATGATTAACAACGGTGAGGAGCAGAAACAGCCGACTGCTGTTGAAGCAGCTCTGCGCCGTGAGCAGGTAGCAAAGCCAACACAAATTTCATCTGACGGCACAGACCTTGCAAACAAGACCGTGCGCAAGGGTAAAAAAGTCGGAAGAAACGACCCTTGTCCGTGCGGAAGCGGCAAGAAGTATAAAAAGTGCTGCGGCAGAGATGCCTGATTATATTCAGCGGCGGTATTGTCCGCCGCTGTGTTATTTGTACAAGGCAGACTGACAGTCAGACAATTCTTTAATCGTTATGTCAGCTGCTGCGGTTCATCTCCTTTGCACGAAAAAGTCGCATTTTTAACCAAGACTGTTTAAAAAGAAGTTTAGAATATTACGATAAAAAATTACCGTCCATCTTTTATAAGAAGGACGGTTTGTTTTTATGTAATTGTATAAAATGTTACCATGTAAAAACTTGAAGGTGTTCAAGAAGAATTTTTGTGCCCATAAGGATAAGCACTGCACCTCCCGCAAATTCAGCTTTTGATTTAAATTTTGCACCGAACACATTGCCTATTTTTATGCCTGCCGCGGATAAAATAAATGTAATGACACCTATAAGCGAAATTGCAGGCACGACAGCTACATTCAAACAGGCAAGGGTAACTCCTACAGCAAGTGCATCAATGCTTGTTGCAACGGCAAGGGGCAGCATAGTTTTGGGGTTAAACGAATCGTTAAGCTCATCGGGTTCGCCGAACGACTCTTTTATCATGTTTGCTCCTATAATGCCAAGCAGTACAAATGCAATCCAGTGGTCAATGCTAGTAATAAAACATTCAAACTGTTTTCCAAGCAGATATCCTATAAGAGGCATGCCCGCTTGAAATCCCCCGAAATAAAGTCCGGCGGTAAGGGCATGACTCGGTTTGAGTGTTCTTACGGAAAGCCCTTTGCAGATTGAGACAGCAACGGCATCCATAGACAGCCCTAATGCAAGAATAAAAATTTCCAAAACTCCCATATAGCATCCTCCACTGATATTCTATGCTCAGCAATGTTTAAAAAGTCGATAATATAAACTTCCTTTTAATTAAATTTATAACCGTCGGATTTAAAAAGAGTAAAGTATTTTTTTTTGAAATCAATAATTCCATCTTTTTTAAGCTCGCTCAGAGTGCGTGAAAGAGAAGCTCTGTCAACGGCAAGATAATTTGCAAGTTCCTCGCGTGAAAAGGGAATATTAACAGTATAGCTGTGTTCACGTTCACAGTATATTTTTATGAAATGCAAGACTTTTTCCTTTATGCTTCGTTTTGACAGGCATGCCAGATGTTCGGATATCTCCAGAAAAGTCTGACGTTGTGAAGCAAGCATATTTACAAGTATTTTTTGCTGTATAACGGCAAGCTTTTCTTCAGCAATAAAAAGTGTTTCAGGTGCGATAAACAGAATCTCACAGTCTTCACTTGCAGTCAGCTCAATAAGCGCATTGTAATAATCAAACATTGCATACAGCGTACCGCTGCTTTCACCGGTTTTTATGGATTTAAGCAGTGTTTTGTTTCCGCTGTAGTCAACGGTGTAAACGTAAGTTCCCCCGGAAAAAACAAGACCTATCATATGGCTGTATTTATTGGCGATTCTTACGGAACAGTCTTTATTTAACTGCATGTAATCGGGTTTGGAGTGCTGAATAAACATAAAAATTTCATGGTCGCTCAATCCAGAGAACAGTAATTGGTCGCGCAGTTTGATTATATGGTCGTTGTTAAAAAATTCGATAAATTTTTCCATAGTGAATCCTTTTATTATATTGCTGATTAAATATTCGGTTCAGCAAGTGTTATTCAGAGAAATGCAGTCGGCTTTTTGAAAATATTCTAAAAGCAGCCGGATAAAGAACTGCCGGTTATAACAAATTATTTTCTCGAACCGTATGCATTGCCGCATTGATTTTTTATTATAAAAATAGTAGTTCCTCTGTTAAATTCAAGAATCTTGCGCTCTATTTTTTTGTTTTTGTATCGGCGTACCATTTCCAGTAATGCTGTTCCCCCGTGATAACCGTGGACGACGCAAACTTCGCGCACATCAGCAGGCAGATTTTTAAGCTGTGATGTAAGGAGTCTTTGAGCGCTTTCAACAGTCTGACCGTGCAGGTCTATTTCAACAGAATACGGCATACTGTACCTCCGTGTATAATTATATCACAATAAATATCATAATAAAGCCGGACTTTTAAGTTTCAGTTTATTTAATATTATAGCATATTATACAGCGGTTTTGCAAATGCAACATATTGGCCGGCAAAAAATTTTTATTGTGTTTTCTGTATATTGAAAATGTTAATATTATGTTTTTTAGAATTTAATAAAGGAGGTGCATCAGCCGAATTTTTTAACTTTATATATTGATTTTAGTGATAATTTGGTGTATTATGACTTATATGTAATTTAAAGAGAGGTGCATTGTCTGTTATTTGATTTGGACAGTGCTGTTTTTTACGGATTTTTTACCGGTGTTAAAACTGATATTAATAAAAATTCTTATATTCGGGATTTGGGTATAAGTTTATGTGAGGCAGTTATGAGGATTATAATTGTAGGGTGCGGCAAAGTCGGTTCTTCGATTGCTTATGAGCTTAATTCAGAGGGACATGAAATTGTTGTTGTGGATACAAAACAAGATGCGGTGCAGAACCTTTCGGACTCTCTTGATGTTATGGGAATAGAAGGAAACGGTGCAATATACGAAACTCTTGTTGAGGCAGGCGCTGAAACTGCCGATTTGCTGATTGCAGCCACTGCACTGGATGAAATAAACATTTATGCTTGTCTTATGGCGAAGGCAGCGGGTGTTAAGCACACTATAGCAAGGGTGAGAAATCCTGAATATGCAAATGACTTGTTCAGAGTAAAAGATCAGCTCGGATTGTCTATGGCTATAAATCCCGAACTTACGGCGGCTATTGAAATCAGCCGCCTGCTCCGATTTTCGGGTGCACTTGAAATTGATTCTTTTTCCAAAGGAATTGTAGAAATTATAAAGGTTTCTATACCTGAGGGCTCTTCAATCAGCAACAGAAAACTCAGTGAAATTGATATATTGAAGGGGAAGGTACGCATTTGCTCGGTTGAACGCGGCAGCGAGGTGTACATTCCAAACGGTGATTTTAAGTTAATGAGCGGGGACAAAATTTCGGTTGTTTCCAAGCCTGAGACTGCCGCAAAATTTTTTAAACGGATAAATGTTGCAATAGGCAAAAGCCGCGATGTGATTTTGCTCGGCGGGGGAAAGATATCCTATTACCTGGCAAAAACTCTTATTAAATCCGGAGCCAATGTCAAGATAATTGAAAAGAATGACGGACGGTGCAGGGAGCTTGCTGACGCGTTGCCGGACGCTGTCATTATTCAGGGAGACTGTATGGATCAAAACCTCCTTTTAAGTGAGGGTATTGAGCACGCCAACGGTGTTGCGGCTCTTATGGATTATGATGAGGAAAATATTCTGATTTCAATGTATCTTAAAAGTATGACAAAGGCAAAGATTATTACTAAGATAAACAATGCCTCTTTTGATGCAATTCTCAGTAATCAGCACTTTGACTGTATAATCCATCCCAAGAGCCTTACGGGGGAATATATTGCCAGGTATATAAGAGCAATGCAGAATTCTGCCGGAAGCAATGTTGAAACTCTGTACAGGCTAAGCGATGACAGAGTTGAGGCGCTTGAATTTAGAGTGAGAAACGGCTCAAAGGTTGCAGGTATACCTATAAAGAATTTAAATTTGAAAGATAATTTGCAGATTATATGCATTAACCGCCGCGGAAAGATTATTCTTCCGCAGGGAAGCGATGTTATTATGCCGGATGATATGGTGGTTGTAATTACAATGCATAAGGGTTTGAGTACGCTTGAGGATATTTTGAGCAGACATTGAGGTCATGGCAGGTATGAATAAACGGTTAATAGTATATATTCTTGGCTGGGTGCTTATTATTGAAGCGGCGGCTATGCAAATTGCTACAGTAACCTCCTTTATTTACGGAGAGCATGAGGGCTTTTATTTTGCAGGAACGGGCGCTGTTTGCGCTTTGCTGGGAATATTGGCAATAAAAGTAAAAAAACCTAAAAATATGGTTTTGTATCAGAAAGCAGGTTTTGCGGCAACCGCACTGAGCTGGATTATTATGTCGCTTGCAGGATGCATGCCGTTTTGGTTGAGCGGTGAAATTCCGTCATTTATTGACGCTTTTTTTGAAACGGTGTCGGGATTTACTACAACGGGTTCGACCGTTCTGGTTGATATTGAGAGTCTTAGCAGCTGTATGCTTATCTGGCGAAGCTTTCTTCACTGGCTGGGCGGTATGGGCGTAATAGTCTTTCTGCTCGCCATTATTCCAAAGCTTGGCGGACAGCAGAACATTTATCTGATGAAAGCGGAGAGTCCCGGTCCGATTGTTGGCAAGGCAGTCCCTCATATGAGAAATTATGCGGCGTTGCTTTACGGAATATATATTGGACTTACAGCCCTTGAAATTGTACTGCTTATGCTGGGCGGAATGGGACTGTTTGACGCGCTTAATACAGGTTTTTCAACTGCGGGCACGGGCGGTTTTGGTGTTTACAACAGCAATCTTGCCGCTTATGACAGTTACTATATTCAGACGGTTGTTGCAGTATTTATGCTGTTGTTCGGCATAAACTTTACATTCTATATACTTTTGCTTGCACGAAAATTTAAACAGGCATTCCGCATTGAGGAACTGTGGGTTTATCTGGGTATTACAGCGGCGGCGGTTGTAATGATTACAATTAATATAAGTTCAATATATCCGTCACTGTATGATGCGTTTCACCAAAGCTTTTTTTATGTATCATCAATAATCACTACGACGGGTTTTGGCATTACGGATGTAAACGAGTGGCCTGAATTTTCTAAGGCGGTAATAGTTATAATTACGTTCATAGGCGCCATGGCAGGCAGCACAGGAGGCGGATTTAAGATTTCGCGCATTATACTGCTGTTTAAGGAAGTCCGCAAGGAATTTGTTCTGCTTGTGCACCCCAGAAATGTCAGGGCGGTTAAGATGGACGGGAAAACCGTTGATCATAAGGTAATGCGTTCAACTTCTGTGTTTCTTGTGCTTTATATCGGCATTTTTGCATTCAGCTATCTTATTGTTTCGCTTGATAACTGTGATTTCACTACAAGCTTTACAGCTGTTGCGGCAAACATTAATAACACGGGTCCGGGTTTGGGCGCAGTTGGTCCTGTAGGAAATTATTCCGAGTTTAGTCTGATTTCAAAGATAGTATTTATTTTTGATATGCTGGCAGGAAGACTTGAACTGTTCCCCCTGCTGCTGCTGTTTGCTCCGTCTGCATGGAAAAAATCATAATATAAAATAAAGGCTGACATTATTTTTGATGTCAGCCTTCTTTGTTGCATAAAAATATGCAATTTTTTAAAATATTTCTTCTATTTACAGAGGTGATATTTTATGGGTATGAAAGGATATTATTTTATGATGCCTAATGATGTGTTTAATCTTATGCTTAAGCCTGCTGAATTTTCTGTTCTGAGTTATCTTGTGAGATGCAGTGACAAGTCCGGCATAAGCTATCCGTCTGTTCACACAATTGCACAGGCGTGCAGAATGTCGGACAATACTGTAAGAAAAGCGGTAAAATATCTTACCAAACGAAAAATTATAAAAAAATCGGGCGGCTATACAACAAGTAAATTCGGAAAACTGCACAATACATCCTTTGTGTATTCAATCAATGATGATTTTTATAACGAAGGCTTTTCCCGCAGCAATTTGGTTGAATATTTTTCGGAAAATGAAGAGGATGTATTCAAACGCTGAGGTGCAGTGTTTCAGCAAGTTAACCCGTGTACTTAAATTTATGCGCCATGCCCCTTCAAAAACTGAAGCCTAAGAATAAACATATAAGAAATTACAATGAACAATAGTAAGAGAACAATATCCATTGAAGTACGTTGAGGAGCGAATTGGAGTTGTTCCGAACAAAATAAAATTTTTTCTTTTTTAAATTCTTTTGAGAAGACAAAGCCGTTCTGTCTGATTTTACACAAGGAGAAGGTATTTCTGCAAGGCTTTTGCTGACAAGATTGTGTAGGAATATAATTATCTGCTTCGGATGCGTATGATTTTACGGAAAAATTCATGGGCATTGAACGGTATGAGCGGATAAAGATAGCTTTTGCCGGATAGAGTACGGTTGGAACAGAGCAGTACCAGATTGATAACGAACGCGGCAATAAATCCCCATACATTAAAAATATAGGTCAGCACGAGCAGAAGCACACGGCAGAATTTAAGGCTGTAGCCCAGCTCGTAGTTAGGCTGTGTATAGGTGGCAACAGTGACAAGAGCCATATATAAAATAGCTTCCATACTGACCCATCCTGATTCAACGGCAAATTCACTGAGTGCGATTGCGCCGATTATGCTTAGCGGTGTTGTAAGCGAATTCGGCGTGTTGAGCGACGCGAGACGAAGACCGTCAATACCGACCTCCATTATTATAAGCTGCCAGAAGATGGGTATGTTTTGGGTTTCGTTTACCAATATAAATTTGAAAAGATCGGGGCAGTAATCGGGATTCTGCATTGCAAGCAGCCACAGGGGTGTTATCAGTACGGAAACTATCGTTATAAAGTACCGCGCAAGCTTTAGATAGGTTCCGACAACAGGCGAAAAATAGTAATCGTCAGCTTCTTCAAGTACGTCGAATATTGACGTCGGAAGGAGTAATGCAGACGGAGCGTTGTCAACTAATATTATAATATTTCCCTCGAGAACTGCCGATGCGGCGGTATCCGGGCGTTCGGTGTGTTTTACCTTTGGAAACGGGTTGTACCAGGTGTGTTTGTACAGCGCTTCGACAAGGCTTTGCTGATTCATTGTCAGTGACGGAACCTTTATGGCATCAAGCCTTTTGCAGAGCCTGTTTAACAGCTTTTTGTCGACTTTTGACTCCATATAGACCAGGGCAATGTCAGTGTGTGATTTTGTGCCGATTTTAAAGGACTGTACTGTGAGGTCGGTGTCTCTGATACGTCTTCTTATTAAAGCAGTGTTGAACACAAGAGTCTCTACAAAGCCGTCATGGCTGCCGCGCAGTACCTTGTCGGTTTCAGGCTCTCCTGTTTCACGCTGGGGATAGGTACGGCTGTCAAGCAAAATTGCTTTGTCAAAGCCGTCTATAAGCAATGCAGATATACCGCTTAGAACATCTGTGCTTATTTTTTTGACATCGGATGAGGTTTCAACCTCAACATACGGAACAGCCGATTGTGAAAATGTTTCGGGCGAGGTGAAGTTTTCAACCTTTAGATTTTTAAAAAAGTATTCAAGTATTTTTTCAGTTATGTCGTCTTTAAGAAATCCGTCGACAAAAAACAGCGCCGCTTTGCGGCCGCATATTATAAGATCACGCTCTACGAGGTCAAAACTTTTGTCACTTCGCAGAGCGTTTTTCAGTGTTTGTAAATTTTCATTGTAATTTTGGGTGAGCATAATATAATGCCTCCTGCAAGTTGTTTTTTTATGATTTTAAAACGGTATTATAAAAATATTTTTTGAAAATTGCACTAAAATATGCATTTTTTTCAAATTTTGTATGCATAGTTGAAAGGCAGAATACAGCCTTTTGATTTTGGAGGTGGCAGAATATAAAAAAATTAACTAATCGTGAAAAGCGGTTTTGCAGTTCTTTTTTAAGCACCGGAAACGCTGAGAAAGCGGCCCGTATTGCCGGTTATTCGGGCAACTGCGAGCAAATTGGTGAAGATCTGATATGCAGGCAGGAGATTGCACAGGAGCTTGATAAGATGTCGGGACAAAGGGAAAAGTCACTTGCAAATATGGCGTCGGCAGGCTACAGAAAACTTGCTTTCGGAAGTATCTGCGATGCTATATCGCTTCTTTACAAAAGTGATCCTTCACAAGAGGACCTTGAAAAAATGGATTTATTCCTTGTATCGGAAATAAAGCGTCCTAAGGACGGCTCAATGGAAATTAAATTTTTTGACAGGTTAAAAGCTCTTGAAAAGCTGGGCAGCAAAAAAGAAGAGGAAACCGGAGCAAAACAGCTTTTTGATGTGATAAACAGCAGTGCAAAGGCGGTGGATAATTGTAGTAATGACAATTAAAGCATTTTCCGAAAAACAATTAAAGGTTATTTCATGGTGGAGCAAAAATTCAAGATACAGGGGATATGATGCAATAATCTGTGACGGTGCGGTGCGGAGCGGAAAAACTTTTTGTATGATACTTTCGTTTATCGCATGGAGCTTTTACGATTTCGGCGGAAGTGATTTTGCGCTTTGCGGCAAGACTATCCGTTCTTTAAGAAGAAATATGGTTACTCCGATTATTCCGCTGTTAAAGTCACTCGGCTTTGAATGTGAAGAAAAGCTGTCGCAGAATATTTTGACTGTTACTTTTTGCGGGGTAAAAAACAGATTCTATTTGTTTGGTGGCAAAGATGAAGGTTCGGCATCGCTTATTCAGGGAATGACGCTTTCGGGCGTGCTGTTTGATGAGGTCGCGCTTATGCCGCGCTCATTTGTTGAACAGGCTCTTGCAAGATGTTCGGCAGAAGGCTCCAGGTTCTGGTTTAATTGCAATCCGGAATATCCCGAGCATTGGTTTTACCGTGAGTGGATAAAAAAGTGTGACGATAAAAACGCATTGTACCTGCACTTTTCAATGCAGGACAATCCCTCTCTTTCACAAAAGGTAATAAAACGGTACGAAAGCATTTATTCAGGCGTATTCTATGACAGGTTTGTCAGGGGAAAGTGGGTAGCCGTACACGGGGCAGTGTATCCGTTTATGGCGGATGAAAATATGTACTGCGACGTACCGAAAGGAGAATTTTCCGAGTATGTTGTTTCATGTGACTACGGAACGGTGAATCCCGCATCCTTTGGGCTGTGGGGAAAACAAAACGGTGTATGGTACAGGATTGATGAATACTATTTCAACTCACGCACGGAGGGGTTCCAGAAAACGGACGAAGAGCATTATACGGCGCTGTGCAGTCTTGTAAACAACAGAAAAATCAAGACTGTGGTCGTTGACCCGTCTGCTGCAAGCTTTATTGAAGTTATTCGCAGACACAGCGAGTTTAATGTTATTCCTGCCCGTAACAATGTAGTAAACGGAATACGGAGAGCTTCGCAGGCGTTAAAGGACGGCAGTGTAAGGATTTGCAAAAACTGTACGGCAATAAGGCAGGAGTTTTCTCTTTACAGATGGAACAGTTCAAATACCAGCGATTTGCCGATAAAGGAGAATGACCATGCTATGGACGATTTAAGATATTTTGTTGCCACGATAATTGACGGAGACGGCGGATTTTTCGCTGTTGCCGCCCAAAGATAGGAGGAAACAGCTTGAAGTTTGGCAGAAAAAAGAGAAGTTTTAATAATAATGGTGAACAGCCTGTGCAGACTGTGGCAAGAAAGCAGACTTCAAATATATTTGCGTTTTCCAATTTTGAAGCTCAAAGCAAAGCAGAACGGGAACTTTACAGTTCTCTGAGAAAGTCGGTGCCTGTTATTGACGCAGCTATATGCAAAATTGTAAGACTTATAGGCAAATTTACGATTGAAACTAACGACAGGCGGTGTCAGGAAACCGCAGACAGTTTTGTTAAAAATGTACGCACAAACGGTTCGGCAAGCGGACTGAACAGCTTTATCTATACATATCTTGACTCGCTACTCACATATGGAGAAGCCGTGGGCGAAATGGTGCCTGATGCAGGACAAAACGGTGTATGTGCACTGTATAATGCAAGCCTTGATGATGTTGAAATCACAGCCGGCAGTTCACCGCTTGATTTAATTGTATGCCGCAATGACTGCGGTGTTATTACTCCGGTAAAATACGGCGAAAGGGTATTTGCCACTTTGCTTAACCCAAAGCCCGGAACAGTTCACGGCACTTCTATTTTAAGCGGACTGCCGTTTGTAAGTTCAATTCTGCTGAGAATTTTTGAGTCGGTAAAAACTAACTGGGAAAGGGTTGGAGATATACGCTTTGCGGTAACATATAATCCTGATTCAAACGGGGCTGTTATGACAAGGGAAAATGCGAGGCTGATTGCAGATGAATGGAAAAAAGCCATGCGAAGCGACAGTGTGTGTGATTTTGTAAGCGCAGGCGATGTGAGCATAAAGGTAATAGGAGCAGAAAGCACAATGCCTGACTGCGATATTCCCATCAGGCATCTTCTTGAACAGATTATTGCAAAGCTGGGCATTCCGCCGTTTTTGCTGGGCATTTCATGGTCAAGCACAGAAAGAATGAGCGAACAGCAGGCGGATATTCTGACAAGCGAACTTGAACACTACCGCACGGCGGTTGAACCAGTTATTTCAAAAATTATTACTGCTCATTTAAGACTTTGCGGCTTTAACTGCGGATTTAAGATTAAGTGGAATGATATTAATTTGCAGGATGCGCTGGAGCTTTCCCAGGCACGGCTTAATAATGCAAATGCAATGAGCATTGAAAAGGAAGCAGGATTGGAGGTAACGGATGAGTAAGGAATTTATAAAAAAAGACAGCGTTAAAGGTGAAGTTCAGAGTACACCGGACATCGTAACCGATGAAGAGCTGGCTCTAATTAACGGATACACAAGAAGAAATCTTTCAAAGGACGAGGTGTATGTTTTTTCCGTAACGCTGTGTGACAATGACATTGACCGCGACGGTGAACGCTTTACGGTTGAGTCGCTGTTTGAGCTTGAAAAGCTGTTTGTCGGCAAAACGGGAATTATTGACCATAACCCGAGTGCAAAAAACCAGACGGCAAGAATATTTGAGTGCAGCGTTGAGGCAGTAAACGGTCAGAAAACGGCTACAGGTGATGATTATTTCAGACTCAGGGCAAAGGCATATATGCCGGTAAGCGATAAAAATGAGGATATAATTCTTGCAATTGACAGCGGAATTATTAAGGAAGTAAGCGTAGGCTGTGCAGTTGAAAAGGTTGTTTGCAGTGTTTGCGGTGAGGAAATTGCCGGCTGTGCGCACAAAAAGGGTGAAACATACACGTCGGGCTTTTGCTGCGGCGAGCTTATAAAGCCTTATGATGCATATGAATGGAGTTTTGTTGCAGTTCCGTCTCAAAAAAGAGCGGGAGTTACAAAGAGTCTCGATTTACACGGAAAGGAAATGAATATGGAAAAAATACTGAGCGTAATTGAAAGCAAAAAAGGCTTTACGCTTGATGACATACAGAGTGCAAAGCTTTGCGGTTATATTGAAAATCTTAAGCAGTCGGCGAAGGACGGGGTTTATTACCGCGAAAGCCTTACAGGCGAAGTGCTGAGATTATCAGCTGTTGTTCAGCCTGAAATATCAAGAGCTACAATGGAGAGCATTGCAAAGTCGATGACGGTTGAACAGCTTAAGGAATTTAAAAACGCTTTTGAAAAAAAGAAAAATGATGTCTTTGCTCCGATGCCGCAGCTTTACAGCGGAAAAAGCAGGGACAGAGCCGTGACAAACGGACAGTTTAAAATTTGACGGAGGTAATTATATGAATGTAAATTTTAACGGATACAATGAAAATACAGCAACTTTTATTGCAGATTCAAGTCTGACGGAAACAGGTGTGCCTGTAAAAATTTCGGCTGACGGAACAGTTGCAAAGTGCGCAAAAAATGATTTGTTTTGCGGTGTGTGCACAGGATTGAGAGCAGGATATGCGACAGTTCAGCTTTCGGGCTATGTAACAGTTAAAACTGCGGCAAAGGTTGCGGTCGGCTATAAAAAGCTTGCCGCAGGCGAAAACGGTGCAGTTGCGGAATATGCATCCGGCAGGGAATACCTGGTGCTTGACTCAACTGACACTTCAGCAGGATTTATTCTTTAATTTGAGGAGGTAATAATTATGGCAATTTTTGAAAATATTACAATAGAAAAAGGTATGTATCAGGGCAAGGGCAGCCTTACCGATACTCTTGAAAAGCTTGATCCGTCAGAAAATTACGCGGGTACTTCGCTTGAAGGGCTGGACGCTTTTTCTCGACAGCTAAAGCGATTTGACATTAAGGTGAGCGGAAAGGGCAGCGACTGTGTTGAAAAATTCTTTCAAAGCTCGAACTCTGCCGCGCTTTTCCCCGAATATGTGGGCAGAGCTGTCAGACAGGGTATGGAGAGAGCGGACGTGCTGTCTGATATTGTAGCAACGGTAACGGATATTGACGGTATGGATTACCGCAGTATTACGTCATCGCCAAGTGAAGATGATAAATCCCTTAAAATTGTCGGCGAGGGCGCAAAGATTCCTCAGACAGAGGTTAAAACAAGAGAAAATCTTGTTAAGCTTCACAAGAGGGGCAGAATGCTTGTGGCTTCCTATGAAGCGCTGAGATTTCAGAGACTTGATCTCTTTACTGTAACTCTTAACCAAATTGGCGCATATATTGCAAGAGCACAGCTTAAAGACGCAATTGATGTGCTGCTTAACGGCGACGGCAATTCAAATGCCGCAGGATCTGTGTCAGTTCAAACAAGCGGCAGTCTTACATATGGCGATTTAATTAAGCTGTGGTCGTCGCTTGCACCCTATGAGCTTAACACAATTCTTGCGCCTACGGCTCAGATGGAGAAAATTCTCCAGATTTCTCAAATGCAGGATTCAAATGCCGGACTTAACTTTCAGAGCACAGGAAAAATGATTACGCCGCTCGGTGCAAACCTTATTCATACTCCTGAGCTTGCAACCGGCAAGATTATTGGTCTTGACAAAAACTGTGCCCTTGAAATGGTACAGGCGGGCGGAGTCGTTACTGATTATGACAAGCTGATTGACCGCCAGCTTGAACGTGCAGCCATTACCTGTACGGCAGGTTTTTCAAAGATATTTACGCAGGCTTCCAAAGCATTGGCGTGCTGATAAGGGGGCGGCTGCTTGAACATTGCAAATATAATTTCACGGTTTGCTCTTGTGTCCGGGGTTGAAAACAGTGAAATATACAGGTGGCGTACGCTGATTGATGATGCGGTGAGTTATGTAAATTCGTTGGTTAAAAAGTCTGATACGGACGAGAGTGATAACAGACGGCTTGAAATGCTGTGCGCTGTGTATGCATTTAAACTGTATGAGCTGTGCAATGATGAAAGCATATCCTCTTTTTCTGTGGGTGATGTAAAGGTTGCATCATCCGCAGAAAGGTCAGGTAGAGCGGAGAAAATGTGGAGAGAATATGCCGAAAAAGCGCAGGATCTGATAAGTGATGAAAAATTTTTGTTTGGCAGGGTGATATGATGAATATTTCAGGCTCTGTCTGCAAAATAATAAAAAAATACGGATGCACGGCAAAGACCGACAACAGAGGAATAATTCAGGAAATAAGGGCGTTTATTGAGCCTTTGAGATACAAGTACAAGGAGTATTCCGACAGTAAAAGGCATTTTGCAGGATGTAAAAGAAACAGCCTTTATTTGTTTATATCTGCTCCGGAAACAAAACTTGAAGCAGGCACAACCGTAATACATACGCAAAATCATAAATATATTGTTAAGAGATGTGAAACATATTTCGTGAAGAATTGCCCTGTTTATGTTTGGGCAGTTTTATCGCAGTACGGAGAAGCATTGGAGGATGATTATGAACCGAATAGAGAAACAGGTTGACCGTATTATTGCAGGTCTTAAAATCATTGATGAGCTGAAGCCGTTAAAATTTGTAAGGGAATACAGCACTCATGATGCGGAAGCTCCGGTAAAGGGTCTTTTAGCGGTTGTGTCGGTTACGGATATGTCAACAAGCAAAAGTTACATCGGGGGATATCTTTCCCCGTCAATCAAGGGCGACCAGTATGCCGCTAGGGTTGAAATCAGAGTTTATGCGCCTGCCGATGAAAACGGCAGCGGGCTTTCGGAGATTGTCAGCGAGCTTTTAGCCGGACTTAAAAAAGCTGACGCAGAAAAAATTATTACTAAATCGGGGGCAACATCAATTGAATTTGATCCCGATATGAATGCTATTTACAGGATCGTTGAGTTTGAAGTTGAATTTTGTCTGTGTGAGGAGGTATAATGGCTGATTTTGAATTTGAAAAGTGTCAGGACGCTGTTATTAAAGTTGAAGAGAATATCCTTGGGGCTGTCAAACAGGCTGTCTGTACAAGAGAAAACACTTACTATGAAATAAATGAATTTTTAAGCGATGAGCCTGTCTGCAAAATACCTGACAGCAGGTATAAAATTAAGCTTAAAATGGTTTTGGGCGCTGATAATCCCTTTTTTGAGAACAATTGCTTCAATGCCATAGAGCTTATTTTAAAGAACAGGACAGTAAAGTATTCAGACTGCCGTGTGAAAAAAATAGAGAGTACGGTTAATTCAAAGGGGTTTGTCGATATGGAAATATGGATTGATGCAGAAAAGAGGGATGTTGTCTGAATGAAAATACGTCACAGCTTTATGAGCTTGCCGAAAGCTTTTATTCGGGAACTGATACCGAATTGTTCAGCGAATTGCTTGAACAGGAAAGCAGACGGTACAGCCGCAGGCTGGAGGAAGAGGAGGAAGCAAAATTAAAATGACGCTTGTACCGATAAAATTTAAAGGGGTGCAGTGGCACCACAATCCAAGAGAAATAAAATTTGAATGTGAAAAGAGCATAAACGAACTTAAATCGCCGTTTTCGAGTTCTTATATACAAAATATGGGTCGTAAAAATATGAGGATAAGCGGTTCGGGGGAGTTGTACGGAAGCGACTGTATGGAACAGTTTTCAAAGCTTTTCAAACTGTTCAGACAGGGCGGTACGGGCATTTTGTCTATACCTCATATGCCGGGTATTTATGCTGTATTTGAAAGCCTGAAAATTACAGGCGAGCCAAAGCCTGACATACTTTGCTACAGCTTTGTGTTTAGGGAAGCAATGGAGAAAAAAATTCCCGTGGCGCCTTCTGCTCATATTATGAAATATGGTGAGACGCTTTGGGATGTGTCATATATGCACGATATCCCCATTGATTTACTGATCAGACTTAATCCGGAGATAAAAAGACCTGATGAAAGTCAGGAGGGGTTTACGGTGATCCTTTGCTGAGATTTATTGCTGAAAATAAAAATGGGAAAAAAATTGAGATAAAAAATATACTGAATGTTGTTATAAACAGCGATAATGATGTACCTGCTGATGATATTGCACTTACAGTGCCGTTTAACTCGGAGCTTCAGGATGTTGGCGTCACAAGAGTTTATCAGGACGACAGGCTGATATTTGAAGGAACAGCTGATGAAACGGTAAATCTGGTTAAGAATAACCGAGCGGTCACAAAAATTACTGCAAGAAGTCTTGCCGGAGCTTTGCTCGACAACGAAGCTGAACCTGTTACATATATAAATCCTGCATCACAGTTTATATTTGACCGCCATTTAAAACCGTTTGGAATAAAATCATATGATGCTGATGAGATACCGTTTTACGGGTCGCTGAAAATTGAAAAGGGTATGACTCACTGGCAGGTGCTGGAGAAGTTTTGCTGTAACAGATATGAGTCGCGTCCTCGTATTACAGGAGACGGAAAAGCTTTTTTCAGAGGATTCGGTAATAATGAAGTTGTTTGCTTCGGCGGCGGTGAGGGTCAGATTGGTTACATTTCAATAAAGGAAGATAAACGGCCGTGCAGGCTGATTTCGGAAGTTAGAATAAGGCTTGATGAATACGGCGAATACAGCGGAAGAGTAAAAAATAAAAATGCTGAATGCAGCGGTGTAACAAGAGTGAGGTACATTAATGCGGCGGCTGACAATACAACTGTAAAAACAGCCGACAAAATGATTGAAAACAGCAACAAAAACAGTTATTGCATTATGCTTGAATGTCCTGGCTGTCATCTTGACTTGTTGGGTAAAAGTGCAGAGGTAAACGATCCGCTGCTGGGGACTTTGAAGAATCTGAAAACGGACAGGCTCAAATATACATTAAGCAATGACGGAGAAATAACTTCAGTTATGCTGAGAAAGGAGAAATTTTGATGTGGCTAATGAATTATATTACAAAAAACTCAATTACTGCTCCTAATGCGGTTAAAGGAGGAATTAAAAATTCCAGCAGCAGCTCAATTGCAGTTGTTTCATCAGGCGAACATAAAAGTCTTAAATCATGCCTGCCGTATGGAATTGCCAGCGTTCCTCCAACGGGCGAATGTGCGGTAGTACTTCCGCTTGACGACGGAGAAATAAGCGTTGGTGTAATTGCTCAGAGCAAATCGCTTGAAGAGGGAGAGCTGATGCTGTTTTCAAAGGGCGGAGCATCTATTGTGCTCAAAAACAACGGAAAGGTTATTATAAACGGCAGGGAGTTTTGATTATGACAGATGTGAAAATAGAAGACGGCGATATAGTGCTGGACAGTTCGGGCAGAGCTGTAATGCTTAACGATACAGACGCAAAATTCCAGCGTGCAGTAATTTGCATTTGCTCCAGAAAGGGCATGTTTATTTATGACAGGGAGCTGGGTTCGGATGTCGGCTGTATCAGCGCAGATGAAAAAAACTCTGCTGAGAAAGCAGAGCTTGAAATAAACGCGGCGCTTGCTAAATTTAAAAACACCTTTGCACGGGTGATTGAATACGGTGAAAAACTTAAAATTGAGCTTACAATTGATGGGGAGACAAGGATTACGGAGGTGCTTTTAAACGGAAACATATGATCAAATTTATCAGAGAATGAAAAATACATATGAAACTCATACAGGCAATAGTTTTAATGAAGAAAGCGACATTGCCATAAGATTTAAAGTTCTTGCAGGTGAGATATATAACGCTGAAGTTAATATGCAGTGGCTCAAAAGACAAATGTTTTCGGCTACCGCAAGCGGAGAATATCTTGACTATCTTGCCTCACAGAGGGGACTTAAAAGAAAGCAGGCAACCAAAGCTCAGGGTGAGATTACATTTTTTATTACCAGTCCTAAAGACCATGCGGTAATTATTCCCAAAGGAACGGTTGTAGCTACCGCTGACAGTGAGCCTTTAAGATTTGTAACAACAGAAGATGAGGAAATAAGCGAGGGCAACGTACTTGTAAGTGTTTATGCTGAGGCTGAAAAAGCAGGCGCTGACGGAAATATTGAAACAAATAAAGCAGTAATTGCCGTAAGTGTGCCTGCTGAGGTCGAAAGCGTAGCAAACAGAGTCCGTTTTACTGACGGTGCAAATGCTGAAAGTGATGACGACTTGAGAGAACGCATAAGAAATTCATACCGAAATCAATCAAACGGAACGAATGCCGCATACTATGAGCAGCTGGCGCTGTCCGTTGAAGGTATATCAAAAGCCGGAGTTGTAGCAAAAGCAAGAGGTGCGGGTACGGTAAATGTGTATGTATGCGGCAAAAATACTGCGGCTGGGACTGCTTCTGTGGCAAAAGCACAAAGCATTATGAGCAAGGAAAGAGAGCTTAACGTTGATGTCAAGGTTTATGAAGCGCAGTTTACAGAATATGATTTAAATATTATTGCATGGGCAAAAAGCGGTTACAGTGCTAGCGAGGTAAGAAGCAAATGTCAAAAGGCGTTTGAGGATTATATTTATTCACTTCCTATTGGAGGAAAGCTGTATTTGTCGGCACTTGGAACACATTTGCTTAATACAGGGTGTATTGATAATTATCAGTTTAACACCGGCATGAGTGATTCATCCTGTGCAAAATCTCAGTGCTTTTCACCGGGAGAAATCTTAATTGAGGTGAATTAATGGAGAGTTTTGATTCAATGAAAACAAAGCTTGACGCTTTAGGTTTGTATAAAATAGAGGAAAATTCAAATATATATGCGGAGCTGAAATCATATGCAGCGGCACTTGACGAGATGTTCGCAATTCTCGAGACAATGCTGAAAGAGCTGTTTATTGATACGGCAGAGGATTATGGAATAAGCAGCCGTGAAATTCTGCTGGGCAGGGAAAAGGACGGATTCTCACTTGAAAAGCGCAGAGAAATGCTGAAAATTTATGAACAGATGATGGGCGGCAGGTGCACACCCGAGGCGTTTGATATGATACTAAGAGGATACGGTCTGACTGAATTTGAGATAGTTGAGGGTGCTGTTCATAACAGGATGAATATTAACATCAACGACAGTGTATCGGCAGAACTTAAAAAGACCGTTCAGGAACGGATAGCGGCAGATTTTCCGTCGCACCTGACCGTTACCGTGAATTTTTTGGAGGATAGTACTTAATACAGGTTAAAAAACAAAAAAGACCTTGCGGGATTTCTCCTGCAAGGTCTGAATTTAATATTTAATTTTGCCTTACGGCTGATAAATGGTTTTACCAATTAACAATTGCCTAAAATCAATTACTTATTAGCAATAGCAGCCTGTGCAGCAGCAAGACGAGCAATCGGCACACGGAATGGTGAACATGAAACATAGTCAAGACCAATCTTGTGGCAGAACTCAACAGAAGAAGGATCGCCGCCGTGCTCACCGCAGATACCAACATGGAGCTTGTCATTTACAGGCTTGCCAAGTTTGATAGCTGTTTCCATAAGCTTGCCAACACCTGTCTGGTCAAGCTTAGCAAACGGATCGTTTTCAAAAATCTTTGCATCATAGTAAGCATCAAGGAACTTACCTGCATCGTCTCTTGAGAAACCGAATGTCATCTGTGTAAGGTCGTTAGTACCGAAGCAGAAGAAGTCAGCTTCAGAAGCAATCTCATCAGCTGTAAGAGCAGCTCTTGGGATTTCGATCATTGTACCAACCTCATACTTAAGGTCAACGTCAGCAGCAGCGATTTCAGCGTCAGCTGTTTCAACTACAAGCTTCTTAACGTACTTAAGCTCTTTGATTTCGCAAACGAGCGGAATCATAATTTCAGGTTTAACTGTCCAGTCAGGATGAGCTTTCTGAACATTGATAGCAGCGCGGATAACAGCCTTTGTCTGCATCTTTGCAATTTCAGGATATGTTACTGCAAGACGGCAGCCGCGGTGACCCATCATTGGGTTAAACTCGTGGAGTGAAGTGATAATAGCCTTGATTGTTTCAACAGATTTGCCCTGTGCATCAGCAAGCTTCTGGATGTCAGCTTCATCAGTAGGAACAAATTCATGGAGAGGCGGATCAAGGAATCTGATTGTAACAGGATTGCCTTCAAGAGCTTCATAAAGAGCCTCGAAGTCGCCCTGCTGATATGGAAGAATCTTGTCGAGAGCAGCTTCTCTCTCTTCAACTGTATCAGAGCAAATCATCTCTCTGAATGCAGCGATTCTGTCCTCTTCAAAGAACATATGCTCTGTACGGCAAAGACCGATACCTTCTGCACCAAGCTCACGAGCCTTTTTAGCGTCAGCAGGTGTGTCTGCATTTGTTCTAACCTTAAGTGTTCTGTATTTATCTGCCCAAGCCATAATTCTGCCGAATTCGCCTGCGATTGTAGCATCTACTGTAGGGATAATGCCGTCATAGATGTTACCTGTTGAACCGTCAATTGAAATGTAGTCGCCCTCGTGGAATTCCTTGCCTGCGAGTGTGAACTTCTTGTTTTCTTCGTCCATATTGATATCGCCGCAGCCTGATACGCAGCAAGTACCCATGCCGCGGGCAACAACAGCAGCGTGAGAGGTCATACCGCCTCTAACTGTTAAGATACCCTGTGAAGCCTTCATGCCTGTGATATCTTCCGGTGATGTTTCAAGACGAACAAGAACAACTTTTTCTCCCTTAGCATTCCAAGCTTCTGCATCCTCAGCTGTGAATACAACCTTACCGCATGCAGCACCCGGAGAAGCGCCGAGACCCTTGCCCATTGGTGTTGCAGCCTTAAGTGCAGCAGCATCAAACTGTGGGTGGAGAAGTGTATCAAGGTTACGGGGATCGATCATTGCAACAGCTTCTTCTTCTGTTCTCATGCCTTCGTCAACGAGGTCGCAAGCAATCTTTAAAGCAGCCTGAGCTGTTCTCTTACCGTTTCTTGTCTGGAGCATATAGAGCTTCTTGTTTTCAACAGTAAACTCCATATCCTGCATATCTCTGTAATGATTTTCAAGCTTCTGGCAAACACTCTGGAACTGCTCAAAAGCTTCAGGGAACTCTTCAGCCATCTTAGCAATAGGCATAGGAGTACGAACTCCGGCAACAACGTCTTCGCCCTGTGCGTTTATAAGGAACTCACCCATGAGTTTCTTTTCGCCTGTAGCAGGATCACGTGTAAATGCAACGCCTGTACCGCAGTCATCACCCATATTACCGAATGCCATTGACTGTACATTTACAGCTGTACCCCATGAATAAGGAATATCGTTGTCACGGCGGTATACATTTGCACGAGGGTTGTCCCATGAACGGAATACTGCCTTAACAGCTCCCATTAACTGCTCCTTAGGATCATCGGGGAAGTCCTCGCCGATTTTTGATTTATATTCAGCCTTAAACTGTGAAGCAAGCTCTTTGAGGTCGTCTGCAGTAAGTTCAACGTCAAATGTAACGCCTCTCTCAGCCTTCATCTTATCGATAAGCTCTTCAAAATATTTCTTACCAACTTCCATAACTACATCGGAATACATCTGGATAAATCTTCTGTAGCAGTCCCAAGCCCAACGCGGATTGTTTGACTTTTCAGCAATAACGTTAACAACAGTTTCGTTAAGACCAAGGTTAAGAATTGTATCCATCATACCGGGCATTGAAGCGCGGGCACCTGAACGAACAGATACGAGAAGCGGATTCTCTTTATCGCCGAACTTTTTGCCTGTAATTTCTTCCATCTTTACGATGTAT
This sequence comes from uncultured Ruminococcus sp., assembly GCA_910585865.1. Lineage (GTDB taxonomy): Bacteria > Bacillota > Clostridia > Oscillospirales > Acutalibacteraceae > Ruminococcoides. The sequence continues at coordinate 13,738 of CAJUGO010000004.1, read as the reverse complement.
TCGTTAATCTGACCCTGGATTTCATCATTGATCTCTCTGCCGTCCTCATAGTACTGAGTACAAGCTTCTGTTGTAATGGTGAATCCCTGAGGTACTGGAAGTCCTAAACCTGTCATTTCTGCAAGGTTAGCGCCCTTACCGCCAAGGAGCTCACGCATGTTAGCATTACCTTCTGTAAAAAGGTATACCCATTTGTTTGCCATATTGGTAATCCTCCTATAAAAATAAATATATACGGCTGCGGCAAAATAGACCATATTTTGCCAGCTTGTATAAGCCTATCAGTTATTATAACAAAGATTGGAGAAAATAGCCACATTTTTTTGAAAAATTTTTATTATAAAAAAACGAGGTTAAATTTTATTAATATTGTATAAATCGTTTAAATTATACGCATACGGCGGATTTTTTGTAAATTTCACTTGAAATTTGTAATTTTTGTGAGATAATATTAAGGTATAAACTTGGGCTTTTTGTGCCCGTAATACATTGGATAAAAGCTTACGAGGAGCAAAAATATGAAGAATTGTGCCGTTATTCTTGCCGGAGGCGAGGGCAAGCGTATGAAGTCTGACAAACCCAAAACACTGTCTCAGGTGCTTGGCAAGCCTATGCTTGAATGGGTTATTTCTGCACTCAAAAATGCAGGAATTGACGATATTTGTATTGTCAAGGGCTTTAAAAAGGAATGTATTGAAGATTTTATTTCAACTCTTGATTTTGAGGTTGAAAGCGTTTATCAGGCTGAAAGGCTTGGTACGGGTCATGCTGTAATGATGGCAAAGGAATTCTTGCAAAAACACAGCGGCAATGTTATCATATTAAACGGCGATGCGCCGTTTATGGACAGCAAAACAATTATGAACGCTCTTGCACAGCATGAAGAGGAGAACTGTGCCGCAACCGTTATTTCTGCAAATGTTGATGATTCAACGGGTTACGGACGAATTGTACGCGATGAAAACGGTTTGCTTAAGGCAATTGTTGAGCAAAAGGATGCCGACGAGGAAACACTCAGAATCAAAGAGGTTAATTCGGGCGGCTTTTGGTTTGACTGCCGGCTTCTTTTGTCGGTGCTTGACAGGATAAAGGCTGACAACAATGCAAAAGAATATTATTTGCCGGATGCGCTTAAGCTTTTGATTGAGGACGGCAAAAAAGCAGGTGCTTACACTGCTGAATGCAGCGATACCGTGCTCGGCGCCAATGATCCCGGACAGCTTGAAGAGCTTAACGTGATTGCAAGAGAAAAGGGATACAGCTGCTAAGTTAATTAGGGGCTATCTGAAAACTCAAAAAAAACTGTCAATTTCTACTAATACGGGTGATTTCATCGTAAAAAATGCTCGAAATACGTCAGTATTTCTGCGCTTTTTTACTTGAACTCACCTCGCCTTAGCGAAATTTTCAGTCATTTTTCTGTTTTCAGATACGCCCTAATAAAGACAAATAAGATACATTAAAATACACAAAAAAATTCAAAGGAGTTATTACAATGAATTTTCACGGTAAGGACATCAAAATTTTCACCGGCAGTTCAAATGTTGATGTAGCTCAGGGCATTGCAGGCTGTCTTGGCTTGCCGCTCGGCAAAAGCGACTGCACACAGTTTTCGGACGGCGAAATTGCTGTTTCGCTTCACGAATCTGTCCGCGGCAGCGACTGCTTTATTGTACAGTCAACCTGCACGCCTGTAAATGACAATCTTATGGAAATGCTCATAATGATTGACGCTATGAAGCGTGCGTCTGCTGCGAGAATCACTGCGGTTATGCCATACTTCGGCTATGCAAGACAGGACAGAAAGGCAAAGGCAAGAGATCCGATTTCAGCAAAACTTTGCGCTGATATTATCACCAGTGCAGGCGCAGACCGTGTACTTACAATGGATCTTCACGCTAACCAGATCCAGGGTTTCTTTAACATTCCGGTAGACCATCTCCACGGCGCCGCTCTGCTTGCAAACCATATGAGAGAGAAAATCGGCGGAAATCCGGATGATTATATTGTAGTATCCCCTGACCTGGGTTCAGTTACTCGTTCAAGAAACTTTGCGTCAAAAATCGGCACAGGTCTTGCAATTATTGATAAGCGCAGACCAAAGGCAAATGTGTGCGAGGTTATGAACATAATAGGTGATGCAAGAGGCAAAAAAGTTATCCTTGTTGACGATATGATAGATACGGCGGGCACACTCTGCAATGCTGCAAACGCTATTGTTGAAAAGGGCGGTGCAACTGAGGTTTATGCCTGTGCAACTCATGCAGTGCTGTCAGGACCTGCAATTGAGAGAATCAAGAACAGTGCAATAAAAGAGGTTGTACTGCTTGATACAATTCCTGTTCCGGAGGAAAAGATGATTGATAAGTTCACAATTCTTCCGGTAGCGCCTACATTTGCAGAGGCTATCGCAAGAATCTACAATGACAAGCCGTTTACAGCTGCATTCGGCTGATAAGTCGGAACGGATTACGGAAGACAAAAATTAAATCAATTAAGCAGGCGGGTTTTATTAACCCGCCGTTTCGCCGTTTAACTGCAAATTATGATAACCCGGCAGTATATAATAAAGGTATATGTTAAATTAGTGTTCAATGAAAATCGAATTAACGCATCGTATAACTAAATGTTGCTGTCGGCAATAAAATAAACGGTAATTTACAAGAAAGGATGAATTCGGGATTATTTTGTTTCCCCGGATTAAAAGATATGAATAAATACTCTTCGGTTGAATACCTCGTTGTGGGACTTGGAAACCCCGACAAAAAATACGAGCATACCCGCCACAACACTGGATGGCTTGCGGCGGACTGCATTGCTGAAAAGTTTGGATGTAAAGTCAATAAAATTAAATTTAAAAGCTTTGTGGGTGAATGCAGCATATCTGGAGCAAAGGTAATGCTTATGAAGCCGACAACCTATATGAACAACAGTGGTCAGGCGGTTGTTGAGGCAATGAATTTCTATAAAATTCCGCCGGAAAATGTAATAGTTATTTTTGACGATATCTCACTTGATGTAGGCAAAATGCGTATTCGTTCAAAGGGAAGCGACGGCGGTCAAAAGGGTATGCGCAGTATTATTTATTTAACAGGCAGTGATGCATTTCCGCGGATTAAAATCGGGATAGGCGCAAAGCCCAATCCGGGATGGGATTTGGCTGACTGGGTTTTGTCACGGTTTACAAGTGACGAGTATAAACTTATGAAAAATATGTTTGATAATGCCGCAAAGGCAGTCGAGCTTATTATTGAAGGCAAAACGGACAGAGCAATGAATCTGTTTAACTGAGGGTTTTAAATAAATTACAGCTTTCAAAAACCTTTTTGTGTACAGGAATGCACTGCAGATCTGGTGAGGCGGAGAAATTTTAGAAAATAAAACAATGTTTTCTGCCGTAAGGACTGCGCTGTCTTTCATAAGCTAAACATTTTCATGAGTGGGAATTTGTGCAGTTCTATATGCATTATTTTTGTTTTTAGTTTTATATTTTATTTATACAGCGATACAGCGGAACACTGCGCGTGCTGCGCACAATTTTTTTATAATTTGGTGAAAAAATGGAATTTTTGATTGATGTTCTAAAAAATAACGAGGCATTTAAAACTCTTCTGAATAATACAAAACAGGGAAGAACCGTATGTGCATCCGGTTTGTCCGCCGTAAATAAGGCAAATATTATATATGCACTTTGCCGCCTGAAAAACACGGCGGCTTTATGCATTGCTTCTGATGAAAAGGAAGCACAGACACTGTGCAATGATCTTAGCTGTATGGGATTGAGGGCATATGTTTATCCTGTCCGTGATTTTAATTTTCTTGATTTTCAGAGCAGATCGCAAGAATATGAACATGCAAGACTGAAAGTGCTGTTAAAGATAATTGATAAGGAATGTGATGTGGTTATAGCCTGCATTGACGCTGCTTCTCAGCTGACCGTTCCGAAAAAAGTGCTTTGTGAGTCTGCAATTGTTTTTGAAGAGGGCAGGGAAATTGCCGTTGACAAAGCTGTAAAGGCACTAACCTTACTTGGATACGAGCGCTTTGACGCTGTTGAGGGAAGCGGACAATTTTCGCTGAGAGGCGGCATTCTTGATTTCTTTATGCCTGACAGCGAGTATCCTGTCAGAGCCGAGTTTTGGGGCGATGAGATTATTGATTTAAGTTATTTTGATACCGAAACTCAGAGACGTTTTAAAAAAACAGGGAAAATCAAGCTGTCACCGTCGACTGAGATAATAATCAGCGACAGGAATAAGCTTGCAGACACCATTGTTCACAAGGCCGATTTGCTTCGATCAAAAAACAGCGCAAAGGCAAAGCAAAAGCTGTTTTGTGAAGCTGAACTTATACGGAGCGGAACGCTGATTGCAAATGCCGACAAGTTTATAAATCAAATATATGACAAACCCGAATCACTGTTTGATTATCTTGACAGAAATACGATTGTTTTTGCCTCTGAGTTCAACACAATACGTGAACGCGGCAAGGCAATGGATTTTATCAGTGCAGAAACTCTTAAACAGGGGTTTGAGGACGGTGTCCTTTGCAGAGGATTCGACAGATTTACTCTGACCTTTAACGAGTGTACCGAATTTTTGCAGGGGCATGGCACAATTGTGCTGGAAAATTTTGTTCACGGCAGTACGACACTGAAATTCAGCGAAATTATAAGTTTTTCAACAAAACAGCTTTCCGCATGGGGCGGATCATACAAACAGCTGAGCGAGGATTTAAACGGACTTTTTACCCCGGACAGCAGAGGCGTTATTTTTGCAGGAACAAAGAGAGCGGCTCAAAATTTGTGTGAGTCGCTTAAGAGGGATGGTTTTGACGCAAGCTGCGAAGAAAATCTTAAAAATACTCAAAAAGGCCGTCTGTATGTATTGACAGGTGCATTGAGCGCAGGATTTGAATATCCGGGGGAAAAGTTTTTTGCAATTACATATAATCAGACTGCTTACAGACCTGAGAAAAAGAAAAAGCGCAAGGCGAAAAACGGACAGGAAATATACAGTCTTTCGGAACTTTCTGCCGGAGATTATGTGGTACACAGTGTACATGGAATAGGTGTTTTCAGCGGAATACGCAAGATTGATACTCACGGTGTGACAAAGGATTATATAAAAATTGATTATGCAAAGGGCGATGCGCTTTATGTTCCGGTTACCCAGCTTGACATGGTTGCAAAATATATCGGTCCCCGTGAAAACTCAACTGTAAGGCTCAGCCGGCTCGGTTCTGGCGACTGGCAAAAGGCAAAAGCAAGGGTTAAATCCTCCGTTAAGGATATAGCAAAGGAGCTTATTGCGCTTTATTCAGCAAGAATGAAAGCCAAGGGCTATGCTTTTTCCCGTGACAGCGAGTGGCAGAGAGATTTTGAAATGAGTTTTGAATACGACGAAACGCCCGACCAGCTTCGCTGCTGCAGAGAAATAAAACGTGATATGGAAAAAACCTCACCTATGGACAGACTTTTGTGCGGAGATGTAGGGTTCGGAAAAACTGAGGTAGCGCTAAGGGCCGCGTTTAAGTGTGCCGCCGACTCCAAGCAGTGCGCCCTTTTGTGTCCGACAACAATTCTTGCATGGCAGCATTATCAGACGGTGACAAAACGCTTTGAGGGATATCCTATCAGGGTAGAGCTGCTTTCACGTTTCAGAACTGCAAAACAGCAGAGGGAAATTCTGCAAAAGCTGAAAAAGGGCGAAATTGATATGATTGTCGGCACTCACCGTCTTGTGCAGAAAGATGTGGAGTTCAGAGACCTCGGTCTTGCTATTATCGACGAGGAACAGCGTTTTGGTGTTGCGCAGAAAGAACGGTTCAAGGAAATATGCAAAAATGTAGATGTGCTTACATTGTCGGCTACCCCTATACCGAGAACTCTTAATATGGCCATGAGCGGACTTCGTGATATGAGCGTAATTGAAGAGGCTCCCATGAACAGACAACCGGTACAGACCTATGTGCTTGAGCATGATGAAGCTGTTATCCACGAGGCAATCCGCAGAGAGCTAAGAAGAGGGGGACAGGTATTTTACCTTCATAATAATGTTGAAACAATAAGTTCGGCGGCAAACAAAATTCTTGAAGCCGTACCTGAGGCTAAGATTGCTGTAGGACACGGAAAAATGAATGAAAAAGAGCTTAGCGAGGTTTGGCGCAAAATGCTGGAGCAGGAGGTGGATGTTCTGGTATGCACCACTATAATAGAAACCGGTGTGGACTTGCCGAATGCTAATACTCTTATTATCGAAAATGCTGATTGTATGGGTCTTTCACAGCTTCACCAAATCAGAGGACGCGTCGGAAGAAGCGTAAGGAGAGCATATGCATACTTTACGTTCAGGCGCAGTAAGGTTCTGACAGAAATTCAGCAGAAAAGGCTTGCTGCAATACGTGAGTTTACCGAATTTGGCAGCGGCTTTAAAATTGCAATGCGCGATCTTGAGCTGAGAGGCGCAGGAAATATTTTGGGTGCACAGCAGCACGGTCATATGGAATCTGTAGGATATGATATGTATCTTAAACTGCTGGGTGAAGCGGTTAGTGAAGAAAAGGGTGAAATAAATCCCGAAAAGGATTTGGACTGTCTTATTGATATATCAGTTGACGCTCACATCCCTGAATATTATGTTGAAAGCCTTACGTTAAGGCTTGATGTGTACAGGAGGATAGCGGATATACGAAACAAAGAGGATGCTGAGGATGTCAAAGCAGAACTTCGTGACCGTTTCGGAGAAATCCCCAAATCGGTACAGGGGCTTGTGGATATTGCACTTGTGCGCAACAAAGCAAATTCAATGGGAATTTATGAAATACGTCAAAACGACAGCACTTTGCTTTTGTATGTAAAGGAAATTAAATCTCCGGCAGTTGCGGATTTGCTTATAGCTCTTAACGGCAAGGCAGTACTTAATGCAGGGGCAAAGCCGTGCATATCAGTAAAATGCAAAGAAGGAGCATCTTCGCTAGAAACACTGACAAAAATCTTTATTACATAGAATTTTATCAATAAAATTTTACAAAAATATAGACAATGACAAATTTTTTGTGTATAATCGTAAGGTACATACCTATGAAAATGTTTTTAAAGTGTTTTCAGGGCAATTTGCAATTTTTTTATAAGGACGGTAAAATGTTATGAAACCATTTATGAAGGTAGGTTCTTTTTTACTTGCTGCCGTTATGCTTTTTACGGCATTGTTTGCAGCAGGATGTACTCCGAAAAGCTTAAACAAGGAGTGGTCTTACAAAACAAGTGAAGAGGAGCTTGCAATAGGAGTTTATATCTATTCACTCAGAGCTGCTTATCAGCAGGCAGAAACCTATGCCAAAAAGCTTGATGACTATGATGCTGCAAAGGACAGCTGGCTTGATATGGAAATCACGGATGATGACGACAAAAAGCAGGTTGCAAGAGAATGGATCAAGGATCAGGCTAAGACAATGTGCTTAAGCTATCTTGTTTTGGATGAGCAGCTGAAAAAAGAAGGTGCGGAAGTTGATGCAAATACACTTGCTTCTGCGGATGAAGCTGCTGAAACCAACTGGAATGTAGGTCCGTATGCAAGCTACGGATATGTTATGCCTATGAAAGATGAACTTGAGCCTTTCGGCGTTTCGCTTGAAAGTTTTGCATACTGTACCTCAGAGTACAGCACTAAGTATCAGGCTCTGTTTGATAAGATTTACAATAAGGGCGGTTCAAAGGCTGTGTCCGATGATGAACTGACAAAGTATTTTACAGAAAATTACACAGACTATAAGTATCTGCCTGTTAATCTGTATACAGCTTCAACAGATGAAGCCGGTCAGCAGACAAATGTTGCAATGTCTGAAAAGGAAATCAAGAAGATAACTGACGAGCTGGATAAATACGCAAAGGACATTAACAAAGGCAAGTCATTTGACGATGTTAAAAAAGAATATAATAAGGCGCATGATGTTCAGACAGACGCTTCGGTTTCTGCTGTTGAGGTTCTTGACAAGAGTTCAATCGGCGATGAGCTGAAAAAAGCAATAGGTAAACTTGATACAAACAAAGCTTCAACATTAAAAGTGGGAAGCGGTGAAAGTGCTGTTTATTATCTTGTATTTAAGGGCGATATCAAGAAGGATGTTGATGATTATATTAAGAATGATACCAACAGACCGAATGTTTTATCGTCAATGAAGTCTGAAGAATTTGCAGATTATATTGAGGGTCTGACAAAAGACATTAAGGCTGAAGAAAATACTTCTGTAATTAATAAATATGATCCGAAGATGTTCTTCGTGCCGGTTGATCCGACAACAGCTGCTTCAACCGAGAGCACAAAGAAAGACTGATTCCGAATAAAATTTAATTCGGAGAAAGGAGCTTAGCATGAGCAAACATTTTAAGCTGCTTACAATTTTGTTATCCGTAATATTATGTTTTTCTGCGGTTACTTTTGCGGTTGGAGCAATTGATGCAGACGGAGACGGATATGACGATGAAACGGGAGAATTTGTGGGCGGAGGCAGTTCAGATGTCGAGCCGGATCCCACTGTTTATACAGACCCGTATGTTGAACCCGAGCCTGACTATACAGACCCGTATGTTGAGCCCGAGCCTGACTATACAGATCCGTATGTTGAGCCCGAGCCTGATTATACAGAACCGTATTACAATCCCGGCAGCAGTGATACAGGCGGTAACAGCTATGTTGCAGATCCTCCGTCATATGTAGGAGGAGGACAGTCGTATGTTGCTCCGGTCAGCACTGCACCGTCAGTTCCGTTGATTGATTCTGATAATAATATTGATGTTAATGAGCTGTCAAGCAATGACTGGAAGGCTATTTCAGCCAGCCTTAAAAATGCCAATAACAATTCGGGCTCAGATTCTGACGATTTTGGATTTATTCAGAACAATAACAGCTCCGGAGACAACGGTCAGTGGCTGCTTATTACAGGCATATTGCTCATTTTACTCAGTTTGTCCGGAATATCCTATTTTATATTCTCGGCTGTGTCCCGCCGCAAAAAGTTTGCATATGCAGGTACAGCTCAAAAACCGGCAGCTTATGAAAATCATTACCATTTAAATGATGATTACGGCGACGGTTACAGGGTATCCAAGAAGAATAACAAGAAAAAAACCGACCGAAGCAGAAAGTACGATACTGCCGATATTAAACTGCCGAAAAATTCAAACGGCAATCGTTACAAATAATTAAATAAACAAAAAATGAAGGGGTTGCCGCTAAGTCTTTTGATTTGCGGCAACCTACGTTTTTTATTTATAGAAAGTCTTCGGATGTTTTTAAGCAGTTTTCTAAAAATAAAAAAGATATCCAAAAGGGAGGCACTTCGTAAGGAATAAAAAGGGACATTGCCTATTTGTGGCAATGTCCCTTTTGTATAAAAGCAGCGTACATCTATTTCCTGCAATACTTATTCAGCAGATATTCTATATAATCGTCTTTGTCGAATAATTTTTGGCTATTATAATTCCCTTGTGATTTAACAATGTCGCAAAGAGGAACCGTCAGGCGTGTATGTTGTGCAATACTTTTGTTTTCGGTATAGTTTTTTAATACCGTTTCTATTCTGTCCGTTTTTAAATTACCCAAAAGCCAAGCAGGTTCAGGAGGAGCCACATTTGGATAAACATTGAATTCTTTATCTATATAGAAAACAGGAGTCTCGCTCACATAGCTTGCTGTCGAATTATCATTTATCAATTCCTCATAAAGTACCTGTTCTGTTTTTCCAAATACCTCTGCTATACTCGTTTTGTCAAAATACTTTAAGGTATACTCCATAAGTGTTTGCGGAATTTTTTGTAAATCATCCGGCGTTACTCTGATATCGTACAGCTTTTCGTTTTCGCCATCGCAAGAGCCTTGGTGCAAAAATAACGAGAATTTTCCGCCAAAAGATTTGCAACGGTTCTCTAAATCTAAGCTTATAACAAGATTTTCAATGAATGGAAGTTCATCAATATTATCTTTGTTCACAAAAACTTGTATGCGAGGAGAAATTTTATTTTCAAGTAATATGTCAATTGCTTGTAATATTTCGTTGTATGCGTTTTTTCTGCCGGTATAATAATCTGTTTTTTCCTGTCCTCCGAATAAAGTAAGCTGCGCACTTTTTAATCCGAGTAAAGAAAACCATTTTACATATTCTTTATCGCGAACTATACGCCAAATGCTGATAAGTTCAAAATGTTCTTCGTGGGTATCTGACAAACTGTTGCATAAATCCCAAAGCTCTTTGTAATTATCTTTATAATCCGGTTCACGATACCAGTCATAAACTGTTAAGCTGCTTGTAAACGGGCGAAACTTTTCAGCAAGAAATTTCAAGTCATCAATTGTCAAATTTCCATTTGGAGAATGTCCAATCCAACAATGTTTACAACGGTTCGGACAGCCAAACATATCAAGGCATACAGTTATACTTGTGAACATCTTTGCTTTCGACCCTTCCGATATAATCTGAAATTATTATAACATATAAGTTTTACCGAAGCAAGAAACAGCTAAAGCCCGGATTTTTGTGTTAAAATCCAATGCTCACTAAACATATAGACAGCCTTGGGCACCTTCTTTACGGAGAATGCCCCAAAACGGGTATCTTTTTTTGAAAATAGTGACCTATTTTTATACCGAATGCATATCCTGCAGATAAATCATTAAAAGGTACGGAAAATAATTAAAAGGTGCACACCCGATAATTTTAGTGCAATTGGAATTGGAAGGCATCGATAAACTGGAGTTTATAGATTTTTCATCATATATCTTGGCTCATATTCTGTATACCCATGCTTCGGATAAAAGTTATATGACTCAAACCACTGCTCCCGTGGTGCGCCTAAATGCACTTTAGAAACGGTGATACCATTATTATACATCCAGTTTTCTGCTGCGTCGAGTAAAGCCGTGCCAATCCCCATGCGCTTTAAGGAAGTTTTCACATATAATCTATGCAAAAAGGCTTCTGTTGTATCAGGAATCCTTGAGCAACCAATGCAACCAATCACTCTGTCATTTTCATCAATCGCACACCAAAACATATCACCATGATGGAAATAAGATTCCTGAATTGTGAGAAGATCCGGATTAATGGTTGGTTTTCTTCCCAACGCATCTTTTGCCTGCAAAACCATGAAAATCATATCGTCTCGATAATAATTGTCATATTGAATTATTCTCATCGTTCTCCTCCCCAAATTTCAGTTTGTCGAGTCAGTTTTATTTTTTAATTCTGTAATAAATGCTAAAAATCGGACACCAATCATGGTACGCATTGTATCAAAATTGTTGCCGATTATGGTGCGCCAACAGTATATTGAGTTATTAGAAGCTGCACATCTCGCTTGTTGGGGCGTGTGTGATTGGAAAGGTTTATCTTCGCTCACCACTAAAAACAGTCCACAAGACTGTTTTTTTAACGTGGTGCTTCGAGTCCCCGTTGACGCTTGATTAGTATAAAATAAAAAAGACACCCCAAGGGACACTTCACATAAGGAAGCGTCCCTTCTGGCATTTTAGAGAATTTGTAAAGACGGTTGGATATGATGAATTTGTAGAAATAACTGAATACACTGGAGTAATCTACAATGAAATCATTATTTGAACAATTTGGTGGTACATACCGAAAAGAAAGCGATTATGCAATTCCTAATCTTGAAATGCCATACACAGGAAATTTTGAAATCGGTATTTATGGACAGCGACATTTGTATTATCTACAACATTACAGTAGAATAACTTATATAAACCTACTTACAAGCGGAAAACTTAATGAGTACCTTGTTGAAATCGACAGTCAAGCACAAGAGCGTGTCTTTCGGATTGTAGAGCAGATGAAACAAGCCCAAGGCATTACCGAGCAATTAAAAGAGAATAATCCTATAAAATGGACACAATTCATGAATTGTATTAAACGGCAGGCAGAAGAAATCATTTTTGCAGGGCTAATTTACGATTAATTACAATGGCGGCATTGGTATAAGGCTAATGCCGTTTTTGAGATTTGCCATTTTTTGAATAATGTAAGTGTGATACTTCGTCTTTATGAATTTATAATACTTTATAGAATATCAAGTTCAAAGTTTCAATCTTGCTTGATATGAATTCAATCTCATTGATTGACTTGATTTATTGATTCTTAAAGTATATAATATATTTAAATAAAGTTGAAGAAGGGAATTGATTTTATGAGCGATTTACAAATAAAATTATCATTAGGGAAAATGGATATGTTGCTTCAAGGTGATGGTGAGCTTGTATATAAGGTTTTTTGCGATATTAGGGATAATGGATTAGGACTCTTAAGCGAAACTCATTTTGATGAAAACGAAGTAAATGTTTCAAATACTGAGGAAGATTTAGAAATCGCACCAGAAAAAATAGACGTTAAAGGACAAGCACCTGTCATTTCACAAGTTTCACATAAAAGTAAAAAAAGAAGTGCAACAAATAATTTTCAATTATTGAAAGACCTTGATTTGAGTGGAAATAGTTCAAATATGAGCCTTAAAAATTTTATGGAAGAGAAAAATCCAGTTACTAATGTTCAAAAAACTGCGGCATTTGTATATTATCTTCAAACGATATTGGCAATTGACGGAATAACTATTGACCATATTTTTACCTGTTATAAGTCTATGAATTATCGTATTCCAAATAATTTGCAACAAAATTTAACGGATACTTCTAGTTCAAAGTATGGTTATATAAATCGAAAAGATGGAAAATACTCAATGACCATTATAGGAACTAATTTTATTGAACACGATTTACCTAAAGGAGAATAGATAAGAATTGAGCAACTCATTAGATAATTTTATTAAAAATATTTCTAATTTTATCAACTTATCACCAAGTGACATGATACCGTATTTTGTATATTATCTTTGTGATGAAAGCCAGCAACCAGTTACGCCCAAAATGGTATACAATTGTTATGAGAATTTATCTTTAATTCCGTATTCAAATGTTTCTGCATATTTGAGTAGAAATTCTAGTGGAAAAAACGCCATTTTTATAAAAGGAAAATCTGGATATTTGTTGACAAGACAAAAGAAGGAAGCAATAGCAAATGCAATTCGAGATGATATTCCTAATGCTCCAAGTAATGACTTGATAGATTTGTCTATAGTGGAGGGTGCTCCTTTTTATATTAAAAAAATGACAGAACAAATGTGTTGTTGTTATGATACAAAGTTGTACGATGCATGTCTTGTAATGATGCGAAAGTTATTTGAAACGCTAATAATTGAATGTTTTGAAAGACATAGTAGTGCTAATGAGATTAAAGATGTGAACGGAAACTTTTATTATTTAAGTGATTTAATTCCTATATTTATATCATGTAATCACTGGTCAGTTAGCCGTAATTTAGAGAAACATATAAAACTAGTCAAAAAATATGGAGATTTAAGTGCTCACAATCGCCGTTTTTTTGCTAAAAAGAAAGAAATAGATGGTTTCAGATTTGAAATGCGACAAAGTTTACAAGAAATAATTTTAATAATTGATTATGAAAACTGGGACAGAAGCAATCCAACATCTCAACAATAATGTTTCATTCATAAACTCATGTAGCTAATGGTCTTACCAAGCACTGAATTTGGTTATCCAAATTCGCTTGTTAGGGGCTTTTGCCCCTAATCAATGTCGTCAACTTAAGCCGACATTACCTCATTATACCAACAGGAAATAATTCAAAAAATTTAATAAAACACTTGACAAGTACG
>CAJUGO010000003.1 GCA_910585865.1 uncultured Ruminococcus sp. | reverse complement strand
GTTTACTGGTGTTTTAAATATATATTGATGGGTTCGAATCCCCTTCTCTCCGCCATTTTTAATACAGTAAACAAGCTAAGATTCGCGAAACTTGTTTACTGTATTTTTTACTTTATAGTAAATTATCCGAAATGACTCAAAATTGCATTTAGATTGTATCATGCTATCCGCTAATATTTGATACATCAGCATGCTAATTTTTTATTAATAATAAATTTATGTTTAAGTGATGGATATGAAAAAATTAATTATTTTAATCATAATACCTTTCTTGATTTTGTTTTCTCTCGCGGATACTGTTTTTGCTGAAGAATATGTTAATTTTTATTTGACTGATGAGGACAATCAGCTAAACAGACTTGTAACAATTGAAATGAAAGCGGAATCATTCAAAAAATTAAGCGCGGCTTCCTTTGAATTTACATATGACAATAATATGCTTGAATACAGAGAAATAAAAGTAACTGATGACAGTTCGCAAATTAAGGTTAATGATACAGATGGAAAAATTAAATTAATTTTTCTTAATACATTCGGCAAAGATATATCCGATAAAGAAAGTATTTTTACCATTACTTTTAAATCTATTAAAGAAGGAACAAGTTATATTGATTTTACGGTTAACGACTGTGTAGATGAAGATGTACAATCTCTTCATATAGGAAATTGTAAGTCAGCAACCATCAACATAAGCAAGAAACATAACACAAGCACAGGCAATAAACCACAAAGTCGTGCTGACAAAAACAATACATCAAATAACAGCGAAAGGGGAAAAAGCACGCGATCTTCTCAATCCCAAAACGACATTATTTCAACTGCAGATGAGTGGGGAAGCTTGAACCCAATTGATGACAAAAATATAAGATTCCTATTTATTGGAGCAGGTGCAGGAATTACCCTTGTCTGTGTAGCAGTTCTGGCATTTTATATAGGCAGAAAATCTTTGGAAAAAAGTCATGAAAAGAAAAATAACGGAGACAACAACTAACTAATTGTCTCCGTTATTCTTTTGCTTCCCTGTACTATATTTCGCTCTCTAAAAACCTTATTTATCGTATTTAGTACATGTTTTTTATCACTGCTCCATAATGGTGAAATAAGCAATTTTTTATCACCGTCACCGGTAATTCGATGAATTACAACACTTTCGGGTAAAGTTTCCACGCAGTCACAAAGTAAATTAATATATTCATCAAGTGACAATGTTCTAAATACCCCATTTTCAAAATCATGCTGCAAATCAGTATCCTTCAGAACATGCAGCAACTGCAGTTTTATTCCGTCACTTCTTTCCCCCGCATACCTGACCGTTTCAAGCATCATCTCTCTTGTCTCAAACGGTAATCCTAAAATAATATGTGTAATCACATTAATACCTCTTTTACGGAGATTGTGTACCGCAGTATCATAAACATCAAGATTATAGCATCGTCTTATATAGTCAGCAGTAGATTTATGAATAGATTGCAGCCCCAACTCTACCCATACCGGTTTAGTTTCATTTAATGTACAAAGCAGGGAAATCACGTCTTCACCTAAACAATCCGGACGTGTAGCTATCGACAAGGCAACAATATCATCATTTTTGATAGCTTCGGTAAAGATTTTTTTCAAATATGAAATCTCTCCATAAGTATTTGTGAATGCCTGAAAATAAGCAATAAATTTCTTGCATTTAGTCTTCGCTTTGATTCTTTCCTCAGCTTCTTTAATCTGCTCGGTTATCGAAAGTTTTGGATTAGCTGAAAATTCTCCGGATCCGCCTTGGCTGCAAAAAATACATCCTTTATTGCTAAGTGTACCGTCACGATTAGGACACGTAAATCCACCGTTTAGAGAAATTTTATATACCTTTTCACCGAAAGTATTTTTTAAATATTCGTTTAATGAATAATAATACATAGTAATATCCTGCTTAAAATTTTTGTAGTCTTTATTTCCCGTCAAGAAATAAAGACCGACTGTCACAGCCGGTCTTTTCGTCTTTCGACAAATGAGAGGAAATCTATGAAAATATTTTATATCAAGAAATTGTTTTAGCTACAAATGAATTATAAGTATCTAATGTGATAAAAATATGAATTTCATAATATGATTCTGTGAAGTAATTAGAATATTATGAAAATTTCTTAATATATTCAAGAAACCTTGCATAAATATTATCTTCAAATTCCTCAAATTCATTATCAATGCCGCCGTTAAAAAACATTTTATTATGCAGATGAAGTGACAAGTAGGCACCAACAAGGCTTTTTCTTATCTCATTTTGCATATCATCGCCAAGCTGTTTGCCGCATGAAAGTCCTAAATATATATTGCCGTCTACAAGCTGTGAAGATATTGATGCATTTTTTAATTCAAAAGTGTTGAATTTATTAAGACCAATAGAAAATTCTCTTAATGAAAATTCTTCGGTATCTTTCACGTATTCATTCTGATTGTCAAGCATTTCATTTTCACAGAACTCCAATGAAAAACCTGAGTTAGTTATATAATCATGCATATAATTAGGGTTTATACAAAGAACACGATATAAACGCATTGCATTCACAGCATTTTCAAGGCAGGCAAAAGCTGCAAACTGCATATTGCTTTCATTAAGTTTTATAAAACTGTACAGATTCTGAAATATTGATTTATTAAGAACAATTAAAACAAGTCTTTCATTTTCTCTCATATCAGAAAGTGCAGGATTGGTCACATATTTCATCGTAAACTTATATGATTTGTTTACATATTCTGATAGCAAATTCATAAATTCATTCAAAAACTCATTTTCTCTTATTGTAAATTCAAACATCCTATCACCTATTATTCAAATAATTCCATATCAGAATTATAGAGGTTATTTCTTGTTATATCGACTTCATAACAAACATCAAAATATTTTTCCAGTGCCGATATAATAAGATTTGGGTTAACATTGTCTGCACTTCCGGCAGAAAGTATAATATCAAGCTGTACATAATCAAACATTTCACTTATTTTAAAATCTTTAATTCCCTGTTTTATATCAATTGTTTTTAAACCCTTCTTTGACTTCTTCTCAATTTCAATTTTTTCATGTGAAAGCAATTCTTCTAGCTGTTTATAAACTATATGTGAGCTTGTTCTGTTATCTCCGATTTTTATAGAAAAGTCGGCAAAAGCAATTTTACCCGCTTTCATAACGGGCTCTGTAACCTTAAAAACCTGTATTCCTCTAGGCAAACAAATATTCAGCTTGGAAATTATGTCTTCATAAGAATAGTTATTATCCTCAATTTTTACATCCATGCACTCATTAACACCTCTAAATCCCAGTGACAGGGGCAGCGGAAATGTAGCAAACGGATGCGGATTAAAGCCTTCTGTATGCCATACAGGAATTTTACTTTTATGAAGTGCTCTGAGCATACATCGGTTTAAATCAAGATGCGATATATAGCGACACTCAAAATCTTTTTTAAACCATATTCTGATGTTTTTCAAAACATACTCCCTCCCCATATTTTGCTGCACCGCAATTATTACATTTTAATCTGCAATGAGGTGTAGTCGTATTTTTATATGCTTTTTGGCACTCTTTAATAAGATATTCTTTTGTTACCCCGTAATCTATGTGATCCCATGGTAAAACCTCATCAAACGAGCGGCGTCTGTTAGCATAGAATCCGGGATCAATACCGCATTCATCAAAAAGTTCAAGCCACTTTTCAAGATTGAAACAATCATTCCATCCGTCAAAATGAAAACCTCTCTGACAGGCAAGCTCCAAAACCTTACATAGCTTTCGGTCACCTCTTGCAAAAACTGCTTCCAAAAAACTCGTATCGGCATCGTGATAATTAAATTGGATTTTCCTGGTGGTTATGCTTTCTTTGATATGCAGCTGCTTATCATGCAGCTGAGGGATAGTGTCCTGAGGTTCCCACTGAAACGGAGTGAACGGTTTTGGCACAAAAGAGGAGGCCGATACGGTTACTTTAACAGATTTACCCTTGGGTTTGTTCGGACATTTATAATATGTATCTACTACAGACTGTCCTAAAGCTGCAATAGCAGCTACATCATCAAGTGTCTCTGTAGGCAATCCAATCATAAAATAAAGCTTAACAGAAGTCCATCCGCCCTCAAATGCAGTTGCACAAGTATTTAACAGTTCATCCTCCTGAACATTTTTATTTATGACATCTCTCATTCTTTGACTTCCAGCTTCGGGAGCAAAAGTCAGCCCGCTCTTGCGAACAGTTTTGATTTTATTCATAATATCATCAGTAAATCCGTCTACTCGGAGAGAAGGCAAAGAAATACTTACTTTTTCATCTTTGCTCCATTCATTTAGCTTTTCAAGCAAAGAAACAATCTGACTGTAGTCACTCGAACTAAGTGAGGAAAGCGAAACTTCGTCGTAACCGGTATTTTTACAAAGCGCTTTGCATTGTGCATTAATAGTCTCAGGAGATTTCTCGCGGACAGGTCTGTATATAAATCCGGCCTGACAAAAACGGCATCCTCTTATGCATCCTCTGAAAATTTCCTGAACTGCTCTGTCATGTACTATTTCAACAAGCGGAACAACGAAGTTATCAGGATAATATGACTCGTCCATGTTCTTCATAAGTCTTTTGTGAATTACCGCAGGGGCACTGCCCTTTGAAATAATGCGATTTAATGTTCCGTCGTCATTATATTCAATATCATAAAGTGATGGCACATATACGCCTTCAATTTGAGAACACAGTTCCAAAAATTCCTGTTTGGTTTTCCCTTCATTGCGGCATTGGCGGAAAAGCTCAATTACTTCAAGGTCAACTTCTTCTCCTTCTCCTATAAAAAACAAATCAACAAAATCTGCAACAGGCTCAGGATTGCAGGCACACGGACCGCCGGCAACAACAATTTGTTTTAACTCCTGCCTGTCACGGCTCTTTATCGGAACATTTGACAACTTGAGCATATTAAGCATATTTGTAAAGCTCAGCTCATACTGCAAGGTAAATCCTATAAAATCGAATTCTGACACAGGATCACCGCTTTCAAGTGCATAAAGCGGTATATTGTGTTTTATCATTTCTTCTTCCATATCAATCCATGGAGCAAATACTCTTTCACACCATATGTAAGGAATGGAGTTGAATTGACTGTAAAGTATTTTCATTCCTAGATGTGACATACCTACTTCATAAGTATCAGGAAAACAAAACGCAAAACGCACATCTATATTTTTTTTATTTTTTATAACTTCATTAAGTTCTCCGCCAACATATCGTCCGGGCTTCTGAACTTTTAAAAGCAGTTTTTCGACATCCTTGCTGACCATATTAACCTCCGTCAGTAATATTTGTTGTTTCTGCATATAAGCGAAATAATAATATATAAACACACCAGCAGCAGAGAAAAATTATATTTAGAATTAAACAATATAAGGAATCCAAGTGCTGCAAGCGGAAATAAAATTATAAATGTAATAATATTAACGCACTTTTCAGATATTCCATCTGAAAATCTACATCTTAATAAAAGATATATAAGCTGTCCTCCGTCAAGTGACATAACCGGAAGAAGATTAAATAAACCTATGCTTAGGTTTGCATAAGCTAATGCCTCAAATAAAGAACCATAAAATAAGTATAACAGATAAAACAGAATAAAACAAACAAAATTCGCCAAAGGTCCGCAAAAAATAATTATTACATTTTGCTTAAATGAACTTTGATGCCGCAATTTACCCGTGATTGAAATTTCAAATAATGATATCTCAACTTTCTGCGGCAAAGATGAGAATCTATACATAGGCACTATATGACCTGTTTCATGAATAATCACTGCAAATATACAACAAAGAAATCCCTTAAACAATCCGGTAATCAGGCAAATCGCTACAAGGCAGAGAAAAGTATATGAAATACGGAAATCTATTGAAAATATTTTAAACTTCATCTTGCGTAGAAGCCGGAAATAAATCACTTAAATTTATTCGTGTATCCCCAATATCAAATATTACCGATTTATTTAAATTTTCATAATACCAATCGTGCGCCGCTGCATAAATATCTCCGCCAAAACTTGTAAGCACAAAAGCAATCAAAGCGATAATTATGCAAATAATAAGCTGGAAAGTAATTAAATACTGTTTTGGAAAATCTTTATTCTTTTTTACTTTCTTGTTTACATAATCAGTTTTTTCATTTTCCGCCAGTTCAGATTCATCTTCATATACTTTTGCATATTCTGCAGTAGATACAGATTTCCAATCGTCATCATATGTAATATTGTTTTTAAAATCTTCGTTCAAAATAAATCACCTCAGTGCAATATATGCATTGAGGCAAATAAAATTAACCAAGCTTCTTAAAATCACCTTTAACAAGATTTCTAAAAAACAATATTGCTATAAGCAAAGAAAATACTTCTGCTATCGGAAATGCATACCAAACTGCTGTATAATCAAATAACAGTGATAAAACAAAAGCAATCGGAAGTATCAACACCAGCTGACGGCAAAATGACATAATCAAACTTCTTATACCCTTGCCGACTGCTTGAAACAATGTAGTAAATAAAATTCCGGCAGCAGCAGGTATAAAACAAACACTAATCGTTCTGAAAGCAGGCACTCCTATATTCATAATATCCTGAGTGCCGCCAAACATCGAAATAAGCATTTCAGGTATAGTCCACATTACGACCGTTCCTATTGTCATTATAATTACAGCAATAATAATACCGCGCTTAAATGCTGAATACAGTCTTATTTTGTTGCGTGCACCGTAATTATATCCGATAATCGGCATTACACCTTGATTCAGACCAAAGCATGGCATAAATACAAAACTTTGAAGCTTATAATAAATCCCCAGAACCGTTACAGCGGCTTCGGATACTGACAAAATAGCATTAAGTCCTATAATCATGATTGAGCCGATTGACTGCATAATAATAGAAGGGAAACCAACAGCATAAATGTTTTTTAAAGATGAAAATTTAAATTTAAAGTTCTTAAATGATATTTTCACTTCATGTTTTTTACAAAACAGTATTATAACAGCAAAAACCATACCGCAAAACTGACCAAAAACAGTTGCAATGGCAGCACCCAAAACTCCTAACTCAGGGAAAAAACCAATTCCAAAAATTAGAAGCGGATCAAAAATAATATTTACGATTGCACCGGTAAGCTGAAATAACATCGGAAAAATCATATCTCCGGTAGCCTGCAGCGTTTTTTCAATCATAATCTGAACAATACAAAAAAATGAACAGCAAAGCACTACGGTTAAGTACTGAACACCATATTCATATATTTTTTCATTTTGTGTGTATGCTCCCATAAAAGGACGGACAACAAATAGACCAATAATTAAAAAAAACAAATAACTGAAAATACAAGTAATTAATCCGTGCGTTGCAGCGTCGTTGGCATCCTTGTAATTATGTTCACCAAGCTTACGTGAGACAAGTGAGTTAACTCCAACTGATGTACCTACTGCAACAGCTACAAGAAGCATTTGCAACGGAAATGCAAATGATGTTGCAGTAAGTCCGTCCTGGTCGTAATTCCCTATAAATATGCTGTCTACAACATTATACATTGCCTGGATTGTCATAGAAAAAATTGCAGGAATTGACATTGATAAAATTAACTTTGTCATAGGCATTGTACCCATTTTGTTTTCTGTTTTTATAACATCCTGACTCATAAAAATTCCTTTCTCTTCGTATATTTAATTTAATCTGACTTTCTGATGCGCTTGAATATCACAAAAACAAGAGTCATGATAACCGCACCAGTTAATACCCCAGAAAAATCCAGCCATACATCACTAATTTGACCTGAGCGCCCCTCAACATTCAACTGAATTGTTTCATCAATAACAGCTGTTAAAATACCAGCACCGATAATATTAGGAAAAAATTTATAAGGTTTACTTCTATTAAAAGAATATGCACATAGTGCAAACATAACGCCAAGTGCTGTATACTCAATAAAGTGGGCTGATTTTCTTATAATATGTTCAGTCAAATCATCTCCGATACCGAATAAACTTAAAAAGTTGTTTAGAAATCCCAATACACTTTCACTCTCATCAGAGGATATATCAGCAGGCATTGACGAATGAATAAAAGCAAATAGTATTATTGATATTGTAATTGCAAATACAACAATTCTAAAATGAATTGAACATGAATTATTTTTCACTTAAACACCCCATATCTATTTATATATTCTACTGAAAATAAATTAGTTGTCAATCTTAGGATAATTATTTATCAAAATGTATAAATTTATCGCATTTACAAAGATTATTATATCAAGTTTTATATTGAAAAAAATATATTTTTCTGCTATACTATTCGAGTATTCGTCAATTAATAAAATGTATTAAGGAGATATTATGCTTACAAAATATTTAATTGTTTTTTTAATTTCAATGGTTCCTATTGTTGAACTCAGAGGAGCTATTCCTGTTGCAACAGCAATGGGACTTGATCCAGTAATTTCCTACATAATATGTATTATAGGAAATATGCTGCCTGTTCCATTTATTTACTTTTTTGCAAGAAAGGTGCTTCTTTGGGGCAAAGACAAAAAATACATAGGCAAGTTCTTTTCACTTTGTATTGAAAAAGGTGAAAAAGGAGGAAAAAAATTACAGGCAAAAGCCGGCAAAGGTCTTTTTATTGCTTTGATGCTTTTTGTAGGTATCCCTCTTCCCGGAACAGGAGCTTGGACGGGAACGCTTGCCGCAAGTTTTCTTGACATGGGATTCAAAAAAAGTATTATCGCAGTTATGCTTGGTGTAGTAATTGCAGGTATTATTATGGGGCTTGCAAGCATGGGAGTCTTCGGCGGAATAAGCGTTTTGTTTGCACCAAAATCATAAATATATTTTAAAGGGCAGCATTTGCTGCCCTGTTTTTAGGTGATATAAATGATTGAAAACAAGTTTTATAATGCAGTAATAATCGGCGGCGGAGCATCCGGACTCATGTGTGCAATTTCCGCTATGCAAAAAAACTGTAAATTAAAGATTGCAATAATTGAAAAAAATGACCGAGTTGGCAAAAAGTTACTTTCAACAGGTAACGGCAGATGCAATTTAACTAATTCAAATATATCAGTAAACAAATATACCGGTTCATTTAAAGGTCAGGCAAAACAGTTATTTGAAAGATTTTCTTCGGATTATCTTTTAAATATATTCAGTAATCTGGGACTGCTCACATACTCAGACAATGAAGGTCGGTATTATCCTATAAGCAAACAGGCAAGCTCGGTGCTTGATATAATGAGATTTTCCTGTGAAAGACTTGGCGTAGATTTTTTTTGTGGTGAAAAAATCAAAACAGTAAAAAAAACAGGCAATAAATTCTCTGTTATAACTGACACTAATAACTTTACCGCCTTGAAACTTGTAATTGCCTGCGGATCAAAAGCCGCACCAAAACTTGGCGGAAATGCGAGTGGCGCCGACTATCTTAAAAATTTCGGACATAAATTTAAAGCTTTCTCACCTGCTCTGTGTCCTGTAACTGTAAATTCTGATTTACTAAAATCCTTAAAAGGTTTAAGAGTAAGAGGGAAAGCAGATTTGTATAATGACAAAAATCAAAAATTAAAAACTGAGATAGGAGAAATCCAATTTACAGATAAATCGCTGTCCGGAATTTGTATTTTTAATCTTTCACTCTATACAAATAAAAACTATAAAATTGTACTTGATCTTCTGCCGGATTATTCCCACTCGGAATTATACGATATTTTAAAAAGACGAATCCAGCTGTTCTTTAGTCTGCCTTGTGAAAATTTATTTACAGGAATATTTCAAAAAAGAATTTCTCAAGCTATATTAAAAATGAGCAAAATTGATAATTTGTCAAGGCTGTGTACAGCTTTAACAGAAAATGAAATACAAAAAATATGCAGTACTGTAAAACACATGTCATTTACAGTTACAAAAAATGAAGATTTTTCATATGCTCAATGCGCTGACGGCGGAGTACCGGGAAATGAGATCAATGAAAAAAACATGGAAAGCAAAATTATAAAAAATTTATATATCTGCGGTGAGACAGTTGACTTATGCGGAGAATGCGGCGGATATAATCTGCATTTTGCATTTTCAAGCGGATATCTTGCGGGAGAAAATTTATGATAAGAGTAAATAATATTCATCTTGATTTAAATTATGATGACAGTACTGTTAAAAAGACAGTTGCCAAGGAACTCAGAATTGAGCAAAAATCAATTAAAAACTGCTTTATATTCCGCCGCTCGGTAGATGCGCGAAAAAAAAATAATATATTTTTTCTTGCATCAATTGATGTGGAAGTTAACGGTAATGAAGAAAGGATATGCCGAATATGTAAAAATGCTTCAATCGTTAAAAAATACCGCTATGATTTAAAAAAATATAACGGAAATACATCTCCTGTTATCGTAGGCATGGGTCCCGCAGGATTGTTTGCTGCATTAATACTTGCGCAAAGCGGAGCAAAACCGATTGTGATTGAGCGAGGCCGTGATGTTGACAGCCGCACAAAGGATGTCAATGATTTTTGGACAAGCGGCAGACTGAATACTTCTTCAAATGTGCAGTTTGGAGAAGGCGGCGCCGGAACTTTTTCTGACGGCAAGCTGAATACTGGTACAAAGGACATGAGACAGCGCAAGGTTCTTGAAGAATTTGTCAGACACGGCGCTCCTGATGAAATTTTGTATGATGCTAAACCTCATATCGGCACGGACAAACTTAAAGTCACTGTAAAAAACATCAGAAAAGAAATTGCAGCTCTTGGCGGTACTGTTATGTTCGAAACAAAGCTGACTGGAATTAATATATATGAAAACAAAATAAATTCGATTACTGTGGAGAAAAACGGTAAAAATGAAATCATTGAAGCTGATAATATTATTCTTGCAATTGGTCACAGTGCAAGAGATACATTTGAAATGCTCTATAATTTAAAACTTCCGATTGAATCCAAGCCGTTTTCTGCCGGTGTAAGAATTGAACATCTAAGAGAAGAAATTGACAAATCACAATATGGTCGCTTTGCAGGCAGCAAACGCCTTGGCGCTGCTAATTATAAGATGAATGCCCATCTTGACAACGGACGCGGAGTATATACATTTTGTATGTGTCCGGGAGGCAAAGTTGTAAACGCATCAAGTGAAAAAGGAATGCTCTGCACCAATGGCATGAGCGAATTTGCAAGAAATGAAATTAACTCTAATGCGGCTTTACTTGTAGGTGTTTCTCAAAAAGATTTTAACTCAGAAAATCCTCTTTCAGGAATGTACTTTCAAAGAAATATTGAGCAAAAGGCATTTATCGCCGGCGGAGAGAACTACTCAGCTCCTGTTCAGCGCGTTGATGACTTTTTAAACAATAAAAAAAGCACATCATTTGGCAATGTTATTCCAAGCATCGGTCCTTACCATACTCTCAGCAATATAAATTCGTTTTTACCAGAGTATCTATGTAAATCAATGAAGCAGGGTATCATAACTATGGGACAAAAACTTAAAGGCTTTGATGATGGAGATGCCATACTGACTGCCGTAGAAACAAGAAGTTCGTCCCCTATCAGGATTTTGAGGAATGATACACTGCAAAGCGTTGCAGTTAAAGGCTTATATCCTTGCGGTGAAGGCGCAGGCTATGCAGGCGGGATTATTTCAGCCGCCGTTGACGGAATAAAATGTGCTGAGAAAATAATAGAAAAATCCAACAAATAAAAACGCCTAATGATACTAAATACAATTTAAAAAACAGATAATATACACGATTAAAACTATAGCAGGCATAATAAGCACCGCAATTAAACTTATATAAGCAATAAACTGCTCATTATGCGCTAAGATAAATCTGTTCTTAAAATAATATTCAGTATTAGTAATCATCAGGCGTCTTTGTGTGACTGCATCTATAAGCCGGGTTCTGTCGTGAACAGCCATCTATCTTGGCAGTCCGTTGCCGAAACTGCTCGATGCCACCTCCTAAGGACGCGCCGAGCAAGCGCATAATGTCCTACCACGGTGTTGCTTCAAATAGGGTTTACACGGCAGAGTGGTCTCCCACCCTCCGGTGAGCTCTTACCTCACCTTTCCATCCTTACCAAATAATTTTGGCGGTTATTTTCTGTTGCACTATCCCTGGAGTCGCCTCCGGCGGCCGTTAGCCGTTATTTTTGCTCTGTGAAGCCCGGACTTTCCTCGCACAAACCCTTTCGGATTTTGCTCGCGGCTGCTCAATGCACTCACCTAATTATAATAATGCAAATTAAGTCAAAAGTCAAATGAAATTAATCATTTTTACTTGATATAATAAATATTTAGGTTTATAATAAGGAGAGATTTGTAAAAAAGGAGTATATTTATGGATATCAGAAAAGAATCACTCAACAAGCATTATGACTGGAACGGTAAGATTGAAGTAATTTCAAGGGTACCGATTTCTACCTCTGAAGACTTGTCACTTGCCTACACTCCGGGTGTTGCAGAGCCTTGTCTGGAAATACAGAATAATTATGACAAATCATTTGAGCTTACAAGAAGAAATAATCTTGTTGCAGTTGTTACTGACGGCACGGCGGTGCTCGGTCTTGGCGACATAGGTCCTGAAGCCGGAATGCCTGTTATGGAAGGTAAATGCGCATTATTTAAAGAATTTGGCGATGTAGATGCATTCCCTATATGCGTAAGAAGCAAAGATGTTGACGAAATTGTTAACACAATTTATCTTATAAGCGGTTCATTTGGAGGCATAAACCTTGAAGACATTTCTGCTCCACGTTGTTTTGAGATAGAAAAGAAACTCAAGGAAAAGTGTGATATTCCGATCTTCCATGATGATCAGCATGGAACTGCTGTTATTGTTGCCGCAGGTTTGATTAATGCACTTAAGCTTGTAAACAAAAGATTTGAGGACATCAAGGTTGTCATGAACGGAGCAGGTGCAGCAGGTATTGCAATTGCTAAACATTTGCTTAATATGGGCGTTAAAAATATAACTCTTTGTGACAGCAAGGGAATAATATGTAAAGGCGATGAACGTCTTAATACTGTCAAAAAAGAAATGGCAGAAATCACAAACCTTGAACATATGACCGGGTCACTTGGAGATGCCATGAAAAATGCCGATGTATTTTTAGGTATTTCAGCAGCAGGATGTGTAAGAGAAGATATGGTTAAATCTATGGCTGAAAACCCAATACTTTTTGCTATGGCAAATCCTACTCCCGAAATTATGCCTGACCTTGCAAAAAAAGCGGGAGCAGCCGTTGTCGGAACAGGCAGAAGTGACTTTCCAAATCAGATTAACAACGTACTTGCCTTTCCGGGTATTTTCAGAGGTGCACTCGATTGCAGAGCAAGCGATATAAACGAAGAAATGAAGGTTGCCGCTTCATTTGCTATCGCTTCACTTGTAAGTGATGAAGAATTAAATCCAGATTATATTCTTCCCGAAGCTTTTGACAAAAGAATTGGAAAAACTGTTGCTGAGGCTGTAAAAAATGCTGCCATTAAGACAGGTGTTGCAAGAATATAAATCATGAATATTAAAAGTGAAAGCAGTCTGATGTTATTTTCAGACTGCTTATATTTTTATATAACTAAAATATCAGTTTTTTTGCTGCTTCAAGCAAAATGTTTTTTGTATTTGGCAATTCTTCATCAATTACCTTATTTATTAATACGTTTAAAATTTCACCTACGGCTTTTCCCTCTTTAATTCCTAAATTAATAATGTCTTTTCCGTTAACAGCAAGATGACTTAGCTTAAAGCATTCATCTCCGTTGATAATTTCTTCAAGCTGTCTCTGTGCCGTCATAAACTTTTCATCTTGTTTAAAATACAACAATGAATTAATTGCTTGCTGAATTTTTATCAACCTTCTTGTATTATCAACACCAACAATATTCATTACCCTTTTAAGATTTTTTTTACTATCATATAGCCTTACATCCTGATACTCAATAAGCTTAAGACAATCATCTACAAAGTTTTTTGAATATCTCAATCTGAGCAAAATTCTTTCTGCAATTTCTGCACTCAGCTTTGTATAATTATAATATTTACAGTAGCCGTCAGGGCATGATTCAGGTTTACCAATATCATGCAGAAGCATTGCAACCCTTAACAAAGGATCTTTTTCAACTAGTTTAACTAAAGCCGTTGTTTGATGCCATAAATCCTCATTGCTATGTACGTTCAGCTGCTTAAAATTAAACATAGGTTTAAACTCGGGAATAAAAACTGAAAATACTTCTTTATACCCGTTTAATATTTTCTCAACATTTTTACCGCATAATAATCTGTTAAACTCAGCCGCAATTCTCTCATAGGCAATATTTCCAAGTAAATAAGATTTATTTTTGACAGAATCGGATGTTTTATTATCAATCGAAAATCCGTAAACTGATGCAAAACGAAGAGCACGCAAAATTCTTAGCGCATCTTCATCAAAACGTTTATCAGAATCACCAACACATTTTATTATTTTTCTGCTGACATCATGTATACCACCGAATGGATCAACCAACCCTTTTTCTTCATTATAAGCCATTGCATTAACAGTAAAATCACGTCTGGCAAGATCTTTGGTTATATCATTGGTAAACTCTACACTTTCCGGGTGACGACTGTCGAGATATTCACCGTCAATTCTGTATGTTGTAATTTCATAAATCGCTCTTTTATAAATCACCGAAATGGTACCATGCTTTATACCTGAATCAAAGGTTTCAAAGTCTTTAAAGCAATGTTTAATCTGTTCAGGTTGTGCATTAGTACATACATCCCAATCATGAGGAACAAGTCCGATGACACAATCGCGTACACAGCCGCCGACTGCAAAAGCTTCAAAACCATAATTATTAAGTTTAGAAATTATAACCTTAACACCATCTGACAACTGTATCTTCAATTGTGACAATCCTTTGTTTTTTTATATTAGTTATTCATTTTCAAAAAGAGGAGTAGAAAAATATCTTTCAGCTGTATCAGGAAGTACAGTAACAACTGTTTTTCCTTTACCAAGCTGCTTAGCAAGCTTAATTGCGGCCGCAACATTTGTACCACTGGAAATCCCGCACATTAATCCCTCTTTTCTGGCAAGGTCTTTTGATGTCTTAATTGCCTCTTCGTCCGTAATTATGCATATGTTTTCGTATATTGATGTATTAAGTACTTTTGGAATAACGCCGTCGCCTATCCCCATCTGCAAATGAGTGCCGATTGTACCGCCCGACAGAATAGCAGCATTCTCAGGCTCAACAGCCCATATTTTTATTTCAGGATACTGGGCTTTTAGTACTTCTCCTATTCCGGTAATTGTTCCGCCTGTACCGACTCCCGAACAAAAACCGTCAATTGGGCGTCCAACCTGCTCCATTATCTCAAGAGCAGTGTGGTGACGGTGCGCACAAGGATTATTTTTGTTTTCAAACTGCTGAGGTACAAAAACATTAGGATTTTCCTCAGCCATTTTTAACGCAGTCTGCAAACACTCATCAATGCATTTTCCAATATTTCCGCTGTCGTGTATAAGAATAACCTCGGCACCGTAATGCTTAACAAGCTTTCTTCTCTCTTCACTTACAGAATCCGGCATTACTATTATGGTTTTATAACCTTTTACTGCTCCAACAAGAGCAAGACCTATTCCTTGGTTGCCGCTTGTCGGCTCTACAATAACAGTATCCTTGTTTATTAACCCGTCTTTTTCAGCCTGACAAATCATATTATATGCAGTGCGCGTTTTTATCGAACCTCCTACATTAAGTCCTTCAAATTTCACAAGGATTTCTGCACTGTTTCTATCGGTCATATTATTAAGTCTTATAATAGGCGTAT
Organism: uncultured Ruminococcus sp.; assembly: GCA_910585865.1. Lineage (GTDB taxonomy): Bacteria > Bacillota > Clostridia > Oscillospirales > Acutalibacteraceae > Ruminococcoides. Next base: position 156,070 of record CAJUGO010000003.1, on the reverse strand, counting down.
GCCCCACAGCATCAAGAACATTATTATATATCATTTTGCTTGCTCCTATCAATTTTGAATTTATTTATATAATTTTGTGCAATATTATATAATACATTAAACACAATAACCGTGCCTGCAGCAAAAGCCGAAAGAATAATTACCCCCCTGACTGAAAGCTTACAAAGGGAGAACAAATCTCCCAAAAGCAAACTTCCCAGAACAAATACGCATATACAGAATACAAGCATAACTGTTCGTATAATATTTACAGGAAATGAGAGCCTAACCACAAGCAGCATACACGACAACGCCGTCAGATAAACAGATATTGTAGAAAACTCCTCGGACGAAACACCTGCAAAACCGCTTATAATTGCAAGCAATATTATATTCGCTATAACACAGAAAGATGCAGGAAGGGAACGGGCTATTATGTTAACAGTAAAATTTCCTTTTATTATATTATTATTAGGCTGTAAAGCAAGTACAAACGATGGCAATGCAACAGTAAATGCACCTACAAGTGTAAGCTGAATAGGCTCAAATGGGTATTCCATACTAAAAAAGATGAAAAAAATTGAAAGCACAATTGAATATATTGTTTTTACAAGATAAAGTGCCGAGCTTCGTTCAAGATTATTTATAGTTCGTCTGCCCTCAGCCACAACCTCCGGCATAGACTCAAAATCATCATTTACCAAAACAAGCTGAGAAACATTGCGCGCTGCATCGCTACCTGATGCCATGGCTATAGAACAGTCTGCTTCTTTAAGTGCAAGAACATCATTTACACCATCTCCTGTCATTGCAACTGAATGACCGTGCTTTTTTAATGCAGTTACAAGCTTCTTCTTTTGCGCCGGAGTTACCCTGCCAAATACGTTATATTTTTCAGCTGCTTCTTCAAGCTGTTCATCGCTTGTAACCAAAGTCATATCTATAGCATTTTCAGCACCGTCAATTCCGGTGTCAAAGGCTATATTCTGAACAGTTTTTATACTGTCGCCTGAAATCACTTTTAAGATTACGCCTTGTTTTTTAAAGAAATCTATCGTTTCATTCACATTTTCGCGTAATGTATCTTTAATCAGAACAAGTGCCATTGGATGCAGATTATCCGGCAAACTGTTATCTTTTACAGGAAGTTCACTTGATGCAAGTGCAAGTATACGAACGGTTTGGCTGACTTCATTAATTGCATTATAGACATCTTTGTATTTATTTTTATCTTTAAATACAAATTCTGCCGCGCCGATTATGTAAGTCTTTTCATTGCTGAAAACACCGCCCGACCACTTTGTTTCAGATGAAAAATTAATAAATTTTTCACAGTCAAGCAATTCACTGTTCTTAACATAATTTTTAATCGCAATCATGGTTGCATTAAACTCATCAGTTGCATTAACTATTGAGCTTAATGCCGTATTAACTTCACTTTCATCACTATCAAAATAAATTATCTCTGTCACATTCATTTTGTCAGTTGTCAAAGTACCTGTCTTGTCAAGACACAAAACATCAACACGTGCAAGTGTTTCAATACAATACATTTGTTGTACCAGTACTTTTTTTCGGGAGAGTCTTATTATGGAAACTGCAAGCACTGAACTTGTAAGCAATATCATACCCTTTGGAATCATTCCTACGAGTGCAGCGACAGTACTTACAACAGCTGTCTGAATAGTTGCATCCGGAAGGCCAAATTGTCTGATAAAGAAAAAAATACCAATCGGAAAAATAATAAATGTGCAAAGTTTAATAATAAAATTAAATGACTTTAAAATTTGTGAATTAACCTTTTTAATATATTTTGCTTCATTGTTGATTTTTGCAGCATAGCAATCTGCACCTACTTTTGTAACTTTAGCATAACACTTCCCTGCAGAAATAAAACTTCCTGAAAGCAACAGATCATTTACATTTTTTACAATTAAATCAGATTCACCGGTTAAAAGGCTTTCGTTAACCTTACATTCACCTTCATATACTACACAATCGGCAGGAATCTGGCTTCCTCTGTTTAAAATAAGAATATCATCTATAACTATATCTTCTTTACTAATTTCAACAATTTTTCCGTCACGCAAAACATTTACTTTTTTTTCAGACAAAATTGTTAATCTGTCTACGCTTATTTTTGATCGTATTTCCTGGAAAATACCAATAGCAATATTTGCTGCAACAACACCAATAAATAAGATGTTTTTATAAGATCCCACTACAATCAATGCAATTAACAAGACACAATTAATTGCATTGAAAAGCGTAAAAATATTACTGTAAAAAATTCTTTTTACAGATTTTGTTTTAATGTTTGCAGAGACATTAGTTTTTCCCTCGCTTATTCTCTGCTTTACTTCATCAGATGATAAACCGGAAAGTTCTGTTTTTAATTCAGCCATAATAACCTCAATTTTTGAAAAACATATATTTAAAGAAAATTTTTTGAAAAAACTCAGTACATTACTAAACTTTCAGCAATTCAAATTCCAAGTTTATTTTTAATAATTTTAAACGTGTTTTATCTTATATTATAAATGCAAAAGATAATAAAGGCAACGGAAAGAAGGTGATTTTTTGAAAAAATTGAAAAAAATATTAGCAGTTGCCTTAACAGGAATTATTTTAATTATAACTACCACTATCACTTATCAAGCTGAAGAAAATAAAACAAGCGTTTACCTTGGAGGCGAATCCTTTGGTGTAAAATTTTATACAAATGGAGTAATAGTCATTAATCTTGAAGAATACTATGACGGAACACAATATGTTTGTCCGGCAAAAAGCGGAGGTCTGCAAGTAAGTGATATTATTCAGGAAGCAAACGGATATAAAATTAATTGCAATGAAGATTTAAAAACCGTTACAGAAAACAGTAACGGAAATACTCTGAATTTAAAAATTCAAAGAAACGGAGCAGAACTTTATAAAAAAATAAATCCTGTAAAAAATACAGTTGGCGTTTATCTTATTGGTGCATGGGTTCGTGACAGCTGTGCAGGAATTGGAACAATAACTTATTATGATACTGATAATAATTATTTTGCCGCATTAGGACACGGAATATGCGATAATGACACATCTGCTCTTCTTCCTTTAGCTGAAGGCGAAGTAGTGCATGCAAATATTAGCGGCGTTAGTAAAAGTATAACAGGAAAACCCGGAAGTCTTAACGGATATTTTTCTGATAATACTATAGGTAAACTTACAAAAAACAGTGAAATAGGTATTTTTGGAACAATAAATGACAATTTCCAAAATAAAAGTAAAAAGTATGAAATTGCTGCAATAAATGAAATAAAAATCGGTAAAGCACAGCTTTATACAACATTAGATAATAATGAAGTTGATAGCTATGATATTGAAATTAAAAAAATCTGTAATAGAAGTGAAAAATCTAATGAAAATTTTGTTATAAAGATTACAGACAAAAGATTGATGAAAAAATGCGGTGGCATAGTACAGGGTATGAGCGGAAGTCCCATAATTCAAAACAATAAAATAATAGGCGCTGTAACCCATGTATTCGTTAACAACCCTAATGAGGGGTATGGCATATATTCTCAAAATATGGTAGAAAATTACAAGAAATAACCAATATATTGTGGGATTTTGTCTGTCGAAAAAAATAATTTAAAATATTTTCCTCTTTTTTTAAAAAAATTATTTGGAAACTATTGCCAAGTTTACCATTTTGTGGTATTATATCAACATCACAAAAAATTACTGGGGGAAATCAATATGGACAACAAAATCAAACTCATTATTACAGATGAATCAACAGAATTTTCACAGGATAATTTAAAACTATTTAATACTTTTAACATTTCTGTAAGTTTCTGCACCAAAGACGGCGAAGAGCTGTGTGAAAGGATAAGAAGAGAGCAGCCACAGGTTGTTCTTATGGATTCTTTTATGACAAGACTTGATGCAATTGGTGTAATTCACAACATTAAACGACAAAATATTAAACAACCCGTATTTATAGTATTTTCATCATTCCACAGCCCTGTTTTGGAACGTGAAATCATGAATTCAGGAGCTTCTTATTTTGTTCTAAAACCATACAATGTTAACGATTTATGCGAAATCATCACTAACATGGCAAAAAATACTAAGGATAAAAATTATAACAACAACTATATGTTTGACGCATTCGGAATAGAAATGAAAGTAACAGATATTCTTCACGAAATAGGCGTGCCTGCCCATATTAAAGGATATCATTATCTGAGAGATTCTATTATTATGTCCGTTGAGAAACCTGAAATAATTAATGCGGTAACCAAACAGCTTTATCCCTCTGTTGCTAAAAAATACGAAACAACATCGTCCAGAGTCGAAAGAGCAATTCGTCATGCAATTGAAGTTGCGTGGGACAGAGGCGATATTGACGTGCTTAACTCCTATTTTGGATATACAATTCACAATGACAGAGGCAAGCCTACAAACAGTGAATTCATTGCTATGATATCAGATAAGCTGAGACTTCAGATTAAAAATGCCAGCTAAAAGAGAGCCGCTCAATTTTTTGAGCGGCTCATGTTATTTTATATTTTATTTAGTTCTTCCGATATCATGTCTATAATGAGCACCGTCAAATTTTACTTTATCGACTGCAGTATAGGCTTTTGTAAGCGCCTCATCGAGGGTATCTGCTGTTGCAGTAATACCGAGCACACGGCCTCCGTTTGTGTAAAACTTTCCGTTTTCATATTTTGTTCCTGCATGATATACAGTTGCCCCTTCAACCTGACCGCTGTTATCAAGACCAAACATTTCTATTCCTTTTTTATAAGATAACGGATAACCGCCGCTTGCCATAACAACACAAGCAGCTGCTCCATCATACCACTCTATGTCAATTTCAGAGAGTTTTTCATCAATTACAGCCTCACAGATATCAATTAAATCTGTTTTAAGCCTGGGTAGCACAACCTGAGCTTCAGGGTCACCAAATCGTGCATTATACTCAATAACCTTTGGTCCTTTAGGTGTAATCATCAAACCAAAATATAAACAGCCCTTGAACGGTCTTCCCTCTTTATTCATTGCCTCAATTGTCGGCTTAAAGATTGTTTCCATACACTCAGCCGCTATGTCATCTGTATAGTATGGATTTGGACTTACCGTTCCCATACCGCCGGTATTTAGTCCCTCGTCATTATCAAAAGCCCTTTTGTGATCTTTTGAGCTAACCATAGGCTTAACACATTTACCGTCTGTGAACGCAAGAACAGACACCTCAGGCCCTGTAAGAAATTCTTCAATAACAATATTGTTGCCCGAATCTCCAAACTTTTTATCTTGCATAATTGATTTTACAGCATCAACTGCTTCATCAATTGTCAGAGCTATAATAACTCCCTTGCCAAGTGCAAGTCCGTCTGCTTTTACAACAACCGGGGTCGTATTTTTTGATTTAATATATTCGATAGCCTTGTCTGCATTATCAAACACTTCATATCCGGCAGTAGGAATATTGTATTTTTTCATAAGATTCTTTGAAAATACCTTTGAAGCTTCAATAACAGCAGCATTTGCATTCGGTCCAAATGCTCTTATACCTTCAGCCTGAAATGCATCAACCATACCGTCTGCAAGCGGATCATCAGGAGCAACAAACACAAGGTCAATTGCATTTTCTTTTGCAAATTTAACCAAATTATTCTTGTCCATTACACCTATATTTACAATTTCTGCGTCTCTTGAAATACCGCCGTTTCCCGGTGCACAGTAAAGCTTAGTACATTTAGGACTTTCAATTAACTTTTTTACAAGTGCATGTTCACGTCCGCCTGAACCAATCATTAAAATATTCATATACACACCTCTTATTAATGATGGAATAATCTGATACCGGTAAATGACATTGTCATATTATATTTATTGCAGGTTTCTATAACATTGTCATCGCGAATGGAACCGCCGGGCTGAGCTACATACTGTACTCCCGAACGCTTAGCTCTTTCGATATTATCGCCAAATGGGAAAAATGCATCAGAACCAAGTGATACTCCCGAAAATGTAGAAAGCCACTCTTTCTTTTCTTCTCTTGTCAAAGGTTCCGGCTTTGTTTTAAAGTATTGCTGCCATGCTCCCTCTGCAAGAACATCTTCGTAGTCATCAGAAATATATACATCAATTGTATTATCTCTGTCCGGACGTCTGATATTATCAACAAAAGGAAGGTTCATTACCTTTGGATGCTGTCTTAAATACCAAATATCAGCCTTGTTTCCTGCAAGTCTGGTACAATGAATTCTTGACTGCTGACCTGCACCGACGCCGATGGCCTGTCCGTCTTTAGCATAGCAAACTGAGTTTGACTGCGTATATTTTAAAGTTATAAGAGCAATAAGCAAATCACGCTTTGCATCTTCAGTAAGATTTTTATTGTCTGTAACAATATTTTGCATAAGCATTGCTTCATCGATTTTAAGCTCATTTCTGCCCTGTTCAAAAGTAATTCCAAAAACATCCTTGTGCTCAATAGGTGCGGGATTATAATTTGGATTAATCTTTACTACATTGTAGGTACCTTTTCTTTTTGCTTTGAGAACCTCTAGGGCTTCGGGAGTATAATCCGGAGCAATAATACCATCAGAAACTTCTCTCTTTAGCAAAAGTGCAGTCTGAACATCACAAGTATCAGACAAGGCGACCCAATCGCCATAGGATGACATTCTGTCGGCACCTCTTGCCTTTGCATATGCACAGGCAATCGGAGAAAGCTCCAAATCATCAACAAAATAAATTTTCTTAAGAGTATCTGAAAGCTCGGTTGCAACAGCAGCACCAGCAGGACTTACATGCTTAAATGATGCAGCAGCAGGAAGCCCTGTAGCTGCCTTAAGCTCTTTAACAAGCTGCCAAGAGTTAAATGCATCCAAAAAATTAATATAACCCGGTTTTCCGTTAAGAACCTCAACAGGAAGGTCATTTCCATCCTGCATAAAAATTCTTGAAGGCTTTTGGTTAGGGTTACATCCGTATTTTAAAGCGAGTTCGTTCATTGGATTATCGTCCTTTCATATATTTAAGTATTACTTATTTTTATTAATGATTCTTGACTCAGCAGAATTTGTTGCTATGTCAATATAACGAACAAAAAGAGATACTTTATTATCGTCGTTAAGTGCATTCCATATTTTCTGTGCAAATGTATCAATATCATCACTGCCGATTTCTACAAGAGTAGGCTCACCCTCAAAGCTCGGAAGCGGATTGCCGTCACTCATATATGTATGGATAAATCTGCCCAGACCGGCAATAGGATTTTCATATGTGTAAGTATATCTTTCACAGCAATCGGGATTTCCGTCAGCACTTTTGAGAATTGACATTGCATAATTCATTTTTTCGTCACTGCATTTAATAATACCTGAAATTCTGGGAGTGTAGTTAGGACCGTCAGGTTCAAATTCGCGAGTACGCAGTGCCTGCTCAAATGTAAGCTGCTGATTCATTAAATCATAAATAGTATCAGTCTGATCACCGTTTGTAACAATTGTTTTATTGCCAAGCACTCTTACCGGTGAATAGATAATAAGTGAAGGATCTACGAGCTTTGACGGATCAAATGCCTGAGTCTTTATTCCATCTTCTGTTTCAACAAAAACCCTGTTTCTGCTGTTTTCACTTCTGCCCATAATAAAGTATGCAATAACAGCTTTTTTGCCGTCAGAGCTTCTTCCAATTACAATGCCTCTTCCCGGATATGTTGTTGATGCAATATCACTATATAGAGATACAGGTTTCATAATTTACCTCCGTTAATCAAGAATTTCTGTCTTGTTATCTTTAACTATTATTTTATCCTCACAAAACAGCGATACTGCTTTGGGAAGAATTTTCCATTCAGCTTGTTCCATTACCCTTCTCTGTAGAATTTCAGGAGTATCTCCGTTTTGAACTTCAACAGCCTTTTGAATAATAATCGGTCCCCCGTCGCAAATTTCATTTACAAAATGAGCAGTTGCGCCGGTAAGCTTTGCTCCGCGCTTCAGCACTTCTTCATGAACATGGAGTCCATAGTACCCCTTGCCGCAAAATGCCGGTATTAAAGAGGGATGGATATTAATCATTTTATTTGGCATAGCTTTAACTATCATTTCATCAAGAATTGTTAAAAATCCTGCATAGACAACCAAATCAGCCTTTTCTTCCTCAACTGCCTTCAAAATATCCTTTGTATATTCATATGAATTTGGATATTCCTTTCTAGTAAGAACACGAGTCTTAATGTTGTTATTTCTTGCCCTTTCAAGTGCATATGCATCAGGTTTTGAAGAAATAACACAGGTTATTTTTCCATTCTTAATTTCACCGTTATTCTGTGCATCAATAAGCACCTGCAAATTGGTTCCGCCGCCTGACACAAGAACTACAATATTTTTCATTATGCGAATACAACTCCTTCGCTGCCCTCAATTACTTCACCAAGAACAACTGCATCTTCACCATTATCCTTTAGCACTTCAAGAGCCTTATCAACATTCTCTTTTGATACGGCCGTTATCATTCCAATTCCCATATTAAATGTATTAAACATATCGTGCTCAGAAATATTGCCGACTCTCTGCATAAGTTTAAAAATTGGAAGTACGGGTATGCTGTCTTTCTTTATCTCAGCAGTCAATCCATCTGCAAGCATGCGCGGAATATTTTCATAAAATCCGCCTCCTGTAATATGAGAAACAGCTTTTACTTCTATTTCTTTCATTAGAGCGAGAAGCGGCTTAACATATATTTTTGTAGGTGTGAGCAAAGTTTCGCCTAAGCTCTTGTCAAGCTCAGGATAAGTATTGTTGATTGTATTTTCATTAATATCAAATATCTTTCTTACAAGAGAAAAACCATTTGAGTGCACACCTGAAGAACGCAGACCGATAAGTACATCTCCCGATTTGAGCTTTGAGCCGTCAATCATCTTTGGCTTATCAGCCATACCTACACAAAAGCCGGCTACATCATAATCGTCAACAGGCATAAGCCCCGGATGCTCAGCAGTTTCACCGCCTATAAGAGCACAACCCGACTGAACACAGCCTTCTGCAATACCTGAAACAATTTCTGCAACCTTTTCAGGAATATTTTTGCCTATAGCAATATAGTCAAGAAAAAACAATGGCTGAGCGCCGCAGCAAATAACATCGTTTACGCACATTGCTACTGCGTCAATGCCTATTGTATCATGTTTATTAAGCAGCATTGCAAGTTTAAGCTTTGTTCCTACACCGTCAGTACCGCTTACAAGTACAGGCTCTTCCATCCCGTTAAAATTAGGTGCAAAAAGTCCGCCGAATCCGCCTATACCGGATACTACACCGTCAATTTTTGTACGGGCTACATGTTTTTTCATAAGCTCCACTGACTTGTAACCTGCAGTTACATCAACACCTGCTGCTTTATAACTTTCTGAAAAGCTGTTGTTCATTGTAATCCTCCTGTTACTCTCTGTTAATTTTTTTAGCATATTTGTCTACAAATATTGTCCGCGGAATTTCTGCATTATAATTTCCGCTGAAACAACCGTCACAAAAGTCAATATCAGCGCCGTCTGCAATTTTATGCAATCCCTGCAGACTGAGGTATCCTAAGGAATCCGCACCGATATATCTGCAAATTTCATCTGCTGTCATTTTATTTGCAATCAAATTGTCGGTATCTCTTATATCAATTCCAAAATAACACGGACAAATAAACGGCGGTGAACTTATCAGCATATGAACCTCAGAAGCACCGGCATCACGCATAAGCTGAACAATATGCTTTGACGTTTCACCTCTTACAATCGAGTCGTCTATAATCACAACTCTCTTTCCCTTAACGTTCGATTTCAGGGCAGTAAGACGGGTTTTTAGGAGTCTTGCCTTTTTACCATTTCCCGTTCCTACAAATCGTCCAATATATTTATTTTTAACAAAACCCATTCCATACGGAATACCAGAAGCCTTTGCATAGCCTTCGGCAGCTATAAGCCCTGAATCAGGAACACCGCAAACCATATCAGCTTCGATAGGATATTCACTGTAGAGTAATTCTCCGGCTTTAAAACGGGCATTATAAACACTTATTCCTCCGATTTCACTGTCAGGACGCGCAACATAAACATATTCAAACAGACAAAGCGATGTTTGAGAAGCTTTTCTCTTAGACATATAGCTATGGAAACCGTCTTTGTCTATTACTACCATTTCGCCCGGTTTAACATCGCGAATGTACTCTCCGCCCATACTGTCAATAACACATGTTTCGGACGTAATTATATAACTGTTTTTTAATTTTCCTATGGAAAGCGGCCGAAATCCATACATATCGCGAAAACCAATCAAACGTGTCGGTGCGCATATAACAGTCGAATAGGCTCCCTTCAACTTATCCATAGCTGCCAAAACAGCATCCTCCAGATTATCAGTAGAACACCTTTCTGTAGCAATAACATATGCCATAATCTCTGCATTGGAATTAGATTGAAAAATAGCACCGCCTCTTTCGAGGTCCTGCCTGATTTCCGGATAATTTGTTATAGAGCCATTACTTGCAATTGCAAGCGCGCCTTGATTATATCTAAGTACTAAAGGCTGATTTGATGCACGGTCAAGACTTTCGTTCGAGGTATATCTGACATGGCCCACAGCAATCTGACCGTCAGGCAGTTTTTTAAGGACGTTTGGTGTAAATACCTCTGATACCATTCCAAGTTCCTTAACTGTTGAAAACTCACCGTCAACATTTACCGTAATACCAGCACTCTGCTGCCCTCTGTGCTGCAGTCCGAACAGAGCATCATGCGTAACAGCAACTATGTCAATATCCTCATCATTTTTATAAATACCGAAAACACCGCATTCATCATTAATTTTATCAAGTTTCGGATCAATATCAACAAAATTTCTAATCAAAGTTCTGCCACCTTAATCTGCATTGCCTTGTCTTTTTCGGCAACGCCTTTCTCCATTTCATCTTTCATATCTATAAGCTTTTGAGCAAGTGCTTCATCAGACAATGCAAGCATCTCAACAGCAAGTATTGCTGCATTGGCAGCACCGTCTACAGCTACTGTTGCAACAGGTATACCGGTTGGCATCATAACAGTTGCAAGAAGTGCATCCATACCGTCGAGCTGTGCTGATTTACAAGGAATACCTATTACAGGAAGTATAGTTTTTGCAGCAAGAACTCCGGCAAGATGTGCTGCCATGCCGGCAGCTGCGATTATAACACCAAATCCGTTTTTTACGGCATTGGCAGAAAATTCAATAGCAGCATCCGGTGTACGGTGTGCACTCATAACATGGACTTCGTATTCTACACCAAACTCCTGCAATTTTTTAACAGCTTTTGATACTACGGGAAAATCACTGTCAGAACCCATTATTATTGCAACTTTTTTCATAATATTCTCCTTATACATAGTACTGAGATATATTTCTTAACTATATTATTATATTAAAAATTCGTCAAAATTTCAATAGAAAGCCGTAATTATTTTAAAATTATCCTAAAAACAATTTTATGCGCCAAAACAAATATTTTTCTTTTTATAAAAATGACCAAACACATAATTAATGTTTGGTCATCATAATTTTTTTAATTTCAAAAATTACAGAAACTCTTATATTAAAACAGATTTATTTTGATGAAATTACCCCTTCTGTAGTTACACCGGTATTTTCAACATCTGTCATGTGCGGAAAAAGTGTTTCCATGTGCTCATCATTAAATTTTTCATCAAGATATTTTTCAAAGCTGCTTGAAGCAGGAACACCCTCCTGCCGCTGTGTCCATCTGTAAGTTGCTGTAACCGATATAAAAGCATTGAATAACATAAACACAATTAAAAATGTTGTTATTAACGCGCCGGCCCTTTTGGGAATTTTTTCTATAAGCTTTGAAGCCCAAGGATACAAATAACGAACCCACACAAGTCCTAAGAATCCCCATATTAATGCATACATAAGATTAGTTCGTCCGTCAAGATTAAAGGGAGTATTACTGTAGTCCCATGAAACCGTCCCAAACAAACTTTCCTGAAACCATGAACAAAAATACTCAAAACCTGCTCCAACCACAGCACTGATAGCAAAAATAAGAGTATCGCTAAGTTTATACAGCTTATACAAAACTAAAGTAAGAAAGCATGCACCACCGCCGTAAACAGGTATAAACGGACCGTATACCATACCGACTCTCACTTCAAAATGGCCTTCAGAAAACAGCGCCCAAACAGTTTCAAAAACAGTTCCTAAAACACAACCTATAAAGAATAAATAAAACAGTTTTGTAAAACATAAACCAAACGCAAAAGGTTTTTCTTCCTTGTTATCAAAAACCTGAGTATACTCTTTCTTGTTATCCTCTTTTATTTCTTCAATCTTTTCATTTATCTGCTTTACATAATCCATATGAGTAAGTCCCGGATATGCATGAGCAAGTCTTTTTCTTAAAATATTTGCAGTAAATAATTTGTTATAATTTAATTCAAGTTCATCAATCTCTTCCTGAGAAGCTCCCTTTTCAATCAACTCTGAGACATTTTTTAATTTTTTAATTTTGCGGAGAAGCTTTATAGTAGTTATCATAGAAAAAACATAGTCAATAAGGATAACTGCGCACAATGACAATACTACAATAAGACTTATTAAAAAAGGAATAAAATCAAGAATCGCAGTAAGAACCGGTATAACTGCACCCACAAGAATTGTACCTGTCAAACCAAGCAGCAGTGAATACGGTAAAGTAATATAAGATCCAATATTTAGCGGTGATGATGTAAAATCCCATGGCTTAAATCTAAGCATTTTCTCAACAGCAAAACCAATTAATACTGCAAGCAACGAAAGCAGAACAGCAGATCCGAAAAACAAAATCAGTTTATTCGATGAAAAAGGTTTAAGTGCAAAATAACTTATAACAGCGCACAACCCATACGAAGGGCAAAAAGGAGAAGTAAGAAATCCATTGTTTGAAAATCTTTTTTCTACCAATATAGCTCTTAATCCAGTGACAAGCCATCCGAAGAATGAAAATATTACAAAATACCATAAAAAATTAATTATTACCTGCATTTCCCCACCTCAAAATTAAATTAAACGGACGCAGCAGAACTGCGCCCGTATAAAAAGCAAAAATAAAACTTATGACTTAGCAACGTCATCTTTCCAAAGCTCTCTTACTGCAGTAACATTACCTGCAAGGCTTTGAATATCTGAGGGAATAATAATCTTAGTAGCTTTTCCGTCAGCAGCTTTGCCGAATGCTTCAAGAGACTTTAGCTGTATGATTTTATCCGTAGGAGCTGCTTCGTTAAGCATTCTAAGTGCATCGGCATTAGCCTTTTGTACTGTAAGAATAGCCTCGGCTTCACCCTGTGCTTCTCTGATTTTTTGTTCTTTAACAGCATCTGCTTTAAGAATCGCAGATTCTTTCATGCCCTCTGCAACAAGAATTTGACTGCGTTTTTCACCTTCAGCATCAAGGATTCTTGCTCGGCGTTCACGTTCAGCCTTCATTTGCTTTTCCATTGCGTCCTGAATCTCTCTTGGAGGCAAGATATTCTTTAATTCAACACGAATAACCTTTATACCCCATGCATCTGTGGCTTCATCAAGAATTATTCTTATTTTATCATTAATAGTATCACGTGATGTCAGTGTATTATCAAGCTCAAGATCACCTATTATATTACGCAAGGTTGTAGCAGTAAGATTTTCTATTGCACTTAACGGACGTTCAACACCATATGAATAAAGCTTTGGATCAGTTATTTCAAAATATACAACTGTATCAATCTGCATAGTAACATTATCTCTTGTAATAACCGGCTGAGGAGGAAAATCAACAACCTGTTCCTTTAAAGAAACTTTTTTAGAGATTTTATCAACAAAAGGTATTTTTACATGAATACCTGTGTCCCACGTAGTGCTGTAAGCGCCCAAACGCTCAATTACATATGCATGTGCCTGAGGAACAATTTTTACATTGCTTATTATTATAATAAGTACAATTAATAATATTATTCCTAAAATAGCAAAACCTATAATTCCATCCATAATCATTCTCCTAACTAAATTACATTATTCATTTATTGGCTCAACAATAAGTTTTACTCCCTCAATAGAGAGCACAGTCACTTTTGAAGTTGCGGCAATTGGAACTTTACCTGATTTTACCGACCAAATCTTACCCTCAACCTTAGCCTGACCAACTTCATCAATATCATTTATATCAGACAACATAATTCCTGTTTTGCCTATGATCCTGTCAGCATTTGTGCTTACTTTATTTCTTGAACTTTTAAATTTTTTTACAATAGGTCTTGTAATTATTAACGCAACAAAAGAAACAGCTACAAATACTACAGACTGAATTATTATTGAATCAGTAAAAATTGTTGTAACAGCAGCACAAGCGGCACCTATTACAAACCATATTGATACGAGTTGAGTTGTAAAAGCCTCACACACTATCATTATTAATAAAAAACCAATCCAAATAAAAGGCATATATTGTTCCATGATTATCACCTCTTTACGGACAATTCTATCACAACAATATTTAATAGTCAATTAATTTTGCTGAAAATTGTACACATTTGTGTTATTATATGCTATAATGAAAAAAATATAATCAAAGCAGGTGATCTCATGGCTTTTGATACATTTGACGAGGGAATTTCTCCCGGAGGAATGCGAAGCAAAAGTGAAATAAAAACATTGATATGTTATCTGTATAATTCTGTAAAGGAATCAATGGATAAGGATTTAATTGTACAAGCTATCTTAAAACAAGGACTTGCAAACTATTTTGAAACAAGTTCTGCATTTGATGATCTTGTGAATAATGGTAATTTAATTAAATCAGATGATGGAAATAATAATTATACGCTTTCAGACAACGGTATCTTGATAGCAAAACAGCTCGACAGTACTCTTGCCTATTCCGTCAAAGAAAAAGCATTTGCATGTGCGGTAAAACTGCTTGCTGAAGAAAAAACATCCCGCGAGAACTCCGTGGAAATTGAAAAAACACCAAACGGATTTATTATTAATTGCACAATCTCCGGAGGCAGTATTGAACTTTTTTCTTTTAAGCTGTATGCACCGCAAATAGAACAAGCGTTATTAATCAAGAAAAATTTCCTTGAAAGTCCGTCAAAAGTTTATAAAGTGATGCTCGCACTAATGACAAACGATAAAGAAAGCGTCGGCGAGGCGCTTGAAGAATTATACAATATTTCTTAATCAAAAAAACAAATTTAGCCCCAGCATAAGTGTCACTCCCGGAATACCTCCGATTATAGAAACGAGCAGCGAAAGCAGACTAACAGGAAGAAATACACCAGTAAATATTCCTGATAAATTAACTGCCAAAAGTGTAAATAATCCGCTAACCATAGATATCAGCGCCCGCCGAAGCGGGCGTTTATTTTTTCCGGCAAAGTGAATAATTGCAAAAATAATAAACGTTGAAAATATAATAATACATATTCCCCACCATGGCATATAAGACATCTCCAAATATAAAAAATAGACCGCAGATATTATCCGACGGTCTATAATTATGCTTATACTTTTTAAATTATGTCTTAGAGAATTCCGAAACGAGAAAGTATGTTAAGCGCCATAACAAAAACTACAAATACAGCTGCAAACACTTTTGTCCAACGTGAGAGAAAAGCATCGATTGAACGAGCTTTATTTTTTGAAAAGTATGAGTCAGCTACACCAGTAACGGCACCAATGCCCTGCTGGTTACCTTCCTGAAGAATAATTACAATTATAATAGCAACTGATACTATAGCAAGCAAAACACCAAGAACAATGCCCCAAACGCTCATTTTATATATCTTCCTTTCATTTAATAATAAGATAAAACAAAATTGCTTTAATAACTAGTACATAATACCACATAATTATTAGTTTTTCAAGTGAATTTTTAAATTTTATGATAATTTTAGAAACATAAATTTAAAAATAAAAGATTAGCGTATACTATACCGTTTGTTAAAACAATTTTCTGAATAACTTAATCCTTTATCACCAAGTATCAGAACTTAAATGTTTCCTTAAGTCCAAGCCATTTTTTATCTTTTTCGCTTAGGTTAAGCGCAGTACCGTCGTCAAGAGAATATCCTGCTGAGTCAGCCGTTCCGCAGTATTCTCCCTCAAGATGCGGCCAATTTATACCGATTTCAGGATCATTCCAAGCAAGACCGCCTTCATCTCCCGGATGATAAAAATCAGTAACTTTATAACAAAACTCCGCTGTTTCGCTAAGTACAAGAAATCCGTGAGCAAACCCTTCAGAAATATAGAACTGCTTTTTATTTTCTTCGGAAAGTTCAATACCAAACCATTCACCATAGGTTTTACTGCCTGCACGAAGATCAACTGCAACATCAAATACTCTGCCCTTTATTACTCTTACAAGCTTGCCTTGCGGATATTCTTTTTGAAAGTGAAGTCCTCTCAGAACACCTTTTGTGCTCATACTTTGATTATCCTGCACAAATACCATATCAAGACCTGCTTCATGCATATCATTTTGATTGTATGTTTCCATAAAATAACCTCTGCTGTCACCGTGAACAGCAGGCTCAATAATATAAAGTCCCTCAATAGGGCACTTTTCAACTTTAATCTGTCCCAATTTTCTCACCTTTCCTTATATTAAATAATATTTTTTTACAGACAATACACAGAAGTTTGTATAAATAATAAAATAAAAATGATGCCAGTATAACAGCAATTAAATCAATAATATAAACACCTGTTATTGAATTAGTAATATTGTATACCTTCATCGTCAATACATAAATTATAATATGATGAAGTAAAAATACCGAATATGTCAATTTGCTGGAGGCATTAAAAACACTATAAATCTTCTGACAATTTTTTAATAGATTCACAAAATAAGAAATTGAAACAAATCCAAATATATTGCAAAGAGTTGTAATCATTCTGCTTATATTGGTATTCTTTATTCCAAAAGGAACAAACAAAAATATAATAAATACTAAACCAGCTAAAATTCCACCAGATAGCCTGATTTTATCATAATACTTAACATAATATATTCCAAATATAAATTCAATTAGATGCGCTGTAACACTCATATCAATATTAATATGTGTATATTCCGAATCAAATAAAAGTATCAATATAACGTATGTTATTATTGAAAATACAGCAAGCAATTTAGGAAATCTTTTAAAGAAATATAATATAATAGGAAACAGCGCATAACAAATAATTATAACACCTAAAAACCATTCTCCTAAAATATAAAAGTTAGGAGCTGCTACAGTATATAAATATCCGTCTAAACCAAATATTGTATAGATAAAATTGAATACAGGTATATTACTAAATTGAGCCGGATCTTTTAATATTTGATATAAAAAAACTAAAAAGTAGGCAATCCAAAACATAGGATATATTCCCAAAAATCTCTTTTTTATGTACTTTTTTAAATCAAAATTCTTTTCACCATAACTATAAGACAAAGCAACGCCTGAAATAATAAAGAAAAAAGATACACCTATTGCTCCCCATGATGTATTGGCAGATAAATAAAAAATACAACCTTTGACATTTAGCACATCCACTAAGTAACAAGATATATGAAACAATACAACAATTAAGCAAGATATTACTCTTATAAAATCTAAGTAAAAAATTCTTTTCATAATAAATTTATCTCCTCAAGATACCTTTTTAATGCATCCTGCCAGTGCGGCAACGGATTAAACCCATTATCAGTAAGTTTACTCTTGTCAAGTCTTGAATTAAACGGCCTTGCAGCCTTTGAAATACCGTATTCCTCAGTTGTTACGGGATTTACCTTTGTTGTATATCCGGCCTGCCTGAAAATTTCACATGCAAAATCGTACCAGCTGATGTATCCGCCACCGTTGGTTGCATGATAATATCCGTATTTATCGGTTTCTATCATATCAACAAGCAGTTTAGCAAGGTCAAATGTATAAGTCGGAGTACCTATTTGGTCATTAACAACTTTAATTGAATCAAACTTTTTACCTATTTTAAGCATAGTTTTAATAAAATTACCGCCGTTAACTCCGAAAACCCAAGCAATCCTCACGATAAAATACTTATCAAGTATCTCACTTACAATTTTTTCCCCTTCTAACTTTGTCTTACCATATACATTAAGCGGAGCATAATTCTTGCAGTCTGCCTGCCAAGGCTCTGTACCCTTACCGTCAAAAACATAATCAGTTGATATATACACCATTTTGGCATTAACACTTTTGCACGCCCGAGAAATATTTTCAGTTCCGTTAACGTTAATTGAAAAGACCTTGTCCTTATTTTCTTCTTCTTCAGCAGCATCAACTGCTGTCCATGCTGCACAATGTATAACCACGTCCGGATTTATATTCGTTATTGTAGATATTACTGCATCTTCATCAGTAATATCAAGCTGTACATACGGCATTAACGTTACAGGAGTTCCATCCTGCACGCCTGAATAACTTTCCGCTATATCCGTGCCAATGCCCTGATATCCGCGCGTTGCCAACTCATTCATTACATCGTGACCAAGCTGTCCTGCAACTCCGGTTACAAATACCTTCATATTTAAATCCTCTTATCTGTTTCCATACATTTTTTCGTAATAATTCTGATATTCACCGCTTATTATTGTTTCCCACCACTGACGGTTGTCAAGATACCACTGTATAGTCTTTTTTATGCCGTCTTCAAATTTTGTTTCAGGTAACCAGCCAAGCTCGTTGTGAATTTTAGTTGGATCAATCGCATAACGCATATCGTGACCTTTTCTGTCTGTTACATACATAATAAGATCCTCAGATTTACCGAGTTCCTTACAGATTATTTTAACAATATCAATGTTGCGCTTCTCATTATGTCCGCCGACATTGTATACTTCTCCTACTTTGCCTTTATGAATAATTAAATCTATCGCCTTACAATGATCTTCAACATACAGCCAGTCACGCACATTAAGTCCTTCACCATATACGGGGAGAGGTTTATCTGCAAGTGCGTTTGCAATCATTAAAGGAATTAGTTTTTCAGGAAAATGATATGGTCCGTAATTATTTGAGCATCTGCTGATTGTAACAGGCAAACCATACGTTCTGTGGTATGCAAGAACCAGCAAATCGGCACCTGCCTTTGATGATGAATAAGGACTGCTGGTATGTATAGGTGTTTCCTCAGTAAAGAAAAGGTCAGGTCTGTCAAGCGGAAGATCACCGTAAACCTCATCAGTAGATACCTGATGATAACGCTTTATTCCATATTTGCGGCAAGCATCCATAAGCACTGCTGTACCCTTAATATTGGTATCAAGAAAAATCTCCGGATTCTCAATTGAACGGTCAACATGGCTCTCTGCCGCAAAATTAACAATCACATCAGGCTTTTCTTCCTCAAAAAGCTTATAAACTGCATCTCTGTCAGTAATACTTTCCTTAACAAAGCGAAAATTAGGGTTGTCCATAACAGGAGCCAGTGTTGACAGATTACCTGCATATGTAAGACAATCAAGGCAAATAATGCGATAATCAGGATATTTATTTAACATATGAAATACAAAGTTTGAGCCGATAAAACCTGCTCCTCCTGTAACAATAACAGTCATTTTAATTTCTCCTTAAATTAGATTAATTGAGTATATCAATATATTTTCCGCTAAGCACATCCATAAGGTACTGACCATACTGATTTTTCTTAACTTCTTCATATACCTTAAGAACATCTTCTCTAGAAATCCAGCCGTTTAAATATGCGATTTCCTCAAGACAAGCAATTTTTCTGTGCTGATGCGTTTCAATTGTCTTGACAAAGTTTGTTGCATCAACAAGACTTTCATGTGTACCCGTGTCAAGCCATGTAAAGCCCTGACCCAAAAGTTCAACATTCAAGCAATTATTCTCCAGATAAATCCTGTTGAGGTCTGTTATCTCGAGTTCGCCTCTTGGTGAGGGTTTAAGACTTTTGGCATACTCTACAACCTTATTGTCATAAAAGTAAAGACCCGTTACACAGTAGTTGCTCTTAGGATTATCAGGTTTTTCTTCAATAGAAACAGCCTTTCCGTTTTTATCAAACTCAACAATACCAAAACGCTCGGGGTCGTCAACGTAATAGCCAAACACGGTTGCCCCCTTGCCTGTCTTGGCATTTTCAACAGCAGCCTTTAATCGTTTTCTGAGCCCATGACCTGCAAAAATATTATCTCCAAGAACCATTGCAACATCATCGTCACCAATAAAATCGGCACCAATAACAAACGCCTGCGCAAGTCCGTCAGGAGACGGCTGAACCGCATATTCAAGATTTACTCCAAATTGACTGCCCCCGCCTAACAACTCCTTAAATCTGGGAGTATCCTGCGGAGTTGATATTATCAAGATATCACGGATTCCTGCCATCATAAGAACAGACATTGGATAGTAAATCATTGGTTTGTCATAAATAGGCAAAAGCTGCTTACTTGTTACCTTTGTAAGCGGATAAAGGCGCGTCCCCGATCCGCCAGCCAGAATTATACCTTTCATAAATTCAACTCCTATTAAAATATAAGATCATACAGTATAAAAATAATCTATTATTTTATATGTAGTTTGTTGCATAATCTGTTTCCTAAAAATTTTACTCCGGATGATACTCTGGGATATATTTTATCCCAAAGTGATAGAAATGGTTTCTCAACTAAATGTATTCTTAAATAATCAATAACCGTACATATAGTAAATATAATTATTACACAAATGATTGAATGAATATAAATCAGCGATGAAGCAAACATTTCTGCATTACTACAAATATTATTCCATAACCATTCTCGCATTTCATTACAATTAGCATGAATTAATAAAACGCCAAAAGTTGACGCTGCAACTATATTTATAAATCTATTGTAAGAAATTTTCAGGTTTTTAAATAGCATGAATAAACTTAGTCCGGTAATTACAGCTAAAAAGCTATTCGAATCAGTAACAAAATAATACGGATAAATTGTGTAATAAAAACAACAAATAACTGATACCGAACAGATAATAATTGATGCCGAGCATATCAAAAACCAAAACCGCGTATTAGAAAATATTTTTTTAGGATACAATCTTATATATGAAGAAATAAAATATAATACTATGAACCATGAAATATAATTCATCGTTACAGACAAAAACGGGACACTTCCAAGAAAAATATAAGTAAATGCACAAATGCATAATAATTTTAAATGCTTTCTCTCATTTAAGTTTTGAATTAATATGTTTAAAAAGGGAATTATTAAAAAGAAAATCAGATAGCAACTTGTAAAATTATTACTTATATATTTAATAGGGATAAAAAGCTTTATAAAATTAGAAAATGAAAACTCACTATAACCTGAAATCATAAAAATTAATCCAATTACAATATTATAGAACATTACTTCGCCTAGTAATTTAACAAATTTCTTAACAGTAATATTAGATTTGCACATAAAGTAACCAGTGATTAAAACAAAGCAATTTATACCAATCTTTCCCCAAGCTCCGAACAGAAGTAAATATACAGATTTTAGTGAGAAAGGTGAATTCATTATTATATTTAGTAAATCAGAGTTGACAACATAATGATGTGCCACAATTAAAAGCATCGTTATAATTCTAAATAGTTCTAGATTAGAATCTCTTTTTTTAATTAAATTATTAGACATACTTACCTCCATATTTAATCTTTACATTTTAAAATTATTTCACAAATCCTGTCAACATCATCTAATGCTAAATCAGAATACAATGGCAGCGTCAGCACTCTTTTGCTGATATACAAAGCAACAGGAGTTAAATTAACATCATATTTTTTATTGTAACAGTCAAAAGCAGTAGTTAAAGGATAAAAATACTTTCTTGCACCGATATTATTGGCTCCTAATTTATCAAATACTTCGTCCCGTGTTGCGCCAAACAGACTTTCGTCAAAAATAACAGGAAAATATGAATAGTTTGGCAAAACATCTTTTTGAATCGGATTCAGTTTAATTCCGTCTGCCTTCTCCAAATGTTCTCTGTATCTTTCAACTATTTTCTTTCTCTTCGCGATTTGTTCATCAATATGTTTAAGATTACATAATCCCATTGCAGCAGCAAATTCATTCATTTTTGCATTAGCTCCGACACCATCAACCGTTTCAGTTCCCCTGATTCCAAAATTTTTAAGGCGATATAAATTCAGTCCGAAATCCTTATTTCTAAAACAAGAAGCTCCTCCCTCAATAGAATTAAAAACTTTAGTAGCATGAAAACTGAAACATGAAACATCACCAAAACAGCCAATGCCTTTTCCTTTATAACGAACGCCAAATGTATGTGCCGCATCATAAATAACTTTTAATCCATATTTATCGGCAATTTTCTGTATTTCTTCAATATTGCATACATTGCCGTATACATGAACAGGTAAAATTGCAGTAGTTTTATCTGTGATTAAGCTCTCAATTTTACTTACGTCTATTGTATAATCAACAGGATTGATATCACAAAAAACAGGAGTAAGTCCATTTCTTACGATAGCATGTGTAGTAGAAGCAAAGGTAAATGGAGTAGTAATCACTTCTCCCTGCAATTTTAATGCCTGCAAAGAAAGCTCTAAAGCCATATGACCATTTGTAAACAAATCAATATTCTCTACATCTAAATAATCCTTAAGCTGTGACTGCAATTTTTTATGTTTAGGCCCCATATTAGTAAGCCAATGAGTTTCCCAAATATCTTTAATTTCTTCTATGTATTCCTCGTAATCCGGCATTGACGAACGGGTAACTAAGATTCTATTAGACATTCATCTGCTCTCCTCACTGTTTATCCTTATAAAATTCTTGATAAGTTGTTCTATTATGTATATTACTAAATTTAGAATTCAAGAAACTAATTTTCTTATACGGATCACCTTTATATGAACCAGTATAATCAAATATTTCTCCGTCCTGCATATCAGGGTGAGAAAAAACTTCTGCAATATCTCCTTGAAAATCCGCATCTAAAAATTCTTCCAACCCACTTGAATAACTATTTTTAGAATATCGACTTAAACATATTACAGCATTAATAATTCTGTAGTAGATACATCTTAAAAAAGCTCTTTTACCTTTTCCTTCCGGAAACCTTAAATTATGTCGCATCGGCCTTATTGATTTAAAACCGTATTTTTTTAGCAATGGTCTCAATGATATCCATACAGGTATATCAAGATGTATCCAATTATGTGAATCAATATGAAATGGTTCAAATCCCAATTCAATATATTTTAAAATTTGTGCTTCACATTCTTCTCGAATTGCTTTTCTACAATCAGCTGTCATATATCTTCTAAATGTTGATAAAACATCTTTCATTCCTACAAATACACCATCTTCACATACAGGTGTATGTTTTATTCTCTCGGTTAACGGTGTCCCGAGTGTTAAATTAAGATGCAGTACAACTCTATTCTTATAATTACCATTCTCAGCAAAAGCAACCGCTTCCTCAGTCAACTCTCCCATATTTACCATTAATGAGGTTTGGCTTACAAATCCGCGTCTCATACACATATTTATGGCGATATTTCTTGAATGACTTCTTCCAAAATCATCAGCATTAATAATAATATTTTTCATATTCCCTCTGCAGCAAATTTTATTACTTACTGATTTAAATCTTTAAATCTTTGAAGCTCCATTTCCTTTTTAAAATCTTTTAAATAATCCAAATAAGAATAATTAGGTTTATATCCCAGATCCTTTTCAGCTTTACTGATATCCATTGTATAAGTACGTGCATTAGGTTTATCAGGTCTATAAATTATTTCAGACTTTTTTCCATTATTAAACACTTCAACAATTCCTTGGATTTGATCTTCAAGTGTAACAGGAATGCCTGTTCCCACATGATAAATTCCTCCATCGCATTGTGCGCTAACTGCCTTTGTCAACATCTGACAAAAATCTTTTACATATACAACATCATGAGCTTTCATTGGATCACCCCAAACTTCAATTGGCTCTCCATTTTGAGCTTTTTCCATAAAAAGTCTGTATGCTTTTTTTCTAGGTATACCATCAACATAATATATATCGGTTTTACCATATGAATATATAGTAGGCAGTCTAAAAATAAATCTTTTAAGTCCATATTCCTGGTAATAGTGTTCAATCATATCTACAGCGGCATTTTTTGAAATTGTATATACAGCATGATCACCCTTGAAAGAAAAGTTTCTTGGTAATTCAGGAGACAAAACAACCCCGGTATTAATATACTCACCTATTTCTCTGATAGTTTGTGTATAAATCACGCGGTCTACAAAATTTTCTCTGCAAAATTCCAATACATTTAGGGCACCAATTGTATTAACTTGAAGATACTTCTCAGGATGATAGCCTTCCATTGAAGCTGGCAGTAAACCAGCTTCAAAAACAACGGCATACACATTTTCTTTTGGTAATTTATCAAGTGAGTTTTTATCTGCAATATCAACAGAATAATACGGCACATTCCATCTATTAAAAAAATCTGTATCTCTTCTTCCTGCTGCAATAATTTCATATTCATCTAAATTCATATTATGAATCATATAATCAACCAAATATACACCTGTATTACCTGTTGCTCCCAAAACAATAATTTTCTTTTTCATATTTTCTCCTTTAATATATAAAAATAATAATTAATATTATGATACAATAACTTTAACATGTTTGTCTATATCAGAAAGCAATAATTGCATCTCTTCTAAGCTACCAAATTTTAAAAATATAATACCTAAAGCTTTAGAAGCATTGTCAAAATATTTAACTGTATCACCTTTTTTCTTATAGATGCACTCTTTTACTATGTGTGATTTTATTTTTTCGGAATATCGCAACTCATTAAACTTTCCATTTTTCTTTGAATGAAGGTTATATGTTGCATAATACGGTACGCCATCATTAAGCTCTATTTTTAAAGATTCACCCATAGCTGCCTTAACTGACATTTCAACAATATCTATTCCAAATATTAGGCTAAGTAAATCTGGAATCATATTTCCACCACTTCGAGGTCCAACATCAATTAACCATACTTTTGAATTTTTATCAATTACCAGTTCAACATTCATAGCGCACGTATCAATATGCAATTTGTCTATCATTGTTTGAAGTGTTATTTGAACATTTTGTATATCATTACAAGATAGTTCCAATGGATAACTCTTACCAACAGGAACAAGAGGATTAACCAAATTACTGCGGTGACAATTAAGCATACCCCAAAGAACAACTTTTCCATTTACTATAAAAATATCACCGCCAATTAAATACGGATGATTTTTTTCAATAAATTCTTCAACAATTATACGGTTAGATCTGGAAAATGCAAAGGCAAATTCTACTGCTTCTTTCAAATTCTCCAAACTGTGCAAAACAGTTATCCCTTTACTTCCTGATGAATCAACAGGCTTAACAATAACAGGAAGATTAAGCTGTCTTATATTCTCAAATACCTCTTCAGCAGAACTGCAGCTATATGACCTAGGTGTGTTAAATCCATTTTCCTGCAGAAATACTCTAAACTTATCTTTATTACAAAGTGTGTCAACTGATGAATATGGATTACCTGGCAACCCAATTTTTTCCGCAACATATGCAGCTGTTGGAGCTGCGGGATCAGAAGCATATGCAAGTACACCATTAACCTGTTCATTCTTTGCTATACTTAAAATTGCCTCTTTATCAGTTGTACTAACAAGAAAAAATTTATCAGAATAATACTGCCCAGGATTATCTGGTAAAAAATCACAGAGTATGGTGTAATAACCTAATCGTTTCGCCGTTTCTATAGCAACTATTTGCTGGGCAGAACCACCTAATAATAATATTTTTTTTTGAACTTCCTGCACTAGTCTAAACATCCCTTTCTGCATAAGATTAAAGTAAAAAATTAATATAACTAAAATACCTTATGCGCAATACACTAAACCCCAAAATTTCATAAGTATTCATATCTCAATAAGTTACAATTTAATATACAAAAATCTTGAAAAATCACTTTTTTATAACTCTCTTTTGATGCATAAAATCTATAGCCTTAATAAAATAAAATTTTGGTTTATCAATAAATTTATAATTCTTTTGTGGATATTTTTTAAAATTAAAATAATTCTGAGAGTTGTCAGATTCCTCAATAAAACGGAAATGACCTTTATAAGATTCTTCAACTCCCGACAATTGTTTTAAATTGAATTTAATATCTTTATAAAGCTTCTTAACAAGTACATTTTCCAACTCAATATTAAACGGAACGAAATTGTCATCTGAAAAAAGAGCATCAAATACTGTATACCCTAAAACACCGCTCGAAAGGCATTGTGCTGCATCGGCCAAAATAGTCGGAACTCCCTCGTTAGCAGCTATTCTTGCACAACCCGCTCCGGCAATAGCAACATCCAGTTTACTGAAAAAATATTTGGGAATTGGATTCATAAATCCCAATTCTACTACTTTAATATTATCCGATGTCTTCAGTAAATCTAAGTTTACTATATCACCAAGAATTATAAATTGTATAGTTTTATCTTTATGTGATTTTGCAAAATCAAAAACACCTTTTACAATATTATCACAATATTGTTTATTCCTGCCAATATAAGCTATGTTAAAATCCTTTTTTTCAAGTTTATCTATTTTTTCGACATAAATATCAGCAACAGAACCGCCGCTTCGCGGACGCAAAACAAATTCATCACTCTCAGGCACAGATTTATATCCGGAAAAAAGCTTTTGCATTGAAGCCTTATGTATGCCTGCAACCTCTTTTCTTAGGTATTTATAATAAAGAAATTCCTTAGCACCATATTTTTCTAATTGTTCATCAAGCAAAAAGCAAATATGCTTGGCATTTATTTTTTCTGCTAATAATTCTCCCCATTCAGCCCAAACATCAGTATGTGATTCAAGAATAATTTCATCTGTGTTGCTCGGCTTTATACAATCAATCATCCACTTTAATGTGTCTTTAACCTTTCTTTTGCTCCAAAATTCCGGGGAATATCTAAACGCTACTGATGCAAAACTTTTGAATTGCTGCAAATTAATCCATGGTGAGTTCACCTCACTATGACTAAAATCCACTCCAGGTGTAAATACATATACCTTCCAGCCATTTTCTTCCAAATATTTCACCTTGGTATTTACATAGTTTTGTCCCCCGCCAAATGCTCCTATATAACAAAACATAACATATTTTTTCATATTTTAACATCCTCTTAATATACAACAAAATAAACCGGGATTATTATAATTCATCAAAAAATTTGCGTCGCGATTTTGTATTAACGAATAAAGTCATAGCTAAATCAAGAATAAAATATTTATTTGATAAATTTTTACTATAATCATTTTTAATAAATAATGAAAAATATTTTAAAGACGCCTTAAATTTATTATCATGAGCGTACTCGTATCTTTTTTTCATAAATCTGTAAAATTCAGATATAAAATTATATTGATTATCCTGATCACAATTATTATAGAACTCACTTTTGTAATACATAAAATTTATATCAGGTAAATTACAGTAAGAATATTTAACAAGACCGTAAATACTATTTCTTCTGGTTTCTTCAGAATTAAATCTCGAAACTAATCCTACAACATTGTCGTTATGCTGCCTGTAATAAGCAGTTTCTTTGTTTATTGCCACTATAGAATTATTTATTGCACAATACATTGCAATAGCTTCATCATGAAGCAAAAAACGATTGATAGGAAATACATTCTCTAATATCTCGCGTCTTACTGCCATACACATTCCGGTAATTATATTACCTCTCACCAATCTTTTGGCTATAAAATCTTTGTCCAATATAGCATATGTATCAAAACTTTTGCCATCAGGAAAAAATACATCCCAGGCAGTCGCTCCTGTTGTCATTAAATTGCCGTCGGTAATATAAGCATCGGAAAAGAAACAGCCGCAATCAGGATACTGCTGCATTGCTTTGACAAACAATTCTACTTTATTATTCATCCATTTGTCATCCTGATCAGCAAAAAATAATATATCCGCACTTGAATTTCTAAATGCATTTTCAAAATTTCTCAATACCCCATGTTCGCCTTTATTGACTACAACTTTAAAATCTATATTAGTATCTTTATTATAATAGGATTTTAATACATCAACTGTGTTATCTGTTGAATTATCATCCGATACAATAATCTCGTCCACTTTTATAGTTTGATTATAAATGCTATCTATTTGTTCTTTAATATACTTTTCACCATTATATGTTGCTACTAAGACTCCAATTTTCATCATATTTCTCCTTTTAAGTACTTACATAACCCATAAAAACACTAAGTACTCGCGTTTCTTATATACCTCAACTCTCAAATTTAAAAAATTATATATGTATAATAAAATATAAAGCTTTTTCAGTGTATAATAATTATTTTATTGTAAAAATTCCAAGCTTAATAAGTATATCCGCAATAAAATATTGATACCGCTTTTTGTCGTATTTTGTACCAAAACCACCAATAACCCCATTAATTCTGGGATATCTTTTGAACGGTTTTGTTTTAATTTTAGAATCTTTAATAATCTTATAAAAAACAGTTTCTAAATCTTTTCCATTTAACTCATCACACAAATCTAGTAAATTTGCAAAATATTTATTAAAATCATATTTATTAAATTTAAAGCAATATGTTACACATCTATTGCCTCTTGAAAAAGATATAAACTCATTTGGAGACTTGTTAAAACCTTTTACTATATCAAAAGAATTTGTTAAAAAAATTCTTCCCGTGATTTTATATATAGTCTCTTCGTCTTTTAACAACTTGCTATTTTCAATGGCATACAATAGCGCCTCTGCGTCACCATATGATTTTCCTTTTTCTATTACCTTTTCATAACTTCCTAAAAAGGTTATGTATTCAAATTCTTTGTTATGTTTTTGAGATAGTGCATTAAATTTTTCCACATCAAAATTATAGTTTGATGTTTCTACAAAAACAATCTTATTAAAAACACTTTCCTCAATATATCTTGTAATAGCAGATTCATATTGATTTAAACGCTCGTCTAACGACTTTACTGCTAAATTCTTATTCATACCACCCAATGATTTAGAAACATCTATTGTTCCGGTTAAAAGCAAAGGAAAACTTTTGTTTATCATAATTCTCACCCATAAAAAGTTAACATATTTTAATAAAGTATTCTAGAAGGAACTCCAACCAAAGTACAATTATCTTCAAAATCTTTTGTAACAATTGAATTGGCTCCTATTGTTACATTGTTTCCTAATTTAATACCGCCTATAAGCTTTGCGCCAATTCCAACATCAAGATTATCTCCGCATTTAGGCGCGTCTTCACTTTTTCCATTATTGCCCAAACAGTTATTTCCGTGTAAAATACAATAATTACCGACTTTTACATTGGGATTTACAATAATTGACCCGTGATGCATTATCATTAGTCCTTTTCCAAAAGTATTTGGAGGTATAAGAATTCCTAATTTATTTCCAATAATATTTTTTCTTCTTATATAATACAAGCGTTTTATAGTATTAATTTTTGATGGATTATTTAGACAATACTCTTCTTTCCTTAGAAAGATTTTATATTTACGAAGCAAATATTGCGGATCTCTTAAAAATACAAATAATTTTTGATTCCACTTTGAATAATGTTTATTATAATACCAATTGTCACACTTTATGAAATCTTTTAAATCATCCTTTGATTTTATCATAAAATCACCTGTTTACTAAGTTCGCTATTTTTTCTTTGTATTTGATTAAATTATCTTTCCAATAATCTCTAAATGAATAGTCAGGAAATAATTTTTTTATACTTTTAATTTTATTTTTTCTAGAGTAAGAACTCCTAACAATACTATACTTAATACTTAGTTTAGCATTTTCCAGTGCTTGCTTATATAGTATTTCTGCTTCATCATTTAAAGGTTTAATAATTTCATATATTTGTCTAATATTAGATGAAAACTCCTCAAAACTTTGTTCACAGTATTTAGCCATTAATGAATTATTATTCCACCTTATATAATGATAAAGAGGTTCGGATAAAACTGCAACTTCAACAATACCATTTTTTTGTATATAATCCAGAGAAAACTTTGTATCCTCTCCCATGGATAGCTTTTCATCGAACCATATATTATTGCTCTTTATCAAATCTGTAACAAAAAGTTTATTCCATAATGCATTGAGATAAAGTTTATTTGAAAGTTCAAAAGCTCTGCCAATGCTGACTACCTCCAAATATTTTTTATTGTTCCAAATAAAACTTTGAACTTTGTTTTTTGTATAGTCATCAAAAAAGCTACCGCAAATAGAAAGTAAAACACCGCATTTAATTAAAGCATCATAAAGCTTTTTTAAATAATCCGGTTCAACATAATCATCACTATCCACAAAACAGATATATTTTCCCGTTGATTCTTTTATCCCGTTATTTCTTGTTGATGATACGCCCTGATTATCTAAATTATTGATAACTTTTATATTATTAAAGTTCGACTTATATTCTTTACAAATTTCCAGACTTTCATCTTTTGAACAATCATTTACCAAAATAATCTCAGTATTTTCATATGATTGATTTAACAAAGAATCAATACATTTAGTTAATGTCTTGCCTGCATTATACACTGCCACAACTATACTAATTTTATCCATAATTAACCATAGGCCTTCTTTATAGCTTTAACTAACTTAATACCATCATATATATGTCTTCCAGGTATAATATCCGGTAATTGATCTAAATCTTTATATTTTGACATATATAACGAATCCTCACATTTAAAATCTTTTGTTTTCGTAAATAAAAATTTAGGATAATTTAATTTATTAAATTCTTCAAAATGCTTTTTAGTAAAACCATCTCGTTCTACCATAATAATAAAAATTTTATCCTTATTAATTCGCTTTTTTCGTTCTTCCCATTTCTTTAACGCTTCACCCGGGGTATTATAATGCATAAAATAAAGCGTTATGTCATCAAGTTTTCCAATAGGATAATCGTTGCCCATCGCTATCGTTGGCTCAATAGAAAGATAATAATTTAAATTATTTACAAACTTAATGAAATCACTTGGAGTAAAAAATAAATTTATCGTTGGAGTAATAAACTTTTGCTTCAAATCGTAATACATAACTCCGCCTATACAATTCATAGATATAATCGAAATATCTGACAAATCTATTTTTCTTTTTACTCTCTCTACCATTAAACGTCTTCTGTTGGATAAATAGAAGTTTTTAATTGACCTCATATTCCCACCTTATTAAAATAATGATTCATCAAATTCTATACCTAAGGAAATAAGCTTTTCTTTAGTAGTTTCTTTCTTTGGAACTGCAGGAACACCTACTAAAATGCCATATCCTCTTTTATAATCTCTTATAACTACAGCATTAGCTCCAATACGAGTACAGTCTCCAATTGTTATTCCTCCTAATACTTTAGCTCCGCACATTACCATTACATCATCACCTATTGTCGGACAATCTTTTCCGCTGCTGTACCCAATTGTTACCTGTTGATTTACAGAAAAGTTTTTACCTATTTTTTTTGCTGCAATGTAGGTTGAAAAACCATGCTGAATATAACATCCGCCGCCTATGTCAGGACACTCAATATATAGTGTTTTTTCAGGAGGATACCAAAACTTTATCCAACAACAAAATATTCTATGAGGATTGGGATATCTATTTCTATAAATGAAAAGATTTCTGAACTCTTTAAATGTATAAAGTAATGTAGCAACTTTTTTATTAAAGGACATTGAATCAGACTTAATCCAACGATCCACGTCTTCTCTCAATCTTTCATTGTTTTTATAAACAGAGTAGAAAATCAGGATTGGTAAAAATCTAATATAAGAAATAATTTTTCTCATAACTATATAAAATACTCCTTCTCCGTATCATTATCGCAAGATATACTTCTATATTTTTTGGCTCTGAATCTTTCTTTAATATTGCTTAGCAAAAATATATGTTTAGCAGGAAATGATTCAATTGCATTTTCTATAAAATCATTTTTACCATATACATTTCTGTAATATAAAAGTAAATCAGCTAACTTATCATAGTATATATTCTTAAGCTTCGGATAAATTGAAGCTACATAATAATATCTTTCAATAAAACACTCTACTCTGTCTTTAACTAAAAATAATTCACTGTTTTCATTCATAACACTAGATTGACGCATACGATAATTATATAGAACATCTGATATATTCAAAATTCTATTTGCATTACATAACAGTTTATAAGTAAAAAACTCATCATCTATCTTTCGTCCGACAGGAAATCTAATGTCCTTCAACAACTCGGTCTTAAAAATTTTATTCCAAAATACAGCGTATTTCCAATCATATAGCAACTCTGTCAGAAATTTTTGTGAATTATAAAAAACAGGATAATTATGTACAATTGCGTAATTTGAGTCAATCGAGTCATTTACATAAACATTTTTAAATAGACATTGAACTATATCCACTTTAAATTTATTTATATAATCAAGCATCTTTTCATACATATTTAATTCAATATAATCGTCGCTGTCTATAATAGAAAAGTATTTGCCCTTAACCAAATCCAAGCCCCTGTTTTTTGCAGCGCCGGCACCTGCATTTTCTTGGTGAACAACAGTAATTCTTTTATCTTTATCAGCATATTGATCGCATATAATACCTGAGGAATCAGTTGAACCGTCATCTATTAAAATAATTTGTAAATTACTATATGTTTGATTAATTACGCTTTCAATGCATTCTCCCAAATACTTTTCAACATTGTAGACCGGTATTACTACAGAAATTATATCATTCATTGCTTAAATTTCTCCAAAACATTATTCTTTATTATAAATATCTTGTCCTTTATAGTTAAATCCTCATTCTTCCATAAAGCTTTTTTATCAATTTTAGAAATTAGCTGCTGAAAATCTTTTTTCTCAAATTTTGAATAAAAGTAATCTGAATAATCTCCTAATAATACAGAGTTTACTAAACTTTCATTATTAATAACTATTTCCTCCAATGAAACATCCTCAACATACAGTTGATCAGATATCCTTGAAAATAATTCTTCTCCCTTAATGGAATTTAATAAAACAGCAGATACACCTAAACTTGTGTCATATTGTCTGATTTTTTCAACACCCCAAAAATCGCCTAATGTAATATCTGCAACCCTTGGGAATCCCTTGAACTTACATTGGGTACATGAAGGTCTTATATATAAATTATGCTTTAAATAACCTGTCATATAGGCATCTTTAATTCTTTCCTCTTGATATATACTGCCTGTTTTAAAGAATGCTTTGTTAGTATATCTTTCCCATGAAATATCCTTATTTCTAAATTCAAAGCTTTCTATTTTGTCATTTTTCATTTTGCTTAGTGATTTTAAATATGCATCAAATACCTTTTGACTCACAACCCCATGACAAATTACTTCAACTGTATATAAATTATGATAATTTTTGCGTAAGAAATTTTTTAATGCAGATACTTGACATGGTGTTCCGCTGAATAATACTTGAATATCTTTTTGTAAATACGACTTAATAGAACTAAAGATATTATGCAAATCACTTTGTACATACTTTGCGCGCCTAAACTGTTTAAGTTTGGAAATTTCATTAATAATTCCATGTCTAATGCTAAAATCATCAGAAATTTCAACACCGCATACATAACCATCATTATTAATAATATTTTCAGCTAAAGCAGAAAATACTCCGCCTGAAGTACTTTGATTACGAATATCAGAATCCTTGTTCCATGATAATTTGCATCTTGGAGAATCATTATTATTTGCATTATTATTAATAGGACAAACCTTTTCGCACAAATTACAATTTATACAATCTTTTTTATTTACACTTGGATAATTAAAACCTGCTTTGTCCGTTATAAAATCTATAGCATTATTAGGACAAATATTAAGGCACGCTCCACATCCAACACAGTTAATTTTATCTTTTATCTCAATCATAACAAATTATTTCTTAAATTTTTTAAATAACTTTTTTATCGGTTTAGTAAACAAATCCTTTTCATATGAATCCATACTTATGAACCAAATTGAAACAAAATAAATACTGCAGTAAACCAATACAGTCCATAAAAGTGTAAGGTATGAATTTATATTTATGAAATTGATTATACATATGCCAACTATAATAGGTGCTATCATACCCGGTAATGTTTTTGCAATGCTTTTCCAAAAAGCCGGAATATTAATACCTACTTTTTTATAGTTATATATATTCATAAACACAACTGTTCCAAAGAACATACAAATTAATGTCGCCAATGCCGCACCCTGGCCTTGCCACCAAATTGACATTGGTATCGTAATCATGACATTTACAATAGCAATTAAGAAATATACTACACTTCGAGCCTTATGCATATTCTTGGCTTTTTGTATTTCAAGACCAACATTTTGAAAGGATGGTACAAAAACAGCCAACATTAAGAAAAGCCCGATTAAATATGCACCTTCATAATCACTTGTTACCCACAATACGATAAACTGTTTTCCAAAAAAAATGTATCCGGATAAAATAAGTGATACAATATAAAATTGAACTCTTCCAACCTTTATAAAAATTTCATCCAAATACTTCATATCCTTATTTTCTGCAATCAGTTTATTCACTTGAGGAGCAAATACACTTGATACCGAAGTAGAAAAGGACATAAAGTACCCTTTAAAACTTGAACCAACAGAATAAATCGCCAATATAATAGGACCTGAAACAATACCGAGAATTATACTATCCGCCGAAAACGTTAGCTGATCTGTTATTGAATTTAAAAACAGAAAACCGGAAAAAACAAAAATGCTTCTTAGCATATTTTTGTCAAAACCATGAAATACAAACTTTAAACCTATGTTTTTTCTTGCAAATACAAAATAACATAAGAACGTAATAAAACTTGTAAGCAAGCTTATAGCAGAAATAGCAACTGCTTTGCCGCCCAAATATAATACTGCTATATTTATACAAGGCTGTATTACACATGCTATCAACAAACATATTCTAATAAATAAAAATTTTTCATATGCTTGTAATGCCATTGCAGTAGTATTAAAGCAAAAGGTAACAACGAATTGAAGAATTGTGCAAAGCATAATCATTTTAATTTCAAATAATTCATGCTCGGAGTAATTCGCTTGGAATATGTATGATGAACAAAACACCAATACTGCACCTACCAATAAGGTAACCCCTGAAACAATAAAATATATCGTTTGAAACATGCCATTAACAATATATTCTTTTTGTTTATCGCCTGATGCCCTTACCTGTGCATTAAAACGAATATACGAACCGCCAACACCCATACTCAGTAAACTTAAATATGTTGTTAATGAGCCAGCGGTGGACATTAATCCATATTCACTTTGTCCAAGCATACCCAAATAAACAGGTGTATAAAATATAGATATAGTATTACTTAAAAATAAATATATATAAGATAAAATTGTTCCTGCTTTTCGTTGATTAATCGCCAAAATAATTACCTCTCTAACATATCTGAAAGCAACTTTCCCGCACTTTTTGCTTTTTCTTTATATTCAGGAATAGTTTTACAAAGTCTATCTTTTATTTGTTTCTCATTTATAACTATATACTTAAATGCTTCAGTCAACTCTGAATCAGATGTCATACTCTGAACAGGCACAACATAATTATCATATGTACCAAATAAATCACGGGCAATTCCTTTTGATTTAATAGAATAACCTACTGCCAATGTAGGCACACATGTTGAATATGCAGCAATGGTTGCATGGGTTCGTGCCCCAACGAAAAATCTGCATCTACTAATAAATCCTTTTAATTCTTCGCAATTATAATCTTTTAACAAGATCACTCTTTCACTATATTTAAACTTATCATACAATAAATTAAGCGGAAGTCTGTCATTATTATATTCCCATACAACATGTGGAATTAAGCAAATATTCATATCCGAATTTTCTAATATGTATTCAATAAGTCTCACATAATTCTTGTAGGCTATGCTTTCTCCGCTTTCATAATCATTAATCAACGGACTAACATTGATTCCAACAGTATTACCTTCTATAAATCTATCAGGTAACGCCAATTCCTTCTTATCAAGCAAAAATGCAGGGTCTGCTACTTGAACAGCATTAATTCCATGCTTTCTAAGAACTGTATACGATAAGGATTCTCTTACCGTAATTAAATCAAAACCTTTTAGATCCTTTATGATATCTTGGGTTAAATCATCTTCAACTGAACATCCCCAGAACACATTTTTTTTGCAATATTTTCGTATTTCCCTGTCTAATTCAACACCTTGTTTTGCAGACCATGGATAACAATAGTTATCTCCTCCAATGGATATTGCAATCGAATCCTTAAAAAGGTTCTTCATAAACTGCCTGTGCAGTGCATCATATTTTTTTAATATCTTAAATTTGAAATATGAAATCAAAAAGTTAAGACTATTTTTATTTAGCTCATCTGTTGCCACAATTTTATTTACAATATTATTAATACCATAAAATTTATCCTCAGATGGCGCTTGTGACCAAAGCACCACATCCGAATCAATATTGTCCTTTACGATTTTTGTAGTGGTTCTCACCAAAGCTTCGCAACCGTGGTTACCACTGCCACCATGCATATACAAAACTGTTTTCATTATTATACCTCTAAAAATTAAAAACCTATTCCTGTAATTGCTCTTAATTTACAACATACATAAAAATTAAATTTTGCAAGTAAAAAATATTTTTTCACGCTACCATTGATTTTTTTTATATCAGCAAATGATAAATTACATTGTTTTTTATAATTTTTAATAATTTTGCTTGCTTTATTTTTATTCTTACCCGACATATACTTCAGCACTGACTGATATGCAAATATACATGAAATATATAAGTCAACCTTAGCTTGAAATATCAATTCGGGAAAATGTTTCTCAATATATATTTGACGATTATACTTTCCTTCTAAAGCATCTAATCGTCTTAAATTATAACTATTCCCCATTATACTATTATTTCTTTGAAAATAGTAGTACATAGTTTTATTAATCTTCGTTACTTTTTTTGCTTGTCCAAAAATTTGATATGTCCAAAATTCATCCTCATTAAGTTTTCCGACAACAAACGGAGTACCTAAAACTAAACTGGCTTTGTATAATTTATTCCAAACATGCTGGTGAAAATGATTTTCTTCAATAAGTGAAGATAAACCATCAGCAGTAGAAAAATTTATAACATTTAAATTATCACTATATTTATCAAATTTATTGTCTTCATAAAACTTTACAACACCACATTCTACAATATCACTGTTTTCAGCAATAATAGTATTAAGCAATGTTTCTAAATAATCAGATGATATATAATCATCACTATCAACAAAACTAATGTATTCACCGGTAGCTTCTCTCATTCCGGCATTTCTTGCGTCAGAAAGTCCGCCATTTTCTTTGTGCACAACCTTTATTCTGTTGTCTTTAACGGCATATTCATTGCATATGGCAGGACAATTATCAGGTGAACCATCATTTACAAGAATAATTTCAATATTAGAATATGTTTGATGCAATATACTATCAATACATCTGCAAAGATAATCTTCAACTTTATAAATTGGAACAATTACACTGATTAAAGGATTCATATTATCTACCTAATTCTACATATTAATAACAATAACTTTGGACAATATTTCAATGTCCTTAATATAAATTTGTCAGATACACTAAATTGCGTATTATTAATTAATGAAACATAATTCTTTTTAAGCTTTTTTAGCACTTCCCTTAACATAGACTTGATATCAAACTCCATTTCGTTAATGGGATAGCTTGCTTGGTTCTTATACATATCACTATATGTTTTAAACCACTTGCGCTGCGCATATGGGTAAATAATATCATTATTTCTAAATATATTTTCAGTTAAATCTGCTGCATTCAATATATCTTTATAATAATATTCTTTTGTATTCTTCGTTGAACCTGAATTTTCATTTTGATAATAATTATATAGCGGATAATCGCAAAAGACGCTTTTTTTTGCTTTTTTAAACACTAAAAGATTAATAACATAATCTTCATTTATTCTCATAGATTTGTCATACTCTATATCTTCAAATAAACTCTTTTTGAAAAGCTTTGTCCATAGTCCGGGTCCGATAAGCTTTCCTGTTATTAAATCTATTATTCCGTCATTATGATTTTGAACTTTTATTGTTTGGGAATTATAAAAATAATTAATTTCATTATTGGGTTTTATAACTTTATATCCGCAATGTGAGATATCCGCATCATAATCTTTCAAATTATTATAAAGTATCTCATACATATTTTGCTCAATAGTATCATCAGAATCAATAAAAGTCAAATAATCGCCTGTAGCTTTTGAAATGCCATAATCTCTGGCTTTTGTTACACCTTCATTTTTTTTATGATATACTATTACTCGTTTATCAATCTCAGCCATACTTTTACATATTAATAAAGTATTATCTGTAGAACCATCATCAACTACTATTATTTCTAATTCCTTATATGTCTGATTTATTACACTCATCAATGCCCTTTTAATAAATTTTTCTGCATTATAAGCCGGAATTACAACACTAATTTTCTCTGCCATCTATCTATCCTCAATTTGATGCATATGTAAATCTTGATTATTCGTTATGATTGAATTAGCAGGAATATCTCCTCTTAGAACACATCCTGCACCTATAACACAACCATCGCCAATATGAGTATTTTTTAAAATTGTTACGTTTGCACCAAACCAGCACTGATTACCTATGATAATTTCGCCTGTTTTATAACCGCCGGAAGATATGCCTTTATTTTTCTTAAATTCATGATCATTATCTGTTATAACTACACCGGGGCCAAAAATACAATGTTCACCAATAATTATCCGTTTATTAGCTCCTACAAAGCAATTCATATTAAAATAACAGTTATATCCCAAACTCAATTCTGCATTATTACTTGCAATAAATCTGCAATATCCATCAGTGAAAATTCTGTCACCAATAAAAACTTTTGATTCTTTTGAAAAACTTAAATCGCTATTTGGAGTAATCATTGTGTTTTTCCCAAATTTTATATTCTTTTTCCCCAAACATATAAATTTAGATTTTATTATATTAAATATCTTAATATATATTACTTTAAGCATTTTCTACCTCTTATAGCTTTATTGATACATGCTGGCAAGCTTCCATAAACTTATATCATTATTGATAAATGATTTTTCAACCTGCCGCAACATATACGATAATTTAACTTTTTCCTTCGGTTTATAGTTTAAAACTAAATCTCTTGCAAGAACAAATAATGCTTCAACTACATCTTTATCCAAATTTTTAATATTACTATAATAAAACAAGCTTACATGTCGTAAAAGCAATTCATAGAATTGTGCATCAAAATGAAAGTTATTTCTTCGATAACAATCTATTATGTCTAACAATATCCAATATCTATCAATTACTTTTACATTTTTTGTATCACTTACAATGTTTGTAATATTAGATCCGTGTATGTAATAATCATACAAAGGTTCATCTATATATTTAAAAGATTTACATTGTGTAAATAAAAGGAATAAAATTATTGTATCTTCATACCAATATCCCTCTGGAAATCTAATATTATTAAACAAATCTTTTTTATATACTTTTCCCCACGGAAATCCCGGATAATTCATTATAATGTCACTATTTCTGTAAGCTAGTAGATTTTTATTAGGATAAACATAAGGAACTTTCGATACAATTCTCCCATTGCTTGTTTTAATAAGGTTATGAGCACACATTACTATATCTTCACAGGTATCAAAAGCAACAGACAACAATTTCTCAACAATGTCATTATGTAATGCATCGTCACAATCCACAAACATAATATATTTGCCAGCAGCTTTTTCTATCCCGACATTACGAGCTGACGCAGCTCCACCATTTTCCTTATCAATAACAATAACATTTGGGTGCTGGATATATTTATTTAATATAGCTAATGATGAATCGGTAGACCCATCATTTATAAATATAATCTCATATTTATATTTTGTCCTTTGGTTTATATAAGTTTCTATATTCTTCTCTAAATTTTCCGCATAATTATATACCGGTATTATTATTGATAAGTCTATATTCTGCGAAGTTTCCTTATTTATAAATTTTGTCACCCTATTTCGATTACAATATATCGAAGACACAAATTTATCTGCATCACATGCATTCAATTTTATTATTGTTCGCTTACGAAATAATTTTAATATACAATATTTTGTTCGATATAACATATTAAATATATAAGACAAAACCAATGCTATATGGGGA
This sequence comes from uncultured Ruminococcus sp., assembly GCA_910585865.1. Classification (GTDB taxonomy): domain Bacteria; phylum Bacillota; class Clostridia; order Oscillospirales; family Acutalibacteraceae; genus Ruminococcoides. The sequence continues at coordinate 115,642 of CAJUGO010000003.1, read as the reverse complement.
GATTTTAATAAATTAAATATTCGTATATATATATCTTGTATCATATGTATTTACTCCATCAATGAATTTAACATATCTTCCACTGCTTTGACTGTTTTTTCAGTGCTAAATTCTTCTCCTCTTTCTTTTGCACGATATGCATAGTTTTTTAACACACCCGGAATTGTAAGCATATTTTTTATTCCTTCATAAAGAGCATCCTCATCATTTTCAGTTACAATACCATACTCACAATTATTACCAAGCAACTCATATGCACCGCTACAGTTTGTACTAACTACAGGCGTACCGACAATTAAAGCCTCAGTAACTGCAGTACTAAAACCTTCTCTTCTTGAAGAACATACATATAAATCAGCATTTTTTACATATTTATACGGATTATTTCTAAAACCTAAAAAAGTAAATGATTTCTCCAACGAATTGTCTTTTAAATACTTTTCATATTTTTCCTGTTCTTCGCCTATGCCCAAAATATAAACATGATTATTTATTCCATCTTCAAGCAACCTTTTATGAATTTTCATCAGTCGGTCATAGCCCTTAGAAGGAACAATCTTTGCAACTGATATAAGATTAAAAACATTTTTATCGAATTCTAAATCGTCAATTACCTCGTCAGCTAAATTCACGATTTTATCTGATTCATTCGTATTATACAAAACCTCAACAGGTTTTTCTAAATTAAAAATACTTTGAAAATCTTGTTTTACAGTGTTAGACACACATATAGTCTTATTAAATTTTGAATAGCATTCCATTGCTTCTTTAATACTTCGGAAACTATCCGCTGCAATCTTTGCAGTGTGTTGTTCTATATGAATCCAACTAACAAGTTTTGTTTTAGAATTTGTACAACCGCTTACTATTCTGGCAGTAGGTCCTTCTAAATAGGAAATTATTATATCATATTCCTCTTTAATTAAATGCGAGTACAGTCTTTGAGAAGAAAAAAGCTTCATAACATGGGTATTGCCACGAAACATATGTTTACTTCCACCTATATACTTAACATCTTTATTTAAATGCTGTCTGTTAACACCTACATCAAACAAAGTTTGTAATGTTACATCAAATTTTGTTTTATCTATATTATTAACTAGATTAACAAGTACCTTTTCAGCGCCGCCATGAGCAAGATTGGGTATTAAAAAAAGAATTTTAATCATATATTCTCTCCAAAAATAATTCACCTATCTGTAATACTAAATCCACGATTTTGTATACCAGTTATCAACAAAGAATAAATAATCTTCATGCCAACTAATACTATACACAAACATAATTTGATATATAAAATAAAGCATATAGCATATGCAAGCAGTCGGCTTTAACCAACTGTATTCTTTCTTGTTATTAAATTCATTTATATTCCATACAAGTAATACTACATTAAAAATTTCAAAATACAAATTAAACCGTGCGTAAACAGCAGAAAAAACTCCGCTTAATGTAAATATCAAGCACATTAAACTCATATTAAAAACAAAATTATAATATTTATACTTATATTCAATTTTCTCCCTATTTATATACGCTAAAACAATAGGAACAGCCATTACCAGTATTCTAAAAATATTTACTCCATTCTTCCACTCGTTACCATTGTATTTTTCACCATATTCTGTGCTGTCTACTAAATTTGAAACTAAGTTGCCTGTTAGAGGAGAAGATATTACAACCATAATTCCTACAAAAAGAATAACTTTTGTAGTTTTACCAAAAGCCTTTGTATTTGCAATAAAATAAATCAATACAAATATATAAGCTGAAGTATGGATTTGTGCTGCAATAAACACAATAGGTAAGTAAAGATACCACTTTCTTTTTATTAATGCAGTAAATGCAAATAACAATATAGAAGACGCCAAATACTGTCTCAAACCATTCATAGTATGATCCCAGCAACCTGACATAACAAACAGATAAAAGGCAAGCTTTAAATCACCGCTATAATTATAATAGAAGTACATTATAGGAAAAATAGTTATGAATGATGTTATTTCAATAAAAACACGCGGATTTTGACTTATATACGTATGTATAAAAGACATATATACTTTAAAGAGACTTTCAGAATTTAATGTAAATTGGGAAAGCACATTGCTAAAAGTATCACAATTGCCAAAATATCCTAAATATGCAAGAGTATCTCCGTATGCAAATCGCTGGCCGGTAACAAATGCTAAAATTACTGTACCTAATAAAAAAAACATTGCATTTGTATCACGTATAATACATCTTTCAGTTGCTAAATTATTTGGATCTACAGGACTTTTACCAATATAAAATATTATTAATACTATAATAGTTGTATATACAAATACATTCATTTAATTTATTCCTTTAACCTTCATATAAGAAGCTTTAGATTTTACTAGTATTACTTTTTTCAATACCAACCCAAATGGCACTGCAATAACAGTTAAAAATTTTTCCGGAGATTCTTTAATAAAATGCTTATTATTAGATAATAAGGAACTGGATACATAATGTATACATGCCTTAAACTTTTGTCTTAAATTAACACTGTGTTTCATCTGTTCTTTACGCCAAAAAGCAAATCCTTTTGGATTTCTCATATATTGTCTGTACATATTTGCACTGGAGCCATCCGTTTGATAGTCTACTATACAAACACATTCATTTAATATTTTTAGTTCGTATTTTTCATCAATCAAATGGTATTTATATGCTAAAGCTACGTACTTTTCACCTTCAAACACAGGATACTGAGGAGTTGATTTTATAACATCTGTTCGGTATATAAGTTTTTTATCACCAAAACCGCCTTCATTATAGTACCCAGATAAAGTTATGCTTTCTCTATCTGTCGGCAGTTCTTTTCCAATTACTTTTTTTGTTGAATCAGCAAAGTCTAAAGCAATAATCCCTGAATAATTCCTATCTCTATTTTGATACCAACAATTTTTAATCAACTCAACTGCATTTGGGGGCATATAATCATCGGAATCTATACAAACATTCAATTCAGTTACAATATTCTCATATGCAACATTATGAGCCGTGTGCATACCACCGTTCTCTTTATATATATATTGTATTTCAAATCCATTATCGAATTTTTCCCATTTTTTAATAAGTTCTTCCGTATTATCAGTAGATCCATCATCAACAACAAGCCAGATAAAATCCTTACAGCTTTGTCCGCACAATGATCTGTAAGTTCTTTCAATTGTATTAGCTCTATTGTATGCGGGTGTAAAAATTGTTAGAAGCGGCATATATATCTCCTCATTTACCTAATGCATTTATATAGAAGCTTTCTAATTGAGCTACATTTTCCGTCACATCAAACCCTGATGTTTGGATATCTTTAAGTGTATTTGTTCTAGGCTGATTTTCTTTGCTAATAAGCAATTGAACCCATTTTTCCAAGTCGTCGTTTAATTTCATCACTTCAACTAAATCCGTAACCTTGCATTCAATTGGAACATTATCCGAAATAACACACGGTAATCCGGACGCTTGAGCTTCAACTATTGATAATGGCAACCCTTCATAAATTGATGGAAAAAGAAAAACATCCATAGCCTGCAAAACTCTGTTTACATCGCATCTGTTTCCTAAAAACAATACTTTTTCATCTAATCCATATTGTTTTACTTTGCTCTTAATAGTTTCTTCTCCATCTCCGGTACCTACAAGAATTAATTTAGTATGACTATTCTTTTTGCTTAAAAGATTGAAAATTTCGATAATAAACTCATGATTTTTTTGCGGATTAAATCGTCCGACATGTCCTACAATGAAATCACTTTCAGATAAAGTCAATTCTTTTCTTACTTCATTTCTTATTTCATTATTATATTTATATTTTTCAGCATCAATTGCATTATTTAATATTTTAAATTTAGCTCCGTCAAACATCCATTTGCCGGCTTCCTGTCCACAGGCAAATAAGTGTGTTGCATATTTTGATATTTTTTTCTTTGACCAGATCTTTATCGGATATTTTAAATCTTTGTCTTGGTTTTTATTATGTGAATGAGCTATTCGTACAGGTACATTATATTTTTTGGCAATCTTTAAAGGATATGCACTCATACAGTCAAGATGACTATGTACAATATCATAATGATGTGTACTGAAAAATTCCTCAAGTGCTGCAAAATAAGACTTTGAAAAAGGATTCAATACAGGCATATGATAAATATTACCGCCTAAATTAATTATCTCAGAGTCAAAATCAGCCTGAAAATCCCTGTGAACTAAAAAATCAAATTGAATTTTTGATCTGTCTATTTTACGATAATAATTCATTATCATATTTTCAAGTCCGCCGCGCCCCATATAAGTTACGACATGCAATATTCTTATCATAAAATACCTCCCAGCGGAATTATAACCCAATTGATTTTACTGTCTCTGATACAATTAACCTTTTATCAAATTCATTCTCCATTTTTTTACGGGCATTTCTGCCGATTTGCTCTCTTTTTTGAATATCTGTTTTTAAAAAGGCTTTCATTTTCATATATAAACTGTCTGAATTTTGAGGTTCACACAGCCAACCGGTATTTTCATCTTCAACAGATTCTCTGCATCCCGGAATATTCGTTGTTATAACAGGTCGTCCTATAGCAGAAGCCTCTAAATTCACATTACTCATGCCCTCATGATAGCTTGGCATTACAACACAGTCAGCAGCCTCATAGTATGGTATCGGATTTTCCTGAAAACCATAAAATTTTACTATGCCCTGATTTTCAAGATCAATAACCCTGTCTTTATATTCATCTTCAAAAAAACCTACTAAATCCAGAATAAATTTTTCACCGTCTTTATGCAATCTCTGGGCAGCTTCAAAAAGTTCGTCCATACCTTTCTCTTTCATTATTCTGCCCAAATACAGAAAATGCGGTATCTCATTAGCAGGATAATTTCTGTATGCATATTCATCTAAATTAATTCCTGCACCGTTTAAAACAGTTTCCTTATCCGCAGAAATTATCTTTCGGTTAACAAACTCATCTGCATTGATTTGATTTTCAAAAAATACTGTTTCAACCTTTTTAAAAGCTGTTTTATAAAGTAAAGTTACAAATTCAGCTAAGCCTTTTTTCTGAAAAGCGGTGCCTAATCCCTGAACGTTTGCATAAAACGGAATTTTCAGTTTAGAACACATTAATCCGCCGTATACATTGGGCTTAATAGAATAGGTAATTACTAAATCAGGTTTTTCTTCCTTTAACATTTTTTTATAAAATCTCATTAACGAAAAATCAGTAAAAGGATTTATCCCTCTTCGTTCCATTTTTGTTTCAATGCAGCGAAGTCCCATATTAACAAAATCGTCATGATGACCGACAAACGGCATACTCAAAACGACTTCATTTTTTTGCATGAGTTTTTCAATCAGCTCTCTTCTAAAACGATAGAGCATATATGAATGATTAGTTAAAATCATAATTTTTTTACGATTACTTATCATTTTCAATTGCCCCCGTTCCGCCTTCCACAACTCCGTCGTGTCTGAATACACTGACAATTGTCATAAAAAGGCATTTTACATCAAATACAAAATTCATTTTTTCATAATATACTTTATCCATCTGAACTTTGATAGGTATCGGCAATTCATCTCTTCCGTTTATCTGAGCCCATCCGGTAAGCCCCGGTCTGAGACTATTTATATTATATTCGTCTCTTTCAGCTATAAGATCATCCTGATTCCACAGCGCCGGTCTTGGACCTATTACAGACATATCGCCTTTGAAAATATTAAAAATCTGCGGCAATTCATCAAGACTTGTTTTTCTCAAAAATTTACCGACCTTAGTTATGTATTGATCAGGATCTTTCAACAAATGGGTCGGACAATCTTTAGGCGTATCAATTCTCATTGTACGGAATTTCAAAATATTAAAATGTTTTTTATTTTTACCTACTCGCTTCTGTTTAAAGAGAACCGGACCTTCGCTTGTGCATTTTATAATAACACATATCGGAAGATAGATGACAGATAAAAATATAATTGCTGTGATGGAACAAATTATATCCAGCAAACGTTTAACTATTTTGTTATAAAAAGATTTCTCTCTACTCATTTCACACAGCTTCCTTACTAAATTTCAATATATAATCACTTAATAATAAACTCTGTTTGTGCTATCTTGTATTTATTTAATAAATTTAAAAAAACAACATATAGAAACCACTATAAAACAGTGCATAATAATTCGACAAATTTGTCATTATTACGCACTATATCTATGGTATTATACCATATGCCAAATAAAATATCAATAACATCTTTTAAAAATCTAAGAATGGTTAAATTTTTAATAAAAACAAACAAAAATTATGAAAATTTATTTAAAGTAAAATATATCTTTTATATAAATTTATAATAAAATAATCAAAATTGTATCTAGTCAAAAAATTAAATTAACGACAGTTGTTCATCTGTATTATCCTCGTTGGAAGGTAATGCGCCTAAAGCAGGCAATGAACGAGTTCTGAATCTTTGGGGTTTTGCAAAAGTCCCTTCTTTGTAAACTTCAATACCAAAAAGCCTGTGGCCTTTCTTGAACTTCATAACTGCAACACCCTGGGTAGAACGAGTTGATTTAATTGACAATGCACCTGAATGTACAAGCAGCATTCTCCCAGATGATGAATTAAGCAAAACTTCACAATCTTCCCGGATAAATACCAATCCTGCAAGTGGTGATTTATCTGAGTAAGCACCTGTAAGCTTTTTGCGGTTAGTCTTGGTTGCATATGATTCAAGCGGAACTTTAGCTATTTTGCCGTTTTCAAACGCAAATAGTATCACTCCCTTATAATCTTTTGTTGCAATCATTCTAACAGTGTTTTCACCTTCGTCCATACCAAGTTTTGCAGCAACATAATCACCAAGCACACTGGTTTTTGTATCAGCAAAATCAGAGGCTTTTGACTTGTAAACCTGACATTTATCTGTGAAGAACAGTAAATCACAGTTGTTTGAAAATTCAATTTCCTGTATAATTTCGTCTCCATCTTTAAGTTTATGTGCACCGCTCATTCTTAATGACTGAGGTGTGATTTTTTTAAAATAACCTTCTCTTGTAAAGAACAATGTAACAGGATAATCAGGTATTTCCTCTATTTCTTCTTCATACTTTGCCGTATCCTCATAGATTATTATGCTTCTGCGGGGCTGACCGTACTTTTGTGCAATTTCTTTAAGTTCCCTGACAATAATCGTTTTTATTCTCGTCTTACTCTTTAAAATATCATCAAGCTCAGAAATTTCTTTTTCAAGGTCTTCAATATCTTTTGTGCGTTTTAAAATATATTCTTTATTTAGGTGACGCAGCTTAATTTCTGCAACATATTCTGCCTGAATTTTGTCAATTCCAAAACCTATCATAAGATTCGGTACAACCTCAGACTCTTCATCGGTTTCACGGACAATTTTAATTGCTTTATCGATATCAAGCAAAATTTTCTCCAAACCTTTTAAAAGATGCAGTTTATCAGCCTTTTTGTTTCTGTCATAGTATGTTCTTCGTCTTACACATTCAATTCTGAATGCTATCCACTCTTCCAAAAGCGATTTTACGCCCAGGACCATAGGAACTCCGCCGATAAGCACATTAAAGTTGCAGGCATATGAATCCTCAAGCGTTGTGAATCTGTACAGTTTTGCCATTAATTTTTCAGGATCAATGCCTCTTTTTAAATCTATTGTAATTTTTAAACCGTCAATACCTGTCTCATCACGTATATCGGAAATTTCCTTTATCTTCCCCTGTTTAACAAGGTCAATAATTTTTTCTATAATCACTTCACATGTTGTTGTACTGGGAATCGAAAGCACATCAATACAGTTTGCTGATTTGTCATAGATATATTTTGCACGAAGTTTAATGCTGCCTCTTCCCGTCTCATACACTTGGTTAATGACGTTTTCATTATAAATGATCTGACATCCTCCAATAAAATCAGGTGCAGGAAGTGTTGACTTTATGTCATGATCAGGATCGCGTATAAGTGCAGCGGTAGTTTCACATATCTCTTTAAGATTAAAAGAACAGATATTTGACGCCATACCAACCGCAATACCTGTATTTGCATTTACCAATACAGTTGGAAATGCAGCAGGCAGCAGTGTAGGCTCTTTCATTGTGTTGTCATAATTGTCTGCAAAATCTACTGTATCCTTATCAATATCCCTAAAAAGTTCATTGCATATTGCATCAAGTTTCGCTTCCGTATATCTTGATGCAGCCCAAGCCATGTCACGGCTGTAAAACTTACCAAAATTACCTTTTGAATCAACATACGGATGCAGCAGTGCTTCGTATCCCCTTGACAAACGTACCATTGTATCATAAATTGCAGAGTCCCCGTGCGGATTAAGTTTCATTGTTGCTCCTACAATATTTGCAGATTTTGTCCTGCCGCCGTTCAAAAGACCCATTTTATACATCATATAAAGCAATTTTCTGTGTGAAGGCTTAAATCCGTCAATCTCTGGAATAGCACGAGACATAATTACACTCATTGCATATGGCATAAAGTTCTCTCGTATTGTGGAAACTATAGGCTGCTCAACTACCTCACCCGCTCCGTTAATCACTCCGTGCGTTTTAAGCGAAGATATTTTTTTAGTACTTTTCTTTTTTGAAGCCATTACTTTCCACCTCCAATCAACTTACATCAAGATTATCAATATATTCATTGCCGTGTTCAACAATATATTCTTTTCTTCCCTGCATATTATCACCGAGCAAAACATCAAAAATTTCAGCAGTCTGTGCTGCATCATCCGGCATTACTTTAATAAGCCTGCGCGTATTTGGATTCATTGTTGTAAGATTCATCATATCAGGTTCATTTTCACCAAGACCCTTGCTTCGCTGAATGGTAAACTTCTCTTTTCCTATTTCACTTATGAATTTATCCTTTTCTATTTCATCATAAGCAAAATACACATCATTTTTTGAAGAAATTTCATAAAGAGGCGACTCGGCAATAAACACCTTGCCTTCATTAATTAATGTAGGCGTAAGCCTGTAAAGCATTGTTAAAAGCATTGTTCTTATGTGAAATCCGTCAACATCTGCATCTGTACATAATATAACCTTACTCCAGCGCAGAGAATTCATATCAAAACTTGAAAGATTTTTATTAGCCTTTGATTTTACCTCAACGCCGCACCCCAGTACTTTAAGTAAATCAGTAATAATTTCACTTTTAAATATCTTATCATAATCAGCCTTGAGACAATTAAGTATTTTTCCCCTTATAGGCATAATAGCCTGAAAATCGGGGTCGCGAGCCTGTTTACAGGCCCCAAGAGCAGAATCACCCTCTACAATGAAAAGCTCTCTTTCGGAAACATCTTTGCTTCGGCAGTCAACAAACTTTGCAACTCTGTTTGTTATATCAAGATTCCCCGACAATTTTTTCTTTATATTAAGCCGTGTTTTTTCCGCATTTTCACGGCTTCTCTTATTTACAAGCACCTGCTCTGCAATTTTTTCTGCTTCCAATGGATTTTCAATAAAATATATTTCAAGACTTTTTCTTAAAAATGCAGTCATTGCATCCTGAATACCCTTATTAGTCACTGCTTTTTTCGTCTGGTTCTCATATGATGAAACACTTGAAAAAGATGAAATGACACATATAAGGCTGTCCTCAACATCATCATATTTAATTTTATTTTCTGTTTTATTATATTTGTTGTTCTGCTTTAAATAACTGTCAATTTGATACACAAATGCATTTCTTACAGCTTTATCAGGCGCTCCTCCATGTTCCAGCCAGCTGGAATTGTGATAATATTCGGTAAGATTAATTTTGTTTGAAAAAGCCACAGCAATATTCATTTTACATTTATATTCAGGTTTATCCTCTCGGTCACGGGTTTTGCATTCCGTCTCCCAATGCTGAATTGAAGTAAGTCCATTCTCACCGATTGTTTCCGCAACATGGTCTACAACTCCGTTTACATAATTATATGAAGTTGTATCAAACGATTTTCCGTTCTGATTTCTAAAAACAAATTCAACGCCTGCATTTACAATAGCCTGGCGCTTCATAATATCAAGAAAGTAGTCAGGCTGTATATCAATGTCGGTAAATACCTCAAGATCAGGTTTCCAATGTATTTTGGTTCCTGTATCTTTTTTTGCATAAGATTCCTTTTTCAGCTTACCGACAATTTCCCCTTTTTCAAAGTGTAATGTATACCGATATCCGTCACGACGGACGTCTACATCCATATACTCTGAGCTGTATTGAGTTGAACAAAGTCCCAGTCCGTTCATACCGAGTGAAAACTCATAGCTTTCACCCTCATCATTATTATACTTTCCTCCTGCATACATTTCACAAAAAACGAGTTCCCAGTTATACCTCTGTTCAACCTCATTAAAATCTACAGGAATCCCCCTGCCATGATCCTCAACCTCAATTGAACCATCAGAATATCTGGTTACTGAAATTTTTTTGCCATAACCTTCTCTTGCCTCATCAATTGAGTTAGAGAGTATTTCAAATACCGAATGCTGGCATCCGTCGATACCGTCAGATCCAAATATAACAGCAGGGCGTTTGCGTACACGGTCAGCACCCTTAAGCGTTGTAATACTGGTATTATCATATTCATTGCTTTTCTTTCTGGGCATTTCAATCTTCCTTTATTATTTTTCACCGCGAAGTTTTTGTATTTTATCCCGCAGATATGCAGCATGTTCAAATTCAAGCAGCTTTGCTGCTGCTTTCATTTCTTTTGTAAGATTTTCTATCAACTGTTGCTTTTGTACTTTTGACAGTTTCTTAGTATTTTTAAACTCACTTTCATCATGAGTAGAAATTTCAAGTATTTCATTAACTTTTTTTATAATTGTAGTCGGTACTATACCGTGTTCTTCATTATACTTATTTTGAATTTCACGGCGGCGCTCGGTTTCTGTAATTGCAACACGCATTGACTCCGTAACACTGTCAGCATACATTATTACTGTACCCTCACTGTTTCGCGCTGCACGTCCTGTAATCTGAATAAGCGAACGCGTACTTCTTAAAAATCCTTCCTTGTCAGCATCAAGAACAGCAACAAGTGATACTTCAGGAATATCCAGACCCTCTCTAAGCAGATTTATTCCCACAAGAACATCAAATTCTCCAAGCCGTAAATCACGCACTATTTCCATTCTCTCTACCGTATCAATATCGTGATGCATATACCTGACTCTTATTCCCATTTTTTCAAGGTAAGTTGTCAAATCTTCAGCCATTTTTTTTGTAAGAGTCGTCACAAGTGTTCGCTGTTTTTTAGCTGTTCTTATATTTATTTCTGATACAAGGTCATCAAGCTGTCCCTCAGTTGGTCTTACTGATATTTCAGGATCTAAAAGTCCTGTAGGTCTTATAATCTGTTCCGCAATTACAGATGATTTCTCAGTTTCAAAATCGCCCGGGGTTGCACTGACAAATACAGCCTGATTTATCCGCTCATAAAACTCATTAAAATTTAAAGGTCTGTTATCAAAAGCAGACGGCAGTCTAAATCCATAGTCAACCAGATTTTTCTTGCGGGCATAATCACCTGCATACATACCTCTTACCTGAGGCAAAGTTACATGTGACTCATCCACAAACAAAATAAAATCGTCAGGAAAATAATCGAGAAGTGTACACGGCGAAGCTCCCGGAGCTCTGCCGGATAGAATTCTTGAATAATTTTCTATGCCAGAACAAAATCCTATTTCCTGAAGCATTTCAATATCATAATGAGTGCGCTGTTCAATGCGCTGTGCTTCAAGAAGTTTGCCGTTTTCACGAAAATATTCGAGTCTTTCCTGCAATTCTCTTTCAATTTCTGCAATTGCAGACTTCATTTTATCCCTTGAAACAATATAATGGGATGCAGGATAAATTGCAGCGTGTTTTAAAACCGCTTTAAGCTCTCCTGTAAGCGGATTGATTTCAGAAATCCTGTCAATCTCATCTCCAAAAAATTCAACCCTTATAATTGAATCATTTGATGATGCAGGGAAAATCTCAACAACATCTCCGCGTACTCTGAATTTATTTCGGATAAAATTAATATCATTGCGCTCGTATTGAAGTTCAACAAGCTTTTTTACAAGATCATCACGGCTCTTTTCCATTCCCGGACGAAGTGAAATTACCATATTGCGGTAATCTATCGGATCGCCTAAGCTGTATATACACGAAACAGATGCAACAATTATTACATCTCTGCGTTCAGAAAGTGCAAGAGTTGCACTGTGACGAAGTTTATCAATTTCATCATTGACCGCACAATCTTTTTCAATATAAGTATCTGTATGAGCAACATATGCCTCAGGCTGATAGTAATCATAATAGGACACAAAGTATTCTACTGCGTTATCAGGAAAAAATTCTTTAAATTCGCTGCAAAGCTGAGCTGCTAAAGTTTTGTTGTGTGCCAACACAAGAGCAGGACGCTGAACTTTCTCAATTATATTTGCCATAGTAAAAGTTTTTCCTGAACCTGTAACACCAAGCAAGGTTTGTTCTTTGCTGCCTTTATTAATACTCTCTACCAGCTTTTCTATTGTCTGAGGCTGATCACCCGTTGGTTTGTATTTTGAATGAATTTTAAATTCCATTATTTCACATCACAATTCATAAAAATATCAGTAATTCAAAAACAAATTAGAGCATGCTTAATAACCAGCAGATTGCACAAATGGCGAAAAAACATTCGTCAGTTGGACTTTTGTCATTTTTAAACATGCCCTAGTTTCAATGTGCAAACAAATAAAGTGTACATTATTTATTTGCACTAAAAAATAGTATATTAAAAATTAATAAATGAATACATATAAATTAATTTGCCTTACTGATATAAACGTCAGCTGTCATAAACAAAAATTTTGCCTGTTGATTCGCTTTCCCTTAACGAAACATAATCGTCATCAGTCACAATAAAATGATCAAGCAAATTTATTCCAACATTTGCAAGCGTCTGATTAACTAATTTCGTTGTTGTCAAATCACTTTCAGATGGCAACGCTGATCCGCTGGGGTGATTATGCGCAATATAAGCAGTTTTCGCATTATGGCGCAGCGCCAGATCTACCACCTTGCGTATCGGTACATCTGTTGAATTTATAGAACCCTTTGCAATTATTCCAAAATACAACATTTTACCTTTGGCATCACCTAACATTAACGCTGTTGCTTCACTTGTTCTTCCTATAAACTTAGTTCTGAACATTTCCCCAATATTATCAGGTTCAATTATATGCTTATTTGATATCTTAGATTCATTGTAAAGTCTCGACATTTCCGGCAGCATTTTGATAAAAACAGCAGCTGATTCAGTGAGATTAAATTCTCTCATTAGTTCATCAAGCGGAGCATCACATACTCCTCCAATGGTAAGATATCTATCAAGCAGCTTATGCGCAAGCGGATTTGTATCCTTTCTTGGAATTGCATAGAAAAGATACATTTCAAGCGCCTCATGCGGCTCAAATACATCAAATCCATTATTTATAAACTTTTTTCTCAACCTCTGTCTGTGACCGGAATGTTCACCGCCTGATTTTGATGCCATAAACGAACCTCTTTTATTTTAGGTTTATTATTTCACGCCGTATTGTTCGTAATATGCGTCAATAGCTGATTTAAGTTTGTCGTCAATTATAATTTTGCCGTTATGTTCTTTATTATAAAGATGCTCTACTACTTCAGCCATAGTAACAATTGCCGTTGTTTTTAAACCATATTTCTCTTCTATTTCAGCAAGCGCACTTTTTGTACCCTGACCGCGCTCCATACGGTCAACAGATACAACAAGACCTATAGGATTAACTTCACCCTGAGCCTTGATAATAGGAAGTGTTTCTTCGATTGAAGTACCCGCTGTTGTAACATCTTCGATAATTACAATTTTATCGCCGTCATTTATGGGGCTGCCGAGCAAAATCCCCTTGTCGCCATGATCCTTTACTTCTTTTCTGTTTGAACAGTAACGTATATCCTTGTTATATTTCTCGCTAATTGCAATAGTGGCTGCAACAGAAAGCGGAATACCTTTGTAAGCAGGCCCGAAAAGAACGTCAAAATCAAGACCAAACTTCTCTTCAATAGCAGCAGCATAGTACTGACCAAGTCTGCGCAGCTGTGCTCCTGTTCTGTAAAATCCCGTGTTTACAAAAAACGGTGTCTTTCTTCCGCTTTTAGTAACGAAATCTCCAAATTTAAGCACCTGACAATCTACCATAAATTCAATAAATTCCTGTTTGTAAGCTTCCATAATTGAACCTCCTATTTTTTTATATATTATAACATTATGAATTTTAACACAATATATTGTTTTTGTAAATGAGAATTACACATATGTAATCAATATACAGTATTCTTTAAATGCTGTATCTAATTCCGAGAAACTGTTTGATATAACTTAATCTTATTTTTCATTTTTATGTTCTTAATAAATTTTTCTTAAAGCAGTAAAATCCATCTTAATTATTTGTTATGCTTTATTCCTATATAATTTTATATGAACACTATAATTCTCTTATTTATTTCCTTTAAGTATAACTTATTTACAATTAATATTTACCAGCCATAATTTAGCCATTGACAATCTAGAACTAATGTTCTATAATGTATTTAAAACATTTGTTCTAGGGGATCAGTATGGATATTAACAGTACAGTTGACAAAAATAAATATAAAAATGACAGAATTATTCTTCACAGTGACTGCAACGGCTTTTTTGCAAGCGTTGAATGTCTTTATAATCCGCAAATCCGCAACAAGCCCGTTGCGGTAAGCGGTGATGCAAAAAACAGGCATGGAATTATTCTTGCTAAAAATGAAACAGCCAAAAAATACGGTATCAAAACAGGCGAACCCATATGGCAGGCAAAGAAAAAATGTCCTGAACTTATAACTGTACTTCCCCATTTTGACTTGTACAAAAGATTTTCAAAAATGGCTAGAAGAATATACAGTGATTACACAGACAAAATTGAACCTTTCGGCCTTGACGAAGCATGGCTTGATGTTACACACAACATTGAAAAAGGCGGAATGGAAATTGCCCGGGAAATAAATGCGAGAGTAAAAGAAGAGCTTGGGATTACCGTAAGCATCGGTGTAAGCTTTAATAAAGTCTTTGCTAAATTCGGGAGTGATTATAAAAAGCCTGATGCAATAACGGAAATAACCAGAAAAAATTATAAAAATATCGTATGGAATTCTCCGGCACAAGACTTGCTGTATGTAGGGAAAGCAACAAAGAAAAAGCTGAATAATATAGGAATTTATACAATCGGGGACATTGCAAACTCCGATATAAAACTTCTTAGATCTCATCTCGGCAAATGGGGAGATTTGATTTACGGCTTTGCAAACGGATATGATTCCTCCCCAGTTGCTCATATGGATGAAAATAACGATGTGAAATCTATAGGGAATTCAACGACAACTCCAAGAGATATGAAAACCTATGAAGATGTAAAAATTGTAATGTATATTCTTTGTGACAGTGTATGCAGACGGATGAGAGAACAAGGGTTTATGGCACGAACTGTAGAAATAAGCATACGGGATAATGAACTTAACTCATTTACACGACAATGTACACTTGATGACTATACTAATCTTACAAAAGAAATTACACTTGCAGCCTTACAATTATTCAGACGCAGCTATAAAATGCAGCGGCCGCTAAGAAGTATCGGAGTAAGTACTACTGACTTTGTGCACGATAATATTCCCCGTCAAATAAGTATTTTAAAAAATGAAGAAAAGCTGATACAAAATAAACAGCTTGACAAAACAGTTGATATACTAAAAAAACGCTTCGGCAATTATGTTTTGCGTCCTGCAGTTTTGCTTAATGATAAAGAATTGTCTGTTTTTAACCCAAAAGAAGATCATACAATTCATCCCGTAAGTTATTTATAAAGAGGTAATTAATATATGAAAAAATATATCAAAGTCTCTGCAGTCTTCGACTGCGACGGAAATTTGCTTCCGGAATATATTTATTGGGACGACGGAAGAAAATATAGAATAGATAAAATTTCAGACGTCCGATATGCCGCATCACTTAAAGCAGGCGGCGCCGGGATTCGATACACCTGCACAATACTGGGTAAAGAACGATATCTTTTTTTTGAAGAAAGCAGATGGTTTGTGGATATAAAAATAAAAGCTGACAACAGAATGTGAGGATTAATATGCATAAAGTACAGGCTAAAGGAATCTTATCTGCCGGAAACGGAATAAACATTTACAGGGGCTGTCAGCACAACTGCATATACTGCGATTCCAGAAGCAGTTGTTATAATATGAATCATGATTTTGAAGATATTGAGGTAAAAGAAAATGCTGCAATATTACTTGAAAATGCACTGAAAAGCAAAAGAAAAAGATGTATGATAGGCACCGGCGCTATGTCAGATCCCTACATTCCTCTTGAAAGCAAATTAAAACTAACAAGAAAATGTCTTGAAATAATTGATAAATATGAATTTGGTGTTACTGTTCACACTAAGTCAGCAAAAGTTTTAAGAGATCTGGATTTGCTAAAAAGTATAAACAAAAAAAGCAAAGCGGTAGTACAGATGACGCTTACGACATATGACGAAACTCTGTGCAAAATTATTGAACCAAATGTTTCAAGTACAAATGAAAGATTTGAAACACTTAAAATTTTCAGAGATAACGGCATTCCTACAGTGGTATGGCTCTCTCCGTTTCTGCCTTTTATAAATGACACTGAAGAAAACATAAACGGTCTTATGGATTATTGTACAAAAGCCAAAGTAAAGGGTGTAATATGTTTTGGAATCGGACTTACTCTGCGCCAAGGGAATCGAGAATATTTTTATAAACAAATTGATAAAAATTTTCCGGGGCTAAAAAATCAATACATACGAGCATACGGCAATTCTTACGAGATAGCAAGCCCTAATCACGAAAAGCTTATAAACATAGTAAATTCAAGGTGCAAAAAAGAAAATATTATGTACAATAAAGATGAGATTTTTTCATATCTCCATAAATTCGAGTATAAACAAACACAAATGAGTCTTTTTGATATTTAAATACTAAAAGACAGCCGCAAATAAAATGATATACTCAGAATATTTACAGCTGTCTGTATAAAATTTATATTTATTTTTGTTTTGTTGCAAATGAAAGTAATTGTTTTGTCGGAAAGGAAAACAATTCAATTGAACATATCAAGGTTATTGCAATCGCCGTCAAAACATAAATACACGTAGCAAAAATATCTCCTGTTAATGATGCAACTGCATCGTAAAATTTAAATTCTTCCAATACAATAAGAAACATTTTATGCCAAAAATAAATCTGAAGCGTCTTTGCGCCGATTGATGAAAAAAATCCTAAATTTCTATCCGGAACAAGACACATAACCGCAAAACCCAAAACACCTGAAATTACATAGGCAATTATACGAAAAACAAAACCAAAACTGTAGCAATCGTCAAACACATAATAATTGTTTCTTCCTGTAAACATAGGTCTTAAGTATTTGTAAAAATGCTGATCAAAGAAAAAACAAGACAAGATTATTACAATTACAGCAAAAGAAATAATTTTCAACCATCTTTTTGAAAATATCTTTGCGAGATTTTCAGGACTCAGCATATAACCGATTATGAAAAACGGAAGAAACACAAAAATTCTCATGAGGGCAAATTCGTCCCCAAGAAATTTATCATATCCTACCATAATTCCGAGAAGAATTGAAAATATAAGCAAAATTTTTATATCGCAATATCTGAAAACCCAAACTATTACAGTAAACACTGCAATTGCCCACATAAACCAAGCGTATGTGTCATACATATCAAAAACTGCAAATTTTGGTTTCATGCCAAGGATAAGACGCAATACAGAAGAAAAAATACGTATTGCAATTCCTATAAGTATAAATGATAATACCTTTTGCTTTGGAAATTTTGCAGATTTATCCATAGGTCTTACAAAAAGACCGCTCACAAAGATAAATAACGGCATATGCACGGAATATATGGTAAGAAATAAACTTTTCTCCAAATAATTCCCTCTTTCTTGAGTAAGAAAGTCAATTGCATGTCCTATAACAACAAGAAATATCGCAACAAATTTTATGTTGTCATAAAGATAAATCCTGTTATAATCTGATTTAGTGTTGATTTTATTGCCTTGCAATGATAAATTCATAAAATGACTGCCCCATTACTGATTTACAAAATATACTTTATAGCCATTATAATTTACAACTATAGATGAAATATCCCCATTTATGCGCTCTATATTAAATTCAGTAACCGTACCGTCATCAAAAGTAACGTCCACTGCCGAGGAATTCTTAATTACATATTTACCTCCGTGAGAACCATCATCAGGCGCACCGGGACTAAGCCAAAAAGAAAAAGTGCCATCTTCATTAAAAACAATTGATCCTTGATATGAAGTATAGTTAGTATTATATATCTCCGACATTTCAACCTCATCTCCGCTGGCATTTCTGGCAGAAGATGCAATCCACGAATTTCTGCACAATTCATTTTTCTTTGATGAATCGGAAAACAAATTAGCCGTAACAATTACTGATACAAGAATTACAACAGCCCCTAAAATTAACAATAAAATTATAAAAGACCTTTTATTTTTCTTTGCAGACTTAAGATTTGTCTTTTTATTAACTTTCTTCTTTTTGCTCATTAATATCACCAATTTATCAACTTAAAAACACCTCATATCCGCCGTAATTAATTGAAATTTCGACAGGTATATCTCCGTCCCGTTTAATAATACTTATTATCATATTTTTGTCATTTGTATATGTTGCCACAATACTGTCACCCTCAACCGCGTATGCTCCTGCATTTGCTGATGTTAAACTAAGTGAATCTGAAAATGTACCGTCTTCTTTAAAACTAATTGTACCACCGCTGTAAGAACTTCCAAATACTTCTTTTAAAGAACATTCAGATTCTGTGACAGTGTCAACAGCTTTATACGGAGAAAATGAGGAAGTAAAATATTCTCCCTGTTCCTCTCCGCTGATTGTCGGTACAATGATATTATCTGTTCTTGTGGATTGCTCAGAAGTATACCCCTGTTCTTTTGTAGTATCTGCAATATAATCTGTAACATCAGCAGCTTCAGATGGAATATTCTGAACTGACTGTGCAGTCGCTGCAGCGGATGAAATTGTCTTCTGCGTTGTTGAGACAGGTTTTGTATTATTACCTGAACTTACGAAAATCAAAACAAATATTATTGCAGCCACAACAACAATTAACACCGAAATAAGTATAATCAAGGGTGCCTTAGATGTTTTTTTATAGTGATTTGCTGCCATATTATTCACCTTCCTTTTTTTGAGCATCCTTTTTTAGTTTTATAAGAACACTCCTTTTTATCATCTTTCCGTTATAAAATATATACTCATCGCCATCTTTGCTTTCATCAATCTCAACATTATTAAAATCTTCAATAATACTGGGACTATCATCATCTTCTTCGTCAAAAAACTGCCCTTTCCTTCTGTTCTCCATTTTTTTATCAATGCCTGCGCTCTTTTTGTCTTTCTCTGCAATAATAGAATACATACATCTATAAACAGCTGAATTAATAATAAACGACATAACAGACGGAACAAAAAACAGCATGAGCACTATTGTAGCTATCGTTACGGCTATTTCAGTATAACAGCAAAAAAGCACAGTAACACAAACAAGAAAAAGGATAAACAAACCAAAAACAGCAAAAATATTATGTTTAAGCTCACCAAAAGTCATTAATGCACTGTTTTTATAAATATTTTTCATCGAAATATCGAAAGTAACTGTCATTGGCGGTACATAAAAAAATACAAACAGAAAAAAAACGGAAATTAAAATACACACCGCAAGCAATGCATAAAAAGTACCGTTTTGCTCTCCCATTTTACTGTAAAGTACAATTGAATAATAACTGAAAAAAATAGCCAGATAAAAAACAATACCATGGACAAAAAATCTTAAGAAATTACTTTTTACACCGCTGATAAAATCTTCCGCAACATTAATGCTTTTTTCACCTCTGACAATATGCGAAGTAACTTGAACTACACCTGCATAAAAAGGAAAAAGCGGTATCACAGTCAGAAATAAAATAAATATTGAATTTAATCCGCTCAATGTATTTATAAGCCAAAAAATTCCAAAAAATAATGATAACGGAATTCCAAACAAAATATTTGTAAGCAAAAGCTTTGAAAAATTATGAAATAATAATGAAAAAAATTTTGTCAGAGCAATAGTAGCTTTCTCAGACGCCATAATACCCTCCGAGGTTTAAAAATTAAATATCCCCGCAAATAATGTCCATAAAACAGCATCAAGCAGAGCTGAACAAAATGTCATAATTAAGGCAGATATTGAACGGGAACAAAAATCAATTATACTGTATCGCAAAGGACTTTTAGGTACACTGCTGCTTATAACATTAAAAAACATCCGTTTTGAACTTATAAAAGCGGCAGATGATAACACTACCAGCGCAAGGCAAAATAAAAAAGTTCCCGGCAGCAAAACTATAAGATAAAAACCTACTCCTTTTAATGAATATGTAATAAACAAATAACCGGCAGTAAGACCTGTACCAAACCCTTTAAACATAATAACAAAAGGCATGACAGGTATTCCCCAAGGAGCAAGCCCCAATAAAAATACTGAAAATATAAAAATAAAATCAGATGCAAAGCAAGCACAGAAAGTACCTACTGCGTTCTGTGCCAGCCGTACATCAAGATTAGTAGTAAACAAAAAATCAAGCGAATTAAGCATAGCTTTATCAGAATTATCTGCATAAAAAGAACCAGCAGTAAGCCCAATTAAAAATACCGAAATAAACATAATTCGTATTCCGTATCGCTTAAACAGATAGAAAATTCCGGATAAAGTAAGTCTTTTGTTGTATCCGCTTTTGCTCAATTCGTGCTTTTTAAATGAAAATACTATACCTTTCATAAAAACATTCCTTTCGATTTAGGTTGTCCTTCTAAATCTTATGTAGAATGCTTTTATTTTATGAAAACTTATTTACCAAGTTCTTCTGCTCTTTTTGTGCAGGCATCCATAGCGTCCAAAATTGCTTCATAAAAACCATGCTCTTTAAGCCTTTCAAGAGCAGCAATTGTTGTTCCTCCTTTTGAGCTTACCTTTTCTATAAGAACATCTGCACTGTCACCGCTGTCTCTCAGCATTGCAGCAGAACCCTCAAACACTGCACAAATAAGGTTCATCGCCTGTTTATAATCAATACCGCAGTTTTCAGCATAGTCAGCCATAGCTTTAGCAAAAAGATAAATATAAGCAGGACTGCTGCCATTGACTGCTATAATTTCATTCATATGCTCCTCGGTAATGTACTCACATACACCGCTGCCTGCAAACATATTATATACAATATCTCTGTCTTCATCACTTATATTTTCTGATGGACAAAGTGCAGATGCTCCTTTTTTCAAGAGCAAAGGAGTGTTTGGCATTACACGCACAACCGGACAGTTACAGCCAAGCATATTTTGAACATACGAAATAGATATTCCGGCTGCAATCGAAACAATTGTCTTATCAATATTAATTACATCTTTTACAGAGCCGAGAACTTCTGCATAATTCTGAGGCTTAACCGCAAGAACAATAATGGAACTGTTTTCAATTACTTCAGCACAACTCTTGAAAACATTTGCACCCATATCCTTCATAATGTCGCACTTTTGGGCGCTTAAATCAAAAACATTGATAAAGTCTGACTTTCCGCCGTATTGTGATATAAGTCCCTTTATTATGGCTGTCGCCATATTTCCTGCGCCTATAAATCCTATCTTTTTCATAAATTAACCTTCTTACTTTTAACCTATTTTAAAGTTTTTGTTTGCATAGCAGGCGAAAGAAAAATGATTATAGTTATATTCGCCGTCACGGTCATAATCACCATAGAAAAATACTTCTGCCTCATCTATCCTTCTGTAAAGGAGACCCCAGTAGCAGGAACCAGCTGCATGATGATATTGTAAAAATGCGTCCAAATAATCCTGTTTGTTTATATTATTTAAATCTCTTGAACCGCCTGATACAGAAACATATGTCTTATAAATATACCCTGTAGTACCATTTGAAAGTTTAATTTTATACCAGTTTGAATTATACACTTTACCGTCAACAAAAGTAAACTTTGTATTTGCCGACATACATGTCAGCACAGAATAATTTGTACCTGCTCCGCTTCTGAGATTTACTCCGTCAGAATTAACATAACCTGCCTTGCCAGCATCTGCAGAAGATCCAGCCCCTGCCGTATTAAGCAAAACTGACTGAATTTCAGAATCGTTGTAAATAACACCTGCACCTACATTATATGTAAAACATACAAGTGCATCAAACTGACGTTGGTTGAACTTCACTCCATTATCAAGCAGATATTTATTCGTCCTTGTCGTGTAACCCCCGGAATTAACAGTTTGACAAAGATAAGCATATGCTTCATTCTTAGTAAGGTTATTATAGAACTGTTCTCCCACTGTTACAACCTTGCCATAACCTAGTGTAGGATCGGATGTAATACTGTCTGCTGTAACCGAAGACAAGAATCCTTCATAATTTGCAATAAGGTTAATTACTTCATCACTTGCTCTGCGTTCTGAGCAAACCGTAGTTGTCTTATCACTTGATGTTGTTACAAACACTTCTCCTTCTCCGTTTACAGGAGTTGTAAGATACTGAGTTGAAGTCTTGTATTTTGCATAAGCTTTAACAGTCCACTTGCCTGACTTTGAAATAGCTTTCGAGCCTGTCCAAATGTAGTTATTGCCATCTTTTGTTTTCTTATTTGCTTCGACAGTATATGATGTTGAACCGTTTGATACGACAAATCTAACAGCATTTCTGTCTGTATCCGTAACAGCTTTAAAAGTTACAGTTGAATTAAGCGGGGCTGAGTTAGGTGAAGCATAGCAGAACCTTATATTATCACGACCTATAACATCAATGAGGCAAGTAGCCGCACCGCTCGAAGTATATGCTGTAATTGTTGCTTTTCCCTTACCTTTTGTGTCTACAATACCATTGTTAACCGTTGCAATTTTATTGTTTGATGATGACCACTTAACACCGCTCGTATTGGAACGAAGTCTTATAGACTTGCCCCACCTCATCGAAACATTAGCATTTGATATGTGTACATATGATCCGGTCTTTACGGTAATTTTGCATGATGCTGAATTAGAACCGCTTTTTGCAGTAATTGTTGCAGTACCGTTTTCCTTGGCAGTAACAACACCGCCTGATACTGTAGCAACGTTTTTATCCGAACTGCTCCAGCTTACTGAACCGGAACATACTGCTGTAAGCGCATATACATTGCCTTTATAAATAGTTTTACTTGTTTCCGACAGGCTTATTTTTCCTGTTGAAACAGGTGCAGTTGTAGGCTGAACAGAGGGATTTGTTGATGGCTGCGTTGCGGGTGGATTTGTCGTAGACACAGAGTCTTTTTTCACATAATCTTTATGCACATAGCCTGTCTTACCATCATTAAGCTTTATCTTATACCAATTTGTGCTATACAGTGAAGTACTGACAAATGTAAACTTAGTATTTTTTCTCATACAGGTTATAACCGAGTAATTTGTACCTGCACCGCTGCGAAGATTCACATAATCGTCAGTAACATATCCTGTTGCAGAAGACGACGATGGCGGATTTGTCGTGGACACAGAGTCTTTTTTTACATAATCTTTATGTACATAGCCTGTCTTACCATCATTAAGTTTTATCTTATACCAGTTTGTGCTATACAGTGAAGTACTGACAAATGTAAACTTAGTATTTTTTCTCATACAGGTTATAACCGAGTAATTTGTACCTGCACCGCTGCGAAGATTCACATAATCGTCAGTAACATATCCTGTTGCAGAAGACGACGATGGCGGATTTGTTGTGGACACAGAATCTTTTTTTGCATAATCTTTATGTACATAGCCGGTCTTGCCGTCATTAAGTTTTATTTTATACCAGTTTTTATTATACAAAGTAGTACTGACAAATGTAAACTTAGTATTCTTTCTCATGCAAATCACAACTGAATAATTTGTGCCTGCACCGCTGCGGAGATTTACATAATCCGCATTAATGTATCCGCTTGCGTTACCTGATGAACTTGCGCCTATTGACTCATCAGGTTCAATCTGCGCACCTGTAGTTTGCGACTCATCGGACAATAAGGCTGCATTTGCAGACAGTGAAGTAACCGCAACAAATACTACAGATAACAACAGGACAGCAGCGAGAACGATAGAAATTATTCGTATAAATATTTTCTGTTTCATCATATCACCTGTTTCATTCAAAACTTCTTGTAAATTTAAAATTTTATTTTTTCATTTATAATATTATATTATATCATTTTTACTGTCATAAATCAACAAATTACCGGGAATTCTTAAAAAGCCTCTCCCGTATTCTCCGAACATACTGAATTATAAAAACAGTTACGGCGTAATCGTAGATTAAAAAGAAAATATTACCGGCCGCAAGAAACACCCAAGGCAAATAAACTCCTAAAATTTCGAATTCCTCAGCAGGAATTGAGAGCAAAGATAACGCTGCAAAAAAAGAGCCTATTGCTGCAGCATTAAATACAATAAATTTAGCAAAATACTGCATAATCTTATTTGTCAGCTTACCCTCTATTATTCCTTTTAAAATCGGATAGTAACCGAATAATGCTATAAAATACAGCACAGCCTCCTTGTCTCCTACAAAAAAAAGTGACAGGACAGACACTACCGCGTAAACACCCAGAGCCCATTTACATCCGTACTCTATGACAATTGCAACAATAAAAACACCTGCAAAGCATGGAAATGCATATGTTCCTATCGGAACAAGTGCAGTAATTAACATTAATACCAATGACAATGCGGACACTATACTGCACAATGCGATACGGAATGTCGATTTTTTTATACCTTTGCCTTTCATCTTTAACAACCAACCCTGCAACAGTCACAAAGACAATCTGCACACATCATTCCCGCACATATATCACAACAGGAACAGTTATATCCCCCGATATTAGGATTTGACTGATTGTATCCTCCGTAATTATATGTTCTCTGATTTTGCATATTATTTAGCGCTGCACGATATTCCGCATTGTTCGGATCCATATTGCAGGCAGTAGTAAAGTTATTAAAAGCCTGCTCATTCCATCCCTTGCGAAAAGCGCACATTCCCTTAAGATAAAACCATTCCGCCGTTCTGTTGCCTTGAGGCGTTGTATCAAGAATTTGCTCTGCCTGATCTATCATGTTTCGCTGAATATAAATTCTGACATTATAAAACTGAGAAGATGATGTGCTGCCGTAACCTGCTGAATTGTAGCTACTGTTGTTAGATCCGCTGCCTCTGCCCTTATTTCTCATCTGGTTTATTTCATCGTATGCCGCATTGATTTCTTTCATTTTCTCTTCAGCTATATCAACAAGCGGACTGTCAGTGTAATTATCAGGGTGATATTTTTTAGCCAGATTTCTGTACGCAGTTTTTATTTCTTCATCTGTTGCGTTTTCAGATACTCCCAGTATCTCATAAGGATTTTTCATTATTAGCCTCCGTATTAATTTTATCTGTTACTTTGTTTTGTACATTTGGGAACCCAAGTAATATCATATTATCTAAAATTCCTTTAAAATCCACAATATCTATAAGATTATATGCTTCATAAGCACGTGCAAGAGACTGATTAAGAACTGAAGATATATACTCTCCCGATTTGATTTCTCCTGTTCTCCTATTGACAAAAGGATTAAAATTATTGTTTTTTATATCTTTAGTTATATCGTCTGCAGCATCAATAAGATAAATCCATCTTCCCATGTGATAACCAAATTCATAATATATTCTTTTCTCTGTTTCGTTTTTGGCTTCGAGCGAAAAAAGATTGGCAATCATAAAAGCAGTAGGATGAGCTGACATATCAATTGAACTTTCATTGCAGTGCTCAGCTTCATACTGCATATCCATCATTTGCTCTGCAAATTTATCAATATCAGAATATTTCTTTGCTGCATTTTTACGCCAATGTGAGAAAAGCGGCATTAACATTCTGCAGGCAAGCTTTTTGAAAAATTTACCGTCAGAAATATCATCCTTTAATTTGTAATAAACAGATATCACAGAGAAAGCAGCCGCTTTATGGTAAGAATCGCTGTCAGACAGCGCATACTTACACTTCTTAATAGGATTACAGGTACATCTGCCATCTTTAAAGCCAGTGCAGGAACGATCCAAAGACATAAGAAGCATAGCATAAAATGTGCAGTCATAACTAAGACTGAACCGCGTCAAAAAAGAATAATCTCTTCCCATTTGTTTGCAAAGTCCGCAATATACTGCCTTATATGCTTCAAGCTCACGAACTAAAAGCTCACTTTTCTGAACCTGCAAATAACCAAACACTGTTTTTCTCCTTAATTATAAATTTACTCATTATAATTATACTACAGTTTTTGATAAAATGCAATAAAAGCAAAAATGCACTTGAAAATGCAAAAATACAGTATTATAATATGACACATAAGCAATAAAACTGTGTAAGAGAAGTGAAGATTTTATGAATGTTTATGATTTTGACAACACAATTTATAATGGAGACTCAACTGCTGACTTCTATTTATTCTCACTTAAACGCCACAAGAAGATTGTGCTCCTGTTTCCTTCTCTTATTCTATCAACTATTAAATTTTATATTTTTAAAATTGGTACTAAAACAGATTTTAAAGAAAAAATGTACCGATTTCTCAAGTACTGTGACATTAAAAAAGATGTCAATGACTTCTGGAATAAAAATCAAAACAAAATTAAGAAATTTTATATCAATCAAAAAAATGATGATGATGTTATTATATCTGCCTCGCCGAAATTTTTGCTTGAACCTATGTGCAAAAAACTGGGTATAAAATATCTTATTGCATCTGAAGTCAGTACGGAAAATTATAAATACAGCGGCATTAACTGTCATGGTAAGGAAAAAGTCAGAAGATTTTATGAAGTTTTTCCTAACAGTCAAATTCATAATTTTTATTCTGACAGTTACAGTGACACCCCGCTTGCAAATCTTGCAGATAAAGCATTTATGGTTAAAAAGAATAATATTTTTGACTGGAAATTAAAAAGACAGTCCCTTTAATACATTTTTTTAATATAATAAAAACCCCATATGTCAGGCGTTTATTATTTCGCTTATCATATGGGGTATTATTATTTATACTCATAACAACAGATAATCACCGAAACTTAACTCACAATAAAAATGTTTTTTGTTTTCATAACCATTCATTGATTATAACTGCTATTGTACCGCAAAGCACCTTGATATAAGCACAAGATCCTTATTGTCAACATTGCCGTCAAGGTTATAATCAGCAGCGGCTTTAAATACAGCTGAAAAATCCAATCTGTTAACAAAGTAGTCCATAAGCTTTGTAACATCATTCGATTTTACATTTCCCTCTCCTGTTACATCGCCTTTTACTGCAACTAAATAATCATTACCGTTGTATTTAACTTTATAACCTGTTTTCATCTTTCCGCTTGTAACAATATTTCCTTTGCTGTCACATACATTTACAGATGATAAAAAATTCTTTTTAAAATCTGATACCTTTGTTCCGCTTTCGACTGAGCATAGTATCCCGTCTGAATTAATTATGTATTTTGATTTTATAAAATTATCATTATTGTTATTTTTATTATCTGAAAATGAATATGATTTATATTCGTTTTCGGATAAAACAGTACATTTTCCATCTGCGGTAATTATTGCCGACCAATCAGAATATGACAGAACAGCTTTTGCCTTTGCACTTAATGAACATGATCTTGAATTTCCCTTTAATAAACAATATGCCGTACTGTGAACTGCATAGTAGGTTTTATTTCCGCTTACTGAAACACAATCCTTGTCAGCGTTCCCTGTATTACTGCGTTTCCCATCCGTTAATGAAATAATTATACCGTCATTTGTATAGATTTTATCAACACCTGCGTTACTGATTTTAGAGTCAGAATTAATAACTGTACAAAAACTTTTATAAGTACTTGTCAGGTTAAATACTGAACCGTCATAAAGGACAGCATATGTTTTGCCGTTATTATTAAAAAGTCTGTTTACATTTATATCAAACCTATAAGTATTTACTTTTCCGTTAACCAAATTAATACATTTTACATAAGAAAACAAATCATCAGTATTAATAAAAAATACATAGCCGTCAGAAACAGAAAAATATTTTGTAACTATATCACGTTCATTTTTTATTTTATAATATTTACAATTTCCATTATCCATATTAAGTTCCAGCAAATCATAGGAATTTGTAATTACATCTTTGCAAATAAGTGCATATGTATATTTCCCACTTTGACTCACGGATTTTATGCTTCCATTAACAGTGACATATCTTGAAACATATTCGGGCATCACTTTCACAGAATACACTGTATTTCCGCTGAATCCACATGCAAACGCTCCCTGACGGTTGCTGTCGTAATATATATTATTACATCCGCCAAGGATATCTATGTCATATTCTGTTGCGGCATAAATTGTACCGATTGCCGAAAATACCAGTGTAATCAATATAAGTAACAAGGATATTATCTGTTTCATTGACACCACACCATGCCGTGATTTATATTCACTTCCCCTAAAAACACAAAAAGGCAACAACGGATAAACCCGTTGCTGCCTTAATACCAATAATCGCCGAAATATTTTCTCAGTAAGATTATTGGTATATAATATTATATTTTATTCGGACTTTTCGCTTTTTTCTCCATTGTCCTTCTCGAATTTAATATCATTAAGATTCAAAGCATTGTCCTCAACTGTATAGGATATGTCCATTGTCTCCTCTGAATCATAGTAGTATTTAATTTCGATTAATTTATCAGTATATGTATATACGCCCTCAACAAAGAGCATATCTGCCTGATTAACTAAAACTGTACCGTCATTATTAAAAGTATAGCTCATCTTGCTTAATCCTTGGTCATATGTCCATGTACCGCAGAGCTTATCATTTGCCTTAAAGTCTTTGTCAACTTTGAGCTCAGGTGTTTTAACAGAAGTAGCACCTAATTTTACACTGTAATCATTATATGTATTTGTGAGTGTTAAAGTTCTGCCAGTAAAAATATTACCGCTTACATCAAAGTCAAAGATATTCTGACTTTGGTTCATAGTAATATTAAGCTGACTTTTTCCCTCTTCGGAAGTGGTTACTGTGTATTCACCCACCCAAGTCATTGTACCTGTTTGAAGCGACATTTTTCCATCGCTTTCAAAAGTATAGTATTGTTCTATTTTTTGAGCCTCATCTCCGGTTGCCTCTGAAGATACTGCCGTTTCAGCCCATGTGCCTACAACACTCTTATCAAAAAATCCTTTAAAAACAAATAAACACACTGCAGATACTGCAACCAGAACAAAAGCAATAACAATCGGAAGCTGAATTACCCTGTTTTTCTTTTTAGAATTATCACTTAAATTAGTTTCTGCATCATCAGTTTCAGTAAAATCTGAATCTAAATTCTCAACCTCAAAATTATCCTGTTCCAAAATCTCTGTAACTGTATCTGTGTCGGAATTCTCGTTATTCTCTACTTCAATCTCAGAAGTTAAAATATCTTTATTCTCGTCCAACTGTGATACCTCCTTAAATTATAGTTATCTTAATTATAATACTATAAACCGTGAAATAAATCAACAGTTTTATTATACTATTTAAAAAACATATATAACTGGCATTTCAAAGTTCCGTTATATAATTTTCTTCTTTTATCTGCTTTTCTGCCAAAAATCTTTTCAAAGTCATCATCAGGACTGATAATTGTGTAGCTTTTGCCTTTTAACTTTAAAAATTTTTCACCCATTATCTTATATAACTGCTCAGCTGATTTTACGTCAAGCAAACGTTCTCCGTATGGCGGGTTTGTGATAACTGTCTGAAAACCTTCATCAAGAACAAAGTTTTTAATATCGCGTTTATTAAAGGAAATTCTATCAGCAACCCCAGCCAATTCAGCGTTTCTGCGTGCAACTTCAAGTGCGGATTCATCAATATCATATCCGACTGCTCTAAATGTGCAGTCAGTTCTAATTTTTTCACGAGCGCTTTCCCTTTCTCTTTCAAATACATCTGCAGGCATACATTTCCATTTTTCACAAGCAAAATATCTATTAAGGCCCGGAGCAATATTTAGCGCTTTCATTGCTGCTTCTATTAATATTGTACCGCTGCCGCACATGGGATCAGTAACAAAATGATTTGAACGAACCCTTGAAAGTTCAACCATAGCAGCGGCAAGCGTTTCTTTAATAGGAGCATCATTTGACTGTGCTCTGTATCCGCGCTTATGCAGACCTGAACCTGAGGTATCCAACATTATACTGGCTTTATTATTAAAAATCAAAAATTGTATTTGGTGAGTCGCACCTGTTTCATCAAACCAGGGAAGCATATATTTTTCGGATAACCTCGTTACAATTGATTTCTTTATTATTTTCTGACAATCAGGCACACTCATAAGATCAGAATTTAAACATCTTCCCTTTACGGGAAAAGCCTCCGATGAACCGATAAAATCTTCCCAATTAATTTTTTTTACATTTTCAAATAATTCATCAAATGTATGCACTTCAAATTCAGCCAGCAAAATAAGGATGCGTTCTGCATAATGAGAATTGATATTAGCCTTTGCAAGAGTTGAATAATCGCCGGTAAAAATCACTCTTCCATTTTCAGCAGACACATTCTCAATACCATGAAACCGCAATTCATTTGCACATAGACCTTCAAGACCAAATATACAAGGTGCGGTAAATCTTAATTCCATATATCCTCCTTAAATTACTGAACATAATTTTGATTTCAATTTCTTAAATTCTATAATACTAGATAATTTAAAAATATAATGATTATTATTAAAAGGGTATCGGAAATACCGATACCCTTAATCAAAATAATTATATTAATCTTAATCGGCTGCTGCTTCAAGTAATCCGTAGTTTCCATCAGCACGCTTATATACAACATTTACTTCATCAGTATCTGCATTAATAAACATGAAGAAATTATGATTAACCATATTCATTTCAAGGATAGCTTCATCAACAGAAATAGGCTTCATAATAACTTGTTTTTTACGAACAACGATATAATCATCGTCTTCAGTTACATCAGTTTGCGGATTCTGCATTACGAAATCATCAATACTTCCTGATTTAATTCTTTTTTCAAGTTTGGTTTTATTCTTACGTATCTGACGCATGAGAATATCACAAACCTTATCCAGAGCATCATTCATTTCCGCCATCGTGCTTTCTGCACGGTAAACCATGCTGTTATCTCTGACTGTTATTTCAACTGTCTGACGATTTTTTTCAAGAGTCACAACAACATTTACTTCAGAATTTTCAGAAAATATCTTTTCAAACTTAGAAAGTTTTTTTTCAACTCTATCCTTAAAATTATCTCTAAGGTTAACTTTTCTGGCAGTGTAGGTGATTTTCATAAATCTTCCTCCCTTAAAATATTAAATTTTATTTTCTGCCGCTGCCGTTACCTCTGCGGCTATAGCCCCGGCTCTCTCCTCCGCGTTTAAGGTCAGACATCTTGTCTTCACTGGTCTGCTTAAATCTTGACATCATATCTTCAAATGATGTCGGGGCATTCTTCCGTGAATTTTGCCATTCATAGTCCCCTGGTGAAGTTACCGGAGGAGCAGGCTTGTATGGCTGCTGCGGTTTACGGAAACTTTGCTTCTGAGGTCTGTCAGAAGAACGCTTTTGCTGCTGTTCTTTTGGCAGTGCTTGTTTCATAGACAAACTTATTTTGCCCTCATTAACAGCAAGTACTTTAACTTTGACCACTTGTCCCAATTTAACATAATCGCCTATTTCATTAATAAATGTAGGCGCTACCTCAGAAATATGTACCATACCTGTTTTCGATTCGGGCAAGTCAACAAATGCACCAAATTTTGTAATGCCTGAAACTTTTCCTTCCAAAATCATTCCGACTTCAATAGCCATATAAATTTATTACCCCTTAAAAAATTTTTTACCCTTTTATTAGTCACCGGCAACATTAATAAAAATTCGTTCGCCGTCACTTATGTAACCAAGTTCTTCCTTTGCTATCTTTTCCATATAAGCCTTAAGCTCGTCACCTTTATATCCCTGTACCTTTTGAATGTACGAGGTCTGAATTTCAACAACGTTTATTTGCTGCTGCAAATCATTAAGTTCTGCTTTTTTATCAGCTATCTGAACACTCTGATTAATTATGGTAATAACCGCATAAAAGGTAAAACCGACAATAGCCAGATAAAGCAGTATATATCTTCTTTTTTTAAGCCTTTTAGGCGTTATTTCCTTTATTCCGTTTTTTTCTGCTTGCTGAGAAACGCGAGAGTTTTTTGAATTTTTCACTGTTTTTTTCATTTTTTAAATTTTCCTCATTGTTTTCCAAAGTTTCTCTTTTGTTTCCAAATATACTTCTATTAGTATTCTTATTATACAATATCTTGTGTATAATTTTCAATAGCTTTTTTGTAATTTTTTTAATTTTAAGAAAAATTTTACATATTAATTTTTTTACTAGTTTAATTAAAGGACAGTATAACTTTGAAAATAAAATACCAAATGTAAGCCTGTATAATATAAATCCGGTTAATGTTCCCAAGATTGTAAAAACGCGTACAAAACCAAGTAAAAATGCAACAGAAAAAATATATACTGATGTTGCTGCTGTCAGCATAAAAAGAAAGTCAAGAAAAAATACAGATACTTTTCCTGAACAAAAAGTAATTCTTATTATTTTGAGCACTCCATAGAATACTCCCAACGAAAGACCTAACAAAAGCGAATACAAAAATGCTGTTGATTGCTGCAAAAATGTAAGTTCCAATTAACTTCACCCTTATTTAAACAGTTTTGACAGCTTAGAACGAGAATTATCAGTACCTAAATATTGCATTGCATTTATTCGTCCGTCAATTGAAACATCGCCTGTTTCTAAATTCAATTTATCAATATGGAGCTTTTCTCCTTTTATAATCAAAGAACCGCAAGATGTTTTTACACAAACAGTCTCTTCATTAAACCCGCTTACATCCTCTGCGCCCGTCAAAACAAGTTTACCTCTATTGTCAAGCATAAGTGTATGATTTCTTCCCTTTTGCATTTCTGTCATAAAAAAACCTCCGTATAACTCTGGTAATAATTTATACGGAATAAATTTCAATTTTATTCATCAGTTGATAATATTATAATGTTAGCCGAAAATAGTTCAGAGATATAATATACAAAATTGAATTATCATTGTAAAGATTCATTAAAAAATCACACCGGCTCATACATTGCTGCTGCATCTTCTTTGCGCACAACCTCTTTAACCTCTGTTACCCTAACCTTTACACATTTGGAACCGAGAGTAATCTCAATAATATCCCCTGTTTTTACATCATACGATGCCCTTGCGATTTTGCCGTTTACAGATATTTTACCCGCATCACAAGCTTCATTTGCTACTGTTCTGCGTTTAATCAACCGGGATACCTTTAAATATTTATCAAGCCTCATATTAATTATTACACCTTTCCGCCCACAAATAGAATTAAAATCGTTTACAGCCTTACCGCGGGCAGATAAGGTGTAATTAAAATCAAAATTAAAAGAACGGGTAATGATACATTGTACCATTACCCGGACTTCGCAACTAACATTACTTGTTTACAACATCCTTAAAGCCTTTACCTGCTTTAAATGCCGGAACCTTAGATGCAGGAATTTCGATTGATTTACCTGTTCTTGGGTCACATCCTGTTCTTGCATTTCTCTGGCGCTGTTCAAAAGTACCAAAGCCTGCAACCTGAAGTTTTTCGCCTGCAGCAACTGTATCAATAATTGTGTCGATTGTAGCCGATACTGCTTTTTCTGCGTCTTTCTTTGAAAGTCCGCTTTTTTCTGCAACAGCAGCAATAAGTTCAGTTTTGTTCATTTTAATAGGCCTCCATATTTTATTTATTTGTTTTTAACTTCATCCCAAAGGGAATCCAGTAACGAAAGTGATGCCGTTTTCATATCTATTTGCCGCTCTTCAGCGAGCTTTTCAACAGATGCAAAACGGTCTGTAAATTTGTCACAAGCATCATAAAGTGCATGTTCACTGTCAATTTTTAGAAAACGAGCTACATTCACAGCTGAAAACAACACATCACCAAGCTCTTCGCGCTGGTTTTGTATATCATTGCTTTCAATTGCAGCTTTAAGTTCTTCGCACTCCTCAAACAGCTTTTCCAAAGCGCCGTCAACTGTTTCCCAGTCAAAACCGGCTTTAGCGGCTTTCTGCTGAATTTTTGTACTTCTCATAAGTGACGGCAAAGCTTTTGATACACTTAAAATTGCCTGTGTCTGAGTTTTCTGTGATTTTGTCTGCATCTTAATAGCATCCCAATTTTTTAAAACAACGTCAGTGGTATCAGCTTTGACATTGCCAAAAACGTGCGGATGACGGATAATTAATTTTTTGCATATTCCATCACATACATCGTCAATATCAAATGTTCCCTGTTCACTTTCAATTTCCGCATGAAGTGCAACCTGAAGCAGCACATCTCCAAGCTCTTCTTTAAGCAAATCAAGATCATCCGTATCAATCGCTTCAACAGCCTCATATGTCTCTTCAATAAAATTTGAGCGAATTGATTTATGTGTTTGCTCTCTGTCCCATGGACAACCGCCGGGAGAACGCAGAACTTTTACTATTTCAACTAAATCATTAAAATTATAATTATCTTTTTCTTTAAAATTCATCTGTCCATCCCCGAATAATTTAAAAAAATATTATTAAAACTGTTCAAGGCGTATCTGAAAAGTTTCAATACGTAAAAAACAAAAGATTTCCTCACAAAACTAGGCATAAATTCAAAGAAACCATAAGCAATATTGCAGAAATAATCTATGTTTGGGCGCGATAGATACTTTTCAGATACGCCCTGACAACAATTATATATTTTACTCAATTAATCCATATTTTTCAAGTACTTTTGCAATTTTCTCACCTTTAGGCAAAAATTTAAGCTCGGTAGCTGTAAAAGCACGCAATATCAACAACACTAATGTATATGCTATTACTGCAGCCACAACTGCAAGAGCCAACGCACAGATTACTTCGTATCTGCGGCCCAATGAACCAAGGTCAATAACACTGATAATTAACGTGTACACTCCCCATGCAGCAAATGCACTTGCAACTGCACCTATAAGAGGTTTTATAACTGTACCAAAAAGATTTGGCATAACCTTTGAATATTTTATAAGTAAATACATACCTGTAATAAGAATTACTGCATATGCAATAAGCGAACCCGCTGTAGCGCCCTGAATATTTACACTGGGAATACTTACAAACATCCATGTAACACCTATCTTTATAATCATGCAAACCGTATACAGCTTCATTGGCAAATCGACTCTGCCTATTCCCTGAAGCATACTGCATACCGGAGTAGAAGCTGCTGTGAAAATTGTAGTTATACCCATAAGCATAAGTATTTTTCCGCCTGCTTGAGTAATTAAATCATCATAAAAGACTACCTCCATAACAGGAAAAGCAAGCACACATAATCCAAGAGCCATTGGAAGCGTAAATAACATAGTCATACGGATTACGGTCTCTATTGATTTTTTAAGCTCCTGCTTGTTTCCTTTAGTCCACGCACTTGTAACGTTAGGCATTGCACTTGAACCGAAAACCTGTGTAACTGCCGTAACAAGCTGCATAAATGTAAGTGATGCAGAATAACATCCCCATAATCTGGTATGAACAGTGGTTGCATTGCTGTTAAAAGCGTCAGCAGTAAAAAATTTGGAGTATTGCGACTGAATTGCTTCCGGATTAGTCTGAATCATATTTAAAAGGACACGCTGGATTATAATCTGGTCAACCAGCGATCCAAGACTCATAACAAGTGCTCCGAGAGCAGTGGGAATTGCTGTCTTACAAATTAAAATAAAGGTTTCTCTCTTGGTACGTGCATCTATTGAATTTTTATAGTATTCTTCC
This sequence comes from uncultured Ruminococcus sp., assembly GCA_910585865.1. Lineage (GTDB taxonomy): Bacteria > Bacillota > Clostridia > Oscillospirales > Acutalibacteraceae > Ruminococcoides. The sequence goes on along the minus strand of CAJUGO010000003.1, from coordinate 79,464 downwards.
GGAATACCGTCTCCCAAAATTTTATAGCGGAAAAAGACAAACAAAAATGACGCACAGCTGCCAAGTGTTATGCCCATTATTGCCCCAGCAACGGAGAATGCAACAATAGTTTCATAGGCTTCCTTTATACTGTTAAAAGTAAACCCGAATACCGTACCGCTGTTTTCATAAGAATTCATTCCCATTGACGCAATAAAATATGCAAGCAACGCCCCTATAACGAGTTTAATACAAGCCTCAATAATTTCAGAAATTGCCGTAGGCTTCATATTACGCTGTCCTTCAAAATAACCGCGATAAATCGAAACAAGACATCCAAACAACACTGTCGGTGCAAGACAAATCATAGCGTATATTGAATACGGAGATTTAATAATATTCACATATACAAAACTTGCCCCCACCAAAACAAGAAAAGAAGCAACACCGACAATAATAAAGAACGGTATAGATATTTTATGGATTAACTTTACATCCTTATATCGTTTTTGTGCCGTACTTTCGGATACAAGACGAGAAATAGCTATCGGCAAGCCTCCTGTAGCAACTGTAAAAATGACAACAAAAATTTCATAGGCGTTGCTGTACAGACCAAGACCGAAAGATGTAAAATCTTCATAAACTATTCCCTGCGGCACAGTCACAGGATAAGTGATACTCGAAAAAATGCTGCTTAAAATCACCTTATCAAGTAGTCCGAAAACCTTGACAATTACCATACTGAGTGTTAGAATTGCCGCACCTTTGACAAAGGTTTGTGAAACGTCTTTGTCAGCACCGGCAACAGCATTATATTTTTTGTTTAATTTTTTAGACAAATTCAATCACCCGAAGTCAAGACAAATTATATAATGTCTGCTATATAAACAGCAGCACATCTCAAATGCTAAATAAAATATAAATTTCCGCCGGTATTTTGCATTGAATAGAAAATTTTGCTTTATTCAGCGCTTTTAAAAATTAGTTTTAATCTTTAATTAAAAATTATATAAAATCAGATATATCTTCCTTCTGCTCATCATCAAGTTTTGCACCGCATATGTTACAGAAAAGGGAATTCTTAGGAGCAATCGCTTCACATTTCGGACATCTTTTTTGATTCTTTGAAGAAGCAATATGTTCATTTATTACACTAAGATTTTCTTTTAACTCTGTTATTTCAGAAATCGTTTTTGAAATTTCTTCAGACAAATCAATATTATTTACCTTTGATTTATAAGTGAGAGCACCCAAACTGCGAAGCCGTTTATTAATTTCCCCTCTGATTTCAGCAGCGGATAACTTATGTTTTGAAACATCACAAACGGCTGAAGCCTTTTGTGAAACAGCAGCAGCGGCAGCTTTTGCATTGACAACTACATCATCAAATAATCCATCAAATTTTCCCATAATTAAAGCAACCTTTCATATACAATATTTGGTATTATATCACTATTACAAGTATTAATCAACAGTATTATTGACAATAAAATTTTGTTATTCCTGACTTTCTTTGAATTATTTTGTCAAAATGATCAATATACTCATAAGGGTATTTAAAATTAAATATGCGTTCAAGACAATCCGGAGAATGTTTTTTCAGCTTTGTGACTCCGCCCGAACCGCAGGCAAGAATTGTATGTGTTTCATCCATTACATATACATTGTAAAGACTTTCATATCCTTTTAATGACCATCCCACATTTTCAAGATTTCCAACCATTCTGCTCTGACGGTACATATAATATGGTATGTACTGCTGTGCCTTTAATATGCTATGAGTATACTCAAGCATTTCCCGAGCCTCATAAGCTTTGTTCTTTTCCAGTGTTACGCCTTGTGTAGTAAGCGTTGAAGCTCTTTTCATACAAAGAGTATGAACTGTTATGCACTCTGGATACAAACCGAGTATAGAATCAAGAGAGTTTTTAAAACTACGAAAGGTATCTGTGGGAAGTCCTGCAATTAAATCTGTATTAATATTATTAAATCCGCACTTGCGTGCAAGCGCAAACGCGTCAAAAAATTGCTGAGCCGTATGCTTCCGTCCGATTTCTTTTAATACACTGTCGTTTACAGTTTGCGGGTTAATACTTATCCTGTCAACCTTATTTTCCTTTAATGCATAAAGACGGTCGCTGTCTATTGTATCGGGACGGCCAGCCTCCACAGTAAATTCTCTGCAAGTATTTATATTAAAACTGTTGTTAACAACAGAAAGCACCTTATTTAGCTGTTCAGCATTCAGGGTTGTTGGAGTTCCCCCGCCAAAATAGACTGTCTCAAGGCTCAGTCCAAGATTTGCTGCAATTTCGGCGGTATATTTTATTTCTTCACATAACAAGTCAACATAAGTATCAATCAGCTTTTTTGCCCTTTCTATTGATGACATTACAAAAGAACAATAACTGCATCTTGAAGGACAAAACGGTATTCCCACATACAAACTAAAGGACTCCTGTCTTGACAGCTGCAAAATCTTTTTCTCATTTGATTCTGTTTCTCTTGCCAAATTCAGCTTTTCATCACTTACAAAAAAGTCGTTACTAAATTTTAGTTCTGCTTTTCTCTTGCCCATTTCCTCCGACAGTTTTCTGAGTAATTTTACCGGTCTTACTCCCGTTAAAATCCCCCACGGCTGAGTTATGCCGGAAAAATCACATAAAAGTGAATAAAGCAGTTGTGCAGCAAAAAGTTCATTATCATCGTCATTATCAGCCTTTTCACATACTTTTTCCCTGCTATAATCGCCGATCTGCACAGATATTCTTATTTTTTGTGATACTTCAGTATAAATATACGGAGGTATAATTGAGTCAAAATCCTTATATACTGTTATTTTTTCATTAGGAAAAAACAGTCTTGAAAGATTTTCTAGTTCAAAGTGAAAGCAATGATTTTTAACATATAAATTCATATTACAAACTTCTCATTATCGGATTATATTTTCTTTCATGATCAAGCGTTGAAAGTTCGCCATGTCCCGGAATGATACGGTAGTTCCCGCTTATATTTTTCAGTTTATTAATAGATTTTACCATTTCATCACTGTTTCCTGTAGGCAAATCAGTTCTGCCATAAGATTCACAAAAAAGAGTATCACCGGTAATAATGGTATCATCAAAAATATACGAACCACATCCTATAGTATGTCCGGGAGTAGTTATATATTTAATTTTCGTATTGCCCAGACTGAAAGAATCACCGTCATTAAGCAATATATCTGCCGCAAAAGGCTTTATATCAATATCATGACAAAAACTCAGATTATACTCAGGCTTGCTTAAAAACTCATTATTATTAAAACCTGTAACAATTTTGGCGCCGTATTGGTCCGCCAGTTGTTTCGCGTAACCTATATGATCATAATGTCCGTGAGTTAGTATTACATATTCAAGTTTTCCGCCGTCTCTGTCAATTTGTTTGTTAAGATCATCTGACTTGTCTCCTGGATCAACAACAGCCGTCTTCCCGGTCTCTTCATCAGTTAGATATATACAATTTGTCATAAGAGCAGTAACATTGAAAATTTTAATATTTATCATTTCTTCAAATCCTTTGAATTTATTTCAATAGTCACAGGACCGTCATTTACAAGCGATACCTGCATGTCTGCACCAAAAACGCCTTTTTCAACTTTAACAATGCCGCTGTCGAGCATTTTTCTGCAAAAAAATTCATATAAAGGTTCTGCAGTTTCAGGACGGGCTGCCGCTAAAAAATTAGGACGTCTTCCATGAGAACAGTCTGCACACAATGTAAAATTTGATATGACAAGCACTGCTCCGTTTACATCTGCAAGCGATAAGTTCATCTTATCATTTTCATCCGTAAAAACTCTTAATCCCGAAATTTTATTTACAAGTACTTCGGCATCCTTTTCGCTATCACCGTTTTCAACACCAAGCAAAACCAAAAAACCTTTTTCGATTTCACCTTTAATTTTTTTATCTACTTCAACACACGCTTTAGACACACGCTGTAAAATTGCTTTCATTTGATTTCCAAACCTTTCTGCCTGTGAAAATAGTAAAATATATAAATTTCAGCCTTAACCGAAAACAAACAAGGAACATAATTGTCACAAAAATATAAATTTTTACACTATATTCTTTTTACTTCTTCTGTACCGTTTATATCAGACAATTTAGATATTACTCCTCTAAGATGATTTCTGCCCATAACATCAATTGTCGCTGTAACAACAGCCCTTCCGTCTCCGATTTCCCTTGAATTGAGCGAATGTATAAATATATGCATATTAAAAAGCTTATTTGTTACGTCTGCAAGCAATCCTGCTCTGTCAGCAGCCGTAATCTGGAGAGTACTGCGGAATGCCTCTCCGATTTCATCCTCCCAATAACAGCTTATCCACCGCTCAGGTTCTTCAGAGCTGCTTAAATCTTTAGGAACATTTGTACAGTTGCGGTTATGAATAGAAACACCGTATCCCCTTGTAATATAACCGATAATATCATCACCGGGCAGTGGATTACAGCATTTTGAAAACTTAACAAGTACATCGTCTGTACCCTCAATTATAACACCTGCTGTTGCCTTGCGGCGCTTTACCGGTGCCTGGGGAACATTTAAATCCTCAATATCTGATGCAAAAGCTTTTTGATACTCTTCTTTAAGCCTCGGCATAATCTTCCAAAGCTGAATGCCCCCGTATCCTATTGCAGCATAAAAATCTTCAATTGTATTGTACTGCTTTTTCATCATTAATTTTTGAAAGAAATCAAAGTATTCATCTTCTGTAAGACTTATTCCATGCCTTTTAAATTCCTTCTCAAGCAGCTGCTTTCCTTCAACAATATTTTCATCACGTTTTTCATGCTTGTACCACTGACGTATTTTTGATTTTGCTGATGCAGTTTTGCAAATATCAATCCATGACTTATTGGGATGCTCTTCCTTTTGGGTAATAATTTCACAGATATCTCCGGTCTTTAATTTATAATCAATTGAAACTATTTTTCCGTTGATTTTAGCGCCGACCATTCTGTGACCCACTTGTGTATGAATAAGATAAGCCATATCAATTGGAGTTGAATCATGAGGCAAATTAAAAACATCGCCCTTAGGACTGAAAACATAAACATCATTTTCAGTAAAATCATTCCTGATATTTTTTGCAATATCAGTAACATCCTCAGTCTCAAGCTGATCAAGAATCATATTCTTAACCTTTTGAATGTTTTCATTCAGCTTATCACCGCCATTTTCGCCTGAACCCATTCCCAATTTGTACTTCCAATGTGCCGCAATACCGTATTCAGCAGTATAATGCATTTCCCATGTGCGTATTTGTACTTCAAACGGAATTGCATTTTTATCAAGCACTGTTGTGTGCAAAGACTGGTACATGTTAGGTTTTGGCATGGAAATATAATCTTTAAATCTGTTCGGAATAGGCTTAAAGATATCATGAACGACACCCAAAACATTATAACAGTCCGGCAACGAATCTACAATTACACGCACGGCAAAAACATCGAATATCTGGTCAACTGTTCTGCCCTGCATAAATGTTTTTCTATAAATGCTGTTAATACTTTTCACACGTCCGCTGATGTATACATTAGGTATAGTTTCCTCGGTTTTTTCAATAATCTGCGTTTTTATTGAATCAATAAACTTATCCCTTCCGTCTTCAGTAAGTATAAGAGTATCTTCAATTTCTTTATATCCGACAGGATCCAAATACTGCAATGATCGGTCTTCAAGTTCATCCTTTACAGTTTTAATACCAAGACGATGTGCAATCGGAGCAAAAACCTGCATATTCTCGACTGATTTATCTCTGCGTTTTTGTTCGGGCATACAATCCATTGTGCGCATATTGTGAAGTCTGTCGGCAAGCTTAATAATTATTACACGAATATCATCAGCCATTGCAATCAACATTTTTCTTATATTTTCAGCTTGCTGCTGCTCACGGGAAGAATACGGAATCTTAGAAATTTTCGTTACACCGTCAATCAGCTTTGAAACATCTGCGCCAAAGCCTTTCGCAATATCCTCAAGCGAAACCTCTGTATCCTCTACAACATCGTGCAATAATGCTCCGCATACTGAATCAGTATCCATACCAAGTTCAGCGACAATGCATGCAACTGACGTCGGATGCAGAATATATGGTATTCCCGATACTCTGCGCTGGTCACCGTGAAACTTCTCTGCATATTTATATGCTTTTGTTATTTTCTCCATATCATAAGGATTTGCAGAAGACGAAAGTATCTTTTTGAGTTCTGAAAAATCCTGATAATGTGCTACATTTGAATATTTGCTCATAGCATCACCTTCTTGAGTTGCTTAATAATTTCTGCTGAATCAATTGAAACCTTGTTTTGTACATTCAATACTTTAATACTGCAATCTTTTAGTCCTTCCTGAATTTCTATTAATCCAAGCTCATTCATTGCTTCAAGGATAACTTTAATTTTACCAAAAGACAGTTTATTGTCAAGATTATGTATTAAAGTATATATTTGATATAAATACCCGTCATGGCTTTTTAAATATCTGTAAAGCAATGCAAAATCATTCCGGTCGGGTATCAAATCAGCAGCCTGTTGTTTAGTAATAATCTTACCTTTGCAAAAATCCTCAAAATTTCTAAGACTTTCAAGACATATCTGAGTATCAGTTGCTGATGGCTTGATATCCTTAATTATTACTGAAACACTAATATTTCCGTTATACTCATTGGTGTCAAGCGTCACAGCCAGATCAAGTACATCACCTGATTTATACGGAAACTCTTCGGTTGATGTGAAAAATTTCATTGCATCCACTTTTGTATCTCCGCGCATGAACACTAATTTTAAGTGCTTATTGTTTGATAACGAAACAATGTTTTTTAGAGTCATTTTGAACAGTCCGAAAATCGGGGTAGGGTTTCCTGCTCCATAGGGCTGCAGGCGTGAAAGTGAATTGACTAAGTCTATACTAAGGCACGCAGGATTAAGTTTGCAGTCAATATTTAGTTTGTCAAAAGGCATAACTCCAAAACGATCGGCAAATTCATTTATCCTTTTACGAAATAACGGTATTTTTTCACTGCTTAATGCTAAACCCACAGCCATTGGATGACCGCCGTAATGAGTAAGTAAATCTGAGCAGTCAAAAACGGCGTCACAGAGCGGAAATCCCTCCACACTCCTTCCGGATGCCTTTGCATTATCGCCCAAGCGGGAAATAATGATAACCGGCTTACCGTAAATCTCCTTTATGCGTGAAGCCACAATTCCAATTACTCCCTGATGCCAGTTTTCTCCGTCAATTACAATTATTTTGTCAAGAACAATAGAGGGATTTTTCTTTATCTGTATATCAATTTTTGAAAGTATATCTTTTTCTATCTGCTGTCTTTCTGCATTTTCATCACACAAAAGTGCTGAAATCTCCTCTGCTTCATCATAATCTTCCGTAAGAAGAAGATTTACAGATTTTAGAGATGCACCAAGCCTTCCAACAGCGTTTATTCGAGGAACAATTGTGAAAGATACGTTTCCTGCCGTTAGTCTTTTTCCTGACAGTCCCGAGTTTTCAACAAGAGCATTAAGTCCAGGTCTGTCAGTATTCATGATACTTTCAAGGCCTCTTTTTACAAAAACTCGGTTTTCATCTCTAAGCTCTACTATATCACCAATTGTACCTATACAAAGCAAATCCGAATAATTGTCAAGAAGAGCATTCACATCGCAGTATTCACCCTCTAAAGCCATTATAACCTTAAAAGCAACGCCCACTCCGGAAAGTTTTTTGAATTTACTATTACATTCTGATTGATGCAAATCTACTACGGCACAGGCATTTGGTAAATCTCCTACAGGCATATGATGATCAGTTACTACAGTATCAATGCCAAGAGAGTTAGCATAAGCAATTTCATTTATTGCAGCAATACCGTTATCAACAGTTATTATAAGCCTTACCCCTTTTTGACTAAGCTCATCAACGGCATTTATATTCATGCCGTATCCCTCTTTTTCGCGAGACGGTATGTAATACATTGCATTTGCACCAGTTGTCTCAAGATAAGAATACAAAAGAGCAGTAGATGTTACACCGTCAGCATCGTAATCACCATATACACAAATCAATTCAAAACTGTCAATCGCATGCTTAATGCGTTCAACAGCCTTGTCCATATCCTTTATTTCAAACGGATCAGCTATATCTGATTCATTAAATAAAAAATCTTCTATTTCCTGTTGAGATGTAATATTTCGTATTTGAAACAGCATTGCTATTATTGCAGGCAGTTCATATTTAGTTTGAATTTCTTTCGCCTTTTGCTTATCAAGCGAAGCAACTGACCACAACTTCAAAATGCCGCATCCTTTCTTATATTAATATTCAATAAAAACATCCTTAAAATCCTTTATACTTATTAATTGTCTAATTATTATATTCGCTGAGCATTGATTCAGCATGTAAAAGCGCTGCTTCCGATACATTTACCCCGCCAATTATGCGTGCAAGCTCATTTACACGTCCGCTGTGATCAAGCTCATTTATATTTGTAAAAGTTCTTCCCTGCTCAAACTGCTTACAGATAAGAAAATGATAATCTGCCAGTGCAGCAATCTGTGCCTGATGAGTAACACAAAGAACCTGACTGCATTTTGATACTGCCTTAAGCTTTAGTCCAACCTTTTCTGCTGCTGAACCCGAAATACCTGTGTCAACTTCATCAAAAATAAGGGTATCCACGCTGTCCGAATTTGCAAGTACGGTCTTGATAGCAAGCATCATTCTTGACAGCTCACCTCCGGAGGCAATTTTTGATACCGGACGCGGAATCTCACCCGGATTTGCCGAAATCAATAATTCTACTTTGTCGATACCTTTTGATGTGAAATCAACTGTCTCAAAAGACGGTACCAGTTCAACATTAGGCATATTTAAAAATGACATCTCTGACTTTACTCTTAAAGCAAAATCCTGTGCAGTTTGTTTGCGCATATTGCTAAGTTTTTGTGCCGCTGCAAAAGCTTTTTCCTTTGCAGACTCATAAGCTTTAATAAGTTCATCACGATTTCTGTCATAATTCATAAGCTCATCAAGGCGTGCCTGATATGTTTCAGCAAGGCTCGGCAAATCGTCACAAGAACAGTTATACTTGCGTGATAATCTGTTGAGCAAATCAAGCCTTTCCTCAATTTCAGCAAGCCTCTGCGGATCACTTTCAAGAAAATCTATGGCATCTGATATATTTTCTGCACAGTCCTTAAGGTTATAATAAGTATCTGATAGTACATTTGAAATGTTTTCATATTCCTCATTATAAGAGGCAGCTTTCTGAACAGCAGCAGCGGCTGAATCTACAGCCTCAATTCCGCCATCTGTACTGCCGTCACCGTCAAGCATCATTTTTGCATGATTAAGAAGCGAAAAAATCTTTTCAAAGCTCATAAGAGCCTTTCTTTCAGACTCGAGTCTTTCTTCCTCTCCTATCTGTACATCTGCTTCAAATAACTCATTTGACTGATATGATAATAAATCAATTTCTTTAAGCCGTTCACTTTCATCCGCATTAGCTTCATGCAACTTTTTGTTTAGTATTTTGTATTGATTATATTCTGTTTTATATTCATTGAGAAGTTGTTTACAACACCCAAAATTGTCAATATAATTAATATGCGATTCAGGTGAAAAGAGTTCGTAACTTTCATGCTGACCGTGAATATTTATCAAATTATACGAAATCTCCCTGAGCATAGAAACCGTTGCAGGTCTGCCGTTAACTTTACAGCTGCTTTTTCCACTGAGATTCAGCGTTCTTTGCAGGATAAGAGTTTCATCGTCACACTTAAAACCAAGTTCATCCAATTTTTCTAAAGCAGCATCATTGATATCTGTAAATTCCGCACTCACAAATGCATTGCTTGCACCAGTGCGTATAATGTCCTTTGAAGTGCGTTGTCCCATAATTGCATTAATCGCATCAATTATAATACTTTTTCCTGCTCCGGTTTCACCGGTAAGAACGTTAAGACCGCTATTAAAATTTATAGAAGTTTTCTCAATTACTGCAATATTTTCAATATAAAGAGTTTTCAGCATATTTCCATATCAGTCCCGTCAAATTAACTTTTTAAGTTCATCTGTAAGATTCACGGCAAGTTCTGCACAGCGACAAACGATAAAAATAGTATCATCTCCTGCAATTGTGCCTAAAACTTCCTGATAACCGATTGAATCAAGTGCCGCGCAAACAGCCTGAGCCATTCCGCTGAGAGTTTTTATAACAACAAAATTCTGAGCATAATCAATTGAATTTACAGAAGTGCTAAAGAGAGCTGAAAAATTCGAGCGAATATCTGTAGAATCTTTTGATGCAGAAACATATCGGTATTTCCCATCGCCTCCAAGGGTTTTTACAAGCCGCAAATCTTTTATATCACGCGAAATAGTCGCCTGTGTAGCTTTAAATCCTTCTTCTTTAAGCCTTGAAAGAAGCTCATCCTGTGTTTCTATGGGAAATTCAGTTATAATATCAAGTATTCTTGAATGTCTTCTTGTTTTCACTATATTTCCCTCTCTTTCAGTTTTTCGTTTAACAGCTTGTAAAAGTTGCGATTATGCAATGAGATAAGCTGAAGCTTTAAATCAGATTTTTTTATAATTACTCTATCATCGGCCAAAATATCAACATTTTCTTCACCGTCTACAGTAAGTACGCAGCAGCATTCCGAAGGAATTTTTACAGATACCGAAAGTTCAGATTTTCCGTCAAAAAGTACAGAGCGTGAAAAAAGCGAATGTGGGCATACAGGTGTGAGAAGAATACACTCCATTTGCGGTGAAAGAATAGGCCCTCCTGCTGACAACGAGTACGCGGTGGAACCGGTAGGAGTTGAAAACAGCAGTCCGTCAGCACGATATTTTGAGATTTCCTCTCCATCAAGTGAAAGATGTAAATCGATAATTTTTGAAAGCTGACCCCTGGCAATTACTGCATCATTTACAGCCAGGTAGTGTCGCGATTCATTGTTTTTTATAACTTCAACATCGAGCAATATTCTTTCTTGCGTTGTGTAATCGCCACTCACAAGACGCCCAAGGCTGTCAATTTCATCAGGTTCAACATCAGCAGCAAAACCAAGTCTGCCTACATTTACACCAATAAGCGGTTTTTCCGCATTTGCGGCATACTTTGCCGCATGAATTATTGTGCCGTCGCCGCCAACAGTAACAGCTATATCACAATTTTTAAATATTTCATCTATTTTGTCGTAATATGTTATGTGTATTCCCTTAAAAAATGACATACATTCTGAAAGCATACATATTTCCGCATTTTTGTCCAGCAAAAGAATTGCAACCTTTTTAGCGCATGATATTGCAGGTTCCTTTGTAAGATTTACCAAAATTGCAGTTTTCATTAAATCACCTTATTTATCCAAAGTCATATGGGATTTTTCAACAAGCTCTGTCGGGGTCACGGAAGTATATATTTGGGGATTCTCGCTTTTTTGCAAATGAATAAGATATTCAATATTACCTTCAGGTCCTTTAATAGGTGAAAAATCAAGGTTAAGTATATCAAAACCGTTTTCAAGGCAAAAATTATAAATATTTTCAACGACTTCAATATGTACTGACGGGTCACGTACAACACCTTTTTTTCCGACTTTTCCTCTGCCTGCTTCAAACTGCGGTTTAATAAGGCAGACGGCCTGAGCATTTTCAGCCATAAGTCTGCGTGCTGTCGGAAGAATCAGCTTTAGCGAAATAAATGAAACATCCACTGAAAAAAAGTCTATCTCATCAGGGACTTGCTCATTAGTGACCTTACGCATATTGGTTCGCTCTAAATTTACAACTCGTTCATCATTTCTAAGTTTCCATGCCAGTTGACCGTAACCTACATCAATAGAATATACCTTTTTTGCCCCGTTTTGCAGCATACAGTCAGTAAAGCCTCCTGTGGAAGCTCCGATATCCATAGCTGTTTTATCTTTTAAGTCCAAATCAAAGTTTTGTATTGCCTTTTCAAGTTTTAAACCTCCGCGGCTGACATATTTCTGCATATTGCCTCTGACTTCAATTTTAACATTTTCATCATATGATATACCGCATTTATCGGCTTTTTGATTATCTACATACACCTGTCCGGACATAATTACAGCTTTCGCCTTTTCACGGCTGTCTGTAAAACCTTTTTCAAAAACAAGTATATCAAGTCTTTTTTTCATATATTATCCTTTAAATCTTTACAAATTGTTTTTACCATTCCATCATTATCAAGTTTTAGCTCATGTAATGCTTCTGACACCGACATTTGTTTAACAAATTTATCGTCAATTGCCATAATATGATAATCCCCGTTAAACTCCGTACAGCACAGCAAATCAGAAAAATTCCGTGCAATGCCGCCGTTTTTAATACCTTCTTCAAAAAACCATACATTTTTAAATGATGATGCAAATTCAACAGCTTTTTCATCAACAGGTTTTATTCTGCATAGCTTTAGTATGCATACATCAATGCCCATTTCCGCAAGTTTTTCCTTAGCCCTGCAGGCATATGAAAATAATCGTCCGTAGGTAATAATCAGATTTTTACATAATTCATTTCCGTAAATATCAAAAACAATACTTTCATCATAAAAATCCTCGGGTTTATACAGTTCTCCCCCGCGCGGATAACGAACAACTGCAAGACTGTCACAAACATAAACAGCAGTTGCAAGTGATTTTCTCATGCCGTCAAAATATGTCGGAGAAAATATGGTTGTATTCGGTATAGTATTTAAAATAGACACATCAAATACACCCTGATGTGTTTCGCCGTCACTGCCTACGATTCCTGCACGGTCTACTCCAAGCACAAGATGCAGCTTTCCCAACGCTGCATCGTGAATCAACTGGTCATAAGCTCTCTGCAAAAATGTTGAATATACCGCAAATACAGGTCTCATACCCTTTGCAGCAAGTCCACAGCCAAAAGTAACGGCATGTTCCTCTGCAATACCTACATCATAGAATCTGTCTCTGTACTTCTTAGCAAATTCACTTAATCCGGTTCCCTGTGACATTGCAGCAGTAATTGCACAAATTTTTTTATCATTCTCCGCTAGTTCACACATAGCTTTTCCAAATTCAGCTGAAAAGCCTTTATGACTTGAAATAGGTTCTCCTGAATCTATATCAAATTGACCTATTCCGTGAAACTCACCGGGTTTTTCCTCTGCTGGCTGATATCCCTTACCCTTTTTTGTAACAACATGCAGCATCACAGGAGAATTTATCTTTTTAGCAGCCTTAAGTGCATTTTCGAGTTCCTCTACATTATGACCGTCAATCGGACCTAAATAAGTAAATCCAAAACAATCAAAAAGAGTATTCTTATAAACTATATTTTTAATTCTTGATTTTCCTCTTTGTAAGAATGACTTTACAGGCTTTCCAAAAAGAGGAATTCTTGAAAGAACTTTTTCAGTAACACGCTTTACACGGATATACCACGGCTGGATTCTTACTGTTGTAAGATAACGAGGAAAGGCACCGACATTAGGTGAAATTGACATTTTATTGTCATTTAAAATAACAATAAAATTTTTTTTAAATCTTCCTGCATTATTCATTGCCTCATAGGCAAGTCCGCCCGTAAATGAACCGTCGCCTATCACTGCAATTGTATAGCTTTGGTCACCGGTCAGCTGCTTTGCATTTGCAATTCCGAATGCAGCTGAAATTGATGTACTGCTGTGTCCTGTATTAAAATCATCATATTTACTTTCACTTCGCTTTGGAAATCCGGAGATGCCGTCTCTAAGGCGAAGCGTATCAAAATCACTGAATCTTCCCGTAAGAAGCTTATGAGTATATGCCTGATGCCCGACATCCCAAACAATACTGTCCTTTGGAAAACTGAAAATACGGTTAAGCGCAACCGTAAGTTCAACAACACCTAAATTAGGCGAAAGATGTCCTCCGTTTACCGAAACGGTTTCAACAAGTTTTTCTCTGATTTCAGTACATAGCTCAGGTATATCCTTTTCATCAATACATTTAACATCGTGTGGGGATTTAATTTTTGAAAGCAGTCTATATTCACCCATTTTTCCATTATCCATTCCCAACAAATTTTAATTCCATAAACAAATTAATTACTTCTGTTTGCCAACTGATATGCCATATTTTTAAGCGATGAAGAATCCGCGTCAAACACTTTAAGAGCGTTTACAGCTTCATTGGTAAGACTTTGAACAATTTTTTTACATTCGTCTATACCCAGCAGGGATACATAAGTTGATTTACTGTTTTCTTTATCACTGCCCACAGGCTTGCCAAGCTCTTCATCAGAAGATATAACATCAAGTATATCATCCTGAATCTGAAAAGCAATTCCTATACATTCACCGTACTGAGACGCTGCTTTAATCTTCACGTCATCTGCTCCTGCACAAATACATCCGAGTTCACATGCTGCTTTAATAAGACATGCAGTTTTTTTATAGTCCATTTCCTGTAAAATTTCAACGGGCGCATTTGTGTTTTCACTGATCAGGTCTATCACCTGACCTCCGACCATTCCATTTGCACCAGCATAACGAGCCAGAACAGCAGCAGCCTTACAACAGGAATCAGCGCCTGACAAAGAAACGGTATTATCACATGTAATAGTTTCAAAGGCAAGCGTAAGAAGGGCATCACCTGCAAGCAGAGCTATATCCTCTCCGAAAACTTTATGGTTTGCCGGCTTGCCTCTGCGCAAATCATCATCATCCATACATGGCAAATCATCATGAATAAGTGAATAAGTATGAATCATCTCTACTGCACATGCAAAAGGCAGTGCACTCTCAGTTTTTCCGGAACATAGTTCATTAAATTCAAGCACCAGCCGAGGACGCACACGTTTACCCCCTGCCTCAAGGCTGTACTGCATAGCTTCTATCAGTCTCTTTTCATTGCAGTCTTTACTCGGCAAAAAATCAAATAATGACTGTTCAATAATTGCAGCATAATCTGAACTATTCATATCAGTTACCTCCGTTTGACAGCCTGTCTATTTTTTGGTTTATATCTTCAATTTTACCTTTGCAGGTTTCAAGCTCTTTCATACAAAAAGCAAGCAGTTCACAAGCCTTTGCATATTCATCCATGCTTTCCTGCAAAGTAAGATTACCGCTTTCCATCCTGCTTACGGTTTTTTCCAGTTCTTGATTTGCCTCTTCAAATGTCATTTTACACATCATATTATTCCTCTCTGCCGGTATATTCAAACAAGCGCTTAATTCTGTGATTTGCTCCGCTTCTGCTTATAGGATTAGAAAGATTCTGTCCCAAATCACGTAAAGACATTTCGGGATTTTCAAGTCTCAAATATGCTATTTCTTTTAAATCATCCGGCAATGACTCAAGACCGATTGTTTCTTTAATGTGATTGATTACCTCAAGCTGTTTTGCCGAAGCAGCTGCCACCTTTTCAATATTGGCAATCTCACCGTTAATCCGTCGGTTTACATTATTCCGAACCTGTTTTACAGCTTTTGTACCCATTATTTCCATAGCTTTTATAGGCGCACCGATATAAGTAAATAAATCACAAATCTGTTCGCTCTCTTTAAAATAAACAATATAGTTTCCGCTGCGAACAACTGTTTTGGGAGCCAGTGCACACTCTGTAATCTCGGATAATATTTTACATAAATCGATTGAAAGATTTTTGTATGGTACACAAAACTCAGCATGATAACTTTTCATAGGGTCAGAAACAGAACCGCATCCTAAAAATGCACCTCTTAAAAAAGAGGATACCAGCTCTTCGCTGGAAATATTAGCTCTGTTTACTCTTAATGTGATTTGCTTATTGGAATGACCGAAATCCTCAAAAATACGTTTGCAGTCATTTTCATCAACAACTATTATTTTATGCAAACAATTATTGCTTGCACGGGTACGCAATGCGGTTTGTCTTTCAATTATAGGCATATATAAATTTTGAAGCAAAAGTATAATTCTTTTGCTTGTATAAATATTTTCTGTTGTAAAAATAATTTTATTGTCAGAGAAATGTTTGCCAAAAATCAGCATACCGTACAGTTCGGCTTTTAATGCCTCTCTGTCATAGCTTTCAACAGAACAAAGCTCTTTTTTTACCTCAGATGAAAAATACATTCTTACCTCTTATTTACTGATATCTCTGTGTGTAATAACGCATTTATAGCCCTTTTGTATAAAATACTCATCAAGCTGCATTGCAATAGTAACACTGCGGTGCTTGCCGCCAGTACATCCTATGCCGACAACCAACTCACTCTTTCCTTCCTTAAGGTAAAGAGGTACTGCAAAATCCAGCATCTTTAACAATCTGTTTAAAAATTCCGTTGTCTCCTCACTGTTCAATACATAAGTTCTTACACTTTCGTCAAGTCCGGTAAGATGTTTAAGCTCCGGAATATAAAAAGGATTCGGCAAACAGCGTACATCCATAATTAGATCAGCCTCAAGAGGTATTCCATATTTAAATCCAAATGACATAAAAGTAAGCGTGAGCCCTTGGGAAGTATCATTCATAAACATAGACATTACCCGTTCACGCAGCTGTTTGTTTGACATATATGTAGTGTCAATCTTATAATCAGAAAGATTTTTTATCGGCAGCAAAAGCGCCTTTTCAAACTCAACCGCTTCAGCTACTGACCCGTCTTTAAGACGTTCGGCAAGCGGATGCCTGCGCCTTGTTTCCTTATAACGAATAATGATGCTGTCAACCTTTGCATCAAAAAACATTACTTTAACATTATCATAAGTTTTTTTAAATTTTTCTATTTCGGCATACATTGTCTCAAATTTTTCGTTTCCCCTTACATCGACCACAACCGCAACACGCTTCATAGATTCATCGCCTGATTTTAAGCAGAGCGTATATAATGTTGACAAAAGCGATGAAGGTATATTATCAACACAATAATACCCAATATCCTCCAGAATATGCAGTGCAGTGGTTTTACCGGCACCGGACATTCCGCTAATAATAACAAACTCCATTTTTTCACCTTTATAATTTTATAAAAATATAAGTTCGCATTCAAGATTATATCCTGTTTCTTTTAAAACAGTATCCTGTATTTCTTTGACTAAATTTTTTACGTCACGAGCCGTAGCATTTGATTTATTCACAATAAACCCTGCATGTTTTTCAGATACCTGCGCACCGCCTACAGACTTTCCCTTAAGTCCGCACTCCTCAATTAGTGCGCCCGCAAAATTCCCTTTTGGACGCTTAAAAACACTGCCAGCACTAGGAAATTCAAGCGGCTGCTTGCTTGTGCGTCTTGACATAAAATCATCCATCTTTTTCTGAATTTCCTGTGGATCTCCCTTTTTTAACTTTACAGCAACACCTGTTATTATATAATCATTATTACGATAAACACTTGTTCTATATCCAAAACCAAGGTTTTCCTTTTCAATCCTGCCAATATCGCCGTCTTTTGTAATGTGTGAAACGGAATGCACTATACTTTTCATTTCTCCGTCATAAGCTCCTGCATTCATATATACAGCTCCGCCGACTGTACCGGGTATTCCCCATGCAAATTCAAGACCCGTAAGACCGCATTTGAGTGCAAATTTACAAAGATATGCAAGAGAAGCACCTGCTCCGCAGTAAATTGTTGTTTCATCAATAAGCGAAATAAATCTAAAATCACCATCAAGCCTTATTACAGTTCCTCTTATTCCTTCATCAGAAACAAGCACATTGCTTCCGTTGCCGAGCAATATAAAATCCTCATTATTTTTTTTACATTCCACCAAAATTTTTCTGAGATTTGCAAGACTCGTTACCTTTATGTATGCATCAGCCTTGCCCCCGATTTTAAAGGTAGTATGCCTGCTCATAGGTTCTGATTTTCTTGCATCACAATCAAGCGCTTTTGCAAAATTATATATATTATCAGTACTGCCCATTTTATACCCTCCGTATTTCAAGTTACAAATACTGTCAACAAACTATATTTTACAGATTAAAAATTTAATATCATTCCGTATTTTTATATTTTTCAATGTATGAGCATGAAAACCGGCAATAACTCCCGGTAAGTTTATTCCCATTTATCAATAACAACCTTTGGCGACGGTGCAATATCGCCCATATCCATTCCAAGACTCTTTAATAAATCCTGAGCGGCATTATAGCCCATCTTCTTTTGTCTGTTATTCATTGCAGCAACCTCAATAATAACAGCGAGGTTACGGCCGGGTTTTACCGGAATTGTAAGCGTAGGCACTTCAATACCGAGAATTTCCATATATTCATTATCAAGTCCCATTCTGTCATAAACCTTAGTGCTGTCCCAAAGCTCAAGGTTAATAACCATATCAATTTTTTCCTGCATCTTAACAGCGCCCATACCAAACAGCTTTCTGGCATTAATAATCCCAATACCTCTAAGCTCAATAAAATGGCGGATATTTGCGGGGGACTGACCGATAAGGGTTGTTGTTGATGTTCGGCGTATTTCTACCGCATCATCAGCGACAAGTCTGTGTCCTCTCTTAATAAGCTCAATTGCAGTTTCACTCTTACCCACACCGCTGTCACCTATAAGCAGGCATCCTTCACCGTAAACCTCAACCAAAACGCCATGTCTGGTAATTCGCGGTGCAAGAGCACGATTCAGGTACTGAACAAGCGATGCAGTCAAATCAGACGTACTGTCATTGGTGCTGAGAATAGAAACTTTGTGCAGTTTGGCACTTTCTATAATTGCATTAGAAGGATCTATATCGCGGCAGATTATTACGGCAGGAGGTCCAAAGCTAAAAATGGAGTCGATTACCATTCTCTGTGCTTCTGAACCAAAACGGCCTAAATATGAAAATTCCGTATTACCTAAAACCTGTATTCGTTTATTATCAAAAAATTCAAAATAACCCGTAAGTTCAAGACCCGGACGGTTGATTTCAACGGTAGAAATATCTATATCATTGAAATTATCAGCAATATATACTTCGCTTAAATTTAAATCAGCGGCAATTTTTGATAATGGAACAGAAAACCCGGAAGACATAATACATCGTCCTATCTTTGTTATAATTGTTTCTATTATACACCAAAACAGGGTCAGTATAAAGTCTTTTTGTAAATTATTTTTCAATTTTTAATAAAATTTTCTCATTTTTTTGAATTTATTTTAATTACTTCAGCTTTTAATTCCTCATTAGAATTAATAAAAGGTATATAAAATTCTCTATCATAAGCACTGCTAAAATTATTAAATATAGATAAAGAATTAATATTTACTGACTTATTTTTATTCTTTAAGAGCAATATATGTTCTTCTGCCACTTTAGGTGCATCCTTTATTTCTGAAAAAAATTTCATTGTGTTATCATCACAAAGCGCAACATATGACAGCGGAGATATATAATACTCAGAGGAAATATATTCTATATCGGATTTTAGTATTTCCTTATAAATCTTTTTGTTTACCACAAACAGTTCAAATTTTGCAAGTGACAGGTTAGGAATATAGCTCTTCTTAGCAATTGAACATGCCTGATTAAAAGAATTTGCAAAAACAGAAACTGAATCCACTTTTTCATCACTGCCAATAATATAAAATGTGTAACAAAGTGATCCGTCTTTTATATCAGCCGTAACAGTTTCTGCAAGAGATGCAACATCAATTTGTTTTGAGCTTGAACAACCCGACAAAAAAATAAACAATAAGCATACCAATGATAATAAAAATTTTTTAAACATTTAATCTTCTCCGAAAAACAATTATATAAATTACTGGAATGATTACAGCAGAAATAAAATTCAGGAAATTTAGGATGTAATAATCCGTCAATATATCCTTTACATTGTTAAAATTTTGTGCACATATAAACAAAATAAATACAGCCACTGCAAAAAGCAGCAGTGCTTTTTTACGGCATTTTCTTTCAACAGAGTTAGACATACTAATCAATAACGCTGTAATCAAAACAAAAACGGATGATGTTAATACAGCAAGATAAAGACTGTCCATGCCGCTGACAACTCCGATGTGTGAAGCTTTTGACAGAAGATATACTTCATAAGGCTGTCTTTCAGCATATTTGCCAAGCGAAAAGTAAATAAAAAACATTAATACAGCCGCTGCAACAAATACGGTAATAACAGTTATTATAGTATGCTTTAATTTGTATTTTTCTGCCTTTAACGAGGTAAATCCGAATATAACCGCAATAAAAGCAATCGCTGAATAAAACAAGACACCTTGCATAACAGAATTATAATTAAAAGAAAAATTTGACTTATTAATTTCAAAATTCAGATTTGCAATATTGCCAAGCGTAATAATGAAAAATGCAACAAAAGATAAAGCAAAAATAAAAATTACCGCTCTTGAAAGATTATTTATACCTTTACTTGCGGCATAAATACAAACAGCAAGCATAAGAACAGCGACAAAATATACATTAGCTTCAGGATTAAGCTCTTTTGTAAATACATCAGTATATCTAATAAGAAAACCAGTTAAAAGAAATGCAAAATACAATGCATAATATGAAGAAGTAAAAATCACAGCCGATGGAGTAGTTAGTTTTACAAATGAAATAAAATCAAGATTTGCTTTCCTTTTTATAATAACTGACGGCACAAAGCAAAGCAAAACTATCGACAGTCCAAATAACGCACTCAATAAATCCGTAATAAAATCAGATTTTTCTTCACCAAAAATACTCTGCATAAATAACATTGCAAAAGCACAAATAAACAGAGTAAGCATAAGTCTTATTGATGAAAAGCTTATTCTTGATCGCATTGCATCTCCTCCGTTTCGGGAAATTTCTGCACCTTAATTGTATGCTTTGAAAGACTTTTCCAATCCGCTCTTACAAATACATCCCGCATACTTCTAAAGGAAAAAGGTGCAAGCGAAGACATATATGGTACGCCTAATGATGTTTTTGAACATGCATTAATAAGCATTATACAAGTTAAAAGTACTATACCCCACAATCCGGATATTCCGCCGGCAAGTATAAAAGCAAAACGCAAAATCATTATTTGGGGATACAAAGCTGAAGTAACATAACTGCAAATAGCAGCGGTTGCAACCACCATAAGAGTTGACGAACTAATAATTCCCGCACTCACTGCACTCTCTCCTATTACAAGTGCTCCTACAATGCTGACAGCATGTCCCAGCGGTTTAGGAATTCTAAGACCTGCCTCACGCATAACCTCATATACAAATGTAATAAGTATTACCTCAAGCGTCACAGGTAACGGTGTTTGGGACAAGGACTCAGAGGTCTTGATTAACAGACCCGTTGGAAAATACTCAGGATGAAATTGTGCAAATGCCGTATAAAGACCTGGTAAAAACACAGCGATAGTAAACGAAATATACTTCATCAACCTGATAAACGTAGCATAAAAAGGTCTGTTTGAATAATCATCAACACTCTGAAATTCCTCAACAAATAAGTGTGGAATTAATATGACTGAAGGCGTGCCGTCAATAAGTATTGCTACTCTTCCCTCTGACAGCTTACCGCATACTGTATCGGGTCTTTCCGAAATTCCGACTCCCGAAAATATTGACTTACATCCTGAATCTTCAAGATATTCTGAAAGATAGCCTGATGCAAGTACCATTTTTAAATTGCATTTTTTTAATCTCCGACGGATTTCTTCAAGCATCTTTTTTGAAACACTGTTCTGAAGATAACAAAGCATAAGCTGAGTGTTCGAACCATAACCTACAGTAACAGTCTCAAAAACAAGATCCGGACTTTTTATTCGGCGCCGAATAAGAGTCATATTAATTCTCAGCGGCTCAGTGAATCCTTCTCTTGACCCTCTCTGCACAACCTCACTTTCCGGTTCAGATACACTCCTGAAAGAAAAACCCTGTGCACCTATAGCCAGCATTTTTTTTGTACCGTCAATCATAAGTACGGCAAAGCCTGAGGTTGAAAATGTTACAGCATCTTCAAGTGTATTAAATTCCACTACTTCACTTGACGCAAGAACACTCAGCCTTACTTCATCCAGAACTTCATCAGGTTTACTTACATTAAAACTGTACGAAAGCAACGGATCTATTACAGAAATCGCAACTACATCTTTACTGCACATTCCCTCAATTGTAATAATGGCAGCTTTAATCTGTGATTTGCCTGAAAGAGTCATATCACGGACTGTAAAATCAGCAGAATTTGCAAACATACTTTTTAACTTGTCTATATTTTCTTTAATAGAAATATTCATCATATCACCAATGTTTAGCATTTTATTTATTTTGTGGAATATACACAGCTTTTATGCAAATATTAAAAACGGTGATATTATGTTTATTTCAATTATTCGTACAGTAATGCTGTACGCATTTGTAATCCTGGCTGTAAGACTTATGGGAAAAAGACAAATAAGTGATATGCAGCCAAGCGAGCTTGTTATAACACTTATTGTGTCTGAAATTGCAGCTATTCCCATGCAGAATACTTCACAGCCGTTGCTAAGCGGAATTATTCCTGTTCTGGTGCTTGTAGCACTTGAAATTGCAGCAAGCATTCTGATGATGAAATGGAGTAAATTCAGAAATCTTCTATGCGGAAAGCCTGTTATTGTAATTCGTGACGGAATTATATTGCAGGAGGAAATGCGAAGATTAAGACTTACTACTGAAGACTTATCAGTCCAGTTAAGGCAACTGGATATATTTTCAATCGAGGATGTTCAATACTGCATAGTTGAAACTAACGGAAAAGTGAGCGTTCTTGAGAAGCCTTCAAAAAGAAAACCATCTGCATCTGATTTAGGTATCCAAATAAAAGACAACAAAATAGAAACAGTAGTTGTAAGTGACGGTGAAATACTTAATAATTCACTTTCGCTTTGCAGCAAAAACAGCAATGATGTACAACAAATACTTTTAAAAGAAAACACTGTTCTTAAGGATGTTTTTCTTATGACCTTAGATGCTTTGGGAAATTATAATATTATTAAGAAAGAACGGTAAAAATGAAAAGAATATATATTGCAGTAATATTTTTGCTGATTACACTCTGCGCAGCTGCTGTTGAAACAGGGTATATTACCGCTAAAGCAGATATGTTTATCAGTAAAATTGAAAATATTGATAAGCTTATGAGAAGAAATGAATACACCAGTGCTCTAAGAATCTGCCAAAATACGGAAAAAGAATGGTATGACAGTGCCGGAACAATAGATATGCTGCTTATCCATGATTATGTTGACGAAATTGGGCTTAGTATTGCAAAAATGACTTCATTTGCTGAAAGAAAAAATATTGATATGTATTTTTCTGAGAGCACTGACGCAAAAAAAGAACTCACTTCCATAAAAGAAAGTGAGTATCCATTGCTCGAAAACTTACTCTGATGCTAAAGACCGTTTTAAATCAAGTAAATGTTTATACTTTAAAACGGTCTTTAAACGTCTGACTGATAAATATATCATAATTTATTTTGCTTTTTCACCTTTGAATATACAATATCTATAATCCAAAAAATTACAAATACTGCTGCATTCACAATTACCACGCTTGCGCCTGTGGGAGTATCCAAAGAATAGGATGTACACATTCCAACGAAAAAAGAGCAAAGAGACAGTACACCGGAACATATAATTACAGACTTAAACTTTTTACAGATTCTCATTGAGGAAAGCGCCGGAAATATAATAAGTGCAGATATGAGAAGAGTACCCATTATTCTCATGCCAATAACTATTGTAAGAGCAGTAAGCAATGCAATTACCGTGTTATATACGCCAGTCTTTAGACCTGTAGCTTTTGAAAAAGTTTCATCAAACGTTACAGCAAATATATTGTTGTAAAACAAAGCAAATACAATTATTACAACAACAGCAAGAACCGCACACATAATTGCATCGGCTGTCGTTGTGGCAAGAATACTGCCAAACAGATATGAATTAAGATCGGTATTTACTCCCGATATACTTACAAATACTACTCCTACTGCAAGCGCAGTACTTGAAATTATTGCTATTGCCGCATCTCCGTTGATTTTACTGTTTTCAGACAATCTTAAGAGCAAAAAAGCAGCAGCAACTATTACGGGAACTGCCACTTCAAGAGGAGCAAGATTTAACGATGCTGCAACAGCCAACGCTCCGAATCCTACATGAGACAGTCCGTCACCAATCATAGAGTATCTCTTTAAAACAAGCGTTACTCCAAGTAAAGCGGCGCAAAGCGATACAAGCGTACCTACAATAAAAGCCCTGATAATGAAATTATACGAAAACATCTCGGCTAACATATCAAACATTGTGTGCACCTGCCTTTGCTCTGTGACGGCAATCATCACAAGGACAATCACTCAGTATAAACTTTTTTCCCAAGTCAGAATGCAAATACTGATGCGCAGTCCCATAAAAATAATTATTGCGCGAAAGATGAAGAATTTTTGATGCGTTGCTTACAGCAGAATTAACGTCATGCGAAACCATTATAATCGTTATGCCTTTGCTGTTAAGATTTTTAATAAGGGTATACATATCAGCTGTTGCCATAGGATCAAGACCCGTTACAGGCTCATCAAGAATAAGAAGCTTTTGAGTTGCACACAACGATCGTGCAAGCATTACCCTCTGCCGTTGTCCGCCCGATAATTCACGAAAACATTTTTTTCTTAATTTGTAAACGCCGGTCAGTTCCATATTTCTCGCGGCAGTCTCTTTTTGCTGTTTAGAATAAAACATCGTATGTTTCTTATTGAGACATCCTGATATTACTACTTCACTTACCGAAGCAGGGAAATCTTTCTGTATAAGTGTTTGCTGAGGCAGATATCCTATTTCACTTTGTTTTAATCCGTCACCAAAGGAAATAACTCCTTTTATTGGCTGAATAAGACCAAGAAGACACTTCATAAGCGTTGTCTTTCCTGAACCGTTCTCGCCAACTATACAAACATAATCTTTTTCGTAAATATTAAGTGAAAGATTTGAAAGTACTGTCTTGCCGTCATATCCCATTGAAGCATTATCAATTGTTATCAATGCCATTATGATATCGCCTCCTTCAAGACATTTAGATTTTGTTCCATTAACAAAAGGTATGTTACTTTATTTTCAAACTCATCTTTTGTGACATTATGACAGGAGGAAAACTGCAATGTCCGTGCATTTGAATCTTCAGATATTATTTGTGCAATTTTTCCATTAGAGAATTCAAGATAAAAGACTACAGGAATATTTTTGTTCCTTACATAATCAATAAGTCTGGAAACAGTAGCAATACTTGGCTCCGTCTCGCTGCTGCACCCAGGAAATGCACACTCATAATCAAGATTATAATCCGTAATAAAATAAAGAAAGGGAAATCTGTCACCAAATACAACCACTTTTCGCCGTGCTGTGCCTACTGCAGCTTCAAACTTTTTATCAAGTTCAGAAAGACTTTTAATATAAACTTCACTGTTTCTCTCAAAAAAAGATTTATTCTTTGAATCAGCATCAATAACCTCATCCGTTATGGCATTCACAAGACTTTGTGCATTTCTCAAAGATGTCCAAATATGTTCGTCGTACTCATCGCCGTCAGTATGCTCAGGTGTTTTTTCATATAACGGTGCAATATAATCCATCATACGAAGAATTTTAATATTCGTGTTCTCAAGTGAACTTAAGACTTCTTCCACCCATTCATCACTTTCACCGCCGTTATAAATAAATATATCACAGTTTTCAATTGCAACTATGTCGGAAGGTGACGGTTCATAACTGTGGGGTTCGCTTCCAGGTGACAGCAAAAGCACAATATCAGCCTTATTACCTGTAACTGTCCTTACAAAATCGTAATAAGGAAATATTGTGGTAACAATTTTAAGATTATCATTAGATTCATACTGAGACTTCTCATTTGAATTACATCCCGAAAATACAAACAATGATATTATAATAATGATCAAAAATAGAGAAAAAGGTTTTTTCATAAATTCACCGTAACAATATTATTAATTTATTATAGCACTTATGAGAGCATTTTAATCCTCTTATACCGTCCGAGAACAGATTAATATAAACCAATCCCGATCGCTGGACTGGTTTTGAGCAATTTCCTAAAAAGCAAATTAGGGTTGCATTGAATTATATTCATATGCAACCCGTTATTATTTGCAATTATTCAGAATTTTTATTTTACTGTCTTCTGGCTCTTTTTATGTCTTTGCCACATTACCCAAAGAGGACCTGCTATGCAGATTGAAGAATAACAACCGGAAACTATGCCGATCATCATCGGAAGAGCAAAACCCTGTACAGAAGAGATATTAAATACAAACGCAACAACATAAACCACAACAATCGCTGAAAGAGTTGTAATTGAAGTCATTATTGTTCTCTTAATTGTCTTTGTACAACTGAGATTAAATACATCTCCCACATCCGCCTTACTGCCAACAAGCTTTCTCTCTTCACGAACACGGTCATAAATAACGATTGTATCATTTAGAGAGTATCCGAGTATCATAAGAACTACTGCAATAAAGCTTGAATCAATTGGCATCTGGAAGATTACATACATAAAATATATCATAGCTACATCATGGAATAATGCAACTAACGCCATTACACCAGCTGAGAGACCACCTATCTTTTTAAATCTGAATGTTACATAAAGTACCATCAAAACACTTGCAATCGCAACAGCAGTTAAGCACTTAAGGAAGAAGTTGAATCCCATTGAAGGGTCTACGGAATTGGATTCAAGACAAACAAAGTTATTGTCAGGATATTTTTCCTGAAGATCATTTTCAAGACTCTTCTGAATTTCAGTTTCAATTGAATCATTACCTGAGAACTGAACCGAAACATTATTGCCTGAATTACCCATAAGATCTTTTGAGAAAGATGTAGTAATTTTGTCTGTGGTTTTCGCCTGAATGAAACTGTAAAGTTCCTCTTGATCAATACTGCCGGTATAACTGAATTTGATAGTAGCACCACCGGAAAACTGAATATCAAGCCTTGTACCAAAAACAAAGTTACAGATAATTCCGATTAAAATAACAGCAATTGAAATACCAAAGAAAATCTTCTTTTTGCCTACAAAGTCAATTATCTTTTTTCCGCCGTTGTACTTATTGCTGATTTCCTCAACGGTCATTTTCGAGTTTGCTTTAGTCTGAATATCATTTTTCATTCTTAGCACCTCCAAACAACCACTTTTTGCGTAAAAATTTAAATCCGGCAACACTTCTCAGCATGATTCTGGTAAAGAATACACCCATAATAAAGTTAGCTATAACACCCACGAGAAGTGTGTAACCAAATGAGTAAATCGTACCTGTTGTTGATTCGCCGAAAATAATTGAAAGAATATTTGACGGACCAAATACAAGCATGAGAATAATTGACACGATTATAACTGTCATATTACCATCGATAATTGCGGAAAGAGAATTCTTTGTACCGCGGTCAAGCGCTCCGTCAAGGGTTCTTCCGGCTTTAATTTCTTCCTTAATACGCTCTGCTGTAATAACATTACAGTCAACACCCATACCAATTGAAAGTATAAGACCTGCAATACCCGGGAGTGTCATTGTGAATGAAGGAATAGCTGTAAAGTAACCTGAAACAGCAGCTATTGCAAGACCCATCTGTCCAATAAGTGAAATAACGGCAATAAAACCAGGTAAACGGTAGAAAACAATCATAATAAGAGCAATGATAATGAAAGCTATAACAGCAGCATAACCCATTGCCAAAAGTGAATTTTCACCAAGTGTTGCACTGATTACGCCGTAGTTTGAAGTTTCAAGCTGGAATGGCAAAGCACCTGCATTTATTTTCTCGGCAAGCTGAGATGCTTCTTCAGCAGTAAAGTCACCTTCTATCTGAGCCTTACCGTCAGTAATTGCAGAATTAACAGTAGGAGCAGAAAGCATAATATCATCCATCCAAATGGATATAGTCTGATTTACATACTCAGTGGTAATTTCACCAAATCTCTCTTTGCCGTTTTTATCTCCGCTGTCTTTAAAGGTGAGACTTACTACATACTTGCGCGTACCATCATCTGCCTGATAATACTGAGCTTCAGCCTTTTCAATATATGAGCCATCCATAAGTACAGTTTCAGTATCACCGGTAGGCGTTTTGTAAACATAACTTCCGTCTGAACCTATATCAGTAGAAGCATAGCTCTTTCCGGGACGGAAAGTAAGCTGAGCAGTTGAAGAAATCTCGTCGATTGCTTCAACAGCATTTTGTGTGTCATCCTCGGATTTCCATGGAAAACGAACAATAATTCTGTCACTGCCCTTATCAGCATATAACTCGTAATCCGTAATACCCTGGGATACCATTCTTAACTCAATAATCGATTTAGCAGATTCTAACTGCTCATCAGTTGCATCAACATTATTGGCAGGCTTAAATGTTGCCTCAACACCGCCTCTAATGTCAATTCCCCATCGTATATCGCCGATACCTTTTAATACTGTGTTTTTGTTATCACCTGTATAATAGGAAACTCCGAAAAGCGCAGTAAAGGAAAAGGCAAGTATCAGCAAAGCTACGATAAAGAATACAGGCTTTGGAACTCTTTTCATGCCTTTGAAACCTCCGTGAAAAAATTGTCCGCAGTTTTTGACTCGCCTAATAAAAATAACTCTGTTATGAGCTTAAACTACAGACATAACAGAGTTATTATAAAATTTTTTTGCAAAAATGTCAATGGAAAAGGAAATATTTAATAAAAAAATAATTAAAAACATCTAATTTTACATCTTAATGTAATAAAGATATCTATTTTTCAAGTAATTTCTCACATGCTGCCAGTTTAACACAAATACAAAATACATCCATAGCCGTTTCCAATTCATTATTTGGAGGAAAAGTCGGTGCAATTCTAATGTTGCTGTCATCAGGATCAATACCAAGAGGATATGTTGCACCTGCATCTGTAAGCACAACTCCTGCTTCCTTACAAAGTGCAACCACACGCTTTGCTGTACCGTTGAGCACATCAACGCTTATAAAATATCCCCCGTTTGGATTAGACCAGCTTGCAACTCCTGTTTCTTTAAGCTGAGAATTAAGCGCATTAATAACTATATCAAATTTAGGCTTTAATATCTCCTTATGCTTTTGCATATGATCAATTATGCCATTATAATCCTTAAAAAATTTCACATGTCTGAGCATATTAAGCTTATCATAGCTTATAACCTGATAGTTATATCTCTTCTTAAAAACTTTCATATTGCTTTCTGATGCAGCCATTGCAGCAACACCGGAACCCGGAAATGTAATTTTTGATGTTGAGCAGAAAAGCACAGGCATATCCTCATTGCCAGTCTTTTTGCATTCATCCATTATATTTAAAAGACTGTCCGATTTGTCACCGATGTCATGCAGGCAATATGCATTGTCCCACATGATTCTGAAATCTTTAGCAGCAGGCTTTAATGCTGCAAGGCGTTTTACGGTTTCATCACTGTAAGTAATTCCCTGAGGATTTGAGTATTTAGGAACACACCATATTCCCTTAATTGATGCGTCATCCTTTACAAGATTCTCTATAATGTCCATATCAGGACCGCTTTCAGTCATAGGAACCGGGATCATATTAAAACCGTAATACTGTGTAATTCCAAAGTGGCGGTCATATCCGGGAACAGGACATAAAAATTTTCTGTCCTTCACTTCATACCACGGCTTACAGCCGTCAACAACTTCAGTTGTCATCATACAGGATATTGTATCAAACATCATATTAAGACTTGACGAACCGCCTACCATTACCATATCTGATTCTACACCAAGTATTTCACCAAAAAGTTTCTTGCACTCATTTATTCCGTCAAGCAAACCATAGTTTCGGCAGTCCATGCCGTCTTCTCCTAAAAAAGAAGAACTGCTGTTGAGAACATCAAGCATTGGCAGTGATAAATCAAGCTGGTCTTTACCCGGCTTTCCGCGTGCCATATTAAGATTAAGTCCCTTGCTTTTTACATTTTCAAACTGTTTTAAAAGATTTGAATACTCTTTTTCAAGAAATTCTCTAGTACATTTGTTATAACCCATTTTTGCTATCTCCTTAATTAAAAATTGCAAAATCAGTTTTTGATTACCATTATATTCTACATTAACAAAAAGGTAAATGCAAGTTAATTTTTGTTAACTTGCATTTTTAGATTAACAAAAAAAAACAGACTTACTTGCATCTTTTTGTATAATGTACGTAAGTCTGTATAATATTGCTGTAAATTAATAATATTGGTAATAGTAATAACCTTTTTTCCTTCGCTTTGAATCGTAAGAGCATCCAACTTCAAGCAATCCTATTGCTTTGGAATCTGCAAGTTTGATACTGTCAAGAAGCTTTTGCAAATCACCGTGCGTAGTTGAGCGCTCACGAACAACAATTACAAAACCGGCAATAAGATCTTTTAAAAGCAATGCGTCAGCAACAACGCCAATCGGAGGAGTATCAAAAATTATATAATCATACTCATTAGAAATATATTCTACAAGTTCAATAAAAGTTGAACTGCACATAAGCTCAGAAGGATTAGGCGGGATTGTGCCTGAAGTAAGAATATCAAGATTAGGCAATACATTGCGTTTCACTGCCTCATCAAAGCCTATCATATTTCCGGTAACATTGGATAACCCATTTGCATTATCAAGCTTAAAAATATTATGCACATTCGGTCTTCGTAAATCCGAATCCACAAGCAGAATTTTTTTCTCCATTTTGGAAAACGAAATAGCAAGATTAGCAGAAACGGTACTTTTACCTTCGCCTTTTGAATAACTTGTTACAGCAAAAATCTTTTTATTCACTGCGGAGAGAGAAAACATAATGTTTGTTCTTGCAGCTTTATATGACTCCACTATGGCAAATTTATTCTTGTCAGACAATAATACTGCTGAGGACTGATTTTTATTATCATCATTTTTCTTATTAAAAAAAGATTTTTTCATAATGACACCTATCCTTGATTCTCAAAGTCCGGTATTTCGGCAAATACAGAAATACCATACATCTCCTGTATATCATCATCAGCTTTAATAGTTGAATCTATAAGCTCAAGGAGAATTGAAATAATACAAGCTGCTACAAGACCAATAATAAGTCCCAGACCAGTATTTTTCATATTGTTTGGAGAATATGGGGCAACCGGAACCTGAGCCTGACGAATTACACCAATCTTTCCATACGCAAAACGATTTGAGAATACATTTTGTGCTTCTTCAGCAAGTTGATTTGCAATGTTTGCGCATTTTTGCGGATCGGTTCCATTAACAGAAAATGTTATAAAAAAGGTACCGTCTGTAACCTGTACATCAACATTACATCCGTCATAAAGAGAAGTCATTTCATCAGAATTCTTAAAAAGGATAACACATATATTAGCCAGCGACGATGAAGCATTAATATCAGATGAATACATCTTCTGATTTTCCTCGTTTACACCAACGCCATTTTTTGAAGCATTGTAGTTTTGCACGTAAATCATAGAAGAAGTGCTGTACATAGGTGCCACAATAAATTTGGAATACATAAAAAATAATAATCCCATCACGATAGCTGAAAGAATAATGAACTTCATTCTATGTAAAAGAATGCCTATAATTTTTTGAACGGTAACATTCTTTGTCATCTCTCATTCTCCTTTTATGCAATTATATGTTTATTTGCAAAAAACTGCAAAATCAACATAATTCTGATTTATTATATAGTATATCGTACCTATTATAATTCGAATAATGAAATATAAACAAAATACTTGCTGGAAATACAAAGGAAGCCTGTATAGACTTCCTTTAAAAACTATATAAAACTATTTATTATACAATATTAAGAAGAACACCCGCTGCAACTGCTGAACCTATAACACCAGCAACATTCGGACCCATAGCATGCATCAAAAGGAAGTTTCCGGGATTCTCCTGCTGACCAACCTTCTGTGAAACACGAGCTGCCATCGGTACTGCTGATACACCTGCCGAACCGATAAGAGGATTAACCTTGCCGCCGGTAAACTTATACATAATTTTGCCGAAAAGAATACCAAAAGCAGTGCCCATACAAAAAGCAATAAGACCGAGTACAATAATTTTTATTGTATCAAATGTAAGAAAATTTTGTCCGGAAGCAGTAGCGCCGACAGTTGTACCAAGGAATATCGTAATTATATTCATAAGCTCATTCTGTGCAGTTTTTGCCAGTCTTTCAACAACGCCTGATTCTTTAAACAAATTACCGAGCATGAGCATACCTACAAGAGGAGCTGCATCCGGCAGGAATATTGCAATAATAATTACAACAATTACCGGGAACATAATTTTTTCAAGTTTCGATACAGGACGAAGCTGTTCCATTACAACAGAACGTTCTTTTTTAGTAGTAAGCAACTTCATAATAGGAGGCTGAATTATAGGAACAAGCGCCATATAAGAGTATGCCGCAATAGCAATTGAACCAAGTAGATGCGGTGCAAGCTTAGTGGTTACATATATAGCCGTAGGACCGTCAGCACCGCCGATAATTCCGATGGCGCCCGCTTCTGTAGCTGTAAAACCAAGGAAAATAGCACCGGTAAAAGTAACAAAAATACCGATCTGTGCTGCAGCACCAAGAATAAGGCTCTTAGGATTTGCAATGAGAGGGCCAAAATCTGTCATACAGCCGATACCAAGGAATATGAGCGGAGGATAAATACCAAGTTTAACACCCTGATAAAGATAGTACAACAATCCTCCGTATGTCGGATTCTCATAATAAGTTATACCGTTAATAACTGTTGTTGCATGACCTGATGTCGCAACATTTTGAGCAGCGCACTGCGCTTCTGTAAGAAGTTCTGTACTGGGAGCAGCCATAATCTGCGGATAAAGATTTACCAGAAGCATACCAAAAGCAATTGGCAAAAGCAAAAGAGGTTCATACTGCTTTTTGATAGCAAGATACAGCAAAACAATAGACACACCTATCATGACATAATTCTGCCAATTAAGCGTTAACAGACCGGAGCTCTCAAGAATACCTCCTACGGCATCTGCAAAACCCTGTAAAATTTCCATAGTAACATCCTTTCCCTTAAAATTGTGCCTTAAAACGGGCGAGTATTATCAAGTATACCGGCATTTGCCCATGCAGAACGTCCGCCATTTGACTTTTTAATACTCTTGATTTTTACTTTTTCAGGAGAACCATACATTGAAGCAACAGCAGCTGAAATAACAGCAACAACTTCCTGTGAAACTCCATCATCCGATACGGGAGCAGCCGGAACAACATTTTTGGATTCAGATGTTAAGGGAACTGCTGCCGGTTTTTCTTTCTTTTTAGTTCCGCCCTGCTGTGCCTTCACAACAATAAAGCTATAAAGCTTAATAATTAAAATCAGAAGAATCAGCATAGCAAATACAACAACAAAACCCGTTAAAACAACCTTGGCCGAGGTTATGCCTTTTTCAGCAAGTGACAACTCTGCTGTACGGGCCAATGAAGTTACATTGGAAAAATTCATAAAACAACCCCCATATTTGTTAATCACATATAGGAATATTATACTTTATTCCCGTAATTTTTTCAATAACAAATATGGGGTGAATATTATTTTGTTGATTTTACTAAATTTTTCAACACTGCAAAAGATAATTTGTATTTAACAATCAATTAAAGGATAATACATATTAAGCCGTTACAGCCGTCATTTATTATTTTTTCAATGGTCTCTCCTATCCTTCTTCGTGCGTCAGCAGGCATTCTGTAAAGTTTGTTATGGAGCCCTTCATTAACAAGTTCATGAACCGATTTTCCGAAAATGTTACTCTCCCATATTTTTTCCGGACTTTCCTCAAATTCTTTCAGCAAATATGATACGAGTTCTTCCGACTGCTGTTCTGAACCGACAATGGGAGTTACCTCTGTTTGAGTTGATACCTTCATCATATGAATTGACGGTGCGCTGGCTTTGAGACGAATACCATACTTTCCGCTCTGCTTAATTATTTGCGGCTCATCAAGCGTAAGCTCATCAATAGTAGGCATTACAATACCGTAGCCTGTTTCCTTAACCTGTTCATATGCCTGAGCAATCTTGTCAAACTCCTGCTGCTTTTTTGACAATCTCTTAATACACTCAAGAAGCTCACATTCTCCTGTTATTGTTAAATCTGTTTCTTCCGACAGTACCTTATAGAACAGACTCTGATCAATAGCAACAGATATAGTTGCATAACCTCTTCCAAGATCAAGATTTGTCAGTTGAGCGTCATTTATATATTCGCATTGAGAAAACTCCTGTATTGTTTGTTGAATCTGACGTATTTTTTCAATTTTTTTTGCTCCGTTTTTAATTGCATCAAAAACAACTGATTTAAGCCAGTGATCCTTATCAAGTTTTACAACCCACTTTGGTATGTCAACCTTGATTTCACGTATAGGAAATTCAAAAAGAAGCTGCGCAAGAATACGCTTTATCTCATTTTCACTCAATTCCATACAGCTTACCGGCAAAACAGGTACCTGATATTCCTTAGACATCTCATCGGCAGTTTTTACTGTTTGCTCAGATTCCGGGTCAATTGAATTGAGAAGTATTATAAAAGGCTTGTTTATTGCCTTAAGTTCATTTACTACTCTCTGTTCACTCTCAATATAATCCTCCCGTGGAATATCACTTATGGTTCCGTCGGTAGTTATAACAAGTCCTATGGTTGAATGATCAGTTATGACTTTTTTTGTACCTATCTCTGCTGCGTCATCAAACGGAATCTCATTATCAGACCACGGTGTCTTAACCATTCTGGGACGGTCTTCCTCGCTGTAACCGAGAGCACTGTTTACAATATATCCTACACAGTCTATCATTCTTACCTTAAAGGTTGCATTGTTACCCAGATTAATCTCAACAGATTCTTCAGGAATAAATTTTGGCTCTGTAGTCATAATTGTTCGTCCCGCAGACGACTGCGGCAGCTCGTCGACTGTTCTTCTGTAGATGTTCTCATCCCTTATATTCGGCAATACAAGAGAATCCATAAATCGTTTAATGAAAGTTGATTTACCTGTTCGTACAGGACCTACAACACCTATATATACATCTCCGTCTGTACGCTGAGAGATATCCTGATACACATTTCTTTCATCCATCTTTTTTACCTCCCTATATTCTTGGAATCAACAGCATCTGAGGATAGTCCAGAGTCTGTTTTTCAGCTGAATTCTCAGCAATGAGCATGTCAAGACGAGTATTATGTGATTTTGCTATATCCCATAAACTTTCACCCTCTTTAGCAAAATACAAGGTCAGCGCACAGCTTTCGGGCTTTATAGGTTTATCTTCAAATACATTTATATTTTTTACAACAGTTAGTTTGTTTTCGCTAAACGAAGAC
This sequence comes from uncultured Ruminococcus sp., assembly GCA_910585865.1. Classification (GTDB taxonomy): domain Bacteria; phylum Bacillota; class Clostridia; order Oscillospirales; family Acutalibacteraceae; genus Ruminococcoides. Next base: position 44,103 of record CAJUGO010000003.1, on the reverse strand, counting down.
GCTGTTATTTTAAGCTCACATCTTATTTCTACTGTATTGTCATCAGATAATCTGTAGCTTATGCTTGCCGTTCTTATACCTGCTATTTTTATACTGTTACAATCGGGAGTCGATAAAACATGCTCAAAATCAGCTGAACGTTCTATAAATACAGGCATGCTTTCTTCATTTAACGCAAGCATACAAATATTCATTTTACCGCTTATGCACATCCCCTTATCACTTAAACTGCTTTCCGATGTTATTTGCTCAACATAAATATCAAGTATCTTTGAAATTTTTCCGTCGTCAACCTTTACTGAAACTTTTTCCATATGTGAATCATTTATCGGTGTTGCTTCTCCTATAATTTTTATCTGTTCAAACTCAGGCAAAGAGGCAAAAGCAGTTGAATAAGCATCAATTATAACTTCCTCTTCATTAACAATGTAGCCTTCTTCCGTAACACAAAGTTTAACATCAATTATTACTGATGGTTTTTCAGAAAGCATATCATTTTTAAGACGAATATCATATGACATTATATCGCAATTTACACAGTTTATTGTGTTTTCATCAATTCCCTCACAATCTATTATCTGATTGAAAGGAAGCAAATAATCTATTTTACCTGTTTCTCCCGATTCAACATCAGTAAGATAAAACATTCTTAAATTAATTTCACCGTTAAGCATAAGCTTTCCCGTAACCGCTTTAGCATCTGTTATTCCAACACTTACATCGGAATGAAGTATTGCTTCTATTGAAGGCTTATCTGAAACTGAAATTTCTTCACAAACACTGAACTGTTCCTGACAAAATGATTTTAAGTCCGCACATCTCACAGTCTGCCTGTTTGTTTCAAATTCATCATTACTCGGATTATACAAATTTGCTGCTGACTGAGCAAACACCTTAGCATACAATGAAAAAGCACCATGCATTACCAGCCTTCGGGGACTTAATGCTCGGCAATTTATGTATTCTGACTTTGTCTTTGTAATTATCACGGGATTATCGGGTGTTTCTTTAACGGAGAAGCACTGCGAAAAATTTACGCTTTGCTCGCAGCAGCGTATTGTCCTTTTTATGCTTTCCACATAAAGAACATTTACGATACAGTATCCGTCAACCTGCAATTGTCCTCCCGAAAGACTTCTACTCTGTATTTTCGGGGTAAGCGTACATTTTAAAATTTTTTCAATATCCGGACAATAATCGGGCAGAGTAAGATCAACATCTGCAAGCTGTTCGGCAACCGTGTCAAGCACTGCCACCGGCGTGCAATACGAGCGGTTCTCCTGATTAAACTCCATATTTTTTCTCTCCTTTGTATTTTATATCTAAAATATATTATAGAAATACTCCAAATATGCAAAACAAAGAAAAAATCCCGAATGAAATACATTCGGGATTTAATATAAAATAGCAGAAGACTGCCTCTTATTAAATTTTATATAAGCTCAGCAGCTATTTTCTGAATTTCAGTAACATCAAGGATATTTACATTGCCGTCGTGATTTACATCAGCAATTTTCATTTGCTTTTCATTTAACTTTTCAAGTTCAGCAATATGCTTTTGAATCAATGTTGCATCCAAAATATTAACACGGCCGTCACCGTTAACATCGCCATAGAGGATTATATCATCAGGATCAAAAACAGTATTTGTATTATATGTTACATCTTTAAATACCGGAGTCGAAGAAAGATCTTTAACTTTACCATATTCAACAAGGTAATCTTCATTAAGCTCACTGCTGCTCTTATAATAACCTATACCAAGGAATTGTACATTAAGATCAACAGTCGTGCTTCCTGTACCGATTACATCAAATGTAACTTTTATAAAATCATCCTCTGTTGTAAAATCATATAGATTTATATTTGTAAAGCTTCCAATCAATTTGCCTTCTTTATCTGTATTCAGATAATCGTTAGCAATTCTTGGCATAAGGGAAACTCTTTTACCTGCTGCGTCCTTATTCTTGGCCGGATCAAATGCAAGCTTTGAAGGATCATAATTAATAACCCATTCAGAATTTATCAGACTCATTGAGGATTGGAGTTTATATGCTATCGTAACTGTTTTTGCATCTTTGTCAAGAGTCTTTGAAGCAGATTTAAAGAAATTTGATGATGCATTGACATTCAAAGTATCTGAATCCTGGTAATCAAATACCGTATCAACAGTATATTTTGCAGTACTGAATCCTGATATTTCCTTAATATTTTTTACTTCTCCGTTGTCAACAACATAGGCTCTGTGAATATTCTCATTATTATCATAGTAGGCAAATCCAAGATATTCTATATTCAGATCTATATTTGCTGTACCTGTACCAATAACATCAAACACTACTGTTACAAACTCTTTTTCATCGTTAAAATCAAAAAGTGAAGTATTTGATACAGTACCTTTAACCTGACCCGTTTTGGTACGGTTAATAATAGGATTTGAAACATTAGGCATTACAGTTTTTGCGGTATTTGAAGAACTGTAAGAAAGCTTTGAAGCATCATAATTGAGAATCCACTGTGAGTCAATTACATTAAAGTTAGAACCTAATTTGTAAGTAACAGTAAGCTGATTTGTGTTTTTATCATACACCTTTGATGCTGTCGGGAAAAAGTTTGAACTAGCTTTTACATTCAATTTATCAGAAACAGGAGCTGTTGTAGGCTGTGTAGTTGGTATTGGTGTTGTAGGCTCTACTGTAGGCTTTACAGTTGTTGCAACCTGATCAGATACAATTGATGTTGTGCCCAAAATTGATGAACCGGTGAATCCCGGAACTTGTGAAAGATCGATAACACTGCTGTTTACTACTGCATTTTTATAATTAAGAATATTATTGCTGTGATATCCAACCGACAACTCTTCAACCCTTAAGTCAACAGTAGTATTTCCGCCGGATATAATATCAAACGTTACATTTACAAAATTCTTTGATGATGTAAAATCATAAAGATTAACTACATCAGAAAAAGCCGCCATTATAACATTATTTTTTTGATTTGTTGTCTCGTTAAATATATATGGCATAATATCTCTGTTCTTTGCAGGGTCAAATTTAAGAACAGATGAATCATAAGTAAGAGCTAACTGACCGTTGACAAGCTTCATAGCAGATTTCATGTCATAACTCACAGTAACAGTCTTGGCACTTTGACTTACAGTTGCTGTCTTTTTGGGGAAGATATTGGATGTAGCAGTAACAGTAAGATTGGAAACCGGTACCGGTTTTGTTGTAGGCTGAACGCCAATTGGTTTTGTTGTCGCAGGCGCTGTTGTAGGTGCAGGCTTTGTAGTTGTCACCTGAGTAGTAGGCTGCGGCACCGGCCTTGTATCAGGTATATCTCCGCCGATATTTCCGATTCTTGCGAACTTGGAAGTTATAACATCCTCGTCATCCTTTTCTTTTGATGTACTTGGATCATTTGAGTATGAGCCAAGCGCATTATCAAGCATTGTATCATCAAAAGGAATGCAGTCAAGACCTGATTCGCCTCTTGTTGCAACAAGCATTGCTCCGATTCCATATTTCTCAACGTAAGAAGCATCTATGCCAAGGGAAGATAGAGGAATCTTAATTTCATAGAATGAATCATATTTAGTATTGTGAGTACCTGCCGAACCCTTAAAGGTTTTATAGTCACACCAATCCGCATCTTCATTGTATACATCATTAGGATCCTCAGAATAATTAAGACCATAGATTGAAGAGCATATATTTGTCTCTGCCATCTTATATTCAATTCCTGTGCTCTTGAATGTATGACAGCCTGCTTTATAGTCTGTGTTGCCCTTTGCATCAACTGCAGTAAACATAGCAGGTTCGCCTAAACCCGGCTTACCGCTCATGTAAAGCAAATGGTCAACATGAGTATCAAAAGAAAGACCCATCTTCTGTCCCCAAATTGGACCTCCGTTTGTATTTTTATTCGACATAGATGTGCTTGTAGGGTCAACGCTGAGAGCAAGGATCAGCGGAACATCCAGTACACGTCCTCCGTCAGAAAGCGGACCATCACCTGAACGAGCCCATGTATCAGTGGTATTTACCATTTGCCAGCCAACATAAAGGTTATTGTTGTCCCAAGTTGCAAATAATGCATATGTATCAAGTACACAGTTTTCGTGACCGCCCTTATAGTGATTTGCAACATCCCATGCTGCCCCCTGAGCAATCAACATGTCCTCTGACCAGTCACTTGCATCACCGTCAATGGTGATTGTTTTTTTAATACCCACCTTATTTTGCGGATTCGTTGCATAGTATTTACTACACAAATTACCCGTTGAAGCATTCACGGTAAATGATACTGATATGCAAGTTACAACCATCATTACCGATAAAAAAACGCTTACAATTTTCTTTGCGCTTTTCATTGTTAATTCAACCTCCTAAAATTTCAATTGCACTGAAAAATTAAAGTACAATTATGAGTTTATTATATTATTACTTTTAAAAAAACTCAATATAAAAATAAGATGTGCATAGTTTTTTGTCACTATGCACATCTTATCATATAAAAAATTGTCAACTATTACTATCTGCAGTTATTAAGACTGCACCTCTTTTTTTATTCCATAAATTTTTCTGAGCAATGCTGATATGAATTTAGGTTTTTCAATAAGTACAACTTTCATAATTACCTCCGTACACAAGATATGCTTACTATTACAAGTGCAGCGGCTGCTACAATAATCACCCATTCGGACGGCAGCAGCGCTGCAATAAGCAAACCCAGTCCAAAGCATATTGCCGATTTTACTCTATGTCTGTAGCAATTCACTGTATCACCCTTTAACAGTTTATACATTTATAATATTTGTGTGCAAAAAGCAGTTGAATTATTTTTGAATATGAGATAATATACTATTAAGTTTAATTAATGTACAAAAAACATATTGCATAATAAAAATCAACATAGAATGCTGCGGAGAATAAAATGAGAACACTGCAAATAAATAAAAATGAAGCAAATCAGCGCCTCGATAAATTTTTGCAAAAGCGCTTTAAAACACTGCCAAAATCACTTATGTACAAATATATAAGAAAAAAATGTATTAAGGTGAACGGCAAAAAATGTGATATTCAGACTATACTTTGCGAGGGTGACGTACTTACCTTTTATATAAAAGACGAATTTTTTGAAAACAGCGAGCAAAAAAATTATGATTTTATTAAAGCTCCCAAAAAATTTGATATAGTATATGAGGATGAAAACATTATTCTTATCGATAAAAAACCCGGTATCATTGTTCACCCTGATAAAACTTATCACTTCGATTCACTGATTTCAAGGGTATGGCATTACCTGTATGACAAGGGCGAATACATCCCCGATGAAGAAAAGGCATTTGCCCCGGCACTTGCAAACCGTATTGACCGCAACACCGGCGGAATCGTAATAGCGGCAAAGAATGCTGAAAGTTTGCGTGTTCTAAATGCAAAGATAAAAACAAGGGAACTTGAAAAGCATTATATTTGTCTTGTTTACGGCAAACCAAAGCAAAGCACCGGAACATTAGAAGGTTATATTACTAAAAACGAGAGCAAAAACAAGGTTACTGTGTTTAAAAACAAGGAAGAAAATTCAAAAAGTATCAAGACAAAATATAATGTAATTGATTTTAATGAAAAGTACAGTCTTATAAACATTGAGCTTATAACCGGAAGAACACACCAGATAAGAGCACATATGGCATCAATCGGGCACCCCCTTGTCGGCGACACAAAATATGGAAAAAACAGAAGACCGCCTGCCGGATTTAAATACCAGGCTCTTTACAGCTATAAACTAAAATTTAATTTTAAAACCGACGCCGGGATTTTAAATTATCTTAACGGCAGAGAATTCAAAGTAGACACACATAAAATCTGGTTTTCAGATTATTTGAATCATTAATTTATATACGCTATGTCATTTTATATTAACAATATTTTTACAACCGTCACATCCAATATTAACAATTGCAACGGATATATAGAAATAGAACCTCATCACAACCTAAGGCCATTCATAAAGTGTTTTTGGGAATACAAACCTAATTCACTTAATCAAAATGAAACACGTGTAATTCCTGATATTTGTATGGATATTATATTCAGTTTTGAAGATAATTCAATAAATGTCGGACTATGCGGTATTAATAATGTGCCATTTGTTACTGACTGCAATAACTGTATGTTTGCCATACGGTTTTACGCTTGGAGCATAATACTTTTTGCTGATAATAATCTAAAAAATACATTAAATAACTTTTTAGATGTTAAAGAATATTTTTCAGATTTTCAGACAATTCACAATGACCTTATTTACGCCGAAAATATTTTTGAACGAAAAAAAATTGCTGAAAACTATCTGTATAAAAAAATAAATCCAGATAGGCAGAATAATGATGTTATGAACTCAATTTATTACATTATTAAAAATAACTGCAAACTGAAAGTCAATGATCTGTCAAACTACTGTTTTAAAAGCAGGCGACAGCTTGAGAGAGATTTCATTGAGAATACAGGTGTTTCTCCAAAACAAATGATTGACCTGGTTCGTTACCAAAAGCTTTGGCAGGATTGTTTAAAACCAAATTTCAATATATTAAACTCTGTTGATAAACTTGGATTTTATGACCAGTCACATCTGTTAAATGAATTTAAGAAATATCACGGAATATCAATTTCTAAAGCACTACAATCAAAATAATATATCAAATTTTGCAAATAATTCCGAAAAAATCATAATAAACGAAGATAATCTGCATCTAAGTTAAGAAGTTAAATTATATGCTCAGATATAAACTGAAACAGAAGGTGAACAAACACGTGATTATCAGAAAATATTTGTCATCTGACTGCAAACATTTAATAAAATTGTTTTATAATACTGTTCATACAATAAATGCGAAAGACTATACAAACGAACAGTTAAATGTATGGGCGTCTGGCAATACAGATATTGACAAATGGAATCTATCTTTATCAGAACATTTTACTCTTGTTGCAGTAAAAAACGATATTATAGTCGGATTCGGAGATATTGACCAAACAGGCTATCTTGACAGACTCTACGTACATAAAGATTATCAAAATCAAGGCGTTGCTACTGCTATTTGTAACAAACTTGAAAGCAGATATTCTGTAAACAAAATAACCGTACATTCATCTATTACAGCTAAACTGTTTTTTGTTCACAGAGGATATAAAGTTATTAAAGAACAACAAGTAACTAAAATGGGCATTGCTTTGACAAATTATGTTATGGAAAAGCATATTTAAACGTACTCTTAATATTTTTCACAATAATTAAGAATAACTAAAAATGTCATTATCAAATGTCATTATCCGTGTTTTATTATTTACAATTTGTTTTATAACTTTTGAAAGAGGATAGCCGTTTATTGGCTATCCTCTTTATAATTTTATATGAGTCAGATTTAATCCGAACTTAAAAATTTTGTTACCTTGCAGGCATCTGAAAGTCCGCAAGCGCTTTATTCAGATAGTCATTAAAAGGCTTCATTATTTGGAAGCACTCGGCAGCTTTTACGATAAATGCATCTGCATCGTTTAATTCTTCATCTTTTATAGGATATTCCAGATACCAGCTTTTAAATTTCAGATATTCTGCTTGTGGATGCTCTTTATCATACCTTGCAGGAACATTCTTTAATGCTGTTCCCTGTACAGCAAAATGTTTTTCAAACTTTGGCTCGCGGATAATCCTTTCCCATTCTTCGCCGTTTTGAAAAATATAATCCCGTACCATCGTTGTTGCATCCTTAAACATATCTGCAAACAAACCGCCGCCTAAAAAAGACTGATTGCCGGGCTTTATCATGAGGTAATATCCGACCGGAACAGGAAGTTTACCTTTTGCGGATATGTGGGCTCGGAAAGCAGGATTATACGGAGACTTATCATGACTGAAACGCGTATCCCTTACAATCTTAAACGTAAGGTTTTTGGGAATATTATGTAATATACTGTTATCAAACTTTCCGATTTCAAGTATTAAAACCTGCAATAATTCTTCAAAAGCAGCATTTGCTTTTTTGTAATCTTCCTTGTTGGCATGATACCATTCGCGATTGTTATTTATGCTCAAATTTGACAGGTAATCTGTAATTAATGAGATGTTCATAAACTGCTTCCCTTTCCGGAATTTTTAATAAGATTAAATTGCGTAGACTCTAAAAATTCCCGTATCATATTTTTTGTATGTTCAGGCGATTGATAAGGCTTGCAAAATGAAAAGTCCTGTGACAAATCATCAATATCCTCCATAGCCTTTTTTACTTCAAACATAGTCTCGATAGAAATTTCCTCAGCAGTTGTATAATCCAGCTGCAACGGGTTTATTCTATGACTTTTAATTGCATAATTCACCCTGTCTTTGCACCTGCATTTTCCGCTGCCATACTCGCCGCAATACTGTTCAAGGAAATCTGCCATTTTTCTTCGAATCCTGGAAAGCCTTTGGCGATATGCTTCCGGCGTCATTCCCAAAATATCTCCAGCAATGCGGCTGTCAATCTTAAACATTGTTCCCATTATGAAAATACATCTGCTTTCCGCATCAAGACATTGCAACATTACATTTGTACACGACAGCTTTAATTCCTCTGCCAAAATATTCTTTTCAACATTCTGAGTCAAATCTGGAATATCCTTAATTTTTCCGTTTTCTATATCATCTCCATAATACTCAAAACTAAGCGGATATTGGGCAAACATATACTTTTTGTAATTTTTTAAATGATTGGCAGCAATACTGAATACCCATGTGGTAAATGAGCTTTTACCTTCAAAAGATGATAAATGCGTAATCATTTTCAGTAAGATATCCTGCGTGGCATCCTGCGCATCAGCAAATGTTCCAAGCATTCGCAGAGATAAATTAAATATAATGTCCTGTACATCTGCAACAAGTGTTTCGAGGGCTTTTTTGTCCCCTGCTGTAGCTTTATCAACCAAAGCCAGCATTTCTTTGTTTGTTTTTTTATTCATAGATTTTTACCTCCTACTTAATTAGACAATACATCTTTACCTGTGTGACATAATATGATTTTTTTATAGATAATTTTTAGAAATTAATAAATAAATTACTTACATATTTTTTATGCACATATGTCTCAAACAGAATGTGTTTAAACTCTGAATATTAATAAAAAACTTTAAACTCTTCAACATCTCAAAATCTTTAATATCACATAAGAAAATGTTTACTAATCACAGCCAGAGACCTATTTATCAACACAGATATTGTGATCAATCTTTGCTAAACAAAAAACTTTTCAATATTATAACTAACTTATTTTAGCTATACAGATCATATATAATTCAGGTCAAATACCATAAGCGGTTAAATATAACATTTTTACTGCTTCCAACAGCTTATGCTTATAACGAAAACAACTTGCTCTCATAGTCTTTAACATAATATCTGATATTCTTTCTTCCCTTTTGTATGATTGTATGTCCTTCTCCTTCAAGCATATCTTTCTGCACCTCAATACCGCCGGGATATTTTGCATTTAGTTCCCCATTTGCTTTAAGTGTTCTCCAATAAGGGATTTTATCTTCTGTTCTCTGAAAACTTGCCCATGCAGCAATTGAGACAAATATTCCCGCTGTAATCGGTTCTGTAAAATCGGCTCCATTTTGTTTTGCAAAATATTCCCTTATTTCACCTATGGTAATCAGCTTTCCAAACGGAACAAGCCGCATTACTTTGTCATAATCAATCGGCGGCGCAAAATACATTTTCTCCCCGCCGTATTTTTCTATGGTTTTTTCATCCGTAATTGTCTGAAATTTAGGCATGTCTTTACTATCATTCAGCATAGCATTAAAATCTTTTTTATTCTCATTCGCCATAAATAATTGCCTCCTGTATTAAAGAATAATTTAAAAAATATTAATAAATATGAAATTATAAAATTCGGTTTAAAAAATAAACTTTTACTTTGACAATTAATATCTAAAATCTCTTCTCTGCTAAAATTGGTAAACCATAATGTATTCTTCCTCGTTTTCGTCAACGACCTGAAAACCTTCCTTTTTATACATATTAACCGCGTAATTTGCTTTTTGCACAGAAAGTGATGTCTGCTTATATCCCTTATCTTTTAGAAGCTGCAGCATCGCTCTCATAAGTGAAGTACCAATACCAAAATGTCTGTATTCCTCATAAAGAGATATTGCAAGGGATGGTGTTTTATCATCAATATGTCCGTAATCATTCATTATACGTCCCCATACTGCACCCACAACCTTTTCTTTTACTTCTGCAACCAAGCACCAATCGTCTGCTTTTCCAAATCCAGCAATATATACATGCAGCTCTGGCTGTTTAATAATAGATTTTGGCGGCTTATCCATTCCTTCCGGGACAAAAATTGCTTCATACAAAAAATCAGATAATACTGGATATTCACTTTTTCTAATTTCTCGAATTTTAAAATCCATTTTTTCTCCATTCAAACCATTATTACGCGAAATATTTTTCATTTGCATGGGCATAATATATGACTTTCGGATTATAACTCATAATAAGTTTCCAGTCATTTTTTAAAGAGATATTTTCATCATAAGCATCAAGATATTCCATCGGCTCTAAATCACCCACAATACAAACCCCGTTATCCAAAATAATAGATATGCTATCCTTACTATGACTCGCAGTTTTAACGATTTCTCCTGCAATACCTAAATCAACAAGAAAACTTCTGCTTTCACAACAATCAATAATGGTAGCATTTTTTTCGTCAATAGGTTCATATTGCAAGTGGTTTTCACGATTAAATATATCATCAGCAAAATGCACATAGTCACATTGGGTATCAATGAGGAGTAACTTTATTCCCATTTTTTGTAGTTCACTAACAAGCCCGATATGGTCTGGATGATAATGCGTTGCCAAAATATAAGTAATATTGGTTATTGATATCACACTTTTCTTTAAGGCTTTAAAAAGATCCTGCAAAGTTCCAGCATAATCAGTATCAATCAGCAATCCACCCTTTGTACCCCGCACGAAATATGTATTTGTATTTCCATACTTTAATTTTGTCACCATATCGTTACCTTTTTAATTTATATATGTAATAGGCAAAAAGCCATTATTCCTCTTTTAACAAAGAGTACATTTTCATATCAATCACTTTACCGTTTTTTACAGCATTCCTTCTCAATGTTCCCTCATATTGAAAGCCTGCTTTTTCAAGCACTTTGCAAGACGCTGCATTGTATGCAAACGGCTCTGCATAAATACGTATAATGTCACTTTCGCTAAAAACGTATTGGCATATTTGCTTAACAGCTTCAGTCATAATTCCTCTGCCCCAATACTCTTCAGATATATAGTATCCTAACTCGGCGGTTTGCTTATGAATATTACCTTTACGAAAAACACCGATACTGCCCACTGCCTTTCCGTCAATTGTAATAGCAAAAGCAAAGGTCTCATTTTCATCTGCGGAAAGCATATCAGAAATATAGTCTGCTCCATCTTGCTCTGTATAAGGGTAGGGTAATCCGTCCCGAAGATTATCTTGTATCTTTCTGTTAGAGAGAGCTATTGCCAAATCTTTTGCATCTGATAATTTCCATTTTCTTATTTTGTAAGTCATTTTTCTTTTATTCCTTTTGCCCTATTTTGATTAATCTATTTCTTTGTAGCACTTCAGTTTAACTAATGCTCATCAATTTTACTCAGAATTAATACAAAACTTTTTTCAGAAAAGTATTTCCCAGTATTCCGCTATTTCGATATTCTCGAGTAGCATCCATATCAAAGACCGAATTTGTTAATATCTATCCATATATATTAGCATCGCTTTTTTAGTGTACTTTTCAACAAATTGGGCTTTAGCGTTCGTATAACCATCTCTGTTATGCTCATATTCTTTCCATAACTTCAATTTCAATTTTTCATATTCATTTGCAACATCGGGATACTCTATAAGATAATCTCTAAAATATAATTCATTATTATCTCCAATATATCTTAAATGCAAATGAAATACTCTTTGGTCAAATCCGTTTTCACTGTACCCCTTGTTAAAAGAAAGCCTATTTGCACTTTGAGCCATACAAATATAGCCATTTTCTACAAGCAAGTTTTTATAATATGACAAATCACATTCTTTTGGAACTTCCACAAGAATATCAATAATCGGCTTAGCCCAAATTGAATCAACCGCCGTACTACCTATATGACTTATTCTTTCGACCTGCGGCATTGTCTTTTTCAAAAATATTTCCTCCTCACAATACCAGTCTTTCCAACAAGTCTGATGCTCTGTCAAAAATATAGGAAACAGTCTCCACAACTCTTCCAAACTCATTTCTGATAATTTTTTGCTCATTGAACACCTCATAAAATGCCATATTTATCTATTTATGCAAGTATAAAGTTACTATTGTAAAGCTATTTTCAAATCAGATAAATATAACTCTTGTTCATCTTTTTAAGTTATTATTTCTTTTCCATTATACACAAAATCAAAATAACTTTCAATTCCCCAAACTATTTTTTTAAGCGGCACACAATGCACAAATGTCAACAATTAACTGCGAGCATATTTCCCCAATCCACCCAAAAACCAACCCATATTCTCCCTAATATTATTTATTTTTTTGCATACGCTAAAGCTGACTTTACTTCTTAGCATTTCTGTCAATCTCTCCTGCCGGCAAAATTTTTTTAAAACAATAAACGCATATTATTGCTCTTTGTGTGATTATACCTGATGTCATAGCCGGTTAACTTATTTTATTTCAATATATCTATATACATAAAAACAGGATTTCAACTGCAACAGCTGAAATCCTAATTTTATATTATAATATTAATTAAATTATATTACTAAACCGAATTTGAAATCATTCCCATTCTACTGTACCGGGAGGTTTTGAAGTTATGTCATACACTACTCTGTTGACATGTTCTACTTCGTTAATGATACGATTGGAAACTCTGCCAAGAATTTCATAAGGTATTTTTGCCCAATCAGCAGTCATAAAATCATCAGTTGTGACTGCTCTGATTGCAACAAGTTCGTCATATGTACGGGCATCTCCCATTACACCCACAGTTTTTACTCCTGGTAAAACTGCGAAGAACTGACTCATATTTTCAGCATAGCCACATTTATCCATCTCGTCACGAAGAATAGCATCTGCCTCCTGCAAAATACGTACTTTTTCAGCTGTAACCTCTCCGATTACACGTACTCCGAGTCCCGGGCCGGGGAATGGCTGACGCCATACAAGTTCGTGAGGAAGTCCAAGTTTTTCACCAACTGCCCTAACCTCATCTTTAAATAAATCTTTGAGAGGCTCAATAATACCTGCAAAGTTTATATCATCAGGTACTCCAACCTGATTATGATGAGTTTTTATTTTTGCAGCATCACCCTTGCCGCTTTCTATTCTGTCAGGATAAATTGTTCCCTGTGCGAAATATCCCTCTCCGTAATTTTCACGTATCTTATTCCAGAATACCTTATAAAATTCTGTCCCTATAATATGTCTCTTTTCTTCGGGGTCCTGAATCCCTTTAAGTTTTGAGAGAAATTCATCCTGACAATTTATACGTACAAAATTCATATCGAAAAGCTTTGTAAATGTCTGTTCAACAAAGTCGCCCTCATCTTTGCGCATAAGTCCCTGATCCACAAATACACAGGTAAGTTGTTTGCCTACCGCCTTACTTAAAAGCGCCGCTGCAACTGATGAATCAACGCCTCCGGACAATCCAAGTACAACACCCTTACTGCCTATTTGTTCTTTAAGCTGTGCAACAGTGGCATCAATAAAACTCTCCATCTTCCACTCACCCTTGCACTCGCATACATTATACAAAAACGATTTAAGCATTTCTTTTCCGTTTTCAGTATGGTTGACCTCAGGATGGAACTGAACACCGTATAACTTCTTATCGGCACAGGACATAGCGGCAACAGGACAAACTTCTGTTTTAGCAGTCACTTCAAACCCCTGAGGCGCTTCGCTAATGTAGTCACGGTGACTCATCCATGAAATGCCGCCTTGTGTAATTCCGTTGAACAAAATATCCTCAGTATTGTATTTTGTAGCTGTTTTTCCATATTCGCTTGATGAATTATCCGTAGCAGACACAACTTTACCGCCAAGTGAATATGCCATAAGCTGACAACCGTAACAGATACCCAGAATTGGAATGCCAAGCTTAAAAATCTCGGGCGTATAATGCGGAGATGCTTCATCATAAACACTGTTTGGACCGCCGGTAAAAATAATGCCCTTTGGATTTATTTCCTTTATTTTTTGTATATCAACTGTGTAAGGAAGAATTTCGCAGTAAACATTACATTCGCGAACTCTTCTCGCAATCAACTGATTATATTGACCACCAAAGTCAAGTACTATGACAGTTTCCTTATTTTCCATAACCCTGCCCATCCTTCCAAATTAAACAATTTATCTGTAAATGATATCGCTTCTTGCAGGACCGTTTGATACCATTGTTATAGGCACACCAATTTCCTTTTCAGCAAATTCTATATATTCACGGCATTCTTTTGGCAGCTTATCGTATTCAGTAATGCCTGAAATAGAACATTTCCAGCCCTTTAATCTCTTAAGAATTGGTTTACATCTTTTTAGCTTTGTAGTTGACGGGAAGTAATCAATAATTTCACCGTCAAGCTCATATCCGATGCAAACAGGGATTTCATCAAGATATCCCAAAACATCCAGAACAGTAAAAGCTATTTGTGTAGCACCCTGTACCATGCATCCATATCGTGTTGCAACCAAATCAAGCCATCCCATACGTCGTGGTCTGCCTGTTGTTGCTCCGAATTCACCGCCGTCTCCGCCTCTTTTACGAAGCTCATCAGCCTCTTCTCCAAAGATTTCGGAAACAAATTCACCAGCGCCAACAGCACTGGAATATGCTTTAACAACAGTAATAATCTCCTTGATTTCGTACGGAGGAATACCTGCACCTACAGCACCGTAGCCTGCAATTGTATTTGACGAAGTAACCATTGGATATATACCAAAATCAGTATCCTTAAGTGAACCGAGCTGTCCCTCAAGCAAAATATTTTTGCCCTCTTTTAATGCATTGTGAATAAATGTAAATGCATCTCCAACATACAGAGCAAGAAACTCTTTATATTCCATAAGCTTTTCAAAAACCTCATCTTCTGTAATCGGAGGTTTATTATAAAGATGCTCTAAAGTTGCATTTTTAATTTCAAGGGCGTGCTTGATTTTAGCCTTTAAAGAGTCCGGATCATCAAATAATTCATTAATCTGAAAACCAATTTTTGAATATTTATCTGAATAGAATGGGGCAATGCCGCTTTTAGTTGAACCAAAAGAATTTTTTCCGAGACGCTCCTCTTCATAACAATCAAATGCAACATGATATGGCATTACAATCTGTGCTCTGTCAGAAATAATTACATTTGGCTGCGGAACTCCTCTTTCATTGAGATAAGCCATTTCTTTTACGAAGTTTTCAACACTGAAAGCAACACCGTTGCCGATTATATTAGTTATATTCTGGTGAAAAACACCTGAAGGAAGCTGATGAAGAGCAAATTTTCCAAAATCATTTACAATAGTATGACCTGCGTTTGCACCACCCTGAAAACGAATAACAATATCACTGTCATTTGCTAAAACGTCAGTAATTTTACCTTTGCCCTCATCGCCCCAATTGGCACCTACAATTGCTTTAACCATAATACAAAACTCCTTTTTGCAAAATACAAATATAATTATTGATACTTTATGTATCAGTAAAATGCAAATTATACATTAATTTCCGGTCTGTCAGATTCAATATTCTTATACTTTTCAAGCACCGGTGCAACACACTCAGTAAGAAAATCCTCAGTCTGTTCTTTTGCCCTGCCTGTATATTTTTCAGGCAGCAAAATTGTTTCAAGTTCTTCGAGAGTTACTCCAAAAGCATCGTCGGCAGCAATTCGCTGAAGCAAATCATTTTCGCCGCCCTCTTCCTTTATTACCTTTGATGCAGCCATTGAGTGAACCCTGATTTTTTCATGAAGCTGCTGCCTGTCTGCTCCGCGCTTTTTAACAGCATCCATCATAATATTCTCAGTTGCCATAAACGGAAGCTCTTTTCTAAGTCTCTGTTCAATTACCTTAGGATATACAACAAGACCGTCTGCAACATTAGCATAAAGTGAAAGAATTCCGTCAACCGCAAGAAATGCCTCCGGAACACTTAGCCGTTTGTTGGCTGAGTCATCAAGTGTTCTCTCAAACCATTGAGTAGCAGTAGTAAAATAACCGTTAAGAACATCACACATAACATATCTTGAAAGTGAACCTATGCGCTCACTTCTCATTGGATTGCGCTTATAAGCCATAGCGGATGAACCAATCTGATTCTTTTCAAATGGTTCCTCAACTTCCTTAAGATGCTGCAAAAGCCTTATATCATTGGAAAATTTTGCAGCTGACTGTGCAATACCTGCAAGTACATTCAGAAATTGCGAATCAAGTTTTCGCGAATATGTCTGACCAGACACAGGGAAGCAATCCTGATAACCCATTTTCTCAGCAATTTTCTTGTCAAGCTCCTTGCATTTTGCATGATCCCCGTCAAACAATTCGAGAAAACTTGCCTGAGTACCTGTTGTACCCTTAGAGCCAAGTAATTTTGCCTTTGACAGTTGATATTCAACATCTTCCAAATCCATCAGCAGTTCCTGAATCCAAAGTGTTGCTCTTTTACCTACCGTTGTAGGCTGTGCCGGCTGAAAATGTGTAAAAGCAAGAGTTGGCAGCGCTTTATATTCATCAGCAAATTTTGAAAGGTTGCGTATGACGGTAATCAGTTTATTTCTTATAAGCTGTAAACCCTCAGTCATAATTATAATATCAGTATTATCTCCTACATAACATGATGTAGCACCTAAATGAATAATGCCCTTAGCATTCGGACACTGTACACCATAGGCGTAAACATGTGACATTACATCATGACGTACAAGTTTTTCTCTTTCCTGTGCGACCTCATAATTAATATCATCAGCATGTGCCTTAAGCTCATCAATCTGTTCCTGCTTTACAGGAAGTCCAAGCTCCATTTCAGCCTCTGCAAGAGCAATCCAAAGCTTTCTCCATGTTCTGAATTTCTTGTCGGGTGAAAAAATATACTTCATTTCCTTGCTTGAATAACGAGACGACAAGGGTGATTCATAAGTATCCTTAACCATTATTAACATCCTTTCAATCTAAAACATATATTAACTTAATAATTCTTTACAGAAAATTGCTCAAAACAGCCGGCAATTGAGTTCGGGCAATATCAGGTTTTCTGTTCTAACCTAATGTAATGTCACGTTGATTTCTTGTCAAAGTTCATTCCGCCGCGCTCTTTACCTTTAAAGGTTTCTTTAGTGATGGCCGCCGGATAATTACCTGTAAAACAGCCGTCACAAAAACCGGAAGGTACATTTCCTATCATTTCGCTCAGTGATTCAACCGGAAGATATCCCAATGAATCAGCCCCGCTGAGCTTTGTTATCTCTTCAATTGTATGATTACAAGCTATAAGCTCACCTCTCGACGGTATATCGGTACCATAATAACACGGCCACATAAAAGGCGGTGAGCTGATACGCATGTGAACTTCTTTAGCGCCAGCTTCCCTAAGCATTGTAACAATTCTGTCAACAGTAGTTCCCCGAACTATACTGTCGTCAATCATAATAACTCTTTTTCCCTTTACCATGTCAGCAATAGGATTAAGCTTAATTTTTACGCTCTTCATACGCTCTTTCTGACTTGGCTTAATAAAGGTTCTTCCTATGTAGCTGTTTTTAACAATAGCTTTTTCATAAGGAATTCCGGATTCCTCACTGTAACCGATAGCAGCATCTATACCTGATTCCGGGACACCGATTACCATATCTGCTTCAACAGGAAATGTTCTGGCAAGAATCCTGCCTGCCTGTTTGCGTGCTTCATAGACGCTTACACCGTCAATAAATGAATCAGAACGTGCAAAATAGATATATTCAAAAATACACAAAGATTTTTTCTTTTCGCCAAAATCAGGCTTCATGCTTCGCATGCCATCATTATCTACAATAACTATTTCTCCGGGCTCAATATCACGGATAAATTCTGCTCCGCAAGCATCCAAAGCAGCGCTTTCACTTGCAAATACATATGAATTATTATATTTTCCCATACACAACGGTCTGAAACCGTGGGGATCTCTTGCTGCAATAACTTTTCTGGGACTCATTACAAGCAATGAATATGCACCTTCAAGAACTTTCATAGTTCGCACAACTGCGTCTTCAACACTATGGCATTTAAGGCGCTCACGTGCTATTACATAACATATTACTTCAGAGTCAATAGTTGTCTGGAAAATTGCACCGTGCTGTTCAAGTTCACGGCGAATTTCAACTGCGTTAGTAAGATTGCCGTTATGAGCAACTGACAATGTACCTTTTACATAACGCATAACAAGCGGTTGTGCATTTTCAAGCACAGAGCCGCCTGCTGTTGAATAACGGACGTGAGAAATAGCCATCTGTCCGTTTAAAGAATCAAGAATATTATTGTTAAACACCTCTGTAACGAGGCCCATATTTTTGTGATAATCTATTACACCTTCGTCAGATACAGCGATACCGCAACTTTCCTGACCCCTGTGCTGGAGTGCAAGAAGCCCGTTGTAACAAGCGTAGGAAGGACTGATTGTCCCATCGCTGAATATGCCGAAAACACCACACTCTTCGTGCAGACCTTCTTTTGCAAAATTATCGAAAGAATAATTCAAGGTGTCACCATCCGACTAATCAAATTTTTTGAATAAAGAAAGTAAAAATCAATAAATTATGCCAGACCGATTCTCTTCATCATCTCGGCATAAGCTTCTTCAACACCGCCCATATCACGACGAAAACGATCTTTATCAAGCTTTTCCTGAGTATCAATATCCCAAAAACGGCAGGTATCAGGTGAAATTTCATCAGCAAGTAAAATCTGACCCTTGTATCTGCCAAATTCAATTTTAAAATCTATAAGATCAACATTACATTCCTTAAAAAACTCGACCATTAACTCGTTAATTTTAAAGGACATCTCTGTAATTGTATCAATTTCTTCCTTTGTAGCAAAACCTGCAGCAAGAATATGATACTCATTTACCATTGGATCGCCAAGATCATCATTTTTATAACAAAATTCAAGTACAGGTGTTTTCATAGGCGTACCCTCGGGAAGCCCAAGTCTCTTTGAAAGGCTGCCGGCAGCTTTATTTCTTAAAATAACCTCGAGAGGTACAATTTCAACTTTTTTTAATACTGTTTCCCTGTCGTTAAGCTCTTCAACAAAATCAGTTGCAATTCCATTTTTTTCAAGAAGCTTGAACATAAAGTTTGACATACGGTTATTTACTACGCCTTTTCCAATGATTGTGCCTTTCTTTTCACCGTTGAATGCAGTAGCGTCATCCTTATAAGAAACAACACAAAAATCAGGATCAGAAGTAGAAAATACTTTTTTTGCTTTTCCTTCGTACATTAATTCTTTCTTTTCCATAAATAAATCCTCCATAATACGGCTTTTAGCCAAAAGAAAAATAACAATACAAGATATATTATAATATAGAATTTAAAAATAAGCAACCGTATAAGAATTAAAAAAAATTTTTTTATCAAAATTTAGTTTATGCCTAAAAAGATAGAAACTTTCAACTTAAAAATGTCGCATTTGATAACATTTTATCTAAAAAAGAGTAAAATATATAAAATAAGAATTAATATCAATTATAAATCAGCAAAAAAAAATCTAACAAATGATATTTTTCAAATTTATTAAAATACATCTTGATTTTTTGACATTTTTGATGTATAATATTTTTTGCGTTAAATATTGTGATTGAAACGGTGAATTTCTAAAGTTAAATATGTAATTTACTTTTAATCTCTTTCCTATTTCTTTGACACTACATCGCAAGTAAGACTTTGAAAATAGAAATGCCGGTGTGATGGAATTGGCAGACGTGACGGACTCAAAATCTACTTCGCCGTTTCATACCACTTTGGCGTAAACCCTTGATTTTACAGGGCTTTTTGAAAACTGAATATGTAACTTGCTTTTAATGTCCCTCCACGATGTCCCTCCGATTTCTCGGACAGGACATCGGGAGACGACTTAAAAATATAAATGCCGGCGTGTTGGAATTGGCAGACGAGGTGGACTCAAAATCCATTGCCAGCGATGGCGTGCGGGTTCAAGTCCCGCCGCCGGCACCAGACCTTAACAGCTCGTAAACCCTTGATATATCGGGGTTTGCGGGCTTTTTCTTTTTGTCGGCGGGGTTGGAAATTTGGCGTGTCACGGTGATTTTTTTCAATGTCCCTCCGATTTTTGGGGCGATTTTGGAGGGACATTCAGTACTATGCGGAGGGATATACGCCTAAAATTGCGTTGGCAGACGCAACCTTTGATGTGAAATTCAAGTGCGTGTAAATGTTTGAGGTGGTCGAAATATCGCTGTGACCTAACCACTCCTGAATTTCTTTCAAGCTGACACCGTTTGCATACAAAAGGCTTGCGCAGCTATGCCGTAAATCGTGGAAACGAATCTTCCGCATACCGTTCTTTTGCAGAATCAGCGGAAAATGCTGTGTGATATAGCCGGGCTTTACAAGCTCACCGATTTCGTTTACATAGATATAATCGGTGTATTTTCTGCAATAAGATTTCCCGCACAGCTTTCGGTTTAGTTCCTGCTCCGCTTTCAGACGGTGCAATAATTCCTCGAACGGCGGTACAAGCGGCAGGCTACGGTAGCTGGCTTTGGTCTTCGTCCGATCCTTTTGAATAATCTTGCTTTTGCCGTCTATGGTCGCCTGTGTAACCGTGTGACGAATGGTGATTGTTTTCTTCTTGAAATCAATCGCGTTCCACTTTAAGCCGACCGCTTCACTTTGGCGCAGTCCGTAAAAAGCACCGAGAATAACGCCAAGTTCTATGGGGTCGCCTTTGACGATTTCAAAAAGACGGTTTAGCTCATCTTCTTCGTAAACGCTGCCGACAAACTTTTCTTTTTTCGGTCGTTCAATGCGATCCGCAGGGTTCGTATCAATCAGACCGAGTTTGAAAGCGTGCTGTAAGGCTTTACGGATATTGGCATGGCGATGTATGACCGTGTTTGCGGAAACGCCCCGCACCGTCAATTCATAGGTGTAGTAGTCTTGTATATGCTTTGGCGTGACCTCGCACAGAGCCAGTCCGGGGTGGTGTTCTTCAAAGTACGGAATGATTTTGCTCTTTATCGCCATAGAATACGCTCCGTAAGTTGTTTCCTCCACATTCTTTTTCGTCATTTCCAGCCAGTCAAGCAGAAATGTCGTAAAAAGAATTGTGCCTACGGGGGCTTTGCCTGTGCTTCGTTCGATTGCTCTTGCCTCTAATTCAGCTTCTTTTGCGGCACGAGCTTCAGAAAGCATTTTTTCAGCACGCTTTTTGTTTCCTTTTACTGTTAGACCCGTGGACTTCGACGGCGTGTGCCGTTTACCGTATTCGTCCACATAATTCAGTACCATATGATAGTACCCGTTTTTTTCTCGCAGATGTCCTGCTACCATATAATAAAACCTCCTTTTAGTGGTACAGCGTAGATTCATCTGCCATTGACATTTATATTGTAGCAGAAAGAACCCCATAGGCCAAATGTGCAAACGAGGTTTTACGCAGTAGATTTATCTATCAATTCCAAGTATTCCAGAATGTTGAGCTTCGGGATTCGATAACGGCGGCCGACGATAAAGCTCTTGATTTTGCCGGACTTCAAAAGCCGATAAGCGGTTTTGTCGCAGATACCGCCGAGCATTTCACACATTTGCTCAACATTAACTACATCGGGATAATCCGTGAATAGCATTTTATAGGCTGTCTGTGATTCCATAGGCAGCCCCCTTAACGGTTCTTCGGGATAATCTCGTAGTCATATCCTTTTCGCTGATTACAATAGGTGCAGGTGTCTTTCTCGGTCTGCTGCGGGTCAATCCTGCGTAAAGAATAAGCGCCCGTACCGTAGAAATTGTCGGCACAAGCGCTGCAAAGGCAAAGGATTAACTTTTTCGGCACACTCTCGATCAGACCGATACTGACTGCCAGAGCGTGATTGACACCCTGTATATGCTTTTCGGACAAGTGACCGATAAAGTCACCCAAGCGGCGTTTATCCACGGTTCGCAGTTGTTCCAAAAGTACGATAGAGGGCAATTCCAAGCCGTTTTCGGCGTCGATGTAGTAGTGGGTAGGTAGTTTCGGCTTTGCGTCCTTTTTGCTGGTGATAGAAGCGATAATCACCGTAGGGCTGTGCTTGTTGCCGACATTGTTTTGAATGATAACGATGGGACGGTAGCCCTCTTGTTCCGAGCCGATCCCTTGCCCCAAATCGGCGTAATACATATCACCTCGTAAATATGTGTGATTCATAGTGTTATGACCTCCTTTGAAAATTTAGGCGGTTAGCCGCCTATGTAGAGGTCAAGGGCAGAACAGAATTAAGGTCGGGAAGATACAAACAATTCTCCGTTTCAGTTGACCCGTCCTGCCGTTTGACCTTGTATAAAGAAACAATCCTATTTGTCCTCGACACCCCGGATTGTTGCGGGAAGTCATCAAACGGCTGGAGGCTTGCCAGCTCCACGGGAATCTCACCCTCACATGGTTCTCATGCGACCGCCCCCATTGCCTGCGACGGCTTCACGACCGAAATATCGCTTATCACGCTCGGACTGTGGCTGGACGGGAGTATCATTGTCCCTATTGCCTGTCGTCGCCATATCGGGAGCCGCCCGATACTCATAGCCGACTGTTATTCGCTCCTTGCAGGAAATGAAAGCCATAGACCCAAAATAAATACAGGTGAAATCTCGTTGCTTTCTTTCCCGCAGATCGTGGCGCAGCCGCTAATGTGGCTTATGCTCATCACAATAGCAATAGGAATGTGTTTGATGAATGGGTATTTAGTTTTCAAAGAACGCCGAGAAGTCAATAAAAAAGACCCCTCGCTGTATTTGCCGTTCAGCGAGGGGTCTGCACACCTTTATTCCAAAAGTTTTTTTAGTTTTTCAAGAATACGCATTTTCTTCTTATGAACAGCATTGCGATATACGCCCAACTGTTCGGCATATTCCCGTTCTGTCATTTCTTCAAAGAACAATGCTTGAATCAAAGCCCGTTCCTTTTCAGTAAGCTGGGAAATCGCAGTATGTAGCTTGTCCACCATAATTTGCCGAAATACTACATCTTCAACGCTTTCCTGTCCGTTGGAGAATTGCTGTGCATTGTCCTCCATAAGCCTGTCTAATGAATCTTCGCGGCTGGGTATGATTTGTTCAATCCGTCCATCTTTGGTGAGAAGAAAACGCTCTGTTTTCAGGTCATTTTCAAAGTAACGCATTTTTCGGTCGCCTTTTGTATAGGCGGCATAAACTTCATCCGTTACCTCGACAAGCTGGCCGTTTATCCATATCCTTTTTTTGTCAGCACTCACGCTGTTTACCTCCGATCAATCTGAATTTTTTGAGATTCAGATTGATCGGAGGACTACGCCCGCTATGGAACATCAAAAAACGGCATATTATGACATAAAAGAAACGCACCCACTTTACAGCGGGTGCGTCATTTTGTAGAGGACTGCCATATATTAGCCTGTATGGACTGAATAGGTAAAACGGTGTCGAACAAAAAAATACCGCAATCCCCTTAGAGATTGCGGTATGTAAAAATTGATATTTAAGTTTTTTATCAGGCGGTATTTTAGGCGGTTCGTTTTTTCTGTGTTTCATTATATCCCCTTTGCGGGGATAAGCCAACAGGCATTTTCAGTTTTCCCCTATCCGTTTTGTAGATAAAGGGATTATACTGTATGAAAAAGAGATTTCACCGAGATAAAACCGAGATTACGCCGAGAAATATCGCAAGTTCAGACAATATGCGAAAGCAATCTGTCATATCAACTCAAAATGTGGAAAGCCATTGAAAAATCGCTCGAAATATCTTCTGTAAACGAGAAAAGCAACAGTCTGACGAAACAGACTGTTGCTTGAAACTTGCTAATTATACTGAAACCGATAGCCAACATCCCGAATACTCTCTATTTGATACGCGGGCTCTTGGTCGGTATCAAATAGTTTTTTTCGGAGATTACGAACATGGAAACCGATTGTTTCCCGTTCGCTACCCGAAGAAAAATCACCCCATACCTTTTCATAGATTTGGTCGTAGGTCAGCACACGGTTTTTATTTGCTACCAGCAAACAGAGAATATCGTATTCCTTTGCGGTCAATGAAATCTCTCGTCCATCGCTTGTGATTTTTCTGCGTGCAAGATTTAGTTCAAGCCCCGGAAATGATATTATCGGCTCATCTCGGAGCTTCCATTTTTCTAAATCAGGGTGGCGTGATAAAAAGGATAGAATATCCTCAAAAGCGGTACTGTCACGGTCTGTTAATTCCAAAATGATAATTCGTCCGATACTATCACCCCCTTAAAACATAAAACAAATTTATATCATATATTGGTAGTTTGGTTAAGGTCTTTGAGCACTTTTTCTATACCAATATCCATACAAATCGCCTGATTTTCAATTTCTCTTGGGAAAAGAGATTCTCCGTAATTTACACAGGCATAAACGGCTTTCTTATTTTTTGCCGTCATCTGCCAGAACGGATATTTAATAATAACAGGCGTGTTAAACCCGACGCCAAGCTCTAAAAAGCGAATATGCAAATTTTCGTGACAGCGGATGAAATCATCATAGCGGTTTGCTGCTGCATACCAGCCCTCGTCCTGCACGAACTTATTATCACAGCGCAGATTCATCGTCATTGGAGCGCCGCACACAGGGCATTTCGGTATCAGCCCTGTCGGTATTTTCATATCCTTTTGGGCAGTCATCATTTGTCGTACAGCTTCTTCGTTATCATAAGTTTTATCGTGACAGGCTTTAGAGCATTGCCATAACCCATAATCTCCCTGCGTGTAAAACAGACGCTTTTTATCAAAGCCTGCAAGCTGAAACTGATGATCCACATTCGTGGTAAGCACAAAGTAGTCTTTATCTTTCACCAGCTCCAACAGGTCGGCATAGGGCTTCCCCACACCGGAATCATAACGGTTGATCCAGATATGCCGTGACCACCACGCCCAGTATTCCTCCAAGCTGTCATACGGATAAAAACCGCCCGAATACATATCGGTGATACCGTATTTCTGACGGAAGTCGGAAAAGGTCTTTTCAAACCGTTCTCCGCTGTATTCCATTCCGGCAGAGGTGGAAAGCCCTGCGCCTGCTCCGATTAGAATGGCATCGGCGGTTTCAATTTCTGTTTTCAGCTTTTCAATTTGCGACCAGTAATTCCCGGTAGATTTCATAATCGGTTTCCTTAAAAACATTGAATATCACCTCCATTTGACTGTCAGTCCGCTTCCTATATTCCTTTACCGTCTGAATTGCAATTTCTGCCGCTTTGTCGTTTGGAAAATGAAACTCGCCCGTGGAAATACACGGGAAGGCAATGCTTTTTAATCCGTTTTGCTCTGCCAGTTCCAAACAGGAACGATAGCAGGACGCAAGCTGCTCATTGTCTTTCTCTCTTAACCGTCCCCTAATGATCGGCCCGACCGTGTGCAAAACATACTTACACGGCAGATTGTATGCAGGGGTAATTTTAGCTGTGCCGGTTTCTTCTTCGTGTCCTTGCTCTTTCATCAGCTCCGCACAAACCAAACGAAGCTGAACGCCGGAAAAGGTGTGGATGGCATTGTCTATGCAGCCGTGGTTCGGGCAGAAGCAGCCGAGCATTTGATTGTTTGCGGCATTGACGATCCCGTCGCACCGAAGTGTAGTAATATCGCCACGCCATAAATACAGATTATCCTGTATGGTCTGTAAGTCAGTGAGTTCCGTAATGCCTTTCTTTTCGGTTTCATCTTTCAGGTATGCGTCCTGAATTTTCAGAAATTCCTCGCTGACAGCTTTAGGCATACGGATATTGAAAAGAGAGCGCAGGAGGTATTTTTGTTCCTGTTCATTTTTCGGAATTTCCATACCCGCATATCGTGGCTGCTCGGAAAGCAGTTCTTTGATTAAATAAATCCGTCTTTCCGTCTGCGTCATTTTTACACCTCCCGAACAACTGCATTTTGCGGACATACTGACATACAGTTTCCGCAGTGTAGGCAGTTTTCCTGCCGGATCACCGCAGGCGTCCCGGCAAAATCAATACAGCTTTGCGGACAGACCGCCTCACAAGCACGGCAGCCGATGCAAGCGTCTGTAATAAAGTAGCCGTCATTTTTTGTCTCTGCGCCGCCAAAGGTGAAAGACGCACGCTCTATGGGCTTCTTTGACAGGTCAAACCATTCACCGCTACCCTCATAAAGCTGAAATACGGTGAGCGCCTTTTGCGATTCGGCTGTAGGATAAATCTCGTTCATATACGGATTCTTTAAGAACAGACGGGGCAGAAGCGCCGCACCCACTTCCTTTACCTTTCCACGAACCGAAACGGCGACACAGGACATTGTATCTTCGCCCTTCATACCTGTAAGCGCCATATATTCACGCTTTTTCAGCCGGTCATAAAAGCCCTTGCCCTTTGCCGTCAGAAAGCATAAGCCGTTTTCATCATAATCCATCATATCAATAGCTGCGGTCACGGGCTGTCTGCTATCGTCCACAGTTGCGACCACCACAGTATGGATTTCATCTACGATATATTTGAGATAATCCTTTGTTTCCATAGATACTCTCCTTATTTTAAGCCCTTTAATATGGGGGCAAGTTTTTTGTAAACCAGCATTGTGAAAAGGCCGATAACCAAGCCTTTCAAAAGATTAAATGGAAAAGCGTTATATAATACCACCTCCAGTTTTGTTTTGATAAACGGGATAAATGCACTGAATGAAGCAATCACCTGATCTAAAGGCATAAACTGCTCAAATACAGGAAACAGTATAAAATAATTTGTAACCGCACCGACAATCCCCATAACAATACTTGCAGTAATACAGGAAATCCATGCTGTCGTTTTCGTTTTATGGAATCTATAGATAATCCCCGCAACAAACACATAAGAGCCGCCCATAAAGAAATTGGCAAGCTCGCCAACGCCTCCGGTAGAGGTTGAGATAAGCTGCAAGGAGTTTTTTACAAGTTCAATCAAAAGCCCGGAAACCGGGCCGAAAGCAAAAGTACCGATGAGAGCCGGAAAATCCGACAGATCCATCCGAGCAAAGGACGGAGACAGCGGAACCGGAAACTCAACAAAAGCCAAGATAAATGATATTGCGGAAAGCATTGCGGTCATTGCAAGCGTTCGCACATTTAATCTTGTGTTGTTTTGTTTTTGAGAAACTGATTTCATACTTCTCCTTATGAGATATGAGGTGGATTTAGAAAAGCCCCGCAAACTGTTGTCTGCGGGGCTTTCTTATCATATCTTCTTCCATCCGGACTTTACCGTCGGTTACGGGATTTCACCGTTTCAGCCGTTTTTACAGTTTGCAGACTTTAACTGCCGGTCAGGAATTTCACCTTGCCCCGAAGATTGCTTTTGAGCAAATCAATTTTTAGAACTTGCCGTTCTGATTTTGCCAAGTAGATTTCTCGGCAATGGTTTCCATAACATCCCAATGCTCTGCGATTTTTCCGTTTTCTACACGCCACAGATCATAGTAAGCAGTAGGAGCGCCACCGAAAGTACCTTCGCTGACTGCCAGTACATAATTGCCCTGTGCAAGCACCTGATGAACGGTGTTGTAAATCATCTGAATGTTCTGCTCGGCAAGAGCCGCCAGCGCAGCACTCAGACCCGATAACCCATCGGCAATGCCTGTGTTGTGCTGAAGGTATATGTCACCGTCAAAATAATCAGGTGTCTTTTCAGGATGCTTACCCTGCATAACATCGTAAAGGAAATTCTTTACTACCTCACGGTTTGCCTCGGTTTTTTCAAGGTCTTTCAGCTCCATAGTGCCGTCGATCTGTGTTCTGCCGGAGGGATTCGGCTCTGCTTTGATAGCAAGATTGTCCCAATGCTCGGAAATCAGACCGTTTTCGTCAAAGCGGAAGATGTCGAAAGCAACCTGTTCGCCCGCACCGGCAAAATTATAGACAGTCTGCAAGAACACTTTGTTGCCGTCCTCAAATGCGCGAATATTGTTTACAGTTGTCTTGACGGGAGCAGAGGCAAGGTAAGCAACCGAGCCGACAAAAGCGTCACGGCCTGTGCCGTAGGCAAGATTGTGCTGAATGTAACCTTCCGCAAGCAGGCTTGCAGCCTTTTCTGTATCACCGGTAGCGAAAGTGTTAATAAGTTCAAGAGCTTTCTGAATGTTTGTCATTTTAGTTTCCTCCTTAAATACAATCGGTTAATCCGAATGGTTAAATTCCGTTTGAGCTTTGGAGCGGCCGTTCCCCGCAGCTCTTGTCTATATTATATGCGGTCAAGTTTCTTTTGTAAAGTAAGCACTTTTTTGTGGCGTAGTTACTCAAAAGATACTATTGTACAGTTACCGAAAGGAAACGATTGTGTAATATCAAGGAATTTCGGCTCTTTACCGGAGAAAAAATTCTTGAAAATTTTTTTGATATTTTTGGAAACCTTGACTATAATCAGAAGATACCGTATAATATAGATGAAAGTATCTATTGGAAACTTATGCGAGGTTATAATAATGAAAACACAAAATACAGCAAAAGAATTACCAGCCTGCCCCGTTGAAACTACTTTAACGCTCATTGGTGACAAATGGAAAGTTTTAATCCTCCGTGATTTGCTTCCTGGTACAAAACGCTTTGGAGAACTGAAAAAATCTATTGGAAGTGTTTCACAAAAAGTGCTGACGGCACAGCTTCGTGATATGGAGGAAAGCGGTTTATTAACCCGAACGGTATATGCCGAGGTGCCGCCAAGAGTGGAATACTCATTAACTGAACTCGGTCAAAGCCTTAAACCAATCCTCGATTCTATGTGGAATTGGGGAGAAAGTTATAAGGCACAACTTCAATAAACAATTGATATGTAGCCGCCTGTAAGTACAGGCGGCTGGTTTTCTAATACTGCGGCACACCGTACTCCAATATCTCATAATATCCAACGGCATAGTGATTTTCTCGGCAGCTATCGCCGGAATTGCCCTCCACGGTATAAACAATGCCATTCTCGACTTTCTCAACGATTCCCACATGGTCGGATTCCCCGTCCTGCGGGCCTGACGAACCTTTGTTGTCCCAATCGAAAAAGATAATATCACCGGGACGGGGTTCGTAGCTGTTGTCCTGCCAAAGTCCGCGATCTCTGAACCATTCGACACCCCAAACACAGCCTGCAAATTTCGGAATAACGCCTGCGTCGATATAGCCGCACTCGTTGGCACACCACGAAACAAAGCAAGCACACCATTCCACACGGGAGTTAAAGCCGTACCACGACCAGTACGGCTCACCGCCTACATTGCCGATCTGCGACAAAGCGACCGCTACAATCTCGCCGTCGCCTGTGCCGATACCGTAAAGAACAGCAGACCACATACTGCGGTTTTTTTCGGCAAGAAGCTCAGAAAGCTGTTTGCGCTGGTCGGCGCTGAAATTGTACTGATTCGCCATTTCCTCGGCGGTCTTATGGCTGACCGTGATATACAAATAGGTTCGTGTAACGGTAGTCTTTGTTTCCACAATATTCCCGTGGCCGTCGTCGGTTTCGGTAATCACTTCCTCGGTCTTTGTTTCGGTTCGGGCAGATATTTCATTCATCTGCCAGAAAATATCTTTTAGAATCGCCTTTTTGGAATCGTCCATCGTGGCGACCTCCTGCGCATTGTCGGGGTCGGTGGTGGTCTTGACCGCATAAACGGCAAGCACTTCCGGCCAGACGGCGCGGGAGCCGGACATTTCCAAAACATCATAGGAAATATTCGCCTTTGTCGTGTCAAGCTGCGTTTGATAGTCGGTATTGATTTCCTGAACGACCTGCTGCATAGTCTGACCCGATCCGCTGTCCTCGTTTGAAAAGAAGATACCGAAGCACGAGCCGACAAGCAAGCCGATCAGACAGATAACAATAATGACAACAACCGCAACCCAGCCCCCGGCGGCGATAGCGGAAATCAGCGCCTTTGTCGCGGCGATTATCGCCTTGACTGCCGCAATGGTCGCTTTAACCGCTACTTTTACAGCATGGGC
The DNA here is from genome assembly GCA_910585865.1 of uncultured Ruminococcus sp. GTDB lineage: Bacteria > Bacillota > Clostridia > Oscillospirales > Acutalibacteraceae > Ruminococcoides. The sequence continues at coordinate 13,853 of CAJUGO010000003.1, read as the reverse complement.
GGTAGCCTTTGCAGTAGCTTTAGCCGCCTGTGCCGCTTTTTGTGCTGCTTTCGCCGTAGCCTGTGCGGTTTTCTGCGCCGTTTTCGCTGCCTGTCGGGTCGTCTTGATTGCCGCTTTGGAAGTACGCTCGGCGGTCTTAACGGTTTTTTGCGTGGTCTTGACCGTACCTTTCGCAGTCTTAACGGTTGCCTTGCCCGTAGATTTCGCCGTTTGCTTAATGGTCTTGCCGCTGTGTTCCACCGTCTTGATAGATTGTTTCGCAGGTTCGGCAGAACGGCGAACCCTCTGCATAGATTTTTGAGCCTGCTTTTTCGGGAAGTCGGCTTTCTTTTGCTGAAAATGATCTTTTGCTTTGGAAAAATTCTCTTTTGTGTCCTTTACACCTTTTCGCCCGAACCTGTCAAGCTGGTGGACGGTATCACGGGCAGCGGTTTCCGTCCCGCCCGAAACACGGTCGGCGGCGTATTCATCGGGCGAACCCTCCGCAGAATAAATGCTGTGATCCGCTTTGTCTTTGGTGCGGATATAGGCAGACTTCATACGCTCAGCGGCAACCGCTGATTTATCAATCGCCTTGACTGTCCCTTTTGCAACCTCCCTTGTCTTTATCTCCGGCATAGCGTCACCTCCGATCCGAGCCGTGAAAGTTCCTGCCGCAGAGCAGAGTAAAACGCCCTGCTGCGAATATTGCCGCCTGCGGCTTGCCATTCGTCCTCAAAATCAAAGCGGACGGCAAGCTGACGGACGGAATAGTTTTTGAGAAATGTCCTCCAAGTGGAATTGTCCCATTCTTCAAGCTGCCGCCATAGGTCGGGAAAATACCGATACAGCTTCCGCAATTCCTCCAAACTTTGCAGAGGGCAGCACCAGCAGGAAACACGGCTGAAAATCTCATATAAACCGCCCCAATCAAAACCCCGCCTGTAACAATAGGAAAGACAGTCTTGTTCCGTCATTCCCCATTCTACAAGCGGGTAATTTTTGTCCTTGATTCGCTTTGTTTCATCGGCGGCGATTCCCACATACTCAATGAGCGTGTAATCCTCCCGTAATTCTTTTAGATATGCGTTGATAACACGGGTTTTGAGAATCCCCGTACACCAGCGACCGCGGGGACCGGGCCAGCTCATACCCCTGTACTGTGCCAGCGCGGGATTTTTTCGTTTCGGGGTGTACTCGTAAAAGTAGTATTCAAAATCGCGCGCTGCTTTCAGCCGGATAATGGGCCTGCCGATATACGCCTCCAAGCGGTCAAGGTGTTCGTACATCTGCGGAAATTCCAGCCCCGTATCACAGAACAGAATCAAATCAACGGGCCTGTTTTCCTCCAAGAGCCGTAAGAGCATAGCCGTTGAATCCTTACCGCCCGAAAGAGAGAGGACATATTTTTCAGGCTTCATTTTCGCCCACCTCCGCAGAGGGCGAAACAATCTTTTTCGCTACAACGACCATGCGGCCGTTTTGTCTGCTGTATTCGCAGGTGGAAAGGGTTATCAGCTTGTCGCCGTATTCTGCGGTCACGCCCGTATCATATAAAGCAAGCTCCTTGCATTTTGCGATAAAGGCGTCGAAATCCTCCGCAGAATCCGCATTGACAAAGTGGTAATACTTAAAGCCATGTTCGGAATAAGCAGCGGTCTTGAATACTGCCACAACCTCATATTCTCCAAAGCCGGACAGCGTATCAAAACGGATAATCTTGTGTTCCCTGTAAAAATCCTCGTCAGCATACTTGCAGAGATCGGCAAACATACTGCCATTATTCATATGGTGGCCGTAAATAACGCAGTTGTCGGAAAGTCCGAGGTCGCAGTTTGCCTGCACATAGGGAACGCCGTAATCGCTGTACTGCTTTTCAAAGCTGCGTTTCAGATAGTAATTCGGGTTGTCAACCGTCTGCATAACGGGATAGTCGATGTTTGTTCCCTCAATGGAAATCCAGCCCACAAAATCGCTGTTCTGTTCATAGACCGCAGCGTACTTTTCAAAAGCGGTTTGTCCGGGCTGCGGAGGTTCGCTTTCCTGCGGCTCATCGGCGGGCGGCGTTTCGTCCTGCACAAGCGCGGCGATATTGTCAAAGGCTTCGGCGCTCTGTTTCTCGTCCGCATACTGCCGATAAAGCATAACGCCGGAGAAAAGGAAAAGGGCGGCAAAAAATGCCGCCCCGATCATCAGATATTTGCTTTTCATAAGAATTGTCCTCCTGTTTTGAAATTAAGAAGCGTCACCGCCGCCGAACACACCCTCGCCGGGTTTCGTCGTCATAAGCTGATACAGCTTTGTATCTCTCGGAAAGCGGTTGATAAAGGGTACAAGCGCCGAACCGTATTTGATAAGTCCGCAGCCAGCGTCCGCGTTGGTAACATAGCTCATCTGCTCATCGGAGATATTTAAGAGCTTCGAGAGCTTGGAACGGTCGGAAAACGCCTGATTGAGCATAACCACAAATTCAGAGTTGGAAAGCATAGTGCTTGCCTGTACGGAATCGAGCAGATATTCCACATTCTGCGTGATAGCGGTCGGGTAGCCGTTTCGCTTTCTGAACTGCCTCCAAGCGGAATTGAAGAAAATGCCGCTTTGCTCGTTCTCAAACACAACATGAAACTCGTCGATAAACACATGGGTGCGCTTGCCCTTTTTCCAGTTCAGCGTAACCCTGTTCAGAATCGTATCGGTGATAACCAAAAGTCCCGTAGGCTTTAACTGATCACCCAAGCTGTGAATGTCAAAGACGACAATTCGCTTGTCAAGGTCTACGGTGCTTTCGTGACCGAAAATGTCAAGCGATCCCGTGGTGAACAGTTCCAAAGACAGAGCGATTTCCTTTGCCTTTTCTTCGGGCTGTTCCAAAAGTTTATTGCGGAGATCGCAGAGAGTAGCGGTTTTGCCCGTCGCCTCGGCCTCCTGATACACAAGGGCGGTACAGCGGTCAATGATGGATTTCTGCTGCGGGCCGACCCCGGTTCTGTCGATCTGCTCTACAAGGGACATAATGAACTGCGATTTTTCCACAATGGGATTGTTCTCGCCGTAGCCGTCAACCATATACATAGCGTTCAAGCGGTCTTTGCCGCCTGCCGCCATATGAATGACGGTTGCCGTTTCCTCGCCCAAAGCCGCCGCCAGAGCGCCAAACTCATTTTCAGGGTCGCAGATCAGCACATCGTCCTCGGTGTTGAGAATCAGAAAGGCAATCAATTCTTTTGCGGAAAAGGATTTACCCGAACCGGGAACGCCGAGCAGAAAAGCCGACTGATTCAAAAGGTTTGCCTTGTTGCACATAATGAGATTATGAGAAATGGCGTTTTCCCCGAAATAGATACCGCCCTTGTCCTGCACCTCCTGCACTTTGAACGGCATAAATACTGCCAAAGATTCCGTTGTGAGAGTGCGAAAGGCATTGATTCTGCGTGTACCAATGGGAAGAACAGTATTCAGACCGTCGAACTGCTGAAACTTCAAAACGGCAAGCTGGCACATATGCTTTCTTGCAACGGACAGCACCGTTTCGGTATCGCTGTCAAGCTGCTTTTTGTCGTCGGCGGTGATTACCATAGTAATGACCGCAAACATCATGCGCTGATCTCTTGTTGCCAGGTCGTCCAAAAACTCCTTGCTTTCCTTACGTTGGAGCTCCATATCATACGGGACGACCGCAGAAAAATTGTTGTTGGCATTTTGTCTGCGCTGCCAGTTGGTGATGTTCGTTTCCACGCCGAGCAGACGGTTTTCCACCTCACGCACCGCCTCGTCGGTGGGTACGGGTACAACATCAATCGACAACATCATATTGCGGTTAAAGTCGGTGAGCTCCGTTACCATACTGTCCTTGATATACGAAGCATAGTCTTTCAAAAAAAGAACCCGGCAATATTTCTCGCCGAGCTTCAGATAATCGCTGTTCTTTTCCATAGAATCGGGACAGATATAGTCCTTGAAATCGTGTCCCTTTTTCATCATATCCTGCGGGTCAAAATGAAAGGCGGCTTCCTCGCCCTGACGGTAGAAGTCATGAAGCACACGCAGTTTTTCGCCTGCGTCAAGCTCGGTACACTTTGAGCCGAGGGCGGCAAAGTGGGAAATCAGGTCTGCGCCCACACGGGAAAAGTAGGTGCGAGCTTCCTCAATATCTTTTTTCGCAACGGAGATTGTGATATATTTCTCCTGCATAATGCCGTTTGCGCCGGTAGCCTTGTCAAGCAGCATTTGATTGTATTCCTTACGGTACACATCACGTGAATCGCCGCGCATAGGCATTAAAATCGACTGTTCAAAATTCGCCTTGTTTAAGCGTCGGTTGTTGATGGTGATTTTTGTGGTAGCGCCAGAATCCAGCGAATTGAGCAGTTCGGAATAGGCAAGAAACATCGCTTCTTTATCTTCACGGCTTGCCACAAGGTAGTTTATATCGCTGAATTTATAGGTCTTGGAAAAGCGGTTTCCCACCTGAAAAATGCCGTCTTTCCAGATACGCTGAATCGGGATAATATCCTGCACCTTGCGGGGGACGGAATATCTCTCTTTATCCTGTTTCAGCAGGTTTTTTAAGGTCTTAATCATTGTCTGCCTCCTGTATCAATTTTGTCTTTGAGCGCTTCATAGTAGAAATTCGAGGATTCAAAACGAATCTCTTTCGGCTCTAAAAGCTCCGAGCGAATCCACGCCCAGATAAATTGCTCGGCGGTCATGCCGTGGTAGGTGATGAAACCGAGCGCCGCAAAGGGAGCAGCGCCGAGAATACACATCCACGACACGGTTTCCGTTCCGACATAGGGCTTTAAGAGAAAGTACAGCCCCACGGCGACAGCGACCGCCAAAATGGAAAAGATAAATTGCCGCATACTCAAACCGAAAAACATGGATTCGGTATAGTTGCGGATTTCACGGTTGATCTTAACTTCCAATTTGATACCTCCTGTTTTCAGATATAAAAAAATCGCCATCTTTTCAGATGACGATCTTTCATATTTTGATTTAGTTTTCGTTTGGTTCTCCGAATAGGATACGCATAAAATCGCGCCTACCATATAGAACACGGACAATATACACGGTCTGATTTTCAAAACGGTAAAACGCCGTATAATTGCCACAGACTAAAAAGCGGTAGTCCGTTTCAAAGTCCACGATGGAAGAAAGCGGAGCGCCCATTTCCGGGAATGCCGCAAGCTCACGGATTCTGCCCGTAATTTTGGCAATCGTATTAACCGCTGCCTGTTCGTTGCAGAGCTCATCCGTGATATAGGCTTTGGTCTGCTGCAAGTCGCTGATCGCTTCGGGAGAAAATGAAATATCAGCCATTTGCGACACCTAACATTTTCTCGACATCAGCAATATCCGTCCAGCCTTTTTCCTTTGCGGACTGTTCGCCTTTTGCAAGCTCGCCCATCAGCTTGATAACCGCCTTTGTTTTTTCGTATTCTTCCATATCCACAATGGCGTATCTGCCGCGTCCGTTTTTTGTCAAAAAGACAGGTTCGCCTACGGCAATATCCCGCAATACTTCATTGTAGTTTCTCAAATCAGACACAGGTTTAATATTCGGCATACATTCAGCCCCTTTCTGCTATGCAGCCGAGCAAAGCGAGAAACGGCTCTGCCGTTTAGACTTGCAAAGCAGGGCTTGCTGCATATATTATACCCTAATTCTTCGTAAAATGCAACAGCATAATGCAAAGTTCAGAAAAAAGCCGAAATCAAAAATCATCGTTCCTGTTCGTCTTTGGCTTTGGGCTTCGGTTGTAGCTCGCGCGGGGTTCTGCCGTCAAGGGGCTTGATAAAATCAATCTGCCCGGCGGCATAAATGGCGTTGCTGTTTAACTGCCTCTGCCACGCCTTATTGGAGGGCGACCAGCGAAAACCCCAGCTTTTCAGTTTACCGCGCTGTTCCTCGCTTGGCTTTTTCTCAAAAAGAAGCTGTAAACGGTTTTCCTCCTGATTGGCAACCGTTTCGCCGCCCTCAAATTTCCAGCCGACAAAACCTGTTTCCTCACGGCGTTCCAGACTTACAATACGCTTTTTCAGACGGTTAATTTCCGCGTTGTTGTTGGATAGCTCATAGGGAGCATACGGGGCGGTGATCCACGAATAGCCGGTCTTTACGGCTTCGTCGATTTCAGCCGCCTTTTCATCGGAAATGCCCTCAAAGCCTTTCATCGTGCCGTTTTTGCGGTAATAGACATTGACCTTTTTCATATAGCTTTGCAGGTCTTGCCGCTGCTGCAATTTTTCTTTCAGCTTGGCAACAGCTTCGGGGTCGTCGCTGGAAATAGCGGAATTGTTTTCGGCGGCTTCAGCCTTACCGCGGTAGTAGTCCGCTTTTTGTCCGGCCTCCACGGATTTCTCCATTTTGCCCCATGCGCGGTCACGGTAGCTTTTATCGGATTTATAGGAATAGTGATCGACCAAAAGCGGCTGCCCCATAGGGATCGCCTCAACCATCTTGCTCGATTCGTGTGCAAGCTGACTGCTTTGCTGTTCAAACTTTTCCGCTTTCTCGTTGTAGTAGTCGATTCTCCGTTGCTTTTTTTCATCGTATGAGTTCATAACACATTGCTCCTTTTACATATAAAAATAGCCTTCTGCGAATATCCGCAGAAAGCAATTACAGTCCCATCATTTCTCTTACAACACGGTCGGCCATTTTGACCGCGCCCACGAGAACGAGCATATTAAACACAAGCTCCCCGATATAGCTCCATACCATAGAAACCGCCGCAGCGTTCGGGTCAACCACGGGCGGGGCCGAAGCGAACAGGGAGAAGATAATGCAGGCAAGCACGATAATCGCGCCCTCCAAGCAAACGGCGGCGTAGGATTTAATAAAGCTCTTGCCGACATTCTGCGAGGGTTCGCCTGCAAAGGCAGACAGCGGCACTGGCGCAATCGCCGTGTAAAGGTAGAGTTTGAAAAAACGCCCGTACACGGTCATTATCATAATGAAAGACAGTACCGTAATGAACAGGCCGCCGATCAGCGTCACCGCCCACAATGGGATAGATTCAAAAAATCCGCAGTCCTCAACCGCTGTCACGATTTCAGAGGGCAGAACGGTTTGACCCGCCGCACCAAATCCTGCGGCGGTCATAATAGTGGAAATAAGCCCCTGTACGATATTGAATAAAGCCATCATCAATTCCAGACCGTAGGTGACGGCGGCCTTTGCCAGCGCAAAGCGGATAAAGACCTTTAATGCGTGTTCCGGCTTTTTCAGTTCTGTATAATTCCATTAGAGAACATATTAGGTAGATACCATATATAAAGGATGAGTGAGAAGCCTTTGACCTCCCACCCAACATTTCACAGAAAAGCAGGCTGCATTGTTATAAAATCTTACGCAGCTTCTTACGCAAATGAGCCAATCTCGCATAGACAGCCCCTGCCGTCAAATGCACAAGCGGGGCAATTTCTTTTGTAGAGTAACCCTGCATTTTTAGCAGGATGATTTGTAACGTGCGCCTGTCCACTGTGACTAACGCAAGGTACAGAGTTTCGCTCTCAATCTCGTCCAGTAAATCAGAAACAGACTTTATCTCCACCTGTTTCTCCCTGCCCGCCATTTCTTCAAGATATTCTCCAAAATCGCTTGTCCATCGATAAAACCGCCTGTTGGAATTGAAATCTGCCCTGTCGTCTATGCGGATTTGCTCAATGACCGCTTCATCAACGCCGCACTCACGCAGAACCTTTTCCTCGGCTTCTTTCCAGATACGCCATTTCCTGTCCTCCCGTCCGTGGTTGTATGCCATCCTTATTTCCTCCAATCAGAATTGATTGAGAGGGCAGACAAAAGCCCCCTCATTTTCCCAAAGGAAAAAACAAGGGGGCTGAACGCCTTAAATTTTGTTTTCGATTATCTTTTTCAGCTTCGCAAGGATTTTGGCTTTGCGTTTGTTGACAACGCTCTGCGTTATGCCTAACCTTAAACCGACTTCCCGCTCGGAAAGTCCCTCAAAGAAAATGGCTTGTATCAATGTCTGTTCACCGTCCGACAATAAAGGCAGGGCGGCTTCCAGCCTGTCCACCATCACCGCATGGACAACGGTTTCCGCAACGTCCACCGCTTCATCCACAATGAAGTCAAGCACATTCCCCTCACTGTCTGTAAATCCCTCCAATGAGAGCAGCTTGTGGTTCGTGTCCAGTTTTTTCAGATAACGCCACCGCTCTTTCTCCTTGTAGAAATCTGCGTACTGTTCCCGCACGACTTCAATCAGACAGCCCTGCACGGGGATAAACAGCTTGTCCATGTAACTCTGGTCGGCTTGCCTGCGGCGGCAGAAATCTGTATAGGATAATTCCACATAACCGCCGCTTTCTTTGATATATACTTTTCTTGGTGCGTATTTCACCGTAAGTACCTCCCATCTGAATTTTTGAAATGCTAAAATCCAGATGGGAAAGGCGGCGAACGACAGCCAACAGCGGAAACAGCCCTACGGCATATTCCGATAAAAAACGACAAAAGAAAAACCGCAAAGGCTCTGTGACCTCTACGGTTATAAGAGATATGTATTCCGATAAGTGGAGATTCTACTTCTGATTTCATGGTGAGAAGTAGCGTTGCATAAGCAGGGATTTTTTGAACCGGCTTCCTGCCATCTCCTGATATGCTATGTATGAACTGCCTTTACTCTGTCTAAACAGACGAATAACTACCCGAAAAAGGAGCATTAAAAATCTCTCCAAACATAAAACTGTGGTCTGGAGGGAAGTCAATTAATTATATAGGCATAAGAAATCACCCACCAAATCAACCGTTTTTTTATTTGGTGGATAATACACAATATAGATATAACACGCGCTATCGCTCTCTATTGTTTACCTGCTTTCTTTACAATATATTTTTTGTTTCTGATTCTTGTCAAACTGGTACTCTGTAACATTCATAAAGTCATTATTTAAAACATAATAAACCCGATTCCCTTTTACAGAATATACAAAAGAAACCCGCGTTGCCCAAAGTCCCTCTTGTCTTACTAATTTTAATATGCTGAATGCATCAGCGACCGAAAATTTTTCATTCTTCTTTTTTAACTGCTTATCAGCCCTCTCAAATCTGTCGTCTCCAGATACAATGTAAGGTCGGGTTATTTCGGGATTTAATACCGAATAGTTGGTAATCAGAGAATATTTTGTATGCTCGAAACGGTATCCTATCCCTGGCTCAATAATGAGGACACGTCCGTTCTTATCAGAAAGCATAGCCTGCATGGTGGCATCTTTTGCATATACAATTTTTTTGCTTTGGACAATATTGAGTGCATCGTCAAATAAAATTTCACCTTTAATATAGCTTTCTGTTAAATCGGCAACTGTAATATAGCCCTCACCGTCGTGATATTCACCGTTCTTATTTCCATTCACATAAAGTAAAGTCCCGACATTCCCGTTTCTATTGATTCCATGAAAAGAGTGGTATTGATTATCTGGCATTTTAATGCCAATAAAAAACCTGTCCTTTTCTGCAATAACTGTATGCGTCCATACAGAAAGGTCAATGTCAAAATTAAATCCGACAACTGTATTATCTCCGTTATAAACAAATCTCGTACACATATTTAATCCTCCATAAACTCCTTGATACATCCCGACTGTATTGCAGCTATATTTCGGGCAATCTTTTCATTTGACCAGTCCCACCATTTGATACATAGCAAATCAGAAATAACATCTTCATCAAAGCGTTTTTTAATTGGCTTTGCTGGAACGCCTCCTACAATGGTATATGGCGGCACGTCTTTTGTGACAATGGCACGAGTGCCAATAATTGCTCCATCACCAATCGTAACTCCTGCTAAGATAACAGCTTCAAAACCAATCCATACATCATTGCCGATTATAATGTCGCCCTTATTATCCCAACTCTTTGCCACATTCTTTTTATCCAACCCCCATTCTTCAAAAAAAAGCGGAAAAGGGTATGTGCTTAATGAAGACAACGTATGATTAGCACTGTTGAAAAGAAATTTTGCACCGCAGGCAATGGAACAAAACTTTCCGATTATGAGCTTGTCATGATTGATTGGATAATGATACAATACGTTATTTTCTTCAAATCTCGTAGGGTCATTTGAAAAATCGTTATACATCGTATAATCGCCTACTTCAATATTTGGATTTGTAATCACATTTTTAAGATAAACTGTCTGCATATCTCCTGTACGTGGATATATTTTCTTTGAATCAGCCATTTTTAACCCCTCCTGTCGGTCATGTATAAAATAATTTTATTCATCTGCTGTGTTGTTTTCAATACACCAAACATTACAGACGTAATGTGTAAAAAAGAGAGCCGCTTTTCTTTAAGCAGCTCCCAATCATTATTTTTGATATATTATTTTTCTAATAGCATAAACCGAAAGATGGTAAAAATCTGCAAGATTCTCCATAGATATACCTTGCTTATAATCCGATATAATCTTTTTATTACGGTCTTCAAGCTCTTTTCGGTAGCCAGATAATTCTCCCCAAGATTTATGTTGTTCAGTTTTTGCAGGAATATAGATATAACCTGCCTGCATATATTTTTGCAATTCTTCAACCAGCCTAACAGGAAGAATTTCATTTGCATTAATATATTTCATATGCGGCTTCCTCCTTGATTGATTTAGTCAAGCAGCAAAGCCAGCAATATATGTTAGCGACTAAGATTTACTCCATGCAAGTGTCGCTTATACTGGCTTTGCATGGAGCCAAACTTTATTCTTTCTTTTCTTGTTTATACACATAAATATCACCACCAGTGTTCTTTTTAATTACCAGAAAAAATTATACCATAGAGGTTTGGACAAATCAAGAAATGCCACATTGTCTTTTGCATACAGAGGACAAATTAAAATTTACAAATTTTATAAACAGCACATCCAAAAACAAACAACAGAGCTTTTCATGCCCTGCCGCCTTGTCACTTATGCGTAAATAATTTCCTCGTTCACAATCTCCCTCGCACATGCCCTTATGTTATTTAAGTGTTGTACCCATTCTAAGGCGTTTTCTTCCTTTAGGTGTTCCGTTATGCCCTGTGCCTGTTTCATGCCCTCTATGAGCCGATAGAAGCGTTTCTGCGCCTGCCTGTCAATATCAGCAAGATAGGCATTGAGCTTGCCGCTTGTGAAAAGATTGGTGTATGTAACTTTGCGGTACTGCTTTAGGTAGTCCAGATGCTGCCGCCCGAAAAAGCCAATAGGCTGTTCTTTTTCGGGTGGTAAGGTAAGGCGGGGGATAAGGTAATCGCCCTGTCGTTCAAATTTGCCGCCGATTTTTTCAAAGATGGTTTTCTCCATTTTGTGTACCTCCTCTGTCATAGTTATTTTGCCACCGCTGTTTTTCTTGGGCAACCTCTCTTTTTGCGTGGCTTCCGAATCATCTTCGTCTTAACTGTCTGCTCCCCTATGTAACCGCCGAAGCGGTAACAGATTTTGACGGTCTGCTGCATCCCGTCCTCTGTTTCCGTTCGGTCAGACACCTCAATCCGCTCCACTAAGAGGTTAAGGTTCTCGGCGGTCAGTTCCGTTATCCCCACATACCCCGCCATCAGCTCCGCCCACTGTACCGCATTGCTCTGGCTGTCTTTAACTTCCTGCAAGGCATCCTCAAGCGTTGCTATCTGCTCCAATAATTTCTCCTGCTCGGTCTGGTACTTGTCAATCAATCGGGTAAAATTCTCATTGGAGATACGCCCCGAAAGGGAATCCTCATACAGACGGTCAAACAATCTCGTCACTTCATCATAGCGTTTCCTCGCCTGTTTCAGTTTCGTTTCGTTGCTTTTCCCCCTGCTCCCGTCCGCTCTGGCATTCATCCTCACCGCTAGGGCCACCGCTTTCTCCCTATCTTCAAAAGCAAGGCGGGCATGGTATTGGATGTCCGCAAGCACGGCGTTGTATAAATCCTCATAGTAAATGCGGTGGTCTGTGCAGGCTTTTGTGTTGTGGGCGTAGGTGGTGCAGACATAGATACGGTGCCTGTCCCTGCCCCAGTACCGCAGGGCAAGGGCTTTCCCGCAAGTGCCGCACTTCACAAGCCCAGAGAAAACCGACACAAAATTATTTGTCGTGTCACGCTTCCTGCTCAGGATTTTTGCGTTCGCCCCGTCAAAGATTTCCTGCGAAACCAATGGCTCGTGGGTGTTGTCCGTCCGTATCCATTCCTCCTCTGGCAGCTTCTTGTATTTACCGAGTTTAAAAATGGCTTCCGTCTTGCACATCACGGAATGACCGAGATACACGGGGTTTCCTATCATGTTTCGTATGATGGTGTGCGACCATTCATACTGGTTCTGGGGGTTTTTGAACCGTTCGGGGTAATGCTTCTCCCCACGGGTATGCTGCCACCATGAGGGGCAGGGCACTTTTTCATCCCGAAAAATACTTGCTATCTTGTGCGCCCCCATGCCCGCATTTGCAAGCTCAAAAATCCGTCTTACAATCCATGCCGTTTCTCCATCGACTACCAGCTTATTATGGTTGTCAGACGATTTGCGGTATCCGAACGGCGCATAGGAGCAGCGGTAAAGCCCCGCTTTCGCCCTCGCCCGAATGGAGGAACGGATTTTCCGTGAATTGTCCCTGCTGTAAAATTCATTCATCACATTCTTCAGTGCGGCAATGTCATTGTTTTTGTTGGCGGTGTCCACGCAGTCATTGACGGCGATATACCTCACGTTTTTCATCGGGAAATAAATCTCCGTGAAATGCCCGACCTTTAAATGGTCACGCCCCAGACGTGACAAGTCCTTTGTGATTACCACGTCTATTTTCCCTGCTTCAATGTCATCCAGCATACGGTTAAAATCTGGCCTGTCGAAATTCAATCCGCTCCAACCGTCATCCACATAAGTTTCAACGACTAAAAAACCATGCTCCCTTGCGTACTGTGCCAGCATTGCTTTCTGTGTTTTTATGCTCTCGCTGTCCCCCTGCGCCATGTCATCTTTTGATAATCTACAATACAAGGCGGTTCTTAAAATTCCCATTCCATCCATCCCCTTTCTCTATTTTCTGTCCCCATTGTATTCTGTATCTTTTATTATCTCAAAGGTGCGGGGAGAGGTTTTCCCCCTCCGCACCTCGTTCACAAGCAGGGAAATAAAGGCTTCCCTCATGTCCCTGCCGCCCAGATAGACAGGCTGAACCTCTATTTTCGGGCGTATTGCTGTTTTTGCCATAGGCATTATCCTCCCTAAAAGACGGACAAAGGGCATCTGAAAACGCCCCTAATCCAGATAAAAACATTTATTTTCCAGTTCTTTTTTTCATAGCGCAGAGAGATTTTTCTTCCCTTTCACTGTAACGACCAAGCCGCATTTACCATCCGAAAACAAAATATTAGCTGTTACCCCTGTTCCCCTTTTTTCAAAAAGGACAGCTCCACCATAGGCGCAAAGGCGATTTTTTCTCTCGTCCACCATCTGTAAAATCGGCGGTATCAACTTCGTCCCAAGTTGGGACGAGGTTAAATTTGTGCTGAAACCCTGCCGCTTCATTTCTTCCAGTTTCATCTTATAGACAAATGCACGCTCCAATGGCAGAGCAGAATCCTATTATTCATCCATTCAGTGTCTGGCAGGAGTGGTCTTTCCCGACGGCATGACAGGTATGACGGGTATTTTGGGATACCCCCGCTGATGTCATCCCTTACGGGAGAACACCCCGCAAACGCAAATGCAGGCGTGGGGTTTCCTAGCCCTTCTTCGGCTCGTAAACCCATCCCTGCGGTCAGAAAAATCAAAAGATTTTTCCGACTGCGTTTACAGGGTGTAACACACTACACTTTGCCCTGCAAAGAGCCGTGTGCCAGACGTTCCCTCTGGACTCCCTTCTGGCAGGGCTGCGCCCTGCTTTATCCTCCGCTCT
>CAJUGO010000002.1 GCA_910585865.1 uncultured Ruminococcus sp. | reverse complement strand
CTACCTTGCCGCCTTTGTCGTAGGCAAAAATGCTCTTTCCCTCTGCGGTGGCTTCTACTGCACGGATAGAATGGGGTATCTGGGTATCAAACACCTTGATTTTCTGACCGTAGGCACTCCTTACCGTAGCGGTGATTTCTTTTGAGATGTTCGTGCGGGGCATTACCATCGTCATAAGGATACCGTCAATCCGCAATGGGGGATTGATTTGCCGTCTGACTTTCGACACGGAGCGAAGCAACAGCTCTAAGCCTTTGGCAGAAAGATAGTGGGGCTGTGTGGGGATAATCACGCTGTCAGCTGCCGCCAGTGCGTTGATAGTGAGCATACCAAGGCTCGGCATACAGTCTATTAAACAATAGTCATAATTCTTCTTGACCTCGTTCACGCAGGTTTTCAGCACACTTTCACGGCTTATGGCGTTAATCAGCCTTACTTCCAAGCCCGACAGCTCGATGTTGGACGGGAGCAGGTCAACGCCCTCGCTGTGGTGCAGGATGCCTTGGGCGACATCAACGGATTTATCGTCTATGATGTCCTGCATGATGGTGGAGAGCGTGACGGGTAAATCGTCTGGTCTGTTATAGCCGAGGGACATCGTTAGATTTGCCTGTGCATCAGCGTCAATGAGCAGGACTTTCTTGCCCTGTTGTGCCAGACTTACGCCCAGATTGACCGCCGTAGTGGTCTTGCCGACACCGCCTTTCTGATTAGTCAGAGCGATTACTTTGCAATTTGACATGGGTGCGTCCTCCTTTCGCATAGATTTAGCCGCTTTGTCAAGGCGGCTATGTAACTGTACCAGAGAACGCAAAAAAGCCGCTTACTCTTAATGGGGTTAAGAATAAGCGGCTCAATTTCGATATGCCTTAGACATATTCAATTTTTACTTTCTTGATGGGGGCATTGGCTACCTTGAAAATAATTTCGTCAACGCAGTCCCCATATTTGCCTTGCCGTAGGAGCTGATTTTTCAGCTCCACAAGGCTATGTAAAAGCAATGTTCTTTCTTGGCTATCCACATATATGTGAGTTTTCTTTTCTCTCATGCGGCTCACCGTCCTTTCCTGCTTCCATTATATATAGAAGCGATGGGATACTCAAATGTGCCGTATCTGGTAGCAGGTAAACCTATAAAATAAGCTGTTGAACTTGGAACTATCGCCTTTCAAATTAGCACGATTTTTAGCAGCTTTTTTCGGGAAATTAGCAGGAAAGGCATTTTGATTAGCAAACTCGGCAAAAATCCTGCTAATCATTAGCAAGCCGAAGCAGGATAACCGATGAACGAAAAATCCAAGTTCGATTTTTCTCTGGTGTGTCTGATTAGCAAGATGGGCTTTTGCTAATCGCACTTTGCTACCTGTCCGATTTCTCTCGGAAAATAAGAAACGCCGAAAACCTTGATTTTACAGGGCTTTCGGCGGGGTTTTTGGCGTTCCCGAGGTGACTCGAACACCCGACCTACCGCTTAGGAGGCGGTCGCTCTATCCAACTGAGCTACGGAAACATTTATAAAAACTATGAAATTGTGGAACTCGCAACATTTTCCTTGCCCTCCCAAGGCGAGCGTTGGAACACTTTCTTAGGAGGCGAACGCTCTATCCTGCTGAGCTATTGGCACATATCAACTATATTTTATATTATATAATTGTGTTTGTCAAGAAAACAAATTTATAATTTTTTAAAATTATGTATTGACAAAATACAACACATATGATAGAATAATTCTTGCTGAAACGGTAATAAATACACGGAGAGGTGTCCGAGTGGTTTAAGGAGCTAGTCTTGAAAACTAGTGATCCCGCGAGGGACCAAGGGTTCGAATCCCTTCCTCTCCGCCATTTTATTTTATATAATTTTAATAACTTTACCATACGGAGGATTACTCAAGTGGTGAAGAGGCTCCCCTGCTAAGGGAGTAGGTCGCTAACGCGGCGCGAGGGTTCAAATCCCTTGTCCTCCGCCAAAATCCGCATAGATACTGATTTTTTCGGTGTTTATGCGGGTTTTATTTTTTTGTTTAAAATATCCGTTTGTATTCAATAATTCTTTTCTATTACACACATTACTACACTCTCTATTACACACATAATATTTTATGGCTCAGCGTCAATATGTGGTATTTACAAAAAATAAATAATTAACTTGAACTGTTCTGCTCTCCACGAAGCAGATAGATTTATGAGCCAAACAACTGATTTTAAAAACCTTAACTTGATGAATTTCAAAAGCAGTTTCAGGGAATATATTCTGCCAGCGTAACGGAAAGCACGCTTGACGAATCGCTTATGGAATATAAGAACAAAGACGAAATAGTTTCAATTATTTTCTCTACAGCAGATAATGTTAAAACAAATAAATCTGTATACAATTTTAAAACTATGGAATAATGTTTATTATTTACATAACACTTTATTTATTGTAGAATATTTGTATAGTATATATAAATTGATTAATGAAATTTGTAGAAATAAACAATTTACAATTACAATAAATCAGTGTATTATAAATACAGTGAAATAAATTCACTTATTTTTTAAAAAAAGAGGTAAATATTATGAAAAAAGTTACAAAAAGAATTTTTGCTGCGGCTATGTGTATTGCAATGATTATAATGTCGGCAGTACCGGCATTTGCAGTCACTTATGTAGAAAATCATGATTATGTGGACTGCTCAAATTATTATATTGATGGTTCTAAGTATATATTTTTGATAAAAATACCAATTGGAACTCCTCTTGAAGCAATAACCGTGAAATCTGCGTATTCTAATACAAGTACAAAATTATCTGAGCTTACTGCTTATTGGGCAGATAAAATTGAATATCAATACAGTGATTCGACATCTGATTGTTACATGTATACATTCGATTGCAGTTTGTTTGGAGCACCAAAATACTCTTTATATTATTATGGTATAAAATTATACTATGATTATAACGGAAAACACTATATGGCAACAAATACCTCGTATAACAGCACAACAGAAGGTCCGGGTTATAAACTGGTAAGATAATAACATATAAACCTTTATAAGCTGTAATAGCAATTATGCAGAAAGGCTAAGTCTTAAGACTTAGTCTTTCTTTTTTGCTTTACAGTAAATTTCACGGAAATGGTCAGATAGTTGTGCTTTTTTAATATAGAGCTGTTTGATCATACTGAATGTAACGGGTTGTTAATTTTTAAAGTTTTGAAGCAAGTAATTTTTAAAAAATAAATATTGACATTAAGGGGTTTAATGCGTACAATTAAATTAATATGAAAATGTATTATTTTGTCGATAAATATAAATTCGTAATGAGAGATAATCATAATTTCATATTATTTAATGAAGCACAGGTAATTTATCTCAAGTATAATTGCAAGGTAATATTTTGTGCAAAATTTACAATAATTTATTAATTAGGAGAAAATTATGTTTTGTGAGAAATGCGGAAAGCAGGCTTTGCCTGAAGAGAAATTTTGCTCAGAATGCGGCAGTCCCATTAATTTTGGACACGGAAGCGGACAGCCGGATATTCAGCAGACTCTACAACAGAATGACGATACAACACAGTCGTTTGTGAATTTACATGCAGGTAACTGCAATACACAACAAAATGTAGCTCAGAATACTGAGTCTGTAGAGCAGCCTGTTAATCAGCCAATAAATAGCTGTGGGACGCAACAGTGTCAAAATTCTGTACAGGATATACCACCACATGCTTATCAGAATGCTGGTTATAATAACGGTCAGCCTATGGCTTATAGTAACGGATATAATTCGGAATTTAATAATTATAATGACTTTAATCAAATGCAGCCGCAAAAGAAGTCAAAGAAAGTTCCGTTGATTATTACACTTTGCAGTGCAGCAGTGGTTGCCGTAATAACAGTTGCAGTTATATTTGCAATAAATATTTTAAGTTCGGCTTCGCTTTCAAATAATATTTTAGGGACATGGAAGGCAGAAGATTCAAATATTGATGTGAATTTTGAATTTAAATCTGACGGTACATTTGAAATTCCCGAGATGGGTGATTTTCTCAGTACAATTATCTCCGGGTATGCAGGAAATTCAGAATTTGAGGGATTTGATTACAGTAGTTTGATGAATTTTATTGATATGGAGTATACGATCAGTGATGATAAGACGCTGTCGCTCGACATATCAATTTCATTTATGCAAATAGATAATAATACTTCTCAAAAATTCAAATGGTCTGAAGAAAGATCTTCAAGTACATGGTATCTGGACGGTAACGAATTGTACATAGGAGCCTCAAAGTTTGTTCGTAATAACTGAAATAAATAATATATAAAAGTTTGACACAACTTAGATTGCGCTAAATTGTCGAACAGCAAAAAAAGTCCTTGCGGTAGAAATATTAGGTTTTAGACAACATACTGACATCGCTTTCCCGGTGATGTCAGTTTTGTTTTGAGTTAATTTCTTTGATTGCTGTAAAAATAGATGTATTTATCTATTAGGATATGAATATCTTTATAGGTTTTAAGTTTATAAAATTTGTTTTTAACGTAATAAGCATCAGTTTTTCTTTGTGGTGCATTATGCCAAATAAAAAATACAGAGCAGTCCAAGGATTACTCTGTATTTTATGGCAAAGACCACTGAAATTGATATAAAGATGCACTCGGTAAAAAAGACGCAAATGTGATTCTGCTGTTTAATTCGATAAATTGTAATTTTACTCTTATTTGGTTTGTTTCCATATCCTTGGCCACATAGTGCCATTGCTATACACTGCAAAGAAAGTTAGGAATTGTTTTTTGTCAAATTCGCCGTTACTGATGATTATCTCTTGAATAATACCGTTCAATTTCATCATATATCCTGTTTCTTTGTATTTGTTTCGCATATAAAAATCTTTTCGCCTTGTTCTTAGTTCTGTGTCAGGGGCATCGTTATCGCAAGGTTCAATTGAAATGATAATCTTTTTTTCAGGATACTTGTTTTGTATATCCTGTAATATAGCGCTTCCATAGCCTTTTGAGCGAAGTGTTTTATCTACGGCTAAAAACATGACAAACACAATTTTGCTGTTGTGTGCCAAATATACAAAGCCACACAATGTGTTGCCATCATAAAACCCTAAAAACTCCGTGTTCCACAATTTAGACATTGCCACCATCATTAGAAAAGGCATTCGCTCATTTTTAGGAAAAGAATCGAAATAGATATTCTTCACATCTGCATCTTTAAGTTTCACTTTTTGATTTCTTAATCGCATATATTGTCAATCTCCAAATTCCGGTTTGTTGCTTTAATTATAACGCGAAATTATCAAATTTTCAACCATTCCTAACTTCCGTGTGGCAGGGAATATATTCAATTCATTGATAATTCCTGCAAATCAACAATCACTCAATATCCCAATAATCACACGACCCCCCATAAATCACACGATTTAAAATTTGATGCGGGGCAAAACCGCCCCAAAAAGCCAAAAGACCGCCGTGAAAAAACTCACAGCGGTCTTTTTTATTTTCCCACAGAATGAAAAAAGCCCTTGAAATAAGGTGTTTTCAGGTAAAAAGAAAGACAACCAACTTTGTATCAAAATCGGTTGTCTTATGGTGCAGGTAACAGGACTTGAACCTGCATGAAATTGCTTTCACATGGACCTGAACCATGCGCGTCTGCCAATTCCGCCATACCTGCATATTAAGTTTTTCTCTCTGGATTTTTACACGGTAGAGAGTGAACCTGGGAGGAGCTTAATTTCAGTTAAAACTTACTATTAAGTTTAATCTGCATATATATAATAAAAAGGCAGATAAGAAAGGTCACTCTTTAAAAATTGCTATATTATTATAGCAGAAAAAAGACTGGTTGTCAATTGCTATTTAGTGAATGTTAGAAAATGTGTTGTAGGATTACAATAGATGTGTTACAAAAGGCAAGTCAATCATGGAATTGAGGAAAACAGCAAGCAGTTTACACACAATACCACAATACTATGAATACTGCTTCTCACAAAAATATCACAGGAGTAAAAAAGAATAGCGAATAGAAAACCGCTGTGGTACATTTAAGTTGTGAAAATAAATGCAGCACATAGGGTAATTTATTCGCTATGAATACTGTAACACAAGCTATGTTGTTTATGCAGGTATTAATAACCGATTTTCCGGAAAACCATAAATTTATTCATTATGTTACTATAATTATTTGTTATTGTAAAGTTTAAATCCATCATATTTTCCTATGTCACAAAGCTCAATTGCATGGCATCCCATTCTGGTGCTGAGAGGTGCAAGCTCCATATAATCACCATAAAGAAAACGAAGATATTTGTCATACTCTTTTGGTACCGGCAGCTTGTATCCATCAAAGTCGACATATATTGCTTCGTCAAGATATTCAATGGGGAAACAGCCGTTGTAAATATTGCGTCCCATACCGTCATACAGATATCTGGCATTTTTTTTGTTTTTAAAAAATTTTAAAGTTTTTGTTTCAAGCCAGAGACTGAATTTTAATGGAAAAACCCATTTAAAAAAGTTTGTTAATACAGATTGTATTTTATTTCCGTTTTCCGCTTTGCGATTATTCCATTTATTAAATACCAATGCTCTTGTAAAAAGAGTCATTGCAAGGTGAAGCTTCTGACCTAATCTTGAATTAGCTGTTTTGTCATGACAGAAAATATCAAATGCAACGCCGTTATGCATTTGCTTGTGTTCTTTAGCAAAACCTGTTGCAAAAATTGTTCCGTTTAATCTGAATTTTGCAAAATCGTAAAAACAATGTTTGTCGTTCTCATATGTCTGGAAGGTAATTGACGGAGGCAATTCTTTTGCAGCAATTTTGCAGAATTTATCATAATCTTCTCTTAACATCATTACGTCTGCATCATCGTCCCACGGAATAAAGCCTTTATGTCTTATTGCACCAAGCAGGGTTCCGCCGCCGAGGAAATATTTTATATTATGTTTTTTGCAGATTCTGTCCATTTCAAGCAGAAATGCAAGCATTAGCTGCTGGATTGAGCTTAACCTGCCTTCATGGGAGTGGGGAAGACGCATGCCCTTTTCAGTGTTCATTTTACTCATTACACATATTTTCAATGCAGTTTCAAGATCTATTTGAGGATGGCAGCCGTTTTCTGAAATTTTATTTGCATTTATTGCGCAGGCGGAAAGTTCCTTTGTGCCGTCAATTTTTATATTGCAGCGTTCACAATAAATATCATGCAATATTGTGCCGAGCATTGTCATTGAGACGGTTGAATTTATTCCTTCAACATTGTATACTGTATTGCTTTTAAGATCGGTTATTGAATACACAATAGCTCTGAAAACATCACTTATGTATACAAATGAATATTTTTTATCTGAGCCGTTTATTAAAGTATCCTTTTTTTTCGCAATACTTTCAAAAGCATTGTCAAGACAGCATGTAAATTTGGTTGATGGCCCAAGTAAAATTCCCGTTCTGAGGATAGTCAAATCAAAAGTATTTTCTTTTTGAAGGCACTTCCACATAGTTTCGGCTGTCCGCATAAACTGGGCAGAAAAGCTTTCGGGGGAATTAATGTCAAGCTTGGCATACTCATTTTCAGAGTATGCTCGGTGAGCAATGCCTAAGCCGTAGACTCTGCTGTCATTTAAAACAATTGTTTTAGCATTTTGTGCAGATGAAACACTTGAAACTGCTTTAATAGCGGCAATTTCATCAGAAAATACTTGTGCATTTTCATATTGTATTTCTCCGCAGATACCTGTATATATGACATAATCAATATTTGACAATTCGGATATAGAATTAAAATCTATAAATTCAAAATCATCTCTTATCAAAAGTTCAGAATGATAATCTTTCAGACATATTCTTGATTTGCCTGTAAGAGTAATCTTTATATTCAAATTTTTAGTTTCGTTTTGGTACAAAAGAGCATAGCAAAGGCAGCGGGCAAGTTCATGTCCGTAAATTACAATGTTTTTGTTACGAAGCATTGAAAGCTTTTCTTTTTCAACAAATGGCATGGCTGCCCAGTCAGTTTCAAATTCGTTTAAAATATCCTTAATATGCATGTTTTTTCCTTTTACTTATTTTGCAAACTCATTATTTTTACACTTCTTTTAATACCCTCAGCAAGATCTACCTGAGCACTCCACCCAAGTCTGTTTAATGCCCTTGCATCAAGAACTTCGGGAGTCGGTGCAATAGGAGATGGTACAGGTTCATTTCTGTCGTCGGGATTTGCAAAGTTTAGTGTAAGCCCAAGTTCGGGAAAAGCTTCAACAGCAGTTTTGGCAAAATTTCTTATGGTAACATCGCTGTTTGGATTGGCAATATTGTATGGGGTACAGTTTTCACCGTCCAGCAGTATTTTCAGAAGTGCTGTTGCAGTGTCAGTTACATAGCAAAAGCTTCTCAATGCCGCACCGTTGCTTTTAAGCAAAATATTCTGTCGGCGTACAACATTTGCAAAAAACTGTGCCCATACTCTGTCATCGTCTATATTTGCAGGACCGTAAATATATGCGGGTCTTGCAATCTTAATATTCATGTTATATTGATTTGCATAGCAGCAGCTTAGTGTTTCGGCTGCGCGCTTTCCCTGTGCATAGCAATTTTTATAGTTATCAATATCAAGATAACCCAAATCTTTTTCGCTTATATAATCTTTGCCGTTATAAACTTCACCGTAAATTTTTAATGATGAAACTATAAGTGTACTTGTAGCATTACTTTTTTTTGCATACTCAAGCATATTTAAAGTGCCTGTAAGATTTGCATCAATAGTTCCGGCAGGATCATTTTCAAAATGAAAAGCACTTGCCTGGCTTGCCGCATGAATAACAAAATCTGCTCTGTCACATTCAACAGGACTGCATACATCCTGAACTACAAGTTCAAAGTCAGCTCTGTTGAGCAGTTCACCATACTTATTATCTGCTTTTTTTCGGCTGCGGACGAGCGCAATTACCTTGGTGTTATTGTTATATAAATCATTGCCTGCCAGCAGGGCGCAAATTATATAAAAAGCGATAAAGCCGCTGCCTCCCGAGATAAACACGGTTTTATTTTTTAGGCGCGGCCAGTTAATATTGCTGTCTGTAATTGTTTTGATATCTTCATAGATATAGGGATGTAAATGGTTTTTGACATTATAATCCATATTTGAGTTCCTCTTTGGCAAAGTTCTTAAAGCTTCTGTAATAGTATCTTGAACGCAAAAATCTTAAATCTTCAGGAGTGGTTACCTTTATGTTATCTCTTTCTCCCTGAAAAATATGCACAGTTTGACCAAGTTCAATAAGCAGTTCGCTCGAAGAAACAGGATTGGTAATTCCTCTTTTTTCAGCTTCATTGTGTGCCTGCATAATTTTTTTAAGTGTATAGCCTTGCGGAGCCTGAGTAATGAACATCTGTTTTCTGGGAAGGCTTTTGCAGCAGGTTTGTCCGTCCTCGCTTTGTAAAACAGAGTCAATGCTTGGTGTGACAGGTACAGCTGTTTCATATTTCATTGCTGTTTCAATGCAATCGGAAATAAGTTTGTGTGAAATAAGCGGACGGACTCCGTCACAAATAAGCACGATATCATCAGGAGAAGCAAATCTTTGTACTTCAACAAGACCGTTGTGAATACTTCCGTGACCGTTTTCTCCGCCCGGAATAATGGAGGTAACCTTTTGAGTTTTATACTGAGCAATGAGACTCCATAAATAATCGATTTTATCGGGAAGGCATGCAACTACAATATCATCAACCATAGAATGAGTTGAGAAATTTTCAAGTGTGCGTATTATAATAGGTTTTCCGTCAACATTTATAAATTGCTTTGGTATATCAAGCGATTTCATTCTTGCGCCGACACCGCCTGCAAAAATAACAGCATGTACCATTTTGTGCTCCGTTTTTTACTTCTTTTTCTTTGTTTCTTCGTATACTTTCAGGGTTTCATCGGTAGGACCGTCAAATATAACTGTGCCCTTTTTTAGATAAATTGAACGCGGACAGATTTCCTTAACCGAGTTTGCGCTGTGACTTACATAAAGTACGGTAGTGCCGTTTGCGATAATCTCTTTAATCTTATTTTTGCATTTCTTTTTAAAGGTAGCGTCGCCAACGGATAAGGCTTCGTCAACAACCAGTACGTCAGGTTCGATATTAACATTAATTGCAAAGCCCAGACGCATTTTCATACCGCTGGAGTAAGTTCTGACAGGTTGGTCAATGTAATCGCCAAGCTCTGCAAATTCAATGATTTTTTCTTCAATTTGTTTAATATAGTTGTCTTCAAGTCCGAGAATATATCCTTTGAGATATATGTTTTCTCTGCCGGTCATTTCCATAGAAAAGCCCGCGGTAAGTTCGAGCAAAGCGGCAACTTTGCCGTCAACAGTTATTTCACCCTCATCAGGAAAAGCGACTCCCGTAATCATTTTAAGCAGTGTTGATTTGCCTGCACCATTATCGCCGACAATACCTACAGATTCACCACGGTTGATAGTGATAGAAACATTGTTTAAAGCCTTGTTGGTTTTAGCGTTCTTAGGTTTAAAAAATAATGCTTTAAAACGGGCTTTGTCGTCTTTATATAAAATATATGTTTTGCTTACGTTTTTAAAGGTAATAATCGGTTCAGCCATACAATTACCTCCTTAAAGAACATCAGGAAGTTTTTTCCTGAGTCTGTTGTAGTTGAATATTCCCAGTACAAAAATAACTGCAAATTCAATGCCGAAAATCAGCAGTTCTTCCGGGTTTGAATAAAATGGTCTGTTGTACAGAAAACAATTTCTGTATCCGTTTACAAAGAAATTAATGGGATTAAACAACATAACAGTGTTTAAAACCTGTGAGTCAAAGCCGT
This sequence comes from uncultured Ruminococcus sp., assembly GCA_910585865.1. Lineage (GTDB taxonomy): Bacteria > Bacillota > Clostridia > Oscillospirales > Acutalibacteraceae > Ruminococcoides. The sequence continues at coordinate 274,580 of CAJUGO010000002.1, read as the reverse complement.
ATGAATCATACATGATACCTGACAGCCAGAATATTCCGGACATTATGGATACAATAAGGCTTTCAAAGTCTTTACTAAATGCAGACATTGGTGCTGTTGACCATGACAAAGCAAGAAAGAAAATAAACATTATGGGACAGTAGAGAAAAAATTGCAGATTGTACCAACTTGGACCTATTGCAAAAATAACGTATATATACATTGCTGCCATCAACATCATATGAACAAAAAGCCTTGATACTGAAGTATAAGTCAAAATGGTTGAAACAGGAAACTTTACCTTTGTAATAAACTGTCTGTTTGATCTTAGAGTTTTTGCTCCTTGTGTAATGCTGTCCTGAATAAAAAACCACGGTATTATACCAATAAACATAAAGGTAAAAAAGTCAACCGTGAACGGAAGAGGACCGCCCAGGTTAATATCCATATCTCTGAGCTTTTTTATACCGCAGGAAAAAGCAAACCAATAAACGAAAATAGTGAATGCAGGTTTTACAACGGCCCAGAGCGGACCTATTACTGCGCCTTTATAAGTTTTTATAAGCTCATTTTTGGCAAGAAGGAAAATCTGTTTGCCAAAGCCTTTGTGCTCTTTAAAAATAGTAAACAATTTTTTTCATCCTATCTTTTAATTTGAAAATCGATAAAATCGGCTGTTTAGAAAATGTAATATATTAACGTTTGAACATTGTGGTATTTGAAGAGTGCAGCGCGTTAAAAACAAGTATTGCTGTACAAAGCAGTATTATTATCAATATCAGTTTTGCAGCCGAAGATGGTTTATGTTTATTCAGTATCCATTATATTACTTTTTTGTGATTTGTCAATCAAAACAGGTAAAATGACTGCTGTATCAATCATATCTAATAATTAGTTTTATTAATATAAGCAGCAGGGTGAAGTTTTCTCCGTTTGAGCAGTTTTATGTAAAATATAAAAGTCCGTGCGGAAAACACGGACTCTCAGGTTATTATTCTGCCTGTATTTTTACAAATTGTTCCTGCATATAGGAATAAACATCATCAGAAACATTTGAGAATACATAGCATTTATCAAGATATTCATCACTTGGAAAAATCAACTCATTATTTTTAACATCATCATCAAGATACTTATCGTAGGTTTCCTGATTAGGTGTGGCGTAGTATAAGTATTCAAAGTTTGCAGCAGCGATTTCTGGATCCTGCATAAAATTAATAAATTTTTCGGCATTTTCTTTGTTTTTGCTGCATTTTGGAATGCACATTGCATCATAGAAAAGATTTGCGCCGTCTGCAATCATTGCACAGTCAAGATCTTCATTGTTATTCATCATAGTGATAACATCACCGGCATAGTAAGGCGCAATAGCAGCCTGACTTTTTTCCATCTCGTTGAATACTTTATCCATGACATAATTTTTCAGCAGCGGTTTCTGTTCTCTAAGCTTTTTAGCGGCTGTATCAACATCTTCCTTTGTACAGTTTCCCGGATTAATTCCGCAAAGCTGCAGAGCAATTGCCATTGCGTCTCTGCTGTTATTAAACATAAGAATTTGACCTTTCAAATTCTTGTCCCACAATATCTCCCAAGAATCGGGTTTTTGGCTTATTTTTGTTTTGTCATAGACCATTGCGGTAATTCCCCAGCTATAACATACGGTATATTTGCTTTCCGGATCGCAGCTGAGTTTTTTAAAACGCTCCATAAGATACTTATAGTTAGGAATATTATCATAATTGAGTTCAAGCAGCATATCCTCTTTAATAAGCTTACTTATCATATATTCTGACGGAATAATAACATCATAGCTTACATTGCTGTTTTTCAGCATATTATAAAGTTCTTCGTTTGTTTCATAAGTTGTATAGTTTACCTTAATGTTAGTGCGTTTCTCAAATTCATCAATAACATCAAGAAGACCGTCTTCACCGTTTGAAACATATTCGCCCCAGTTGTATACATTTACTTCACCGTCATAGTTTTTGCCGCAGCCGCAAAGGCAGGCGATACAGGAAGCCGCAATTAAAGCGGCAAGGATAATACTGATGATTTTTTTCATTTCTCAATCTCCCTTAAAATATTTTTATCATAAAAACCATTTGAAAACAAAACTAAAATTTTTAAGCGAATATTTTGCTGTACAAGTAACCGGTTAAAGAAAACCTAACGGTTTACCGGGAAGGTTGCTCATTAGGTACAAATTCGGCTAATTTTAGTTGCTTTTTTAATGGTATTTATTAATATTTATATCATATTCAAATCTTTTGCGACCTTGCTTTTTCTTCGTGCCTGTCACGCAGATTGATGATGATCATAATAATTAATACAGCCAGAAACAGCAACGCAGAAAGAGCATTGATTTTTGGTGATAATCTTCTGTGAGTCATTGAATAAATTTCAATGGACAAGTTTTGAAATTTTGCTCCTCTTGTAAAATATGTTATAATAAAATCATCAAGAGAATATGTAAAACTCATTAGCAGACCCGAAAAAATTCCGGGCATAAGTTCGTAAATTATAACCTTACAAAAAGCCTGCCACTGATTACATCCAAGATCAAGTGCCGCGTCATAAACGCTCCGGTCTATGCGCTTAATCCGAGGAATTACATTTAGAACAACAAACGGAACGCAAAAACATATGTGGGACAGAAGTACTGTGAAAAATCCCATTTCAAAGTTAAACATAATTCCCAAAGCAGTAAATAAAAGCATAAGAGATACACCCATTACAATATCCGGGCTTATGATAGGTATATTTGAAACATTTTGAATAAGCGCACGTTTTTTGCCTTTAAAGTTACTTATTCCGATTGCAGCGGCAGTACCTAGTATTGTAGCAAAAATTGATGCAAGAACAGCAATTATCAATGTGTTGCCCAATGCATTCATAATATTATCGTCTTTAAACAGTTCTTCATACCATTTAAGCGTGAAGCCCTTCCAAACAGTAGTTTTGCCGTTGTTAAATGAAAAAAGTATTAAAACAGCGATAGGTGCATAAAGAAAAATCATAATAAGTACGATATAGATTTTTGACAAAATTCCGGATTTTTTTTTCATTATGCAATCGCCTCCTCGTCTCCAAAAAGGTTCATGATTACAAGGAATACAAAAATTAAGACCATAAGAATAAGTGATATTGCCGCTCCTGTATTTTGATCAGTCCAGAAAATTTTATCAATAACATCGCCAATCATAATATCATCGGTGCCGCCCAGATACTGTGCTACAAGGAATGTGCTTGCACTCGGAACAAAAACCATAGTAATTCCTGAAATGATTCCGGGAAGACTTAGCGGAGCAATAACTTTTTTGAATACCGCAAAGTTGTTTGAGCCTAAATCCTGCGCCGCTTCGATCAGACCGTTGTCAATTTTGCTCATAACGGTATAAATCGGAAGAACCATAAACGGCAGATATTCATAAACCATGCCAAGTACAACAGCGGCAGAATTACCGATATAGCTGCCGTGAATACCCAGCATGGAGAGAGCCATATCAATGGGGCCGTTTTTTTGCAGGAGAGTTACCCATGCATAAATTCTTAGCAGGAAGTTCATCCACATAGGTATCATAAGAAGCATAATCACTGTGTTTTGCGATGAATGTTTCATTCTTGTAATAAGGAATGCCAGAGGATAGGCAAGAAGAAGGCATATTGCAGTTGAAATAAGTGCAATCCAAAGAGATTTTACAAAAACATTAGTATAAAAAAAAGCTTTTGTAAATGCATTAAGCGAGAAATTGCCCTGTTTGTCGGTAAAGGCTGTAAAGCCAATCATTATAATCGGAATCATTGTAAATACAACCATCCAGATTATATAGGGAATAGATGGTTTTCTTGATTTCATTTATCAGCCCTCCCTTTTTGGGTTGATAACCTCAAAGTCTGCTTTTGAAAAATCAAAGGACAAAGGCACATAGGTTGCAACCTGTTCGTCTGTATCGCTTAACATAAGCCATTTTCTTTCATCTGACTCAAGAATTATTTCGTTGTGTTCACCTTTGTATACAACAGATTCGATATATAAATCCTTTAGGTCGCCGACTCCGTCCCCTGCAAGAGAAAGCGCATCCGGAGGAAGTGTAATTTTAAGATTTGTACCTTGTTCATAGTATCTGTCTTTGACAGTAATTGACTCGTCTTCAAGGTCGAACTGAAAATAGTTTTCTTGCTCGTCAGAATATTTTACCTGTACTTCCAATATATTATTGTAGAAGGGAAGCAGCTTATTCATAATTTGGATATTAAACGGAATTACTCTCATTCCTATTTTGCTGCCGATTTCAGCAGTTTTGGTAGAGTGTATGAGAATCTCACATTTATCGCACATGACGCTCATTTCGTAGTGGACGCCTTTAAATGTTGATTTCTGTACAATTCCTGTAAACTGACCGTCTGCAGGAGAAGTAATTTCAATGTCTTCGGGGCGTATTACAACATCAACCGGGGTGTTTTTTCCAAAACCCTTATCAACACATTCAAGTTCTTTGCCTAATATCTTTATACGGCAGTCATCAATCATTGTACCGTTTAGAATGTTTGCTTCACCAATGAAATCAGCAACAAAGGCATTTACCGGTTCATTATATATGTCTTCAGGTGTTCCGATTTGTTCAATAACACCGTTATTCATTACAATTACTCTGTCGCTCATTGTCAGAGCTTCCTCTTGGTCATGTGTAACATATATAAATGTTTTCTGAGTCTTTTGCTGGATTTCCTTTAATTCAAGCTGCATACTTTTTCTTAATTTAAGATCAAGCGCTCCAAGAGGTTCATCAAGCAAAATAATTTCAGGATCACATACCAGCGCTCTTGCAATTGCTACTCGCTGCTGCTGACCGCCTGACAATTTAGCAACAGAGCGTTTTTCATATCCCTTAAGGTCAACTGTTGCAAGCATTCGTGTAACCTTTTCTTTAATTTCAGCTTTTGGAATCTTTTTTAATTTAAGCCCGAAAGCAACATTATCAAATACATTAAGATGAGGGAACAGTGAGTATTTTTGAAAGACGGTATTAACATTTCTTTTGTTCGGAGGGGTTCCGTTTATGCGTTTTCCGTCAAACATAACATCTCCGCTTTCAGGTTCAACAAATCCGCCTATTATTCTCAGTGTAGTGGTTTTACCGCATCCGCTTGGACCTAAAATAGTAACAAATTCTTTTTCGTGAATGTCAAGGTTTATATGATTTAGTATTACCTCGCCGTCGAATCTTATAAATATGTCTCTTAATGAAACAATAGTTTTTTTTGATAGCTGTTCCATCTATGCACCCCTGTTCTTTAGAATAATGTTATAATACGCTTAGTAAAAATATAAAAAGAGGACGGATTGTGCCATGCTGCAAAAGATGCAGGCGAACACAGTCCGCCCTCACAAATCTCTTGTAAAGACATAACCATGATGCTGACAAAACTGTATGTTCTTATTAAAAGAATTTTAATGCTACAGTTTGTACGCAAATCAATTGAATTATATTCTAAATAGAGAAAAAAGTCAATCAATATTGTTATAAATTTTGATATATGTATAAAAAAGGAAAGATTTGTCATATTTTAAGGCAAAATTATACGGATCATATGTGTGTATATTTTTTTGCCGTATAATCTGCACAAAAATTATACAGTTAATTTGTAACATAAAGTATATACTTTTTAAAGTCGATTTGATATAATAATAATGAAAATCTATGAAAGGATGTTTTTCGATGAAAAAAATCAAAAAGATTGCAAGCCTGGTTACTGCGGCAACTTTGCTTACTTCATCACTTGCAGCAACAATATCTGTAAGCGCGGCTGTTAATTCAGGTGCACCTGCAAATGTGTCTGCTGTTTCGGCAGATGTTTCTTTGCCGGACAAGGTAGGGGACGGAGTAATGCTTCATGCATTTAACTGGTCTTACAATTCAATTAAGGAAAACCTGCCCGCAATTGCAGCAGCAGGCTACACAACAGTACAGACTTCACCTGTTCAGCAGCCAAAAGACTATGGTACATCAAATGATGTAGCAGGTCAGTGGTGGAAGCTTTATCAGCCTGTAAGTATGTCAATTGCAAAGAAAACCTGGCTTGGTACTAAGGATGAATTAAAGGCACTTTGTACTGAGGCTGACAAGTACGGCATAAAGATTATCTGTGATATTGTATCCAACCATATGGGCAACGAGGTTGAAACGGATCCGAACTCACTCAGTACACAGGTTAAAGAATATCAGCCGGATTTTTATAATAATCAAAGCACATATTTCCATTCATACACAGGGGCTGCCGGTGACGGTTCCGTTCAGTCGGTAGTTCAGGGTCACGTATCAGCTTGTCCTGACCTTAACACAGGAAACGCTAATGTTCAGAACGCAGTAGTTTCGCTTCTTAAAGAATGTATTGACTGCGGTGTTGACGGTTTCCGTTTTGATGCTGCAAAGCATATTGAAACTCCGGATGACGGTTCTTATGCATCAAATTATTGGTCAACAATTTCAAGTCAGGCTTCTTCTTATTATAAGCAGAAGACAGGCGCAGATTTATATATCTACGGTGAAATTCTGAATACCTGCGGTGCAGGCAGACAGTACAGTTCATATACTAAGTATATAAATGTTACTGATAACAGAACAGGTGATGCTGTTCTTAATAATGTAACAAAGGGATATGCTAATTCTGCAGCTAATGCATCGTATAAATCAGGTTCAAATGCATCTGATGTAGTTTTGTGGGCAGAGTCTCACGACACATATGAAGGTCAGTCTGGTGCCGGCGGAATAGCCAATACATCAGGCGTATCTAATGAAAACATTGTAAAAGCTTGGGCAATTGTTGCTTCAAGAAAAGATGCGACAGCACTTTATTTTGCTCGTCCTGGTGCAGCACTTATGGGTGAGGCTGCTACAGACATTACATATAAGAGCACAGCTGTTGCAGAAATCAACAAATTCCACAATAAGTTTGTAGGACAGTCTGAAAAGCTTGGTGCTTCAAATGATGTTGCCTATGTTGTAAGAGGCACAAGCGGTATTGTTCTTTCTAACTGTAAAGGTACAAACAAAGCTGTAAGCATATCCGGTACAGGACTCGCTAACGGCACATATACAGATACTATAACAGGCAATAAGTTTACAGTATCTAACGGTGTTCTTTCAGGTTCAATCGGCAGCACCGGTGTAGCAGTTGTTTATGACGGAACAACAACTCCCCGTAACACATGTTCTGTTGAAAGCGGCAAATTTGCAGGCGAGACAATGACTGTAACTCTTGGACTTGAGAATGCAGCATCAGGTACATACTGCCTTGATGATTCTTCTCCTGTTAAGTACACAGGTACTACTACTATTCGTATAGGTTCTGATTACAATTACGGTGATACAATCAACCTTACACTTACAGCAGAAGACGGATCTAAGGAAACTTCCGCAGTATACAAGTATACAAAAACTGAGAAAGCCTCATCAGGTGTTTATGTATTCTTTAACGCAGCAAGAAAAACCACATGGAAAGCACCATTCAGCGTGTATATTTATGATGAGGATACTTCAACTACAACCTATTCAAACGCAGGCTGGCCGGGTGCTCCTATGAGTGTTGATCCTGAAACAGGATATTACTACTATGAAGTTCCCTCCAAGAATTGTCTTGGTAAAGATGCTGACGGTAATGTAAGCGAGGCTACTTTTGATCTTGCACATTCTCCTAACACATATGTAATAATAGTAGATTCTGCAGGTCATCAGTATCCGGGTGCAACTGCAAAAACAAAGATTAAACTTGAAGGTTCTTCAAAAATTTATGCATTAACCGGAAGTAATTCTTGGGGAAATACTGATTTAGTTCCTTCTAGCGGTACTCCTGTAGAGGCAACAAATGTAACAAAGGGTACAGTTGCTACAACTGCACCAGCACCAACAACAGCTCCAACACCAACAACTGCACCAGTACCAACTACTGTTCCAACACCAACAGAGGAGCAGCCAACAAATGTTCCGGGAACAATGATTTACGGTGATGTTAACGGTGACGGTCTGGCAAATATTCTTGACTGTACATTAATTCAGAAATATGCTGTAGAGCTTGATTCAATTGCTCCTGAGCGTTTAGTACTTGGTGATGTTGACGAGGATGGCAGAATATCTGTGCTTGATGCAACATGCATACAGAAGTTTATTGCTGAAATGTATAATGACTGCGGTCTTACAAATAAGCCATATACCCATGAAGAGCAAACAACAGTACCACAGACAACAGCTGTTCCGCAAACAACAACAGCTCCGACAACAGAGCCTATTCCGGAAGAAACTTATACTCTTTACTTTAAAACAACACTCGGTTGGATGACATCTGACGGTGTATCACTCTTTGCGTATGATTTAGATACGGGTGACAGTTATCTTCTTGAACAGGATACAGACGCATATCCTAATGTTTATACAGCAGAAGTTGCTGATACAGTAACTAATGTATGTATCTATCGTAATCTTGATGAGATTGAAGAGCGTCCTGTCGGCGGCGAAACAGGTAATGTTTATAATTGTTGGGATGCAAGAGTATCAAAGACAAATAATTGTATATCACTTTCAAATGATGAAATTGTTTCAACAGGACCTTATGTTGCTGAAGAAAAACCTGCATTTGAGCTTTCAAGAGTGTATTTTGATAATTCAAAAGCCAACTGGTCACAGGTGTGCATTTACGGATGGGCAGAGAGCGGACTTGGCAATGATGCTGCTGCAATGACAAAGATTGAGGGCACAAATATTTGGTACTATGACTTTGATACACCGCTTCTCCCGGGATCAAAATGTTTCCTCTTTAAGAGTGCATTAAGCGGTTGGGAAGAAAGTGGAGTAAAGCAGACAAATGATATTACTGTTGAAGACGGTAAAAATTGCTATATTGCAAATGCAGGAAGCAAATCAGGCGGATCATGGTACTCCTACACTGAATAATTTCTATAAGCGATAATTTATAATAATTATAAAAAATCCCCCGAAATTTATTTTTCGGGGGATTTTATTTCATAATAAAATAATAAATTACTTGAAATAGTTATTTGTATATAGTATTATTATATTAAAAGTAATTTAAATTATTGATTGAAATGGATTTGAAAAAATATGAGTATAAAAAGAATATATAATGAATTTTCACAAGGTTTTGAGGATGAATATTATATTAAACTTGCTCAAGATGATGTAATGGCAGTACCCGCGCTGATTGATATTATGTTGGATGATGATTTTTTAATGCCAGGTGGGCACAAAATATTCTTGAACAAATCAGTGAAAATTTTCCGGAGACAGTGTATCCGTTTTATAAATATGTTGCAGATGCATTAAATAATGAAAATAAGTTCCTGGCTTGGAATGTATGGAAGATAATTGTTAATTTGACTGCGGTTGACGACGGAGCTATGTGGAATATGGTAAGTGACAAATTTTATGCGTCGCTTAATTCAGAATTTATTACAGAGTTTTCTATTGCATGTGACTGTGCAGAGAGAATTATTGTAAATAAATCTGATGAGAGTGAAAAAATTTTAAATGTTTTAAAAAATATTAATAATCGAATATTTAAAATTGGAGGTGAGATTTCCGAATCCAGCCTTGCCGTTGCAAAAGAAAAAGTAGATCAATTACTTGAAAAAATTATAGCTTTGTAGATATTATAAAATATAAAACACCAATTGAAAATAGCATTTTGTTGTGTTTTGCTCTGAATTTTTCAGTTTATACTTGCATAGTGTCGGAGTAACTGTGATAATTGCCCGCTTTGTACATAATCTGATTAAAATTTAATTTACTTTTTAATTTTTGCTCAGTTCAATATTAATTTTAATAAAACGAGCCCGACAGTTTAGCCTTTTTGGACTGTCGGGCTTTTAATTGTTAATATGGTTAAAGTAGTTATATCTGAGTTATAAAAATTCATGCTTAATCATGTATGAGCAGTTTTTAAGTGATAAAAATCTGTAAGTATTATTTGAAACTAGAAACCAAATAATTAAAATTAAAGAAAATAAATTTTCTGAAATATTTATACCTTTAAATTTAGTATGCTTCCAAAAATGGTGAAATACTATTTTTTCGGGGGTTTTCAAAGTCATTAATATACTTAATTGCTTTTCCGCAGCCCATTATGACGCAGTCAGACGCTTCTTTATGAACTCTGACTTTTAATTTTGTAGTTTCACTTATCATTTTAGCCAGTCCGGTAAGCTTTGCAAGACCGCCTGTTAGAATTATGCCGTCTGAATGAATATCTCCTATGAGTTCCGGGGGAGTTTTCTCTAAAAGATCTTTTATCGCATTTACAATATCATCTGCAATTTCTTTTACAACAGGTTTCATATCTGAATATCCCACTTCCACAAATCTGGGGAGTCCGCTTACAGCGTCTCTGCCTTTCACCTTAAATGTTTTTTGTTCAATCGGTATTTTAACACATCCAACCTCTTTTTTGCAGGCTTCAGCCATATTTGTACCTATTATGAGATTATATTTCTTTCTTATATACTTCACGATTTCTTCATCAATTGCACACCCTGCATGTTTAACACTTTTAGATACAGAAATTCCTCCGAGTGATATTACCGCTATATCTGCTGTTCCGCTTCCTATATCAGCAATAAGTACTCCATGGGGACTTGAAATATCAAGTCCGCATCCCAGTGCAGCGGCTTTAGGGCTCTCGATAAGATAAACTTTTCTAACACCAAAGGAGCTTACAGCATTTACAACAGCCCGTTTTTCAACCTCTGTAACATCACAGGGGATTGAGGCAACAACTCTGGGCATTACAATTTTAGCAGTGCAAACTTCTTTAAGTAAAATTGAAACCATATCCTCTACAAGCTCTGAATGTGAAATTACTCCGCTGTCAAGGGGATGCATTGCCTTAATTCCGGCAGGTGTTTTTCCAATCATTTTATAGGCATCGTTGCCTACTGCGTATATTTCTCCACTGTCAACGTCGTATGTCACTACGCTTGCTTCATCAAGAACAATACCTTTATTTTCTAAAAATACACGCGTTCTGTCAGATCCGAGATCAATTGCTATATCCATATAAATCCGCTCCAAAATAGTTAATATGTGTAATGTTCCAAAAAGAAATTACCGTATAAAATAAAGTTTTTACTTTTAAATACTGATTTTTATTAAACGCAAGTTATAATAGCGCTTATTCAGTTGATATTATAGTACACCTGCGAATTTTTTTCAAGAAAACATTACTGCACACAGAGCAGCACAGCTAACGCCGCTGCATCCTGCTTTTGTAATTGTTTCAGCACATTCTCCAAGCGTATTGCCTGTAGTTATTATATCATCAATTATAAGTATATTTTTACCATATGCAATTTCTTCGTCGCATATTCGGTAAACACCCTTAACATTTTTGGCACGCTCTGCGGCCTTTATGCTGTGCTGTGTTTTATTTTCCTTAAATTTTTCAAGCACGTCAACATATTCAATGCCCATTATTTCCGCACATTCCCTTGCTAGAAGTTCAGCTTGATTATAACCTCTTTTCCTAACCGCATTTTTATGAATTGGCACACATGTGATAATATCAAAATGTTTATTGCCATATACTTCATTTACAGCAATAACAATCATAAAGGCAAGCTGTTTCGCATAATTCCCGCAATTACCAAACTTAAATTTAGCTATCGCTTTTTTATAACAATCAAGGTATGGAAAAGGGACGGCGCATTTGTACCCGCCGGCTGCATATCTAATTATAGACTTTTCAGGAAAATGCTTTTTGCATTTTTCACATGCATACTCATTGCGCATAATTACTTTTCCGCAATATGGACAATGTACAGTGAAAAGGAAATCGCAAAGTGTTTTTCCAATTTTGTCAATAAAGCGTTTCATCATGTAATAAAAATTCCTTTAAACCGCTGTAACGTTTGGTTCTGCGGTTATTATTTACCATATATTCTACTGTTTGCGGAGTTCCCACAAGTACAAGCAATTTCTTTGCCCTTGTAACGGCAGTATAAAGCAGGTTTCTGTAATATAATTGAGGAGGTCCTGGAAACATAGGAATTATAACAGCGTCAAATTCATTACCCTGACTTTTATGTACCGTTATTGCATATGCATAATCAAGATCAGATGCATGTTCATATGTATATCGTGCTATTTTGTCATAAAAGTTTATTTGAACTGACTTGTTCTTTTTATCAATTTTTTCAACAATTCCGATGTCACCGTTAAATATTCCTTGCCCTGTTTCACCGTTATCTCTGTACCAGCATATATCATAATTATTTTTTATTTGCATAACTTTATCACCCGTTCGGAAAATTTTTGTTCCGATAGTGATTTCAGTTTTTTCCGGGGATTTGGGGTTGAGAGCATTTTGAAGTTTATTATTAAGTTCAGCAGTTCCCAGTTCGCCTTTTTTTGACGGTGAAAGAACCTGTATATTCTCAAACGGGGAATATCCATAGGCTTTTGGTAAGCGATTTCTGCACAAATCAGTAATTACATTTACTGCGTCTGATTTATTATTTCTCTTTAAAAAGAAAAAATCTTTGTCAGCAGAATTAAGTACAGGCATTGCGCCGCTGACAATTTTATGTGCATTGGTGACAATCAGACTTTGCTGTGCCTGACGAAATATTTCATTAAGTCTTACAACCGGGATTATTCCGCTGTTTATTAAATCACTAAGAACATTTCCGGGACCGACCGACGGAAGCTGGTCTGAGTCTCCGACAAGAATAAGACGGCTTCCTATGGCTAATGCGCGCATAACGCTTTCAAAAATAAACGTATCAACCATTGATACCTCATCAACAATAAGTGCATCGCATTTCAGCTGATTTCGTTCATTCTTATTGAATACAGGGTTATCTTGTTTATCCCAGCTGACTTCAAGAAGTCTGTGAAGAGTCTTTGCTTCATCACCGGTAAGCTCGCTCATTCTTTGAGCAGCCCGTCCCGTAGGGGCAGAGAGCAGAACTGTTTTGCCTTTGCTTTTCAAAATTTTAATTATCGCGTTAAGGGTAGTGGTTTTTCCTGTTCCGGGACCGCCGGTAAGTATTAACATTCCTTCCGTAAGTGCACGTGTTATAGCTTCCTTTTGCAAGTCGGCGTATTCAATTCCGTCCTCTTTTTCACATAATTTGACAGCTTTGTCTATTTCTTTGATTTTTTCTGAAGAAAATTTAAGCATCATTTTAATCCTTGATGCAATATACATTTCGCAAAGGTGGACATTAGGCATGAACATAAAGTCGGTATTTTCGATTTTATCTGAAATAATTGTACGGTCAAAAATCATTTCATCCATGCAGCTGCTCACCAGGTCAGTTTCTACCCCTAAAAAATCAGAAGATACTTTTATTAGTTTTTCCTTTGGGAGACAAGTATGTCCGTTTCGCTCATTATGATGCAAAATATATGAAATACCGGCTCTGATTCTTACCTCGGAATCAGATTCAAGATTTTCCTTTTTAGCTATGAAATCTGCGCTTTCAAATGATACACCGAAATCCCCCTGACACAGTACATAAGGATTTTGTTTGATTATATCAACACATCCTGGGCCAAAACTGTTAAAAATTTTGACTGAGGATGAATTTGAGATACCGTATTCACCAAGATAAAGCATAAGAGTGCGAACGCCGCTGTTTTTCTTTAATTGCAAAGAAAAATCATTGGCTTTCTGCAAAGATATGCCTTTTAACATGGCTACTTTCTGCGGATGATTTTCAAGTACATCAAGTGTTGATTCCCCAAACTCGTTAACAAGCCTTTGTGCCGTTTGTGAACCAATGCCTTTTACAGCCCCTGAGGAAAGATAGCGTAAGATGTCAGCAGCTTCGGTAGGTTTGCAAATCTCGCATATGCTTACAGAAAATTGCCGTCCGTAATTTTTATGTGTGATATAACTGCCTGTCAGTTTTGCAATATCTCCAGAGGAAACTTGGGGCATAATGCCCACGGCAGTTATATAATTATCTTCGTCTGATATTTCAATTACGGTATAGCCATTTTCCTCATTGCGATAAACAATGTTTTCAACAGCGCCTTCGAGCTGAAGTAAATTTTCGTTATTCATAAAAATAATCCTTAAAACAAAAAATTCTATATGGAAACTTACAGTTGATAAATATATTTAAATAAGTTATAATTGATACGTCAATAAAATGTCAGGCTTGTAAAAATAACTTGTCCGACGAAATAATTTATCGTTGTTTCTGCTATTTACTAAACAAGCCCGGTTAATAAGCAACAATTTAAAAAATATTTAATATTGTTATATGTTTTTTTAAATTGTTAAGCAGGAATTAATACAACAGAAAAATGCATGTGCTTTGGAGGTATAACAATGGAATTTGTTGCAAATGAAGGTAAAAATGTCGAAATTACCGTAAACGGCACAACTTATATGCGCCATGCGATAAAAACGCATTTTGTCAGGCAGGGCGAAGATTATATTGAAATTTTCAAAAAATATGTTTCACCTTTGTATCAAGAGGGTGATATTGTTTCTTCAAGTGAAAAGATTATTGCACTTTGTCAAAACAGGGTGGTAAAAAGGGAAGATTTAAAAATTGGCTTTTGGGCTAAACTTCTTTCAAAATTTGCTTCTCATCCTGATACAGGTGTAGGTGTTGGCGAAACAATAAAAATGCAGTACGCAATTTCAAAAGCAGGTTTGTTAAAAGTGATTTGGGCAAGCCTTGCCGGAGGTGTTTGCAAAATATTTGGCAAACGCGGGGTGTTTTATGAAATCGTCGGACAGGATGTTGCAGGACTTGACGGTTTCTATGATCATATCTGGAGTGAGTACAGAGATATAGGAATTGAAAATCCGGAAAACCCGTCGGGCGTATGTGATGAAATAAAGGAGAAGCTTGGAATAAGCTGTATGATAGTTGATGCAAATGACTTAGGTCAGGAGGTGCTTGGTTATTCCTCGGATATATCACTTTCTGAAGAGGAGCTTCATGAGCTTATCAGTGATAATCCATGCGGTCAGGGCAAACAGACAACTCCTATTATCCTCATCCGTAAAAAACCGGAATAATTAAACAGCATAATATGTCTATAGTATAACTCATTTTTTGCTTGCAGACAATACATTTTATAATGTATTATGCTTTTTAATGATATTTTTGCGGAGGATTTAATGAATTCTGTACTATGTTTTTTGCCGTGTTTTGTTATCATTTTAATTTATGCTGAGTATAGGAATCGAACAAAGCAGCGGGTTGTAAAGAATATAACAAACAAGAGAACGAAAGGAACAAAAAAGTTAATGTTTGAACTTTCAAAAAAATTCATTGGAAAAGAATGTATTATATACACCCTTAACGCTCAGATTATAGGAGTGATAAAAGAAGTTTCTGACAGTGCAATTCTAATTGATAGTAAGAATAGTACGGAGATAGTGAATCTTGATTACATAATACGGTTACGTGAATTTCCCAGAAACAAAAAAGGCAGGAAAAAATCTATTGTTTCTGTTGCTTTAGATTGATATGTATTAAATCTGTGGTATGGTCGTGTGCTTCGCAAGAAGTTTTTGAGAATTTAAGAGGCTGTCGCAAATTATTTCTTTTGCGGCAGCCTCATTTTAATTTTTTATATTCAATTAATCATTTCAAAAAATTCTTTTTTACTTATAAGCTTTGCAAAGCCGTATTCACTGCAAATATTTTCACAAATCCTTTTTGTTTCCTCGTCCATATCACAGTTGAGGCAGATTACATAATCATTTTTACCCCTGCTTACCCACTTAACCTTTGCAGCAGCGCTTCTTAGTAAATATTCAGCATCTTCGCATTTGCCTTTTATGGGAGTGACGAACATAATGGTATTATTTTTTTTGTTTCTGAACAGAAAGCAGGTTAGTTCGCGGACAAATGCAATTATACCCATTACGGCAAAAACAACAAGTAAAACAGCCGATAAAATATTCATGTAATTCACCTCATTACATTTTATTGCAATAACATAAAAAGGTGCAGTATATTTTGCATTTATTTTGTTACAATAATTAAGCGGACATTCCGTATAATAAATTACGAGGTGAAAAACAATGATGGAAAATTCATATGCAAATCAGAGCATTATGTGCACAGTTACAAACTGCAAACATCACAACAACACTAAAGATTATTGCTCACTCGAGTCAATTAAGGTAGGTACTCACGAAGCTAATCCAACAGTATGTCAGTGTACAGACTGTCAAAGTTTTGAAGCTAAGTGCGGCTGTAAGTAATTTTATTATTTTTAAAACACCCTCAGCCCGTTTAGGTTGAGGGCGTTTTGTGTTTTTGTCATGTAGGAGTTGACGGCATTGGGAATTTTTTCTTCGGTAATATTTCAAATATGCGTATTATTTTCTTTTATTTTGATAGGTTTTATAATGCGCAAGGGTAATTTGCTTCCGCAAAATACTTCAGAAGTATTTTCAAAGCTTGAAAATAAAATACTTATGCCTGCTGTTGTAATAAATACATTTCGTACCAATTGTACTGTAAAGAATATAAGCGAAAAATGGATATTTATTGTTTACAGTACAGCAATACTTATATTTTGCATCATTGTCGGGTTTATTATTTCAAGATTTCTTGGAAAAACTCCGTATATGAAGAAAGTATACAGATATTCGCTGGCTGTATCAAACTTCGGGTTTGTAGGAACAGCAATGGTATCTGGAATTTACGGTGCAGACAGTATTGAGCTTTTTGATTATTTAATATTTACTCTTCCTTTAAATATGTTTACTTATTCAATTGGAATTGCATGGCTTGTGCCGGATAAGGGCAAAACTTTTTCTGTTAAATCTTTTGTGAATCCGATTTTTGTTTCACTTTTTATAGGCGGAGCACTTGGATTGCTTCCGCTGCCTAAATTTGAACTTGTTACTACAATAATCACTTCGACAGCCAGCTGCATGTCACCTATAGCAATGATATTAACAGGTTTTGTAATAGGCGGTTATAGCTTTAGTATGTTGTTTAAGCAATGGCAGACATATGTGGTGGTAGCAGTAAGGCTTGTTGCATTGCCGTCAGCGGCAATTATAATATTGCGGCTTATTAACACTCCTCAGGAAATTATAGTTGCAACTCTTTGTGCCCATGCAATGCCTCTTGGACTAAATACGGTAATTATTCCGTCTGCTTACGGGAAGAAACCTGATGCCGGAGCTAGTATGGCGCTGGTATCACAGCTTTCTGCAGTTGTAACAATTCCTGTGCTGTTTTATATTTTTGGTTCAGTGTAATAGCAATAGAATTACAGTAAAATACTAGGGGCTATCTGAAAACTCAAAAAACTGCCAATTTCTACTAATACGGGTGATTTCATCGTAAAAAATGCTTGAACTCACCTCTCCTTAGCGAAATTTTCAGTCATTTTTCTGTTTTCAGATACGTCCTAATAAATTATTTCCAACATTTTTTTGCAGGACAGCATATTAAAAATTGTTGACATAGTAAAATTGTTATGCTATGCTTAATTCATATAGAAATAATATGAATTGAGGGAATATTGTGAAAATATCAACAAAGGGCAGATACGCTCTGCGGTTAATGGTTGATTTGGCTCAGTATAATAACGGTGAAAATGTAACCTTAAAAGAAGTGGCACGCCGTCAGAATATATCACTTAAATATCTTGAACAAATTATAACAGTACTTACAAAATCCGGCTATGTAATAAGTACAAGGGGGTCAGGCGGAGGTTACAGACTTGCGTATTCGCCCGAGCATTATACAGTGGGAATGATACTGCGCCTTACGGAAGGCAGTCTTGCTCCCGTTGCCTGCCTTGAATCTGAAGAAAACGACTGTAATCGTAAGTCGGAGTGTTGCACTTTGTTTGTATGGAAAGAACTTTCAAAAGCGATTAATGATGTTGTAGACAACATTACTCTTGCAGACATAGTTAAAAATTCAGCAGATAATTATATGATTTAGCAAAGATGTTGTTTAGGATATTATTTTAGGATTTCCTTCGTTATGAAAAAATTATCTCTTATTTTTTATATATTAATAATTTTCAGATGTTTTATTATATAAATTCCTTTTTAAATTATAAGCGTTATATCCTATGGATGTAATGCTTTTTTGTTTTATAGGATTTGGTTGAAAATTGTGAGGAATTAAGTTTGTTGAATATCAGGCTGTCTGCAAAAAACTGTATGCAATATCAAGCTGATTTTATATCCTTAGTATATTTATGGAAAAATAAAACTTTTTTTAAGAGAACTATTGACAAATATCATATATGTGGTATTATATAGAAGAAATAAATCCTACTAAACAAATAGGAAATATAGGAAATGGTGGTTTTATGAACTTGTGCTTTAAACAATGTTATTATAAGCGAATGTGATTTGTGTAATTCTGGGAATTGACTTTATTGATGAAAATGACATCTTATACCGATATATGATAGAAAGCTTAAGATGGTATTCTAGTTAATAATTATAAATGGAAGGGATTACTACAAGCAGCGGCAACGCAGTCATGCACAACTATTTGTAAAAAGATAATAATGTTTTATATTAGTTTTAAGTATGATAACAACATTAGAAATGAGGAATTAATAATGAGCAAATTAAATGAAAGAGATTTACATTTTGAAACTTTACAGCTTCATGTAGGACAGGAGAGCGCAGATCCGGTTACTGACGCACGTGCAGTACCGATATATGCAACAACATCTTATGTATTTCATAACTGCAGTCATGCAGAAGATCGTTTTGCGTTAAAGGATGCAGGAAATATATACGGCAGACTTACAAATCCAACTCAGGACATTTTTGAGAGAAGAATAGCTGCTCTTGAAGGCGGTTCGGCAGCGTTGGCAGTTGCCTCCGGTGCGGCTGCAATTTCATATACAATACAGGCGCTTGCAAAGCACGGTGACAATATTGTAGCAGCAAAAACAATTTACGGCGGATCGTATAATTTGTTTGCACATACACTGCCTGATTACGGTATAAAAACAACTTTTGTTGATCCGGATGAGGAGGATGCATTTGAAAAGGCAGTAAACAAAAGAACAAAGGCTATTTATATTGAGTCACTTGGAAACCCAAATTCAAATATTATTGATATAGAGAAGATTGCAGCGGTTGCACATAAATATAATATTCCGCTTGTTGTAGACAGTACTTTTGCAACTCCATATCTTCTAAGACCTATAGAATATGGTGCTGATATTGTAGTTCATTCTGCAACTAAATTTATCGGAGGTCACGGAACTGCAATCGGAGGTGTAATTATTGAAAGCGGTAAGTTTGACTGGGATGAGTCTGGAAAGTTTCCTCAGTTTTCCAAACCTAATGAATCCTATCATGGAGCAGTATTTACACAGGCAGCTCCAAACGCAGCATTTGTAACATATATTCGTGCAACACTTTTAAGAGATACCGGTGCAACGATTTCGCCGTTTCATGCGTTCGTTTTTCTTCAGGGGCTTGAAACATTATCACTTAGAGTGGAGCGTCATGTTGAAAATGCGCTTAAGGTAGTTGAGTTTCTTGCAAATCATCCTAAGGTTGAAAAAGTAAATCATCCGTCGCTTTCTGACAGCAAATATAATGATTTGTATAAAAAGTATTTCAAGAAGGGTGCAGGTTCAATTTTTACTTTTGAAATTAAGGGCGGAGCAGATGAAGCCAAAAAGTTTATTGACAATCTCCAGGTTTTTTCTCTGCTTGCTAATGTTGCAGATGTAAAATCACTAGTAATTCATCCTGCTTCAACAACTCACTCTCAGCTTAATGATGCTGAGCTTAAGGAACAGGGAATAAAGCCTAATACCATAAGACTTTCTGTTGGTACTGAAAACATTGATGACATTATTTACGATTTACAGGAAGCATTTGAGTTTGTTTGATATCTATGAAATAGATTTATATAAGAATAAATTGAGAGGATTTGATTATAGTGACAAATATTTTTAAAAGTGTTACAGATTTGATTGGCAGAACTCCGCTTATTGAACTTGAGAAGATTGAAAAAAAGTATAATTTAAATGCCAGAATTGTTGCAAAGCTCGAATATTTTAATCCGGCAGGCAGCATAAAGGACAGAGTTGCAAAGGCTATGATTGAAGATGCTGAGCAAAACGGTCTTCTGAAACCTGGGGCAACAATTATTGAACCTACATCGGGCAACACGGGCATAGGTCTTGCTTCGGTTGCAACATCCAAGGGATACAAGACTATTTTGACAATGCCTGAAACAATGAGTATGGAAAGAAGGAATCTCTTAAAGGCATATGGCGCTGAAATTATACTGACAGATGGCTCAAAAGGAATGAGCGGTGCTATTCAAAAGGCCGGGGAGCTTCAAAAAGAGATAGAAGGTGCAGTTATTCTCGGACAGTTTGAGAATCCTGCAAATCCGAAAGTGCATTTTGAGACAACAGGTCCTGAAATTTGGGAGGATACTGACGGCAATGCAGATATATTTGTTGCCGGTGTAGGTACAGGCGGTACGCTTAGCGGTGTTGGCAAATATCTTAAGTCAAAGAATCCTGCTGTAAAGGCAGTAGCAGTTGAGCCTGAAACTTCACCTGTATTATCTCAGGGACACGGAGGTTCTCATAAAATACAGGGGATCGGTGCAGGATTTATTCCGGATACTCTTGATACGGAAATAATAGATGAGGTTGTAACCGTACCAAATGAAGCAGCGTTTGAAACTGCAGATGATATTGCAAAAACAGAGGGAATTCTAGTTGGCATTTCTTCGGGGGCGTCGCTTTGGGCTGCTTTACAGCTTGCCAAAAGACCAGAGAATGCAGGCAAAGTTATTGTTGCTTTGTTTCCTGATACAGGTGAACGTTACCTTTCAACAGGAATTTTTAATAAATGATACAATATACTGTTTCTTTGATTGAACAAACACTTTTATATCTGTTTTTGTAAAGCTATAGAAACTGTAATATGATTTTATTTAGCAAATAGAATGCGGTGATAATATGACAAAGGTCAAAATCTGCGGGATAACCTGTATGGAGGAAGTAGAATATTTAAACGAAATTAAGCCCGATTATGCGGGCTTTGTAATGTTCTTTCCCAAGAGCAGAAGAAATATAAATACTGATACGGCGAAAAAGCTATTGAAAGGACTCGAAAAAAATATAACGAGTGTAGCTGTTACAGTAAATCCGACTATGGAGCAGATTAAGGATGCCTATGAGTGCGGCTTTGATTTGATTCAGATTCATGGTGAAGTGTCGGATAAGATACTTTCAAATCCGTATCTTAAGGTACTCAAAGCTTTTAATGTAACCGATATTGATGATTTTGGAAAATACAGCAGTATTAAAAATATAATAGGTTATGTGTTTGATTCATCGGCTCCGGGGAGCGGAAAAGTTTTTGACTGGAATATTATTAAAGATATATCTCGTGATGGTAAGCCGATTATTCTTGCAGGCGGACTTAATCCGGATAATGTTGAGGATGCAATTCAGGCAGTAAACCCTGACGGGGTTGATGTAAGCTCGGGTGTTGAAAAAAACAACGGACATGGGAAGGACAGACAGAAGATAATTGCCTTTGTTAATAAGGTGAGAAGTATGTGAGTTGTATAAATTATTTGCTGTATGTTTTGATAATTTATTAATAACAATTTAACTGCATTTTATTTGTCTGTTTTTTATTTTGCGCCAACTGATAAACCCATATATATCATTTATAAAGAATATGCAAAAGCATATTGTCATTGAAAGATATTTATAATCAGAAACAGTGGCGATTATCCATAAAATAATAAGAACTATGTCATTTGCAGCATAGGCAAGAGCATAAAATTCGCTCCTTCTGAATGTCAGATATGAAGCAAGAAAGCTTGTTGTGACAGAAAGTGTACTTAATATAAGACTGCTTGTGTTAAATGCATTTAAGATAAAATAGAATATAAATGTTACAATCAAAGATACAATAAAAATAATAATCATCTCACTTTTACTAATACGGTTAACCTCAACCTCACGGGTGTTTCCATTGTACGGGTGTCGCAGCCATGAGATAACAGCAAGTATTGCAATAGGAGCAGTCATACACAAATATGTAATCATTTCCCCGTAATAATGAAAAGAATATGAGATTATGCCGTATAGAATACTGAAAATTACAATAAGTATTTGCCCCAGTACATTGCCTTTTGAAAGGAAGATCAGTGCAGTTGCACCGATTACCGAAGCAGTAGGTGAAATAATATAATCAATTCCGATAAACAGCGAGAATATAATAATTATTGTAACAGATGAAATCCAGAGCATTCTTTCAAAATATGATAATTCGCTTATTGATTTTTTAATATTCATTTTGTTACCTCAAATTCTTAATATTTTAAATATTAAAAGCACCTGACACATCTTCAAAGACCTAATGATGTGTCGGGTGCTTTTGCACAACTACCCGGTGGCAGTAAATATTATATTATTTATATCATTATTAATTAATAAAGTCAAGAGAAAAAAAGAAAAACAGAAAAATTTAGAAATTATTTGTTGACAAGCTTTGGTTTTATGATATAATATATCTGTTGTGTTATACAACAATCCTTGCGGTGAAAACCGCCATAATGTCCAGAAGGAGGTGCAATATAATGGCAGTAACAGCTAATTACGAAACCGTAATGATCGTTTCAATGAAGAAGGGCGAAGAAGGTATTCAGGCTATCGTTGAAAAATTCAAGGCTCTCATTGAAAAGCATGCCACTTTGAAGAATGTTGACGAATGGGGCAAGAGAAAGCTTGCTTACCTTATCAACAAAGAGAGTGAAGGTTATTATGTTCTTTTCGATTTTGAAAGCACAGCTGAGTTCCCTGCTGAACTCGATCGTATTTACAAAATCACAGAAGGCGTAATGCGTTCAATTATTATCAAAAAAGAAGACGAATAATCAGTTTGTAGGGGAATACCCCGAAATACGAAAGGATCAAGTATGTTAAACAGAGTAATTTTAATGGGCAGAATTGTTGCTGACCCTGAATTAAAAACAACAGGAACGGGCATAAGCGTTACCAGTTTCCGCATAGCTGTTGAACGCAGTTATGTTAAAAGCGGAGAAGAACGTAAGGCAGATTTTATTGATGTTGTCTGCTGGAGAAATACTGCTGAGTTCGTTTGCCGTTATTTTGGCAAAGGTTCTCTTATTGCCGTTGAAGGACAGCTCCAAAGCCGTACTTATCAGGCAAAAGACGGTACAAACCGTTATGTTGTTGAAGTTGTCGCTGACAATGTGTCTTTCACAGGCGAACGCCGTGAGAATGCAGGAGGATACAGTCAGCCGTATGGCGATAGCCAGCCATATGGAGCCAACCAATCATATCATCAGGAAGCCCCGCAGGCTCCTGCATCTTATCAGAGTGGTTCAAACTCTGACTTTCAGGATATGCCGCTTGACGACGACTTACCATTTTAACTACAACTAATTTTAAATAATTCTCATTGAAAGGAGAACTTCATTATGGCAGACAGACCAATGAACCGTGGCAGAAAGGCTCGCAAGAAGGTTTGCGGATTCTGTGTTGATAAGGTAGAGCATATTGATTATAAAGATATTGCTCGTCTTCGCCGTTATATGTCAGAAAGAGGAAAGATTCTTCCTCGCCGTGTAACAGGTACTTGCGCAAGACATCAGCGTGCACTTACAGTTGCAATTAAGCGTGCTCGCCATCTTGCTTTGCTTCCTTATTCAGCTGACTAATAAGTATATATTTTACTTACTTGACACCGCACATTTGTGCGGTGTTTTTTTCGGTTCTTTTTTCCATAGTTTGGACTAAAAGTAAGGCTGTTTGTGTAAATGGAGCCGGGCGGATTATAATACTAAGTGTAACACGCCTATATGAAAGCTGCCAACATTAGCATAGAACCTTTTTCCCTACAGAAAATTACTCAATCACAGTGGGATATTTGAGTTTGGTTAAAATCAAATTTACGGTCTGTTTATTATACAATACCACATTGCTTTTGTATATTATACTGTTCAAAAATATTTAGAAAGTAGTGAATAGTATAAAACAATATGTTTGTATAAGCAGTATTAAGTTAAGTACAGCGTTATAAATTTTGCAGTGAAAGAAAATGGTTATTGACAAATACCCCTATGGGGTATATACTGTGTGTAGTAAAGGTCAATAACAAGAACAAATCAACAGTATTATTATGAGGCTGATTATATGGATAAACAATGCTGTCACAAAACAAAGGAACGCACGGAAAAAGAATATAAAGCTCTTATAAACAGACTTAACCGCATTGAGGGGCAAATAAGAGGATTAAGAGGAATGGTGGAAAAAGATGCTTATTGCCCTGATATTCTTATACAGGTTGCGGCAGTAAATGCTGCGCTCAATGCATTTAATAAGGAATTACTGTCAAACCATATAAAAACCTGTGTTGCTGATGATATTAGAAAGGGCAACGATGATACTATTGATGAGCTTGTAGAAGTTTTGAAAAGGCTTATGAAATAGCTGCTGAATTTTTGCTATTTTTTATCTATAAATATATTATACGAGGAGGAATTTTATGAAACAGTATAATATAACAGGAATGAGCTGTGCGGCATGCAGTGCAAGAGTTGAAAAGGCAGTGCTCAAGGTAGACGGTGTGGACTCATGTTCAGTAAGTTTGCTCACAAATTCAATGGGTGTTGACGGCAGTGCAAGTCCGCAGGCTGTTATTTCAGCAGTGGAAGCAGCAGGATACGGTGCTTCTTTAAAAGGAAAGACAAACATAAAAGAAAATGAGAATGATAATTTATTAACAGATAGTGAAACACCAAAAATCAGGCGCAGACTTATCGGATCACTTGTTTTTCTCGCAGTACTGATGTATGTTTCTATGGGTCATATGATGTGGAACTGGCCTCTGCCTTCTGTCTTTGAAAATAATCATATTGCAGTAGGATTGATTCAACTTTTGCTTTCTGCAATTGTTATGGTAATAAACCAGAGTTTTTTTGTAAGTGGGTTCAAAGGACTTATTAACCGTGCCCCTAATATGGATACTCTTGTAGCACTTGGTTCAGCAACTGCATTTATTTACAGTACAGTTGCATTGTTTGCTATGACCGATGCTCAGTTAAAGGGAAATATGGATGCTGTCATGTTATATATGCATGAGTTTTATTTTGAATCTGCAGCAATGATACTTGCACTTATTACAGTAGGCAAAATGCTTGAAGCACGCTCAAAAGGAAAAACAACGGATGCACTTAAAGGACTTATGAAGCTTGCACCGAAAACAGCGGTTATAATTAGCGACGGCAATGAAGTTGAAGTTTCGGTTGAACAGGTCAAAAAAGGTGATGTATTTGTTGTCCGTCCCGGAGGAAATATTCCTGTTGACGGAGTTATTATTGAGGGCAGCAGTGCCGTTAATGAATCTGCTTTAACAGGTGAAAGCATTCCTGTTGATAAAAATGCAGGTGACAATGTTTCGGCAGCAACAATTAATCAGTCGGGATATATTCGCTGTCAAGCCACAAGGATAGGGGAGGATACAACACTTTCACAGATTATAAAAATGGTAAGCGATGCTTCTGCGACAAAAGCGCCTATTGCAAAAATTGCAGATAAGGTATCGGGGGTGTTCGTTCCTGCAGTAATTGTGGTTGCTTTAATCACTGCAATTGTATGGCTCGTACTTGGACACAGTATCGGTTTTTCTCTTGCCAGAGCAGTATCTGTGTTGGTAATCAGCTGTCCCTGTGCGCTGGGACTTGCAACTCCTGTTGCAATAATGGTGGGAAACGGTGTTGGAGCAAAAAACGGCATTCTTTACAAAACCGCTGTTTCACTTGAAACTGCAGGAAGAATACAGACGGTAGTTCTGGATAAAACAGGCACAATTACAAAAGGTGAGCCTGCTGTTACGGATATTTTGCCGTTTGGCGGTAATAATGCTGAAGACTTATTAAAAACAGCATTTTCTCTTGAGTGTAAAAGTGAACATCCTCTCGCAAAGGCAATCACAGCAAAAGCTAAAGAAGAAAAAATAACGGCTGAAGACGTTGATGATTTTAAGGTTTTGCCGGGCAACGGACTTTCTGCTGTCTGCAGCGGAAAAAACATTTGCGGAGGAAACATAAATTTTATTTCAATGTATGCGCAGATAGATTCCGAAATAAAAACAAAGGCCGAAGAGCTTGCCTCTCAGGGAAAAACTCCTTTGTTTTTTAGCAAAGGGAGTAAGTTGCTTGGAATTATTGCAGTCGCAGATATAATAAAAGAGGATAGTGCTAAAGCTGTTGATGAATTAAAAAATATGGGCATAAAGGTTGTTATGCTTACAGGGGACAATAATAAAACAGCAAAGGCTGTAGGAAAACAAGCAGGTATTGACGAAGTGATTTCGGATGTATTGCCTGACGGAAAAGAAAGCTGTATCAGACAGCTTAAACACAACGGCAGAGTAGCGATGGTAGGCGACGGTATTAATGATGCACCTGCACTTACGGCGGCTGATTTAGGTATTGCAATAGGCGCAGGTACTGATGTAGCGATTGATGCGGCTGATGTTGTGCTTATGAAAAGCAAACTTAGCGATGTGCCGGCGGCAATTCGTCTGGGAAGGGCAACGCTGAGAAATATTCATGAAAATCTTTTCTGGGCATTTATATATAATATATTGGGTATTCCGCTTGCAGCAGGTGTATTTATCAATATTTTCGGCTGGCAGCTAAATCCAATGTTTGGCGCGGCAGCAATGAGCTTATCTAGTTTTTGTGTTGTGACAAATGCTTTAAGGCTTAACTTTGTAAACATACGCAATTCAAAGCGTGATATAAAAATTAAACAAAAGGAGATTTTAAAAATGGAGAAAACAATGAAAATTGAAGGTATGATGTGTCCTCATTGCGAAGGAAGAGTTAAACAGGTTCTTGAAGCGCTTGATGGTGTTCAGGCTGCTGAGGTGAGCCACGAGAAGGGTACTGCTGTTCTTACATTAATTTCTGAGGTGTCTGATGATGTATTAAAGAAAACTGTTGAAGAACAAGGATATAAGGTTTTATAAAAATACTTTTGTTTTGATGAATTAATAATAAAAAGAAAACGCAAATATTATTTTGTCTGATGTTTCATTAGATTTTGCGGGAATTACGAATATACCGTCTGATCAAAAAAAGATCACTTGAAAATTTATTGTTTTGTATGGCGGTTAGTATAATATGAAATAGTTTAAAAATAAGAATAATGGAGTTGTTATTATCAACAACCCCATTATTTTTGTTTAAAAAAAATCGTTTGAAAGCGAATAAGAAAATAAGTTTGCCAGGCTATTAGTCTGGATTATATTCAGCTTTTGAGAAAGTGTATTTAAAAATTGAATATTTATATTAAAATCAATCTCCATTTGTTTTAAGTGCTCTGATAATTCGCAACATACCATGGGCTTAAAGACTGAATATTATATTAATTATTTACTATGCAAAGAAAAATCCGGCTGTCATATCAAGATAATTTTGTCCGCTGTAATCGGGATATTGTTTTTTGACATTTTCTTTAAACTCCTCGGCATTTTCTGAAACAGAAGCAAAATGCTTAAGTTTTTCAAGATAAGAGATTTTTGTTTCAGCGTCTTTCAGATCTTCGGGAGTATAATGGGATGTAAGTATGAGAGAGTAATTCTTATTAATATAATCTTTAAGCTGACCTATAATTGCGTTGGCATGGTCAGTGCCTGCAACGATAGAATGACAGTCATGACCAAGCATATGTGTATAAACAGCGTTAATTTCAGGAATTTCAACATCAAAAGCATCATTTGTTTGCTTAATTATAAAATTAATTCCGCCTATGTTTATTTCGCCTTCATTAATAGTATTGGTGATTTTATGAATGGAAGCATCAAATGCATCACCAAAAGTATTTTGAAAATTATCAACAAGTGCTTTTCCACCGCCGTTTTCAGAATATTTTGCAGCGTTTTGTGTAGCATATTTAGGTGCATTAGGCATAAAAGTTGCTCCTGCACCGTGATAGGAAATAAGCATACCTTCAATTTTTATGTCTCCGAGGTATTCGGTAAGTTCCTTATTATTGTCAAAAAAGCAGGGGGATTCAATAATAATACCTTTGCCCTCTTTTTCAACAATAAATACCTCATCATCGATAAAGTCGTTAGTTTTGTAGGCATGAAGCTTCATTTTGCCAAAATCGTAAATGTTCATTTTGCCTTTGTTGAGTTTAACTGTAGTGTACTTGTTCTTATTCATTATAAATTCCTCCTGAAAACTTTATAGCAATACGGCAGATAAAGAACATAATGTCCCGCGGTATTGATTGTCTTTGAGTTTTTTCATAACTCTTGCTCAAATTATATATTTTAAAAGTTAACTTGAAAAGTACGCACTTTTAGGTAACTAAGAGGGCGGTAAGGTGACTTTTGCAGTATTTACTAGCTTTTCGGGGCGAAATTTTTTTGTCCCGATTCTTTACGCCAATTTTACGCCGATTGGACTTATGGCAATAAAGGCGATTTTAGAAGCCTCTTTCAGCTTCATTTCCTCTGTGACATAGTTATTAAAGTCCATTGTCATTTGAGCGAGTTATGCCCCAAAAGTTCTCGAAGGATTTTAGACAGCATTCTACGGCTGGTTTTGCTATCTGTATAAATCATTCTTATTATTTTATCAATCCCTTTTTCTTAGCGTAGTCGCAAATAAAGGAAACAAATGCCAATATTAACAAGATAAAGGCAGATAACATATCCCAAATATCAAAAATAGGCTCTGCTATCATTTTTGATAGCATTACATTAATGATAAACATAAATGGGATAGCTAATAAAAAAATAATTCCTAAAGCAATCAATTTTCTTGATTTCCCAATGATATTAAAAACCGCAGCCACTATCCATAGGAAAACGATTGAAGCTATCGCCATAGCTGCGCCAATTGAAAATATTTCTTTTACTTTTATTAAGCTGCTTAACAAAAATAAATATGAAATAATAAAAACACTTAGAGATATTAAACTTACGATGATTCCCTTCTTTCCCAGTATGATACTTGGAAAAGATATGACCCATGCAAAGACAATGGAACTGACCGGAATTAGTGACCATGTTAAATTGCCGGATATTGCAATATTGCAAATAAGACATACCATAATTCCTATCAAAAGTGTTACTGAAAATACAATTGAAATAATCACATTCTTTGTCATGTTATTTTCATCTTTTCTTTTCAAGGCAATTAAATTGTTATCTGCCTTTTTTTCATAACTTTCCATGTCAATTTTCTCCCCGCTTAACAACTCATTTACTGTGATTCTCAATATCGCGCAAAGTTCTAACATTATAGAAGAATCGGGCATACTTTTACCTGTTTCCCATTTGGATACAGCCCTATCTGTAATGTTTAGTTTTTCTGCCAACTGCGCTTGAGTTAGTTTTTTCTCTTTGCGACATTTGGCAATAAATTTTCCAATCTCTGTCTGGTTCATCATTTTTCTCCTTTCGATTTGAACATTACACCTGATTGTGTGTTTTTTACACGAACCAACAGTTGGATTGGGGAGATTCAACTATTGGTTGGGAGGATTTTCTTGTTTTCTGTTTCTTGCTTATTTACCGTATATGAACATTCCGACCGGGCTTGCCATTGTTTCATTAGAAATTTCAAAATCTGCATAGACTTATTTATGTGTTTTTAACAAAAAATCATCGCTAAAACCTTTAAGAGACCACTTTATCATATCAATAGTTTTTTGATTGTTCCACCGAAATTCAGTTGCTGTTTTCACTATGCAGACCCTAAAATATAGATGTTGGCATTATAATCTCCTGTAAATAACCATGTAATCGCTATGTGCGTTTAATTTAAGTGACCATATGGTTACTTGATTAAGCATATTAGATTTCAGCTCGTTTGTCAATTAAATTTCAGTGTTTATGTTTTTGAAAAACATATTTATGTATCTATTGAAATTTGCAGTTAATTACATTATAATTAGCAATAGTATAATTTGACAGTATGGAGGAATAAATTTGTTGACAAAGGATGGATTACCGGCTTGTCCTGTTGCGACTGCAGTGCAGTTAATAGGGAACAAATGGAAACTGTTGATTATTCGGAATTTGCGTATGCATCCGTGGAGATTTAATGAATTATTGAGGGATTTACAGGGTATCAGTCAAAAAGTGCTTACCGATAATTTGCGTTCAATGGAAAAAGACGGACTTGTAACACGTACAGTTTATGCAGAGGTTCCTCCAAGGGTTGTGTATTCTCTTTCTGAGATTGGAGAAACTCTTAAGCCTGTACTAGACTCTCTGGCAATATGGGGAAATGAGTACAAAGAATTGATTTCCAAAAGCAATAATACCGACAAAAAATAAAAATATATTGCATTCAGCCATTAGAAAGGATTATTTTTTCTTATAAAACCAAAAACAGTACAATCGTATTGAAACGATTGTACTGTTTTTTGCTTGTAATTAAATTTTATTTGCAAGTGCTCTTTCAAGCCATATGTCAGCAATATCTATGGCAAGAAACATACCTTTTTTCTCGCTTGATTTAATAAGCTGTTTTCTTGGGGAAAGATACGGGTCTGTAGCCATAAGCTGAACTGTAATTTTATCTGCAATTTCAATTCCGCTTACTTCTTTTTTTGATTTAATCTGCATTCTTATAACATATGGCTCTTCCATATTGCCATAGTAAATTTCATCTTTGCAGCGAACGAGCGGTCTGCCCTTATAGGTTGAGAATTCTCGGGCTTCCTTTTTGGCAGTTGCCACAAGGCATCATCCTTTCTAAACATTAAGGTACGATTTTACCAGTGCTTCAAGTAAGTCGTCGCGGTCGATTTTACTTATAATATTACGAGCGTTGTTATATGTTGTAATATAAGTTGGATCCTCGCTTAAAATATAGCCGACTATTTGATTAATCGGATTATATCCCTTTTGTCTGAGTGCGTCATAAACGATAGTCAAGCCTGCTTTAATCTGATCGTCCTTTTCTTCTCCAAGTGAAAAAATCATTGTCTTATCCAACATACTGAAACACCTCCTATTCTGCTATTATAATATATTTAAAAGTAAATTTCAAGTTAAATTTAATGGTTTTAACTAAAATAATTATGTAATGTTTTTTACTGTAATAATTAGGCAAAAATTTTTTCATAATATATTATGTGATTTTAATGCAAAAAAATACTCAAGGACTTAAAAACCTTGAGCATTTTTAAAAAGAACTTAGAATTAACCTCTCAGTTTAACTCCTATATCTGCAAGATTAGAAATTACTTTGTCCATGACCGACTGAACCTCAGCAGAGGAGAGTGTCTTATCATGTGAAGAAAATTCAAAGCGTATTGTTACGCTGTGCACGGTGTCTGTATCATAAGTGTCAACAATTTTAGTGTTTTTTAATATATCATTGTCAACACAAGTCCAGCATTTGCTCAATCTTTCATACAATATTCCATCAGGTAATTCAAGGCTTATATCATAGTCCATGGGCGGGTACTTGGAGGGTTCATTATACATGATTGAGTCAGCGTTTGCTGAGGAATAATTTTCGATATCAAGTTCTGCAAAAACAATGGATGACTTTTTGTCAATCTTTTTGCTCACTGTAGGATGAACAATGCCGATAGTTCCTATTTCTCTGCCGTCAATGCAGATTGCATTAAGATTTACAGGGTGTTCATAGCTGTATTTTTGCTGAGTTTTTTTGAAAGTAAGAGTCTTATGCTTAATATCATCGGTAATAACTGCTAAAATATTTCTTAATTCAAAATAAATATCTTTAATGTTTTTAGTTTTACTGTAAAGAGTAATTGCCAGCTTTTTATTTTCATTACAAAGATTGTTTTCGTTGATTCCGTTTACAACTCTGCCTATTTCAAAAATTCCGAATTCGGGAGCAAAAGAGACATTGGATTTAACCTGACAAAGCTGTGTGGGAATCATAGAATTTCTTAAGGTTTCAATATTCGGGTTTGTGGCATTTGCGAGTTTAACATTGCTCTCAACAGGAATATTTATTGCTTTTAGCTCATCATTGTATGCCCAGATGTATGAGTGAACCTCATGAAGATTATATTTCTTTACAAGAATATCTCTGATCTTATTTTCAGTAGTTTTCACGACAGATGCTCTGACAGGATACAGCGGGGAACGGGTTGTGTTAATCTCAAAGTTATCATAACCGTAAATTCTGGTAATTTCCTCAATTATGTCAGCCTTAATGGTTACGTCTTTGGTAGCTCTCCATGATGGAACTTCAACACTGAAGTTATCGCCTGTTAGCTGTACTTTAAAACCAAGGCTGGTAAGAGTATTGACAATTGTATCATTATCAATATAGATTCCGGTGTATCTGTCTACAAATTTTTTGTCAAAATCAAGTACAACCTTATCATATTGATAAGCATATTCGTCTGTTAGTGCGGAAACTACCTTGATATTACTATCATATGTTTTAAGAAGATATACAAATCTTGCAATTGCCGGTACAGTCATTTCAGGGTCAAGACATTTTTCATATCTCATTGACGCGTCTGTTCTGTGAGCAAGTCTCACGGTTGATTTACGAATTGAAACAGCATTAAATGCAGCGGATTCAAGCGTAAGCGTAGTAGTGTCTTCAACAATTTCAGAATTGAGTCCGCCCATAATACCTGCGATAGCCACCGGAGTATCGCCGTTACATATCATAAGTGTATTCTCATCAATATTTCTTTCGATTCCGTCAAGAGTTTTGAATACAAACGGAGTATTAAAGCGTTTGATTCTTATTTTTTCAACTTTTCGTGAGTCAAAAGCGTGCATTGGCTGACCCATTTCAAGCATTAGATAGTTTGTAAGGTCGGCAAGGAAGTTAATTCCTCTCATGCCGCAGTAATAAAGCCTGATTCTCATATTAACCGGGCTTATGCTGCGTGTAATGTTTTCCACCTGAAGACAGCTGTATCGCTGACAAAGAGAGTCCTCAATCTTCATATCTATTTTTTTAAGGTTTTCATAAATCTCAAGGTTTTCAGTTTCAAGGGGCTTAAGTTCTCTGCCAGCAAGAGCGGCAAATTCTCTTGCAATTCCGTAATGACCCCACAAATCGGGACGGTTTGTGAGGGATTTATTATCAACCTCGAATACAATATCGTCAATTTCATAAGCTTTTTTGAGATCTGTTCCGTTTGGAATATCATCATTGATTTCCATAATACCGGAATTATCGTCGCTTATTCCTATTTCAGCTTCACTGCAGCACATACCATTTGATGTGTAGCCTGCAAGAGGACGCGGGGCAATAGTTATATCTCCTATTTTTGCACCGACTTTTGCAAAGGCTGTTTTAAGACCCACTCTTACATTTGGCGCACCGCATACAACATCAGTAAGCTCACTGTCGCCTGCATCAACCTTCAAAAGATGGAGCTTTTTTGAATCCGGGTGATTTTCAACAGATTTAATTTCTGCAACAACAATTCCGCTTATATCAGAGCCTTTGTGGAAAATCTCATTTTCAACCTCAGCAGTAGAAAGAGAGAATTTGTGAATAAGCTCCAGTTTATCAAGACCGTTTAAGTCAACAAAATCCTGAATCCAGTTCATTGATAAAAACATAGTGTATCTCCTTCCTTATTCATCATCGGTAAACTGTGACAATGCTTTAAGATTGCCGCTGTTTAAATCTCTGATATCCTTAATTCCGTATTTCATCATTGCAAGACGTGTAAGTCCCAGTCCAAACGCGAAACCGGTGTATTTTTCCGGATCAATACCGCCTTCACGTAAAACATTAGGATGAATCATACCGCATGGGCAAAGCTCAAGCCATCCGCTGTGTTTGCAGGAAGGACAACCGTCACCGCCGCAGATAAGGCAGCTTATATCAAGCTCAAATCCGGGTTCCACAAACGGGAAAAATCCGGGACGGAGTCTGACCTTGATATCTTTTCTGAAAACTTCGGAAAGCATGGTTTTCATGAAGTAAATAAGATTTGAAATTGAGATATCCTTATCAACCATAACACCCTCCATTTGAAAGAAGGTGTTTTCATGACAAGCATCTGTAGCTTCGTTTCTGAAACATCTGCCGGGAAAGATAGCTTTAATCGGAGTGCCGTTGTCAATAAGCTTTTTGCCGTATTTTTTTAGGATGGCATTCTGTGCGGCAGAGGTATGTGACTTTAATAACTGACCGTTATCAAGATAGTAGGTGTCCTGCATATCTCTTGCAGGATGATGTTTTGGAATATTGAGTGCCTCAAAGCATTCATAATCGGTAACAATCTCCGGATAATCCTCAATTGTAAATCCCATAGAAGTAAAAATGTTTTCGCATTCTCTCTGAACAAGTGTAATCGGATGGTAAGAACCTCTTTCAAGATTAGGCGGTGAGGTTATATCAAACTGGGGCATAGATGCAATTTCTTTTTCAATTTCAATTTCTTTTAATTCGGCAATTTTTTCTTCAATCAACTGGGCAGCCTGAGTTTTAAGTTGGTTGACCTCAGCACCGAATGATTTTCTTTCTTCAGCAGAAAGCTCTTTCATTCCTTTTAACAGTGAAGTTATACTGCCTTTTTTACCTAGATATGCAACCCTGATTTTGTCAAGATCAATCAAATCGGTAGTTTGGTTAAGCTTTGATTTAATTTCGTCTCTGAGACTTAACAGTTTTTCATTCATGAAATCCCTCCGTAAAAAATATAAAATCCCTGCGTAATTTCTTACGCAGGGACGAAATAATCCGTGGTACCACCCTGATTTTTGCATCATAAAGAAGCAAACACTTCCTTGACATATAACGGTGTCATCCGTTGAAGCCTACTTGTTTTCAGCCTCACCACTCAGAAGTGAACTTCACATTTGCAGTATCGTAATGCGTTTTCAGCCGAGACGCATATTCTCTTTGACAATACTTTGCATATGTTACTTTCTTCGTCACAGTGTTATTATTTCTTATGATAACACTAAAAAAATATTTTTGCAATAGTTTTTGCCATAACTTTTATTGAAAAAAAACTGACTTTATGATATCATAATTATAAATAATGGCAAAGGAGCTTACAAGTTGGATATATTTAACGAACAAGTAGTAAAAAAAGCAAAGAAACCCAAGAATCTTATTATTAAAATTCTTTCAGTATTTCTGCTTATCACAATTCCGGCTTTATGTGTAATACTTGCACCGATAGTGGAGCTGACTTATTTGATATATGTAGGTTTTTTTATTCTTTTGGGCGGAATATATATTGTGTGGTATGTTTTTAATGTTCAGAAAGTGGATTTTGAATATTCGGTAGTTGGTGATGAACTCAACATAGCAAAAGTTATTGCACTGCGCAAACGGAAACAGATTTGCAAAGTCCCGATAAGAGAAGTTGAAATAATAGAAAAAACTGACGATGAAATTTCTAAAATGCGGTTTATGAAAACCTTTTCTGCGGCTCGTGATATTGATAAAAAAGATGAGAATTACTATCTTGTATATAACAGTGTGGCTTATGGCAGATGCCTGCTGATTTTTACTCCGAATGAGCAGATTTTACGTGGAATGAAACCGTATCTGAATAAGGATATTGTATTAAAGCTATTTTATAATAGAAATGTCGGTTGATGTAATGGAAAGAACAGATAGAAATATTGTAAAAAAGGCAGTTTTTAAACGTCCTGATGATGCTAACAAAGGTACTCTTGGCTCTCTTTTAAGTATATGCGGCAGCTATGGAATGGCAGGTGCATCAATCATGGCAGGTAAGGCCGCGCTGAAATGCGGCATTGGATTGCTTAAGTGTGCACTGCCTAGAAGCATTTATCCAATTTCAGCTCAGTGTATTCTTGAAAGTGTATATTTTCCGTTGGAGGAAACAGGAGACGGAAGAATAAGTAAACGTAATATTCCTTTTCTTATAAGCGAGGCGGAGAGCTCTTCTGCTGTTCTGATAGGATGCGGATTGGGAGTGTGCGAAGATACAGAAAAAATCGTCTTTTCTTTAATAGAAAATTGTTCAAAGCCAATGGTACTGGATGCCGATGCACTTAATTGTATTGCAAAATATCCTGATATTCTTTTAAAGAAAAAAGCTCCGATTATTATAACTCCTCATCCGGGAGAAATGGCGAGGCTTACGGGGCTTATTGTTCAGCTTATTAATTCCGAGCGGGAACGTGTAGCAAGTGATTTTGCCCGGAAATATGACACGATAACCGTTCTGAAAGGGGCAGGCACTGTTGTTGCTTTGCCAAATGGCAAAACATTTCTTAACACTACGGGTAATTCCGGAATGGCAACAGGCGGTAGCGGCGATGTACTTGCAGGAATGACAGCGTCAATTCTTGCGCAGGGAGCATATGCCTCAGATGCAGCAGCGGCGGCGGTATATCTGCATGGACTGTCAGGGGATATAGCAAGTGATAAGTTTGGTAAAATTTCAATGCTGCCCACAGATATAATTGATTGCATTCATCTTGCCTATAAAAAGTGTATAGTTTAATATAAATGGTGTTTTTGATAACTTGTTTATCGGAATTATGAAAACTTTAAAGACATATAATATATAAAAACAGGGGGTGCCTTATGGCAAACAAGATTTTTAAAGTATTATGTGTCTTTTTTTTATTGCCTGTAATTTTTTTAACAGGCTGCGGTTCGGGTAATAATTTTTCGAAACATGGTAACGATACCGGCAAAAGTGATATAATGACAGATTTTTCAGCGGATTTTACTGCACAGTACAGAGAAATGAAAATTAAAGGGCACATGAGCTGCAACAGGCAGAAGATGGTAAATATCTCAATTAATTCACCTGAATCGCTAAGCGGACTTGAGTTGAACTATAAAAGTTCACAAATGCAAATAATAAGAGATAATATGATATGCAGTGCAGATGAAGCATATATTCCCGAAAACAGTTTTCCGAATATTTTAAGAGCAGTTATTTTTGGTGTTTCTGACGGCAGAGCTGTATTTAAATCTGAAAAAGATAACCAAAATACATATGATCTTAAAACAGGTTTTGGAAATGCAGATATTACGGCGGACAGTGAGGGGAAGCTGCTTGGTGCACGGCTTGACGGAGAGCAGTTTGAAATTAAGTTTGAGAACATAAAGATTAACATGGATTAGCGTTCATATTCACAAATTTTGCGCCCAAAAATATTATGTAATAGCTGTATAAAAGCTTTAAGAAAGGCAAAAATATCAGTAAACAATCATTTGGAGCGTGAAAGCCTTGAATATAAAACGCGGTGACATTTTTTATGCTGATTTAAGCCCGGTTGTGGGGTCGGAACAGGGAGGAGTGAGGCCTGTGTTGATAGTACAGAATAATGTGGGTAACAGATTCAGCCCTACTGTTATTGCAGCTGCAATTACAAGCCAGCAGTCAAAAGCAAATTTGCCGACGCATATACCGCTTAATGCAGATACCTCAGGACTGGCAAAGGACAGTGTTGTGCTGTTAGAACAGGTCAGAACAATAGACAAAAAGCGTCTTAAAGAAAAAATGGGTGCAATTGATGAAAGCTCAATGGATGAAATAAACAATGCAATTTCAATTTCTTTTGGACTCAATGCATAATTCTGTACTACATATAGGATTGCGAATATAGTGCAGAAAAGTAAAAATACAGCCTGAAATTAATTTTTCAGGCTGTATTTTCTTTAATTAATTATATTAATTCTGCTGCTATTTTTTGAATTTCAGTAGCATCACGTATTTCAATTCTGCCGTTGCCATTTACATCAGCAATTCTGACTTCCTCAGGATTGTTTTCGTCAATCAGCAGGTTTCCGTTTTCGTCTGTGATTTCACATATAAATTTTTGAATTATAGTTGCGTCAAGGATATTTACTCTGCCGTCATTATTCACATCACCAAGTTTTCGCTGAGAAATTGTGGTGTCCGGCTCAGTAACAGGAGGAACAGTGGTACTTGGCTGAGTAACCGGCGGTGTTACAGTGTAATCTTCAAGCCCGTTTCCGTTAAAAATTTTGCTTTCGCCTTTTTTTATTTCATATCCTTCACCGGAAGGATACTGTGTTCCGTTTCCGTTGTTAAAAATAACATGGACTTTTGAATAATTCCAGTTTTCATCAAGAACATATCCGTACATTCCGCCGCCCAAATCGGTCATTGCTATTCCCGGCCAGTCATTGTTTGTAACAACTTGATTATTGTTGTCGTAATAATATGCGTACAAATTAACTTTTTCCCAGTTATATTCACTGTTGTCAAAATATACAACTGTTTCACCGCTTAAATAAGGCGCTGCAATCTTTGTGAATGTATATGTTCTGGAAGTTTCACCTTCATCATTTTTGCCGTAAAGAGTAATATCTACAGATGTATTATCTGCCATATCACTGCCGATTGTAATAGTGTCGCCTGATTCATACTTTATTGGTGAACCGCTGCCTATTTTGTATGTTGCTTCAGTTGTGTTGCGAGAAGTTAAAGTAAGTGTCAGTGTTCCTCTGAATTCTCCGCCGTCCTGTGAAATAGAAACAGTTGGCTGCTTTACGAGTTCGCTGTTATAAACAACTGCTACTGCACCTGCTTTTACCGTACCGCTGAGTTTTCCGCCGGTAACAGTAAATTTACTTCCTGCAGCCTGATCAAAATACGTACCGTCTGCAACATCTGTGGAACAATTGAGTACTGCATCAGTGTCAGAAACATTGATAATAACTGCACCTGCACTTCCTCTTTCAATCATAAGCAGACTGTTGCTGTCAGTTGGGTTGGACATTTTCTCAGGCAAGCCGACCATTGCGTTTTTAAATTGGTTTACTGCAATTACTTCAGGATGACAATAGTTATCGTCACCTGCTATGCCAATTTGGTTTTTGCCCCACTGGTCAGTTTTACTGCTTCCGTCAGGTCTGTTAAAGAACAGCGGTGTTGTTTCGCCTCTTGCCGCAAGAACTGCCCAAGCCTGTCTGATATCCTGGTTGTCAAGCTGTGACCATGTTCCGTCACCGGTGTAGTTATCATGTGATTCAACCCATGTTACAAGCTTGTTGATTTCAGCACCGTCAGAACAATAGTTTTTTAAATTTTGTGCGTTAAAATTTCCATTTTTAACGGCTTTTCTTATTTCGATGCCGTAATCTGATGCTGTAACGCTCATATATTGTGAGTATGCTTCGGTACGGCTTCCATCGTCCTGCAGAATTTCGCCATACTGGAATTCTGAACCATTGTTGAGAATAACCGGCCAGAATTCGCTTGCGAAATCTCTGCCGTTATCCGGTTCATCATCGGGAAGTTCTATGTGTTTTGCAGCATCATATCTGAATCCGCTTGCACCTGCAGCAACGCAGCTTTTAAGATAGTTAAGAATCATTTGCTGAACATTTGGGTTTTGAGTGTTTAAATCACACAAGCTTAAAAGCTGACCCTGTGTACACTGGTAGCGATTGTTGTAATCACCTATGCCGAACCCTTCGTGAAAAGCTCCTCCGGGAATATTTTTAATTTCGGATGATATTGCATTATAATCACTTGAGCAATGGTTTGCAACAACGTCAACAATAATATGTATTCCGTATTTTTCAGCCTCGCTGCACAATGCCTTGAAATCGTCAAGCGTGCCGAGTTGATAATTACCTATAGTATACATAATAGGCTGATAGTGATAATACCATTTACCGTTTCCCATAAGCTGCATTCCGCCGTTATCACCGACTACACATTGGTTGATAGGGGAGGTCTGCACAGATGTGTATCCGGCTTCGGCGATTTTAGGAAGATTTTCTCTGATTGTGTCAAAGGACCAGCACCATGCATGAAGTATTACTCCGTCCTTTATGCTTTCGGTCAGTCCGTAGGGATTTTTTGCCTCTGATTCAGTTGTTTTGTTTTCAACGGCATTAACGGAAAATGCTAAACCGGAAACCGCCATTAAAACAGCCAAAACAATTGATAAAGGTTTTCTAAATAAGTTTTTCATGTTAATTTCTCCTTTCGTCATTTAGTATAAAATTTATTTTTAATTAAGTCAATATTAATTATTATTAATTGTGCTACGTTATGTGAGAATTTTTGTTATTTTGAAATAAAACAAGACTTGATAGCAAGTCAAGTCTTGTTTATCAAAATATATCTTATGTATTGTTTATGCAAGAGCCTTTTTTAGGTCTTCGGTTTTATTTGTTTTTTCCCATTCAACGCCAAGTTCTTCACGACCCATGTGACCGTAAGCCGCCAGAGGCAGGTATTTTGTTTCTTTAAGCTTGAGCTGACTGATAATTGAATTTGGACGGCAGTCAAAAACTTTCTCAACAGCCTTTGCAAGCTGTTCGTTTGTATATTTTGATGTTCCGAAAGTATCAACCATTACCGATACAGGCTTAGCTACTCCGATTGCGTATGCAAGCTGAATTTCACATTTTTTTGCAAGTCCTGCCGCAACAATGTTTTTTGCAATGTAACGGCTGTAGTATGCTGCGCTTCGGTCAACCTTTGTCGGATCTTTTCCGCTGAATGCACCGCCGCCATGCCGTGAGAATCCGCCATAAGTATCAACAATAATCTTTCTGCCTGTAAGTCCGGAGTCACCCACAGGACCGCCGATAACAAATCTTCCCGTTGGATTAACAAAAATCTTTGTGCTGTCATTTAGCAGATGTTCGGGAATAACAGGCTTTATTACATATTCGATAAGGTCTTTTCTGATTTGTTCAAGAGTAATATCTTCATCGTGCTGGGTCGATACTACGACCGTATCGATTCCAGTGATTTTATTATCATCATATTCAACTGTTACCTGAGTTTTTCCGTCAGGACGCAGATACGGCAGAGTGCCGTCCTTTCTGACCTTGGTAAGCTGTTTTGCAAGCTTGTGTGCAAGTGATATCGGCATGGGCATAAGCTCGGGCGTTTCATCGCAGGCATATCCGAACATCATGCCCTGATCGCCGGCACCTATGGTGTTGTTTACATCGTCTTCTCCGTCTTTGAGTTCGTAACTTTCATTTACCCCCATTGCGATATCAGGAGACTGAGCGTCAATTGATGTAAGAACTGCACATGTGTTACCGTTAAAGCCGCATTTCTGATTGTCATACCCTATATCATTAATTACTTTTCTTGCAATCTCAGCTATGTCAACATAGCAGTCGGTTGAAATTTCGCCCATAACATGAACAACGCCTGTTGTGGCCGTTACCTCACAGGCAACATGAGCGTTTTTATCCTGTTCTAAAATGCTGTCAAGCACTGCGTCTGAAATTTGGTCGCAAACCTTATCGGGATGTCCCTCGGTTACAGATTCCGACGTAAATAAATGTCTTGCCATAAATTAAAGCTCCTTCCAAAAAATAAGCACCTTTCATCCGAAAGGTGCTGTGTTTACTCATCTTTCGGCAAAAAACCGCAGGATTTAGCACCTTGCTTAAGCAGGTTGCCGGACTTCATTGGGCCTGTCCCCTCAGTCGCTCTTGATAAGATTATTATTCTGTTGCACAATTATTATATATCATTGTCTGCGAAAAAGCAATACAAAAATAAAAAAATGTCGAAATAGGAGATGACAATTGTTTCCAAAAAAGAATTTTTCTTCTGTTTAATATATTTGATTATTGCTAATGCTTGTGGTAAAATAAAATACAGGTGAAATATTATGGATATTATTGTACGGGAGTACAAAACTGAGGATTTAAACAAAATGATAGCAATATGGAATGAAGTTGTTGAAAGCGGCACTGCATTTCCACAGATAAATTTACTTGATGAATCAAAGGGAAAAGAATTTTTTGAAAGTCAAACCTGTTGTGCTGTTGCAGAGAATACTGATAACGGTAAAATATGCGGACTTTATATTCTTCATCCAAATAATGTCGGCAGGTGCGGTCATATCTGCAACGCAAGTTATGCAGTTGCCTTTGAATCCAGAGGATGCGGAGTGGGCGAAAGTCTGGTAAACGATTGTCTGAGCCGAGCAAAGGTCAATGGTTTTAAAATATTGCAGTTTAATGCAGTTGTAAAGACAAACGCAGCCGCAAGAAAATTGTATGAGAAACTTGGATTTATTCAGCTTGGAGTTATTCCCGGGGGATTTCTTATGAAGGACGGGCGCTATGAGGATATCTGTCCGTATTACTATAAATTATAAGGAGAAAAAAATGATTGTTGATTTTAAAAATCAAAAAGCAGAAATAATACAAAATTTTAAAGGCGGCGAAAAATCAATTGCTGCAAAAATGTATTTTGACGGTAAAAACAGAATTTTACACGGACTACTTAAGAGTGGTGCGACCATCGGTCTTCATACACATGAAACAAACAGTGAAATAATTTATATTCTTGCAGGAGAGGGCAAGGTGATTTATGATGGGGAGTATGAAAAAGTTTGCGCGGGAATTTGTCACTACTGCCCAAAGGGGCATACACACAGTCTCATTAATGACAGTGATTCAGATTTAGTGTTTTTTGCTGTAGTACCTGAACAGTAAATTTGGTTGCAACCAGAAAATATAAATTGCAGTCTGATTTGTTATTCGACAAATTCTCAAAAAATCTTTCCATAATTCCTTTATGTAAAATAGAATGGGCATTCATCTTGTACAATAATATGATGAATGAAACAATATAGCGGTGGTGATGTTCTTGAAGAAAGCTTTGTTGGTTTCATGTTCTGAGCAGAATGCTGCGTCTTTGTCAGAATTACTGGAAAGTGAAGGTTACTCGCA
Source organism: uncultured Ruminococcus sp. (assembly GCA_910585865.1). Classification (GTDB taxonomy): domain Bacteria; phylum Bacillota; class Clostridia; order Oscillospirales; family Acutalibacteraceae; genus Ruminococcoides. The sequence continues at coordinate 231,928 of CAJUGO010000002.1, read as the reverse complement.
GGTTTGTGTTTCAGATAATGCCGAGGAATCTCGCAGAATTGCGGCGGAAAATGAATTTGACTTAATATGTATTAATGCTCCGCTTGCAGAGGAAAACGGAATTGAATTATCAAAGCATTTTGCTAAGACAACAAGATCCAGTGTTGTTATAATTGTTCCGCAAAAAAATGCGGATTTTGTCAATGACGCTCTTACAAAGCACGGAGTTCTTGTAATTGCAAAGCCTATAAAAAAACATCTTTTTCACCACTATCTGCAATTTACGGAATGTTTCAGGATGCGCATGCTCCGGGTCGTTGAGGAGAATAAAAAGCTGAAGCATATGGTTGAGGATATGAAGGTAATAAACAGAGCAAAGTTCTTGCTTATTTCATGTCTGAATATGTCAGAGGAACAGGCGCACAGATATCTTGAGAAACAGGCCATGGATTTAAGGACAAGCAGACTGCAAATTGCAAAACAGGTTATTAAAACCTATGAAAACTAGTACATAGAAAAGTTGTTCTGTAATTGCTAATTTGAATTTTCGCATATTAGGGTTTCTTTAGTTTGATGCAAAAATAATAGGATTTGTTCTATTTGCGAATTCTATTTGCAAAATTAATTATAACTCAGAGCCTTAATTGCACTTCAAATTTTTATAAAATATCAGTTACTAATTCTGAAAGGAATGTGTTTTTATGAGCCGCGCGGCATACTTAATTCTTGAAAACGGCACAGTGTTTGAAGGCAAAGCTTTTGGTGCTGAAAAAGAAATAACAGGGGAACTTGTTTTTACTACTGCAATGACAGGTTATCTCGAAACACTCACCGACCCCAGCTATTTTGGTCAGGTGGTTATACAGACTTTCCCTTTAATCGGCAATTATGGTGTTATTCCTGCCGATTTTGAAAGTGACTCTCCGTCACTTAAAGGTTATATTGTTAGAGAATGGTGCCAAGTTCCTTCGAACTTTCGTTGCGAGGGTGATCTTGACACCTTTTTAAAAGACTCGGGGATACCGGGTATCTATGGTATAGACACCCGTGCACTGACAAGAATCGTGCGTGAGTACGGTGTCCTTAACTGTAAAATTTCATATTCACCCGAAGTTAGCGAGACTGAACTTGCAGAGATTAAAAATTATGTAATAACCGATGCGGTTGAAAGTACAACAATAAATGAGAGTAAGCATTTTAAGGCTGACAATGGTGATTTAAATGTTGTTTTAATGGATTTTGGTGCAAAACATAATATTGGCAGAGAGCTTGTAAAAAGAGGATGCAATCTTACAATTGTTCCTGCCGGCACGACAGCTGATGAAATTGTTGCTATGAATCCCGACGGCATCATGCTTTCAAACGGACCGGGAGATCCTTCTGCAAATACAGAGATTATCAGTGAACTGAAAAAACTCTGCAAATATAAGATACCGACCTTTGGCATATGTTTGGGACATCAGCTTCTTGCTTTGTCTCAGGGCGCTGAAACAGAAAAACTAAAATACGGACACAGAGGCGCTAATCAACCTGCCAGAGAGCTTGAAACAGGCAGAGTTTATATTACATCGCAAAACCACGGTTATGCTGTTGTTAATGATTCAATGCCTGAAAACGGCAGGGTAAGTTTTGTTAACGGCAACGATAATACCTGTGAGGGCGTAAGCTATACAGATATGCCTGCTTTTTCGGTACAGTTTCATCCGGAGGCATGCGGAGGCCCGCACGATACAGCATTTTTATTTGACCGTTTTATTAAGCTTATGAAAGATAATAAGTAAAACTCATAGCTAAACATAACTATAGATAATATTTGAATAAGGAATGATTATATGCCACTCAAAAAGAATATAAAAAGAGTTATGGTAATCGGTTCAGGTCCAATCGTAATCGGTCAGGCTGCCGAATTTGACTATGCAGGCACACAGGCTTGCCGCGCACTTAAAGAAGAGGGACTTGAGGTTATCCTTGTGAACTCAAATCCTGCTACAATTATGACCGATAATGCAATGGCTGATAAAATATATATTGAGCCGCTGACGCTTGAAACAGTAAAAAGAATTATAAAAAAAGAACGTCCCGACAGTCTGCTTTCGACGCTCGGAGGTCAGACAGGACTTACGCTTTCAATGCAGCTTGCAAAAGAAGGGTTCCTTGATAAATATGATGTTCAGCTGCTTGGTGCAAATCCTGAAACAATTGATAAAGCGGAGGACAGACAGCTTTTTAAAGATACAATGCTTGAAATTAATCAGCCGGTAATCCCCTCACTTGTTGTAAATGATGTTGAGGCTGCTGTTGATTTTGCCAACCAGATTGGTTATCCGGTAATTATTCGTCCTGCATTCACGCTTGGCGGAACAGGCGGCGGTATTGTAGATAATGAAGATGAGCTTCGTGAAATCACTTCAAACGGTCTTGAACTTTCTCCGATTACTCAGGTACTTGTTGAAAAATGTATTTCAGGCTGGAAAGAGGTTGAATTTGAAGTTATGCGTGACAGCGACGGCAATGTTATTACCGTCTGCTCAATGGAAAACTTTGACCCTGTGGGTGTTCATACAGGTGATTCAATTGTAATTGCGCCTACCGTTACCCTTGCTGACAAAGAGTATCAGATGCTCAGAAGTGCGGCTTTGGATATTATTACTGCCTTAAAGGTTGAAGGAGGCTGTAACTGTCAGTTTGCTTTAAATCCCGAAACATTTGAATATGCAGTAATTGAGGTTAATCCGCGAGTATCACGTTCTTCTGCGCTTGCATCAAAAGCAACCGGATATCCTATAGCTAAGGTTGCTGCTAAGATTGCAATCGGATATACATTAAATGAAATAAAAAATGCTGTTACCGGCACTACATATGCTTGCTTTGAACCTGCGCTTGACTATGTTGTTGTAAAATTCCCGAAGTGGCCTTTTGATAAGTTTGTGTATGCAAAGCGTTCACTGGGAACTCAGATGAAGGCGACAGGCGAAGTTATGGCAATTGCTCCAACATTTGAGCAGGCAATAATGAAAGCAGTCAGAGGCGCTGAGATTTCGCATGATACTCTTAATGATAAAGAATTTGCAGAACTTTCAAATGCATCTGTTTATGACAGATTAAGCGTTTGTGATGATAAAAGAATTTTCTGTGTATATGAAGCTCTCAAAAGAGGTATTACAGTAGATCAGATTCACAGCGTGACTCTGATTGATGAGTGGTTCCTTGAAAAGCTTAAAAATATCATTTCAGTTGAAACAGAACTGAAAAATGGTGAGTTTACCGATGAACTTTATAAACGTGCAAAGAATATAGGTTTTCTTGATAAAACTATTGAGGAGATAACAGGAAAGAAAGTTCAAAAGCCGCTTATACCAGTATACAAAATGGTTGATACCTGTGCAGCTGAGTTTGAGGCTGAAACCCCGTATTTTTACTCTACATTTGACAAGGAAAATGAGGCAGCTGAATTTATTGGAAAACTTCCAAAGGATAAAAAGACTGTAATTGTATTTGGTTCAGGTCCTATCAGAATAGGTCAGGGTATTGAATTTGACTATGCTTCAGTTCACTGTGTATGGGCACTTAAAAAGGCGGGTTATGATGTTGTTATTGTAAATAATAACCCGGAAACTGTATCAACAGACTTTGATACTGCTGACAGACTTTATTTTGAGCCGCTTACAACAGAAGATGTAATGGGTATCATTAAAACTGAAAAGCCTTTTGGTGTTGTTGTCGCTTTTGGAGGACAGACTGCTATAAAGCTTACCAAGTTTTTAAGTGATAGCGGAGTAAATATTCTTGGTACTTCATATGATGCTATTGATATGGCAGAGGACAGGGAGCGCTTTGATGAACTGCTTGAAAAATATCAGATAAAACGTCCGCGCGGCGTAACTGTAATGACAACTGATGAAGCACTTAATGTTGCATCTAAAATCGGTTACCCTGTTTTGCTTCGTCCGTCATATGTTTTGGGCGGTCAGAATATGATAATTGCCTTTAACGAGGATGATGTAAAGGAATATATGGCAATTATTCTTGCTCAGAATATTGAAAATCCTATTCTTATTGATAAATATTTGCAGGGAACTGAGATTGAAGTAGATGCAATATGTGACGGAGAAGATATACTTATTCCCGGTATTATGGAACATATTGAGCGTGCAGGTGTTCATTCCGGCGATTCTATTGCAGTTTATCCTGCATGGAACCTGTCTGATGAAATGACGCAAATTATTATTGAAAGTTCCAAAAACCTTGCAATTGAGTTAAGAACAAAAGGTCTTGTAAATATACAGTATCTTATCTATAAGGACGAGCTTTATGTTATTGAAGTTAATCCCCGTTCTTCAAGAACAATTCCTTATATCAGCAAGGTTACAGGGGTTCCGATGGTAGATCTTGCAACAAGAGCTATGCTGGGAGAAAAACTTAAAGACATGGGCTATGGAACCGGTCTTTACAGAAAGAGTCCTTATATTGCGGTAAAGGTTCCTGTATTTAGTTTTGAGAAGCTTATTAATGTTGATAATCATCTGGGTCCAGAAATGAAGTCAACAGGTGAAGTTCTCGGTGTTGCCGGTACCCTAGAAGAGGCATTATATAAGGGACTTATAGGTGCCGGTTATAAGATGAAGAAAAAGGGCGGAGTATTTATTACTGTCCGAAATTCGGATAAAGCAGAAATCGGTGAAATTGCCAAGAAGTATTATGATCTTGGATTTACAATTTATGCAACTGACGGAACTGCCCAGGTGCTTGGGAAATATGGTATTGATGCAGTAAGCGTACAGAAAATTCATGAATCTAAAATTGACAATACGCTTACTCTTATAGAATCCGGAAAGATTCAGTATGTAATTTCAACCTCGGCGAAAGGCAGAATTCCGTCAAGAGATTCTGTAAAGATCCGCAGAAAAACTGTTGAAAGAAATATTCCGTGTCTTACATCGCTTGATACTGCGAATGCACTTGCGGACTGCCTGAAGAGCCATTATTCACAGCACAGCACGGAACTTGTTGATATTAATAATATGAGGGAGGAGAAGCTCATGCTGAAGTTTACAAAGATGCAGGGTATAGGAAATGACTATATCTATTGCAGCACTTTTGACCAGGAGATTAATAATCCGGAAGCACTTTCAGTAAGACTTTCTGACAGGCACTTTGGCATTGGCGGTGACGGAATAATCCTTATTTGCCCGTCAGAGATTGCTGATGCAAAAATGAAAATGTATAATCTTGATGGTTCAGAGGGTAAAATGTGCGGAAACGGCATTCGCTGTGTGGGTAAATTCCTCTATGACCACGGAATGGTAGATTATAATGAAAAAGACGAAATAACTGTTGAAACTCTCAGTGGAATCAAAAAGTTAAAGGCTTATACAACAAACGGTGAAGTTACGCGTCTCAGGGTTGATATGGGCAAGGCAATTCTTGATCCAAAAGAAATTCCTGTTTCACTCAATAAACAGAAGATTGTAAATGAACCTGTAAAAATTGCAGACAAGGAATATAATATTACCTGTGTATCAATGGGTAATCCTCACTGTGTAGTATTTATGGATGATATAGACAATCTTGACATTGAAAAAATCGGACCTGAATTTGAATTCAACAAGCTGTTTCCTGAAAGAGTAAATACTGAATTTGTAACAGTTCTTGATGACAACACAATTAAAATGAGAGTTTGGGAAAGAGGCTCAGGTGAGACATGGGCCTGCGGTACAGGTGCATGTGCGGTTGCTGTTGCCGCATGTGAGAACGGTTTTTGTAAAAAAGGCGAGGATATCAAGGTTAAACTCAAAGGCGGAGACCTTATCATAAACTATACTGACGATACAGTTTACATGACAGGTAATGCTGAAAAAGTATTTGAAGGCGAAATAGAGGTGTAATTTGTGAGTATGACCGATCAGAAGAATAAGAAATATATATTCGTTACAGGCGGCGTAGTTTCGGGTCTCGGCAAGGGTATTACAGCCGCATCTCTGGGCAGACTTTTAAAAGCACGGGGACTTAAAATAGTCGCGCAAAAGCTTGACCCGTACATAAATGTAGATCCCGGTACTATGAGCCCGTATCAGCACGGTGAGGTTTATGTTACTGAAGATGGTGCTGAAACAGACCTTGACCTTGGTCATTACGAGCGTTTTATTGACGAAGACTTAAACAAATATTCTAATCTTACTACAGGTAAGGTTTATTCCAATGTTCTTGAAAAAGAACGCCGCGGCGACTATCTTGGAAAGACTGTTCAGGTAATTCCTCATATTACTAATGAAATTAAATCTTTTATATATAATGTTGGTGAAAAGACGAATGCTGATGTTGTTATAACTGAAATCGGCGGTACAGTAGGAGATATTGAAAGTCAGCCGTTTCTTGAGGCAATTCGCCAGGTTTCACTTGAAGTTGGCAGAGAGAACAGTATTTTTATTCATGTTACGCTTGTCCCTTATATAAAAGGCAGCGAAGAGCACAAGTCAAAACCTACTCAGCATTCTGTGAAGGAACTTCGCTCACTCGGAATTAATCCTGATATTATAGTTTTGCGCTGTGATGAGCCGCTTGAAGAAAGTATATTTAAAAAGATTGCACTTTTCTGCAATGTTAAGCCTGACTGCGTAATTGAAAATATTACGCTCCCAACGTTATATCAGGCTCCTCTTATGCTTGAAAAGAGTAATTTTTCCAATGTTGTGTGTCGTGAATTAAACATAACGGCTGACAAAACTCCGGATCTTTCGGAATGGGAAGAAATGCTTGAAAGAATTAACAGCCGTACAAAGAAATGTACTATTGCTCTTTGCGGAAAGTATGTTGCGCTTCATGATGCTTACTTATCAGTAGCTGAGGCTTTGCGTCATGCAGGTTATGAAAATTCTGCTGATGTAGAAATTAAATGGGTTGATTGTGAGCTTATCACAAAGTACAAAGTTGAAGAGCTTCTAGGCGATGTTGACGGAATTCTTATCCCGGGCGGCTTTGGTAACAGAGGTGTCGAGGGCAAGGTGATGGCAGCCAAATATGCGCGTGAAAACGATATTCCTTATCTTGGAATTTGTCTTGGCATGCAAACAGCTGTAATTGAATACGCTAAAAATGTTCTCGGATTTGATGATGCCAACAGCGGAGAATTTGCTCCTGAAGGCAAGCATAATGTTATTGATCTTATGCCTGAACAGCTGGGTATTGAGAATATGGGGGGCACTATGCGTCTCGGTGCATATCCTTGTGTTATTAAAGAAGGTTCAATGATGGAAAGAGCTTACGGTAAAAGAGAAATTTCCGAGCGTCATCGTCACCGCTATGAATTTAATAACGAATATAGAGAAGAAATTGAAAATGCAGGCATGAGAATTACCGGTACATCTCCAAACGGACTTCTTGTTGAAGCAGTTGAAATACCTGAAAATCGTTTTTATGTAGGCGTTCAGTATCATCCTGAGTTTAAGTCACGTCCTAACCGTGCGCATCCTCTTTTCAGAGAATTTATAAAAGCCTCACTAGAAAAATAAAAGTTTATCCTGTGCGCGTTTATCATAGTATATTTGCAAAGGAATGATTAACAATGAAAATTAATAAAAATTTTGACAATCTCGTACCGAACTATCTTTTTGCAGACGTTGCAAAAAAGACCAATGCATATATTGCAGCTCACCCTGATAAAAAGGTTATAAAGCTTGGTATTGGTGATGTAACTTTACCTCTTGCCCCGGTTGTAATTGAAGCAATGAAAAAGGGTGCTGATGACCTTTCTCATAAGGAAACTTTTAAAGGATATCCTGACTACGAGGGTTACGATTTTTTAAGAGAGGCAATTTCAAATTATTATAAAGGATTTGGAGTGGATGTTTCTTCCGATGAAATTTTTGTTTCTGACGGAGCAAAATCCGATTGCGGAAATATTGGTGATATATTCTCCAAAGATAATGTTGTTTTGGTTACAGACCCGGTATATCCGGTATATGTTGATTCAAACATTATGGCAGGCAGAAAAATTGTATATGCGGCATCAAATGAATCAAACGGCTTTGCCGCACTTCCTGATAACAGTGTAAAAGCTGACATCATATACCTTTGTTCACCTAACAATCCTACAGGTTCAGCCTATACGGCAGAACAGCTCAAGATGTGGGTTGATTATGCGCTTAATAATGATGCAATTATTCTTTATGACTGTGCATACGAAGCGTTCATTACAGAAGATTTGCCCCGTTCGATTTTTGCAATAGAAGGTGCGCGCAATTGTGCAATTGAAATGTGCTCACTTTCAAAGACAGCAGGCTTCACGGGTACTCGTTGTGGTTACACTGTAATTCCTAAGGAGCTTGAGCGTGACGGTCACAACATCTATGCAACTTGGTATCGCCGTCAGGCTACTAAATTTAACGGCGTATCATGGCCTGTGCAGTGTGCAGCAGCTGCTGTATTCAGTGAAGAGGGACAAAAGCAGATAAAAGAAAACATTTCCTACTATCAGGAGAATGCAAGAATTATTGCATCTGCTCTTGATGAGCTTGGCATTTACTATACCGGCGGAAAAAATTCACCTTATATCTGGCTTAAGTGTCCGAATAATATGGGCAGTTGGGAATTTTTTGATTTGCTTCTTAATGAAGCTAATGTCGTAGGTACACCGGGCGAGGGTTTTGGTGAAAACGGAGCTGGCTATTTCCGCCTTACATCTTTTGGCGACAGAGAAAATACAATTGAAGCTGTTGAAAGAATCAAAAAATTGTTGTCAAAATAAATATATTAACATAAAATGCCGACCATTACAGTCGGCATTTTGTTATTGTATTATAGTATTGTTCCTCCGCCAACAACATATTCTCCGTCATATAAAACTACTGCCTGTCCTTTGGAAATAGCTCTTTGCGGTTCGTCGAATACAACATGCAGGGTGTTTTCATCAATCTGTTCAACTATAGCGTCTTTTTCGGGCTGATTATACCGTACACGGGCTTTTAATCTTAAAGGTTTTTCAATTTTTTCATAGTAAATAAGATTTATATCCGTGGCATAAAGTTCTTTTGAAAAAAGCTCACTGTTGTTGCATAATATAACTTTGTTGTTATACAAATCTTTTTCCTTTACATACATTGGATGAGGAAGTGCAAGTCCCAGTCCCTTGCGCTGTCCAACGGTGTATCTGATTATACCTTTGTGTGTTCCAAGCACATTACCATGTGTATCAACGAAATCACCGCAAGGATAAGTTTTGCCTGTATATTGTTCTATGAATTTTGCGTAATCACCGTCGGGTACAAAACAAATATCCTGGCTGTCATGTTTATGTGCATTGACAAGCCCAAGTTCCTCGGCAATTTCTCTTACACGGTTTTTTGTCATTGTACCAAGGGGAAGCAGAGTTTTTGAAAGCTGTTTTTGAGTGAGAGAATACAGCACGTAGCTTTGATCCTTTGTAATATCGGCAGATTTTTTCAAGAGATATCTGTCGCTTTGGCGGTCGTATTCTATTATTGAGTAATGCCCTGTTACCACGCAGTCAAAGTCAAGTTCCTCTGCTCTGCGAATCAGCTTTTCAAATTTTATATATCTGTTGCAGTCAATACATGGATTAGGCGTTGTTCCGTTCTCATAGGCATTTATGAACCGATTAATTACATTTTCTTTAAAGCTGTCTTTAAAATTATATACATAATAAGGAATTCCAAGTTTAAGACAAACATTTCGTGCGTCGTCTATGTCATCAAGAGAACAGCAGGTTTTTTCCTTTTTTTCACCGATATCTTCATTATCAAAAAGTTTAAGAGTAATACCTGTTGAATCATAACCCATGATTTTAGTCAGATAAGCTGCTACTGAACTGTCAACGCCGCCGCTCATGGCAACAAGGGCTTTTTTATTCATATTATCTTTATTATCCAAGTCTTATCATCTCGTCTATACATTTTTTTGCATCAGTAATTGTTTGCTCATCAAGAACAATTTCCTCACCGCCATTGTCATTAAGACAATTATATACATCAACAAGAGTAGTTGATTTCATATTAGGACAAATCAGTTTAAGTGAAAGTCCATAGAAATTTTTATCGGGACATTCATATTGCAGATGCTCGGCAATGCTTATTTCTGTTCCAATGATAAATTCTTTTTTATCTGATTTTTTGGCATATTCCATTATTCCCGAAGTTGAGCCCACATAATCTGCCATTGCAACAACTTCAGGTACACATTCAGGGTGAACAAGCACCTCTGCCTGCGGATGAAGTGCTTTTGCTTTTTTTACATCCTCAGTATTGACGCAGGCGTGAATGGGACATCCACCGTTTAATAGTTTAATATTTTTATCCGGGCAGTTTTTTGCTGTGAAATCGCCCAGATTGCAGTCGGGGATAAAAAGAATATTTTTATTTTCTATGTTGTTTACGATTTTAACTGCAGAAGAACTTGTAACACACACATCACAAATCGTTTTTAATTCCGCTGTTGTGTTTATGTATGCAACAACAGTGTAATCCGGATACATTTTTTTTACCTGTGATATCAGCTCTTTGTCCATCTGGTCTGCCATACTGCATCCTGCTGTGGGCTGTGCAAGATAAACCTTTTTTTCAGGAGAGAGAATTTTGCAGGTTTCAGCCATAAATCTGACCCCGCACATAAGAATATTTTTATTCTTAACTTTGCTTGCATCAACGCTGAGTTTATAGCTGTCACCGGTAAAATCTGAAATTTCTAAAATTTCATGAGCCTGATAGCTGTGTGCAAGTATGCAAACATCTTTTTCTTTTTTTAATTTAAGGATTTTTTCCTGTATTTGTGAAATATTCATACCAAATTTCCTTTCAAAGAACAAAATAATTGCTTTATAGACTATTATACAATTACAAAGATTTATATGCAATAGTATTTATTGAAATAAAGCATATGATTTAACTTTATTTCAAATAAACGAGTTAATATTTTGTATGTTTTTCAAATAAAAAAATGAAATTAAAAATATTTTTCCCTATTTACAAAGTAAAATTTATGTGCTATACTATAAAAGAAATATTGTGGTTATTACACGTTAAACATTTTGTTGATTAGGAGGATTTTTTATGAAAAAAATTTCAACGATGCTTTTTGCTGTTATGATACTTTTGGTATCTATGGTTCCTGTATTTGCAGCAGAAAGTCCACAGGCTACTACAGGAGTTGTAAGTTATGAAGTAATAATTATTCCAACAGAAGGCGGAGACGCTAAATATGAATATATTACGGGAATTGACAGTAACGGAAAACAGTATGTTGATATTACTGCATTGCCAAAGCCTGGTTATGAGTTTGATCATTGGGAAATTTTAGGCGCTTATACAACACAAGATAAGTTGACAGATACCCCAATAAGACTGTATATTTCAGGTGATATAACAGTTACTCCGTATTATCGTAAATCGTCAGGTGATACTCCGGTTGCAACAGGCACTGTAAATAAGGATACTTCCGGCAAATCACCGCAGACCGGCTCAGGTAATGCTATACCTTATATAGTTATTATTCTTTCTGTTGCCGCTTGCGGAGCAGCCACAATAAAGCTTGTTAAGAGCAAATAATATACTTTATAAATAGATAAAGGCTTTCGGTGATACGAAAGCCTTTTTGTTTATATTCTACAAAATATTGACATTGCAGCAATACAATGATACAATATAATAGATATAAAGGTGATAGAATGAGAAAGAAAAGTAACACAGTACTAATAACAATTATTATAGTTTTTGTACTGATTATTATTGGAACATTTGTATTCATTGTTTTAAAGACAATTAATGAAAAGAGCAGTAACAAGAATTATAATAATATTGCAAGTTCTTATGCTCCTGATATTTCACAAAGTCAAAATGCATCTGAAATTACTGCGCCTTCAATTTATGTTAATAAACAGGAAAATCCTATTGATTTTAAAGCACTCTCAGATCAGAACAGTGATATTTATTCTTGGATATATGTACCGGGAACAAATGTTAATTATCCGGTTTGTCAAAGTAATGCGGATGACAATTTTTATCTTGACCATGATGTTTATAAGAATTATAGTTTCGCCGGAGCTATTTATTCCCAGTATTGTAATATGACGGATTATTCTGACAGAGTAACTGTTTTATATGGTCATAATATGGCTGATGGCTCTATGTTTTCAACTCTTCATCGTTTCAGTGACTATGATTTTTTTAGCAGTCACAAATATATGTATGTTTATACAAAAGACAGAAAGCTTACTTATGAGATAATCTCTGCTTTTGAGTATGACGACAGACATATTATGAATTCATTTGATTTTGATGATGACAAGGTTTTTAACGATTATCTTGAAATGATTGTTAATCCCCGCTCATTGTATAAAAATGTCAGGGATAATATTAATCTTACTGTTAATGATAAAATCTTAACATTGAGTACCTGTCTCAATAGCGGAGAAGGACGGTATCTTGTTCAAGGGGTGTTGGTAAAAGATGAGCAAACAAAATGATAACGATAATATAAATAACAGTCGCCAAACATTATCTGATGAGCGACATGAACATTTGGAAGCGGACAGCGATAGTTTAGACAGTACTAATAATTCCCATAGTTTTGCTGATGCCGATATTGATGATTATATTTTTTTGAGTTCACATAAAAAGAAAAAGAAAGTAAAACATCATGCAGATTTCAGTGCTTATAATGATGAAATTATTGTGCGCAGTAATACAAACAACAGAAGGGACAAGAACCACAGAAAGCATCATAAAAGACATCACAGCCGCAGCAAGATGAAGCGATGGAAGAAGATATTGATAGCTTCCGTATCAGCATTGCTTGCTTTTGTAATACTTTCTGTAGGTATTGTTGCATATCTTATTTTCAGAGGCAGCCAGGAATTATTTAATTCTGATATTTCAATTTCAGCTCCAAATGGAATTACTGTTCAAGAGGATGGAAGGTATGTAGTTTACAATGGGGATACATATAAATATAATGAAAAGGTTACCAGTATTCTGTGTATGGGTATTGACAAAAGAAGTATGGAAAATGATGCTTTGGAAGTTAACGGAACAGGCGGACAGGCTGATGCCATTATATTGATATCTGTCGATACTTCCACCGGTAAAATTACGCTGATTAATATTTCCCGAGACACAATGGCTGAAGTTACAGTTTATTCGGCAGGCGGTTCATATCTCAATACACAAAAACAACAGATTTGTCTTTCATATGCATACGGAGACGGCAAGAATTTCAGCTGTGAAAATACAGTTAGTTCGGTTAAGAAGTTATTCTATAATATTCCAATTAACACTTATTTTTCATTGGACCTTGACGGTATATCTGCAATTAATGACAGTGTGGGAGGTGTAGATGTTGTATCTCCTGAAACTATAGATCAATTTGTTGCAGGTCAATCATACCATCTTGTTGGAGAAGAAGCTGAAAAGTTTGTAAGAACCAGAGATACAAGCAAACTTGATTCAAACAATATGAGAATGCAGCGTCAGCAAGTATATGTTCAATCATTTTTTAATAAAGTTATAGAGCAAACAAAGTCAAATATAAGCACTCCGCTGACACTGTTTAATGAGTCTTCAGCATACTCATGTACAAACCTTAATCCTTCAAAGGTCTGCTATTTGGGCGGAACTGCCGTTATGAACGGAAGCATGTCAATTGACATGATATCTGTTCCGGGTGAGGTGAAAATGGGAGAGAAATACGCAGAGTTTATAGTCAATGAAAAAAAGTTTTATGAATTGTTTTTAAGTATATATTACACAAAAATGTAAATTTCTAACATAAAACAGAGGTCATTACTGATCTCTGTTTTATTAGTATATCGTTAAATCGTAAATTTAGCATACTCGCAGCAGCGCTGAATTGCAAAGTATTTTATAAACACTTGTAACTATAAAATCCGTAAATAAAATAATAAAAATCCCTGCCAAAAGAAAAACACTTATTGGCAGGGATTTTTAGCTATATTAATTTGAAGTGCTGCTATTTGAAGAACCTGTTATGAGATCTTCAAATATGAACTTGGCAAAAGCCATTCTTTGTGCATCTAAATCTGAAATTTTAATTGTTGAACTGTATGAACCGTTTATAAGTGTATTATCATCATAATACCAAAGACCGGTTTCGGGAACATAATACTGTTCAACATTATATTTAAGGTAAGTAAGAGCATGAGATGCAAGAGCAGTAATCTCATCTTTTTTTAAGTTTGTAGTAACCAGAGGACCTACAGAAGTAACAATTGAAACAATTTGACCAAGATCTGCATTTTTCATACTTGTAAATATTGTTTCAAGTAATTTTCTCTGGCGAGAGGTTCTGTCCCAGTCATCGCCGTCAATTCCGATTGCCTCCTCGTCAGTGCTTAAACCTCTGTTTCGAGCATACCATAAGGCCTCCTGACCTGTCAGGTGAACTATTCCGGGGGTATCCGTAATTGTAGTTGGGGTGTCAGACTGTTTGTTTTTGTACAGCTGATAATTAATATAATCAATTTCGTCCTGTGTTAATTCTATATCAATACCGCCCAGAGTATCAATTATCTTAATAAAACTGTCAAAGTCAACCACAGCATATCGGTCAACCTTAACACCAAAATTGGCTTCGATCGTCTGTATAGACAGTTTTGCTCCGCCAAAGTTGTATGATGCATTAAGTTTATTATATCCGTATCCGGGAATATACACATAAGTGTCTCGCTGAAATGAGGTAAGTTTAACTTTCTTATGATTATTATCTATAGTAAGCATAATCATTGTATCACTTCTGCCATGTTCATCGCCCTTGGCGTTATCTTCACCGAATAACATAATGTTAAGTTCTTTGGAGTCCTGTAAAAGTTCACCGTCAGATAGCGAAAGATTGGTTGCATTACCGGACAGCGAGGAAACTGAAGGATTTGTGGAGTTAGTTTTTTCTGAATGTGAAAAGTCATCAAAATTCAGTGAATTCAGAAGTGAATAATAATATATCAGTCCGCTGCCGCTTATCAGAAAAATAACAGAAAGTACAATACATACAATTCTTTTTGCTCTGCCTTTTTTGTTGTAAATTTTCTTAACCTGTTGATTCGAACTTATATCAACAAAATTATTATTCTGATTTTTTTTGTTTTCGTAATTTGCCATATTACTCCTCCAATTGGGTAAGTATGCATAATACTACATTTTGATAATAAATTTTATATTTAGATTATTATATCACAATATGTAAATAAATAATTCCTAAAACGAATTAAATCGACACTTTATATATATAAGAAGAAAATTTTTGTTATAAAACTTTGTTTATCGCCGCTAAAGTTTAATGTTCTACGATACTAGTCCTGTTCATCCAGTGACAGATAGAATGAAGACAAAAACTCATCTTCAAATACTTTTACTTCAGGCATATTCATATCATGCAAAGCATTTTCAGTTGCCTCTTTTGCTTTTAAGAACTCAGTATTTCCCATTTTAATTTCTTCTATACATTTTATAAGAGCAGAAAACTTGTCAGCGGCCTTGACAAATTTTTCAATAATCGCATCATTATTTCCGTTTGCCTTAATTATTTGCTCCATATCATTTCTGAAATCATCGGGAAGCATAGAAATGAGTTTGTCAGCTGCGGTATTTTCAATTTTCTTATATGCACTTTTTATGTCAGGATTAAAGTATTTTATGGGAGTTGGCATATCGCCTGTTATTATTTCGGTTGAATCATGGTATATTCCGAGCAGGGCCGCTCTTTCGGCATTTAAATTTCCGCCGAAGCGCTTGTTGTGAATTAGAACAAGACAATGGGCAATCACTGCAACCTGAAGACTGTGTTCGCTGATGTTTTCATATTTTATATTGTTCATAAGCCCCCAGCGGTTAATATATTTCATTCTGGAGAGCATTGCATAAAAATGTGATTGTCCCATACAAGTAAGCTCCGTTCTATTTTGAAAAATTATGTATTTTATTTGCAGATACATGGTAAATATGATATACTGTATTAATACATGTTGAACAACTAAAAAAATAAAAATAATCAAGTTAAATTGTAGTTTTTAATTGTGTGGGTACAAGATTTTTGTATATAAAATTAATAAATGCTTGCACTTGCAAAATAATGCTTTTAGCAAAACAGGGTAATTAGGCGGTAAACTGACAAAATGGCTCAATTTTTGGGTAAAACATATTTTTAAGTTGTGTTTTTGATGAAACAGTAACATTGCTGTGGTTATTCATTGAGCATTATATTAGTTATTATACTATTTTTGTTTTAAAAGTAAAGAATAAATTGAAATTATGCGTATTATGGTCTGGAGGATATAATGGCGAGCGGATTTTTAAAAGTTTATCCAAAACAAAAGCTGTGTGCATTGCGTGCTTTTTTAATATCGCTTATTACGGCTTTATTGCTTTTTCTTCCGTTTATTATTATAAACGGCGGAGTTTTTTATTACTATGGTGATTTTAATGTGCAGGAAATTCCCTTTTATCAAATGGCTCATGATGCTGTGCGCAGCGGTCAGACAGGCTGGATGCATATAACTGATTTAGGTACTGATTTTTTATCCAGTTACAGCTTTTATTTGCTTGGCAGTCCGTTTTTTTGGCTGACGATTCCGTTTCCGAGTGCGGCCGTGCCGTATCTTATGGGGCCGTTAATGATTTTAAAGTTTGCGTGCGCATCACTTGCAGCATATTTATATCTTAAAAGATATGTACGCAATAGAAATTTTGCCTTAATAGGCGGTTTGCTTTATGCGTTTTCGGGTTTTTCAATTTATAATGTATTCTTTTTTCACTTTCATGAGCCGATGATAGTTTTTCCTCTTTTGCTTGCGGCCCTTGATGCATTTATTTATGACAAAAGGCGCGCGGTATTTTCTCTTGCGGTTTTTTCAGCATGTGTTGTAAACTACTATTTCTTTGTAGGTCAAGTGCTGTTTGTAATAATGTATTATCTGGTAATAACATTTTCAGGAAATTATAAATTTAAAATAAAAGAATTTCTGCTCCTTGCGCTTGAAGTAATAATTGGATTTCTCGCAACAGCATTTATATTGATTCCGTCAGTTATCGGACTTATGGGGAATCCAAGACTTGATGAAATGCCGAACGGCTGGGAATCACTTGTATACAAACAGTCACAAAGGTATTGGCTGATTATAATCAGCTTTTTCTTTCCTCCTGATATGCCGGCATTTCCTGTATTTACTCCGGAGTCAAACTGTAAGTGGGCGTCTGTTGCAGGATGGCTGCCCTTGTTTGGAATGACCGGCGTTATAGCTTTTATGCAGACAAAGGGTAGCAATTGGCTTAAAAGATTTATAACTTTGCTTATGCTTTTTGCATTTATACCTGTTTTGAACAGTATGTTCCAATTGTTTAACAGTTCTATTTTCTATGCACGCTGGTACTACATGATAGTTCTTATGTTTTCGCTTGCAACAATAATATCGGCAGAACGCAGGGAAGCGAACTGGAACAGGGCAATCTGCTGGTCGGCAGGAGTAACTGCGGGCATTTCACTGTTAATTGGATTTATGCCGAATATTTCATCTAATGATGACGGAAGCGAAGAATTTACAATTGGTGTGCAGGCAACATTTGAGAGGTTCTGGATTTACGTTTTAATGGCTTTTATAAGTTTGCTGGCATTTGTTTTGATTTTTAAAAAATATAAATCCGTTTCCAGAAAGTATATTTCAATAACTGTGCTTGGCATAGTCTTGGTTTCACTTGCAACATCAGCTTTTATCATCGGAACAGGTGTTGCATCAAGTTCAACGACCGGTGCAATAAAAAAAGATATCTTGAATAACCGCAGCGGAATAACAATTAAGGATATTGACAGTGTCCGAAGCGATTTTTATGAATGCCCCGATAACACTGCAATGTTTTGGCAAATTCAGAGTATAAATTGTTTTCAAAGCTCAGTATCAACTTCTATAATGCAGTTTTATAATGCGCTTAACATAACCCGTGATGTGGCATCCCGTCCCGAAACAGATGCATACGGTTTACGTTCGTTTTTGAGCTGTAAATACTTGTTTGACTACAGATCTGACGGAAAAGCCGGCAGTGATTATTCATTTATAAATGAAGAGGGCGATACAAAAATGCCCTACTGGAAATATCTAAGAACAGAAAATTGTTTTGATATTTATGAAAATGAATATTATATTCCAATGGGATTTACATTTGACAGTTTTATCACGGAAGAGGAATTTGAACGAATAGAAAGCATTCACAGATCTGAAGCAGTATTGTATGCTATGGTATTATCAAAGGAGCAAATGAAAAAATATTCGTCGATTACCGGCTACAGTGATGAGAAGTATAAGCTATTATACGGTGAAAAACCGCATTATTTCGACAGTATTGTTGACAAATTCAGGTTTGGTGAAAACGATTACAAAGAGAATTGTTTTGACAGAGCGCAATCGAGCTGTTCAGAATTTGAATATACTAAAACCGGTTTCAAAGCAAAGTATTTAAACAAAGGCAAGGAAAATCTTTTGTTTTTTACGGTTCCTTACAGTCAGGGATTCACAGCTTATGTAAATGGAAATCCCGTTGATATTGAAAAGGCAAGCTATGGATTTATGGCAGTAAAAATTCCGGCGAACACAGAATGTGATATTGTATTTAACTATGAAACACCGGGATGGTCAATCGGAGTAAAAATAAGTATGCTTGCACTTGCCATGTTTGCAGCATATATTTGTATTACTATATTGTTAAGAAAAAAACAAAAGAAAAAAATCCAGAGCATTGAATTGTTTTAGCAATAGTACGGATAAGATTTGTTTACATTAAAATACTGTTTTTCCATTGAAAACAGTCATAATACGTCATTAATGATTTTATATGTGTATTGGAGGCATTATGTTATTTGGTAATAAAATACTTGATTATAAAGATGAACTTTTAAAGGATTTGGACACTTTGCTTAAATTTGAATCTGTTGATTTGGAAAAGCCTGAAGAGTGCAGCAAAGCGCTTAAATTTATACTTAAGCGTGCTGAAGATTTTGGGTTAACAGGTGAGCAGGTCACAGATAAAAGTTCACATGTGACACTCGGCAGCGGAGGAAAGCTCTGCGGGGTTCTTACACATCTTGATGTTGTACCGTCAGGTGAGAACTGGAGTGTTAATCCTTTTGCATTAACTGAAAAAGACAATCGTCTCTACGGAAGAGGAATTGCCGATGATAAAGGCGCGGCACTCATAACACTTTATTGTCTCAGAGCATTAAAAGACAATAATGTCAGCGGAGCTAACACATTGCGGGCAATTTACGGTACAAGCGAAGAAACGGGAATGGAGGATATGGACGGATATTTTGAAAAAATGCCGTTGCCCGATTTAGCTTTCACGCCTGATAGTGATTACGGTATTGGCTTTGCAGAAAAAGGTATAATCCAGCTTGAAATAAGTACTATTGTAAATAATGCTACAGTGTTAAGTCAATTCCACAGCGGAAAGGCAGTTAATGCTGTTCCTGATTTTGCTTATGCAATGCTTGATTCATCAAACTATGATGAGCAGACCTTAATGCGTTTTGCGGACGCCGGAGAGGGAAGTTTTGAATTTAAATATACGATAGACGGGCTAATGATAATAAGCCGCGGCAGAGCTGCACACGCTTGTGAGCCTCAAAAAGGATTTAATGCTGCAACCGCGCTTATTGATTTGATTACAAACGTATATATAACTTCCGAAACAGGCTCAATATGTTCATTTATTGATTATGCAGTAAATAATGAGACTAACGGACGTTCACTGGGTCTAAAAATGAGCGATTCAGTATCAGGTCCTCTTACTGTAAATGTTGGATCAGTTCATATTGAGGGTCAAACTGCAAAGGCTGCTTTTGATATTAGATATCCTGTTACAGTAAATGGTGATAACATAATCTTGCAATTTAAAAAGGTTGCTGAAAACAGTGATTTAAGAGTGAATATTTTAAATCATGAAAAACCTTTGTATGTTGAAAAAAATTCCGATTTAATAAAACTGCTGAGCGAGGCATATGAAAATGTAACGGGTAATAAGGCTGAACTTTATTCAACCGGAGGAGGTACTTATGCAAGAAAGCTTATGGGTAGAGGTGTAGCGTTTGGACCTGCTTTTAAAAACGATAAAATAAACATGCATAATGCCGACGAAAGTGTTAATAAAGATAATTTCTTTATGCATGCTCAGATTTGTCTTGAAGCTATGTATAAGATGTTTACTGATAAATAAGCAGTTATTTAATTTTGACATATGTAAGGTTTTAATAATTTTAAATAATTGCCGCAGCAGTACAGACACGGAGATTATCATATTTGTTATATTTACCATAAGAAAAGGGAATGAATAATGAATACCGAAAGAACCATAAGGAATCAGGCAAAGAAGCTGCTTGAAGGTAATTGGATTACAATAATATCATCAATAGCAGTCCTTTGTGCATCTTTAATTTTAATGCAAAGTATTTTATTATTAACAATGTTCGTATGCAATGTTATTGATTTTAATACCTTTGAAATTATCAAATCAAAAGAATGGATTGCCGGCTGTATTTTTATAGGAATCTATTTTCTTGCATTTTTGTTAAGTCCTCTTATTAATGGGATTTACAAAATTGTATGTAATATTTCTATAAATCAAAAAGGTTATATCACTGACATATTTTACTTTTTCGGCAGAAGAAAGTATATTAAAACGCTATGTTTAAATTTAGTTATATCTACAATATTCTTTTTAGTTTGCACAGTTTTTGATTTTTACAGTTACGTGTCATATTTTGCCGAAACAATGTTGAAAGAAAATCCTTTTTTTGGTATAATAATAAATATATTGCTTGCAGTTTTATGGATGGTTTCAGAGGCAGCAAAGATATTTGCATATCTTGTTTTTGTTCATTATTCATTAATTGCATACTCGTTCAATGACAGTATGCAGTTAAAAGAATATGTTATAGGAATGTATTCTTTTTCTTTTAGAAATCTTGGTGCAGCATTAAAGATGCTTTTAGGATTTGCAGGATGGATTGCATTATGCTTTTTTGTGGTACCGGCACTTTATGTTTTGCCTTATATAATGACGTCAATGACAGTTTCAGCCAAATGGTTATTTGCACTTGATAAGGACAGGGGATTGTTATGTTAGTTTCTCTTTGTATGATAGCTTATAATGAATCGGCGGCTCTCAGCGGTCTGTTTAGAGATATTTCATTGCAGGATTATCCGCATGATCAGATTGAGATTGTTTTTGTTGACAGTATGTCAACCGATGATACAAAAGAAAAAATGGAAAAATTTCGGGATACGGACTATGGTTTTAAAAATGTTGCAATAGTGCAGTGTGTCAAGAAAAACCAGGCAAGCTCATGGAATGCAGCTCTTATGACAGCAAAGGGCGATATAATTATAAGGGTTGATGCGCATGCACGTATTCCAAGAAATTTTGTTTCCAGAAATGTATATAATATTAATCAGAATGAATATGTTGTAGGGGGCGGCAGGCCTAACATTACTTCTAATGTTTCAAGCTGGAAGCTGACTTTGCTTGCGGCGGAGGATTCTTTGTTTGGCAGTTCTGTAGCTTCTTACAGACGTCCGGCTACACAGAAGGAATATCTGGACAGTCTTTTTCATGCCGCATACCGTCGCGAGGTGATTCGGAAAGTTGGCGGATTTAATGAAAATCTCGGCAGGACAGAGGATAATGAATTTCATTACAGAATAAGACAAGCAGGGTACAAGCTATGCTGTTGTCCTGATATTATTTCTTATCAACATTCCAGAAGTAATTTAAAGGATATGATTCGCCAAAAGTATTCAAACGGAAAGTGGATAGGGCTAACATTATCTGAATGTCCCGGATGTCTTTCATATTTTCATTTTGCTCCGTTTTTATTTGTGATGGCAATAATAGGATGCAGTGTTTTAGCATTGTTCGGATTTCCTCTTCTGTTATATATTTTGCTTATAATTTACGGAATGTTTGATATTGTTAATGCAGTAGGCTGCTGTACAATGAAAAATGTACAGCCACAATTTCTGTTGCTTCCGTTTATTTTTCCTATACTTCATATTTCATATGGAGTAGGAACAATAGTAGGATTGCTACAGATTCCGTCATGGCAGAAGAAAATCCGGGGCAGTTCAGCTAAAGCAAATATTGAAAAAGTAAAGCGGAAAGTTGCAAAAAATACGATTAAGTAAATTATGGTGATTAATATGTCTGACAAGGTAGAGTTGACCGAAGAAATGCTCAGAGAGCTTCAGGTTAAACAGCTTGATATGCTTGTGTATTTCAGGGATTTCTGCAATAAAAATAATTTAACCTTTTATCTTATAGGCGGGTGTCTTATAGGTGCGTTAAGAAACGGCGGTTTTGTTCCGTGGGATGATGATATAGATGTTCTTATGCCGCGTCCTGACTATGAAAAGTTGCACAAACTGTGGAAGGAACAGAATGCTGACGGCCGTTTTAAACTTCTTAAAACTGATGACGAGGTATTTACAGGAAATATTTTTATTACCGTTACCGATACAAACTATACAATGGTAAAAACAAATCAGACAGATGTTGATATTCCTCATGGACTGGTGCTTGATGTTTTTCCGCTCGATGTGTGTCCCGACAGCCGATTTGCACGGAAAATGCAGTATATATGGACTATGCTTTATTCTCTGTTCCTTGCTCAGATTGTACCTGAAAATCACGGCGGTATTATAAGCTTTGGAAGCAAAGTTATGCTTGCGGTTTTTAGGAGCAGGAAAATTAGAAATAAAATCTGGCGTTTTGCGGAAAGGCAAATGACTAAATATAAAATTGATGAAAATAAGTGTGTGACCGAGCTTTGTGCAGGTCCTCACTGGATGAAAGTTGAATATCCTAAACATATTTACAGCGGTGTTGACTATGTTAGCTTTGAGGGCTTAAAAATGCCTTGTATGTCTGGGTATGACGAATATCTGACTATGGTTTTCGGAGATTATATGCAGCTGCCGCCTAAAGACAAGCAGATGCCTCATCACGATATTGCATATCTTGATTTAAATACTCCCTGCATTGAGTATGACAGCAGGAGAAAGTGATTCTATGGATCTAAAGCTTTCCAAGTGGAAAAAAAGTGATTATAATGCATTTACAGAGTACCTTAAGAGCAAAGCTGACATTAAATACCGAGATTTTCAATCTTCACTTGTTCCGGGGATGAAAAACAATTATATATTGGGAGTCAGAATGCCTGTACTTCGTGATATGGGCAAAGAAATTGCAAAAGGAAATCCTAAAAGTTATCTTAATGTTTCTTCAAACGATTTTTATGAAGAACGCATGCTAAAAGGTATCGTATTGGGACTTATAAAGACCGAAAGTTTTGATGAGTTTGTAATGCTGTGTGATGATTTTGTTTCTGAAATTGATAATTGGGCAATTTGCGACTGCTTTTGTGTTGGTTTAAAGCATTCAATAAAAATATACAAAGAAGAGTTTTTTGAATACATAAATAAATATATCAAATCAGCAAATGTCTGGTCAGTAAGATTAGGTCTTGTGATTATGCTTGATTATTACCTGGACAGCGAGCATATTGATATTGTGCTTGACAGATGTGACAGCATTACAAGTGATTTCTATTATGTAAGTATGGCACAGGCATGGCTTGTTGCAACAGCATTTGCCAAGTGCCGTGATAAAACTATGTTGTATATGCATAACAATTCTCTAAATGACGTTACATTTAATAAGGCAGTTCAGAAGTGTATTGAAAGCAAAAGAATTGATAAGGAAACAAAAGATTACTTAAAAAGTTTAAAACGATATTGACAAATTAGAGTATGTGAGTATAATAATAAATATAGTTGTCTTCGGGGCGGAGTGAAATTCTCCACCGGTGGTTATAGTCCACGAACAAGTATAATGCTTGCCGAATCTGTGAAATTCAGATACCGACGGTTAAAGTCCGGATGTGAGAAGATGCAAAACAACAGGGCATAGCGCTCTGAATATTTTGCTGTACATTCCCGTTACACTTGTGTAACGGGTTTTTCTTTTCCCGACAACTTTTTAATACTAAATACCAACTAAAAAGCATTCGGATTTTGCGAGATGTGCGCTGAACTTTGCGGGTTTTCTGTGGAATTATGTATGATTGATACAGAATCTGTCTGAAAACTTTATTGCTTTTTCAAACGGTGTTTAGTATAAAAATTTTATTTTAGGGGTGGTCTAAATGACAAAAGACAGACAAAAATCAGAAGTAATTGGAATCGACAGTTCATACAGAACTAAGAAGCTTGTGCTGCTTGCACTGATAACAGCTATGGCATATGTGGTGGTTTTCGTTTTCAGAATGCCTATTATACCAAGTGTTTCTTTTTTGAGCCTTGAACTGAAAAGTGCAATCATTCTTATAGGTTCATTTATTTTTGGACCTATGTCAGGTTTTATTATGGCTTTAGTAACATCATTGCTTGAGATGATTACCATAAGCTCAACGGGAGTTGTGGGATGTATTATGAATATTCTCGCAACGTCATGTTTTGTATGCCCGGCTGCATTTGTTTACAAAAAAAGGAAAACCACATTAAGTGCAGCGACAGGTCTTGTTATCGGAACAATACTTATGACAATAGTAATGGTATTGTGGAATTATATTATAACGCCAATTTACATGGGAATCCCAAGAGAGGCAATCGTTGAACTTTTACTGCCTGCTTTTATACCGTTTAATTTACTTAAAGGGGCAATAAACAGTGCAGTTGTAATGTTGATTTACAAATTTGTTTTGTCCGTACTTCAAAAAATGAATTTAATACCGACAGAACAAGACTCTGAAAAGAAGGGTATTTCTTCAATAATAGGAGTTATTATTCTTTCACTGTTGATATTGCTGACATGTGTTTTGATTATTTTGGCGTTTAATGGAGTATTTTAGTATTGACAATAGAAAAATAAATGATATAATCATTTTAGCAGTACAATATTAGTACTGTACATTCACAGAGTAGGAATTTGTGCGTGAAGTGTTTTGCAGACGGGGAGTTGCTGCAAGAACGAAAGAAAGCATTGCTTTCTGCGGTACAGATTTCGCATCCCGCTGTTACTTTGGGACATTAGCGGGCAGATTTTCTGTCCGCTTTTTTAATATCAGTTTATAGGATATTAATAATATATCTCCTGAAGCAACAACGCAGATTTTCAGGAGGTATTTATGACACAAATCAGAAAAATCAGAAATTCATTGTTTGAAATGAAAAATATTTATGCGCTTGCTGCAATAGCGATGTTGCTTGCATTAAGGATAGCGCTTGGCTTTTTTGCCAACGGAACGCTTGCGTTTTTTGGGAACAATGTAAAACTCAGCGGTGCATTTTTGCCGATAGCAGTTACCGGAGTAATGTTTGGACCTGTACCTGCTGCACTTGTAGGTGCATTGGGCGATATTCTTTCGTTTTTAATGAATCCTGTAGGCGGAGCATATTTCCCGGGATTTACAATAAGCGGACTGCTCACCGGTTTTATTTATGGAATGGCTTTTTATAAAAACAATGTTACAATTCCCAGGGTAGTAATTGCTTGGCTTGTAAATATGTTTGTTGTTGAAACTTTTCTGGCTGCTTACTGGCTGTATATTCTTTATGGAGCAGCTTCCGGAACACCTTATATGATTTATTTGTCAACCAGATTTATAAGTCAGGCTGTAAAGTGTATCCCGGAAATTCTATTAATTTTGGGAATTGGCAAGTTGTCTGCGAAAGTTATAATTCCCAAAGGATTAAAAAGAACATAATAAAAAACTAAGGAGTCTGCAAAGACTCCTTTTGTTATATCAAAAATTTTATCTTTTTGTGCTTTTATTTCTTATATCTGAAATAAGTACAACACATTCAATATGTGCCGTATGAGGGAACATATCTACTGGCTGAATTTTTTTAACTTTGAATACACTGCTTTTTGTAAGATATTCAAGGTCACGGGCAAGTGTTTCGGGATTGCATGAGACATATACAACAGTATTTGGTGACATTTTTATAAGTGAATCCAAAAATTTAGTATCACTGCCTGCCCTGGGAGGATCCATAAATACAACATCAGGTTTCTCATTTTCAGATGATATATTGTGCATAAATTCTCCTGCATCTGCCTTAAAAAATCTTATATTTTTTAAATTGTTTGTCCGTGCGTTAACAATGGCATCACGTACTGCATCTCCGTTTAATTCAGCTCCGATAACTTTTCCGGCACCGTGTTTAGCTGCGATTATTCCTATTGTACCGATTCCGCAATATGTGTCCAGTACGGTTTCATTACCGTTCAGATTGGCAAATTCAATTGCTTTACTGTATAAAATCTCTGTTTGAACGGGATTAATCTGATAAAAGCTTTTTGGGGAAATTCTGAATTTGCATTCACATAAAATATCCTCAATATAACCCTTTCCGTAAAGAATTTTTTGATTGTCACCAAGGACAAGATTAGTTCGATAAGGATTTATATTCTGCACAATTGTTGTAATGGCCGGAAATTGTTTAAGAATTGCTTTTACAAAATTATTTTTAGAAGGAAATACCGGAGTCCCTGTGACAAGTACAAGCATAATTTGATTAGTTGAAAAGCCTCTTTTTACAAGTATATGGCGCAAAAAACCTTTTCCGGCATCTTCATTATAGGTAGTTAGTTTAAAAGACGGCAGAAGTTTGCGAACAGCTACAATGATTTTATCAGCAATAATATCTTCGGTTTGACAGCTGTCGATGCCGACAATATGATGAGTGCCTGATTGATATACACCCGAGATTATTTTTCCTTTTTTGTCTGTCCAAAAAGCTGCCTGCACTTTGTTGCGGTAGTGGTAAGGATTGTCCATTCCGATAATAGGATCAACCGGACAAAATTTTTCGAGAAGTCGTTTAACCTTATTTTGCTTGTATTTTAACTGTTCTTCATATGTAAGATTTTGCAGCTGACATCCGCCACATTTTTTATATACGGGGCAGCTGCCTTTTTTTATATTATCTTTGCTGTTACTCATAATATTTCCTCGTTGTATTATTTATAAGTTTTTATAAAGTTATTTTAACATTTTAATATTGATATGGCAACAGCTAAATTTTATAAATAGGGATAAAAAGTATAGATGGATAATATATGCGCAATAAATTACGCAGGAATGATTAGAGAATATTATAAATACAATGTATTGACATTGTCTTGTATATAAAGTATAATATTATTGAACATAAATTTAAGTATAATTGGCAAATAGACTGTATTTCGATAAATTTAGATATATTCTATCATTATATTTTTGTGTAAGTTTTCATATGGGTCATTATGCGTATTAAGAGGAGGGGAAAGCTTGAAGTTAAAAAAAGTGTTTTCATGTCTTTTGGCAATATTAATAATATCACTGCCGTATATTACGGCAACGGCAGAAGTCGCAGATACTGCCGTGACAGAGGATGTGGAAAATTATGGTTATATTCCTGATCCATATGACAGGTTATCAACAGCTGTAACATTAGACGGTACACAATATGTAGCTAAATATGATCCCCGGGAACACGGAATTGGTACACCGATTAAAAATCAAAATCCTTACGGATTATGCTGGATGTATGCAACAGCAGCTGCTGCAGAACAAAACATTTCAAAAAACTACGGTAGAAAATTTGATATATCTGAATCACATGGTGCGGTTGCAACTTCAAGGAGTATAATTCCGATTTCTTATATTGATACTACTCCATATATTCATGAGTATTATACAAATAATTCTGACTTTGCAGGTAATTTTTCCAGGGGTATACAGTATTTAACAAATTGGAATGCTCCTATTTTATTTTATGGAGCTCCCAATTGGAATTCCGCTGTATCTGAAAATAAATATGCAAAAAATAAAATACCGATTAGCAGCAGTGCTATATTGGATAATTCTTTTTCTGAAGCGGAATCGTTATTTAATGTAACAGACGCTTTTTATATAGAGAAAAGTGATGTAAGTATAAAAGCTGCAATTAATAAATATGGCGCGGTTTTTGCAAGTTTTGCTTTTCATATAACAAATTTATCTGCTAGTACAAATGGGGACAGCAACTATTTTTGTTCAAACTATTATCAAACAAGTAAAGAAATTAGTCATTCTGTTTTAATAGTTGGATGGGATGATTTTTATTCTAAGGATAATTTTGTTAAAGGCAGAGATGCGAAAAAGCCGGAAAAAGACGGAGCTTGGCTGGTAAAAAACAGTTGGGGTGAAAATGGCGGCGGATATACATGGATATCTTATGAAGAAGCATCTATATATCGAAGTAATATGAGTACTGTTTCCGGAATACAAAAAGCATCAGATAATGAATATATGTTATCATATGATTTTGTAGCTCTGAATAGTTCTTCAAATTATTATAATAAAAATGTATATATTTGCAATGTTTATGATATTGAAGAATATGTAAATGAATATGACAGAATTAACAAAGTTATGTTTTATTTACGCACGACAGGTTGTGTTTATAATGTCAAAATTATACAGTTAAATGATGACGATTCACTGCCTGAAAATTTAACAAATTATATGTCCCTTGCAACAGGGCAATATTTTGGGGAGGGGTATATAACAGTTGAATTAAATAATGATTATGAATTTAATTCAGAAAATAAATGTGCGGTGATAGTTGAACTTAGTCCGATAAACAGCAATTCAGAAATATATTTACCACATCAGAGCGAAGCCGGTCAAGTTGGAGAAAGTTTTTATGGTTTTGAAAATGATAATGAATTAATAGAATGGAATGATGACAATCATAATTTTTGTATTAGACCAATCTTAAAGAAAGAAACAGATACAATACATAACGTGAATTTATCGCCTGATCGGATAATTGATACTTCCCAGAATGCACAAATTCAAATTGATTCTGACAGTGAATTGTTTAATGTTCATACTAAGTCAAATATAATTTTAAGACAAGATGTAGATTATGCTTATTCTGAAGTGTTAAATAATAATACTAATAAAACGGATAAAATATTATCATTAAAAAAAGAGTTTTTGCAGTCTCTTAACGGTAATTTTACTGAGTTAGTTTTAGAGTTTAATAACGACATAAAAAAGACACTTGTTGTCAATCCAAAATCTGTATTAAATAAAGTTGATATTAGCGGAGAACCTGTTATTGGAGACACCCTTACAGCAATTTGCAATGGTAATCCACCCAAAAATGAATATGATGTGATTTATCAATGGCAATCGTCTCCTGACGGAATAACGTGGTATAATATTGGTGATGCGACATATTCAGAATATATTGTCGGAGGGAATGTTAGATCACATTATATTAGAGTAAAGGTTACATCAAAACGTTTTGGCAATGTTGAATATCCGTCCGTTGTTTATTCCAACGCAACTGCGTGTAAGGCGGTAATGTGGGGAGATGTAAATATGGATGGCAGAGTAAATATTAATGATGTAACTGAAATACAAAAATATTGTGCTGAACTTACTGTATTTACAGATGAACAGTTTTTGGCGGCAGATGTCAATAAAGACGGAGCAGTTAATATTTTTGATGCAACAGAGCTACAAAAATATATAATGTCATAATTATCAGAGGGAGATAGAAAATGAAAAAAATAATATCAATAACATTGTGTGCGGTAATGCTGTTTTCATCAATTGCAAGCTTTAATGTGTCGGCTTTTGAAGTTGACAGAAGCATAAGTATACAATCAAATGATTTAGCTTCTTTATATAGAAATTTTTATAATTATTGGTATGGAACAGGTTGTATAAGACCATTTGGAGACTGTTCATGTTTGAGACTGTACAAACTTATTGATGAAGCGCCAAAAGTTTTTGGTGACCCTAACGCTACTGATGAACAAATACAAAAAATGTATTATGATATGTGGGATCAGGCAAATAATATTACAGTTGAACCGGAATATGCGTATTATACATATGAAAATGCGGTTAAAGAGGAGAATTATAATAATTGGTACAGCGAAGAAGATTGGAATAGATTTACGGAAAAGCGGGAAAACTTAAAAAATAAAATTTATAAGTATTATGGAATATACCGTTACGACAATGGTTATGTAAAATTAACATATATAGGTCCTGCGCCTTTGGAAGAAGTAGCGGAATATGCTGTATCGGATGCTTTTTATGAAATGCTTAAGGTGTACAATCAAATGACGAATGAATATCAGGTTACAGGTGACCTTAACAGAGACGGAAAGGCAGATATTCAGGATGTAACACTTATACAAAAGTATATAGCAGAACAGGAAAAATTAACTGGTGCTCAAAAAATGCTGGCAGGAGGGAGAAGATATGAAAATGTATCGGTAAAAGAAGCAACGGAAATACAAAAAAGAATTGTAGAAGATGAGAGTGCCGTAATAGTAGATAATATATTTATACCTAAAGACGGATGCAATGAAAGTTACGAAAGACGAATGGAGAGAACATTTAATTATAACATTTGTCCGCGTAAATACGACACACCGCTTGAATTTGCTAATGGTTTTTATGATACGCAATATGCAGAATTTGAGATGGGATATTATAACTTGGTAATATCAAAAAGATAATTTAAGGTTACAACCTCGCAGAAATGCGGGGTTGCTTTAATAAGAAATAAAAGATGCTAAATTTCACTGCCCCCTTTAGGGATTATTACTGACATAATTCCTAAAAGGGGCAGTGAAACTACCTATTGTGATTATATTATAAGTTATAGTTAAAGATTTGTATAACCCATAAGACTTTTATCAACTTCTTTTGCAACATCTCTGCCTTCACGGATTGCCCATACAACAAGTGACTGTCCTCTGTGCATATCTCCGGCAACAAAAACATTTTTTATGTTTGTTTTGTGTGAAGTTTCTTCTGTAGCAACATTTGTTCTCGAATTAACGTCAACTCCAAATGCATTTGTAACATAGCTTTCTGCTCCCAAAAATCCGGCGGCGATAAGTACTAGCTCAGTATCAACCTTATATTCAGAGCCTTCGACAGGCTGCATCATAATTCTGCCTGTTTTCTCATTTTTTTCAGGTCTAAGCTTAACAAGTACAGCTCCCGTGAGATTCCCTTTTTTGTCAGAGATAAATTCCTTTACAGTTGTTTGATAAACTCTTGGATCATGACCGAAAATTTCGATTGCTTCTTCCTGTCCATAATCTGTTTTACAAATTCTCGGCCACTGTGGCCATGGATTGTCAGATGTCCTTTTGTCAGGAAGTTTTGGCATCATTTCAAGCTGTAAAACGGATTTTGCACCATGTCTTATGCTTGTGCCCACACAATCATTTCCTGTGTCACCACCGCCGATAACCATTACATTTTTATCTTTTGCACTTATATAAGTGCCTGTTTGCAGATCATTGTCCAGAAGAGATTTTGTTGTTGACTTTAAGAAATCTACTGCAAAGTAAATACCGTTTGCCTCTCTGCCTGTAACTTTAATATCACGGGGATTTGATGCACCGCAAGCTAGAATTACTCTGTCAAAATTATTTAAAATATCTGAGACTTTAATATTTCTTCCTACGTCTGCACAGGTTTTAAATTTAATTCCTTCTTCTTCCATAATGCTGATTTTACGCTCGATTATATCTTTTTCAAGCTTCATATTAGGAATACCGTACATAAGAAGTCCGCCTAATCTGTCAGAACGCTCAAAAACTGTAAC
Source organism: uncultured Ruminococcus sp. (assembly GCA_910585865.1). Taxonomy (GTDB): domain Bacteria; phylum Bacillota; class Clostridia; order Oscillospirales; family Acutalibacteraceae; genus Ruminococcoides. The sequence goes on along the minus strand of CAJUGO010000002.1, from coordinate 200,274 downwards.
AGAATGTCCCCTTTGATTGAGCTGATCTGCAGCAGCAAGCCCTGAAGGCCCAGAACCGATGATTGCAATTTTCTTGCCTGTTCTTACTTTAGGAATTCTTGCGGCAGCATATCCTTCCTCGTAAGCATTTTCTATTATGCCATATTCATTTGCCCTTACAGTGACTGCATCTCCTGTCGCACCGCATGTACATGCCTTTTCACACAATGCAGGACATACGCGAGAGGTGAATTCAGGAAAGTTATTTGTAATTCTAAGTCTGTTGTAAGCTTGCTCCCAATTACCTTTGAAAATAAGGTCGTTCCATTCTGGAATAAGGTTGTTGAGCGGACATCCTGAAAACGATGAACCAATTTGCATGCCTGCCTGGCAAAACGGAACACCGCAGTCCATACACCTTGCGCCTTGTTGTTCCTGCTCAATTTTACTGAGAGACTCGTGGAATTCATTAAAATTTTTAATTCTTTCTTTTACTGAATATGCTTTGGCATCCTTACGCCTATAATCCATAAATCCTGTTGATTTTCCCATTGATGCCCCTCCTTATTTATTATTCACAATCTGGTAAAATGCTTCAATCTGTGCTTGATCACTTGTAAGACCTTTTTCTTCCATTGCGGCAATTGCAGACATCATTCTCTTGTAATCATGAGGAATAATTTTCTTGAATTTTGGCAGATACTCATCAAAGCTTTCAAGAATTTTCCGCCCTCTTGCTGAGTTGGTAGCCTTAACGTGTTCTTCAATGAGTGACCTAAGCTCAAGTACATCATATTTTTCGGTAACTTCAGAGAAATGTACCATTTCTTTATTGAGCTTGGTGTAAAGATCTCTGTCCTCATCAAGAACATAAGCAACGCCGCCGGACATACCTGCAGCAAAATTTTTACCTGTTTTTCCGATAACTACTACACGGCCGCCCGTCATATATTCACATCCGTGATCTCCAGTACCCTCAACAACAGCTGTTGCACCTGAGTTTCTTACACAAAATCTCTCACCTGCAACACCGTTAATAAAAGCTTTTCCGCTTGTTGCACCGTAGAGAGCAACGTTTCCTATGATTATATTATCGCCTGCATCAAAGGTTGATTCTTTTGGAGGATAAACCACAAGCTTACCTCCCGACAGCCCCTTGCCAAAATAGTCGTTAGAGTCGCCGACAAGTTCCAGAGTAAGACCCTTTGGAATAAATGCACCGAAGCTTTGCCCGCCTGAGCCGTAACATACAACAGTGAAAGTATCTTCATCAAGGTTATTGTAATGTTTTTTAGTAACTTCTGAGCCAAATATTGTTCCAAGTGAACGGTCAATATTTTTAACATTAACTTCAATTTTTTTCTTAGTACCATTGTTAAGTACATTTGAAAATTCTTTTACAAGTACTTTTTCATCAAGTGTTGAGTCAAGCTTAAAATCATAGAGATTTTTGTTTTTGTATTCAATTTTATCGGATGTCAAATCAGTGTCCAGAATATTTGAGAGGTCTATTTCACAAGCCTTGCCGGTAATGTCATTTTTTCTTTTGATTAAATCAATGCGTCCGACAAGTTCATCAACAGTTCTTACACCGAGTCTAGCCATATACTCGCGAAGTTCAGCTGCAACAAATTTCATAAAGTTTACTACGTATTCGGGTTTTCCCATGAATCTTTTTCTCAATTCAGGGTTTTGAGTTGCAACGCCAAACGGACAAGTATCAAGATTGCATACTCTCATCATTGCACAGCCGAGTGAAACAAGAGGGGCAGTAGCAAAGCCGAATTCCTCAGCACCAAGCATAGCGGCAACTGCGACATCTCTGCCGTTCATAAGCTTTCCGTCCGTTTCAATTATAACTTTATTTCTTAGGTTATTCATTATGAGGGTCTGATGTGCTTCTGCAAGTCCAAGCTCCCATGGAAGACCTGCATTATAGATTGAGTTTCTCGGAGCTGCACCGGTACCGCCGTCATATCCGGAAATAAGAATTACACCTGCACCTGCTTTTGCAACGCCTGCGGCAACTGTTCCGACACCGCACTCGGAAACGAGCTTAACAGAAATTCTTGCGTTCTTGTTGGCATTTTTGAGATCATAAATGAGTTGTGCCAAATCTTCAATTGAGTAGATGTCATGGTGAGGTGGAGGAGAGATAAGAGACACACCCGGAGTAGAGTGACGGGTTTTTGCAATCCAAGGATAAACCTTTTTGCCCGGAAGGTGACCGCCCTCGCCAGGTTTTGCGCCTTGGGCCATTTTAATTTGAATTTCATTTGCGGATGTAAGATATCTTGAGGTTACGCCGAAACGACCGGATGCAACCTGTTTGATAGCAGAACATTTATCCTCTTTTTGTCCCTTTGTAAGAAGTCTTTCAAGACTTTCGCCGCCTTCGCCGGAGTTGGATTTTCCGTGCAGCTGATTCATCGCAATTGCAAGTGCTTCGTGTGCTTCCTGAGAAATCGAACCGTATGACATGGCACCAGTCTTGAAACGCTTTACAATTGAATCAATATCTTCAACTTCATCAAGAGGAAGAGGGTTTTCAACATAATTAAAGTCAAACAGTCCTCGTATATTAACCGGCTCCATTTCTTCCGAAATCATATGAGAATACTTTTTATAAAGTTCATAATCGCCTGTTCTCGTTGCCTGCTGGAGCATGTATATTGTTTGAGGATTGTAAAGATGTTCTTCCTTGCCGCTCCTAAACTTGTGTGAGCCTCGGGATTCAAGTTCATCACAAACTCCAAGATCAAGCGGGTCAAAAGCAGCGGTATGAAGCTTATCAACATTTTCCTCAATATCTTTTATTGTAATACCGCCTATTCTGCTTACTGTTCCTGTAAAATATTCGTCAATTACATCTTTGCCGATACCGATAGCTTCAAAAATTTGAGAACCCTGGTAAGACTGTATTGTGGAAATACCCATCTTGGAAGCAATTTTAACAATACCGTGAAGCACTGCATCATTATAGTCGCTTACGGCCGCATAGTAATCTTTGTCAAGAAGATCATCACTAATCAGCTCGTGAATTGTTTCCTGTGCGAGATATGGATTAATTGCACTTGCGCCGTATCCGAGCAGTGTTGCAAAATGGTGAACTTCTCTGGGTTCGCCGCTTTCAAGAATTACTGCAAGGGAAGTTCTCTTTTTTGTTGCAACAAGATGCTGATGAATAGCGGATACTGCAAGCAGTGAGGGAATAGCCAGATGGTTTTCATCTACACCTCTGTCGGAGAGTATAAGAATATTTGCGCCTTCTTTATAGGCTTTATCGGCCTCAATAAAAAGTCTTTTTATTGCCTTTGAGAGCTTTGTGTTTTTATAGTAAAGTATGGGGATAACTGCAACCTTAAATCCTGATATGTGCATATTTTTAATCTTAAGAATATCTGTTGATGTAAGTATCGGATTATGAATTTTCATAACCTTGCAGTTTTCAGGTTTTTCTTCAAGAATATTTCCGTCTTCTCCTATATAAATAGTTGTTGAGGTTACAATTTCCTCGCGTATTGCATCAATCGGCGGATTTGTTACCTGAGCAAACAGCTGTTTAAAATAATTGAACAGCGGCTGCGGCTCGTTGGAAAGAACAGCAATAGGGCTGTCTGTTCCCATTGCAGATATTGATTCAGAGCCATTTTTTGACATTGGAAGTATAGATGTCATTACATCTTCATATGTATATCCAAATGCCTTTTGAAGTTTTTGTCTTTCACGATATGAATGCTCTTCAACCTTTGCATTAGGAATCTTTAAATCTCTCAGACAAACCAGGTTGCTGTCAAGCCACTCACCGTACGGTTGTTTTGATGCGTAATATTCTTTTAACTCATCATCATCAATAAGTCTGCCCTGAACTGTATCAACAAGAAGCATTTTGCCGGGGCGGAGTCTTTCCTTAACAACAACTTTTGCCGGATCAACAGGAAGTGCGCCTACCTCTGAGGAGAGGATAAGATTACCGTCGTTTGTTATGTAGTATCTGGAAGGGCGCAGTCCGTTTCTGTCGAGCACTGCACCCATTATATCACCGTCAGAGAAAAGTATTGATGCAGGTCCGTCCCATGGTTCCATCATGGTTGCGTAATACTGATAGAAATCTTTTTTCTTCTGGCTCATTGTGCCGTTGTTATCCCAAGGTTCGGGAATAGTTATCATAACAGCAAGAGGGAGTTCCATGCCGCTCATAACAAGAAATTCAAGTGTATTATCGAGCATTGCAGAGTCAGAGCCTTCTGTATTTACAACAGGGGTGACTTTATCAAGATCACCTTTGAGATGTTCGGAGCACATTGTTTCTTCACGGGCAAGCATTTTGTCAGCATTTCCTCTGATTGTATTAATTTCACCGTTATGCACTATCATTCTGTTTGGATGAGCTCTTTGCCAGCTTGGATTTGTATTTGTAGAGAATCTTGAGTGAACCATGGCAATTGCAGATTCATAATCTTTGTCCTGTAAATCAAGGAAAAAGTTTCTCAAGTCACCTACAAGGAACATACCTTTATATACAATAGTTCTGCTTGAAAGTGATACTACATATGTATCTTCATTACTTTGTTCAAAAATACGTCTTGCAACATAGAGCTTTCGGTCAAAACAGAGTCCTCTTTTTATGCCGTGAGGTCTTTTGATAAAGCACTGCATAATTGCAGGCATGCATTCAACTGCCCGGTGTCCCAGAACATCAGGATTTGACGGAACTGCTCTCCATCCGAGAACACTTAATCCCTCTTTTTCAGCAATGATTTCAAACATCTTTTTAGCTTGATTTCTTGCAAGTTCATTCTGAGGAAAGAAAAACATACCGACAGCATAATCTCTTTCCGAACCCAATTTAATGCCGATATCAATTGCTGCTTTCTTAAAAAATTTATGTGATATCTGAAGAAGAATACCAACGCCGTCGCCTGTTTTGCCTTCGGCATCCTTGCCGGCTCTGTGTTCAAGCGTTTCTACGATTGTCAGAGCATTGGCAACTGTGTCATGAGATTTAATACCCTTAATATTAACAACAGCTCCAATACCGCAGTTATCGTGTTCAAACTTTGGAGAATACAGGCTTTTTGCTGTTCGTATGTTCTCTGTTTGCGCCATTAATAATCACTCTTTCCTTATTTAGTCACAAATTGGTTATCATTTACCGCATATATATCATATATTTATAGTAGTGCGGCGACAAATTTGTGTTGTTAAATATATGTATATGATATATTTATATAAAAACAAAACAATAATTCTCGCTGGTTTTTGCAGGTTTAAATAGTAGCTCCTGCATTTTTGAAGAAAACAAGCAAACTCAGTGAGTTGTTTTTATTATATTACCGCACATACTTTTTTGTCAAGAAGAAATTGCGTAATTTTGCAATTTTTTTAAATAAACTTTCAATTATATGATTATTTTCTATGCTATAATGCGTTAAACCAAACATAATTGCAGGAAAATTAAAAAAACTTGCATATTTTAATATTTTTTTAAAAATCTATTGACAAATAAAAAAAAAGAGAATATACTAACAGCAATGACAACAGCAAGGGCGCTGTAGGCAATGTGCTTACAGTGCCCATTTCTGTTTTTCAGTCAAATATTTTAATTTGGATAGGAGAGAATTGAAATGGCAAAAGTTCCTGAGTTTTTCGGAAGTATGGTATTCAATGATCAGAAAATGCAGGAAAGGCTTCCTAAGGCTACATACAAAGCGTTAAAGAAGACTATTCAAAATGGTGAACCGCTGGATTTAAGTGTTGCAAATGTAGTTGCAAGCGCAATGAAAGATTGGGCTGTGGAAAAGGGCTGCACACACTACACTCACTGGTTCCAGCCAATGACTGGTATTACAGCTGAAAAACACGATAGTTTTATCAGCCCAAGCGGTGAAGGTCAGATTATTATGGAGTTTTCCGGTAAAGAGCTTGTTAAAGGCGAGCCTGATGCTTCTTCATTCCCAAGCGGAGGTATTCGTGCTACTTTTGAGGCAAGAGGATATACAACATGGGATCCTACCTCCTATGCATTTGTAAAAGACAGTACACTTTATATTCCAACAGCATTCTGTTCATATACAGGTGAAGTGCTTGACAAGAAAACACCGTTACTTCGTTCTATGGAAAGAATCAGTACTGAGGCAGTAAAGGTTCTTAATCTTATTGGTAAAACAGAGATTTCAAGAGTTATAACTACTGTAGGTCCGGAGCAGGAGTATTTTCTTATTGATAAAGAAATATATGATCAAAGAGAGGATCTTATTTATACGGGCCGCACTCTCTTCGGAGCAAAGGCGCCTAAGGGACAGGAATTGGATGATCATTATTTCGGTGCTATCAAGACAAGAGTTGCAGAATATATGAAAGATCTTGATGAGGAACTTTGGAAACTTGGTATTCTTGCAAAGACAAAACATAATGAGGTTGCACCTTCTCAGCATGAACTTGCACCAATCTTTTCAACAACAAATATTGCTACTGACCATAATGAGCTTACAATGGAGATTATGAAGAAAACAGCGGAAAAACACGGTCTGGTTTGTCTTCTTCATGAAAAACCGTTTGCAGGTGTAAACGGTTCTGGAAAGCACAATAACTGGTCAATTTCAACTAATACAGGCGAAAACCTTCTTGATCCAGGTAAACAGCCTGAAAACAATATACAGTTCCAGCTCTTCTTAGCAGCTATTGTAAAGGCAGTGCATGAGTATCAGGATCTTCTCAGAATTTCCGTTGCTTCTTCAGGAAATGATCATCGTCTTGGTGCAAACGAAGCTCCGCCGTCAATTATTTCAATGTATCTGGGAGATGATTTGGGTGCACTTGTTGATTCAATCATCGACGGTACGGAATATGTAAGCAAAGGCAGAACAAGAATGATGACTGGAGTAGATGTTCTTCCTGATTTTAAGAAGGATACATCAGACCGTAACCGTACATCTCCGTTTGCTTTTACCGGCAATAAATTTGAGTTCAGAGCATTGGGATCATCGCTTAATATTGCATGTCCGAATATTATGCTCAATACAATTGTTGCACAGTCACTGTCAGAGTTTTATGATGAGCTTAAGGATGCATCAGATATTGATGCTGCCGTAAAAGAACTTATTAAAAAGACATTTACAGAGCACAAGGATATTATTTTTAACGGCAACAACTATGCTGATGAATGGGTAGAAGAGGCTGAAAAAAGAGGGCTTCTTAATCTTAAATCACTTCCTGATGCTGTTGCTCATTACATTGACCAGAAAAACATTGACCTTTTTGTTAAGAATAGGATTTATAATGTTGAAGAAATCCATGCAAGATATGAAATTGAACTTGAAAACTATGCAAAGGAAATTAATATTGAAGCTCTTACAATGATTGATATGGCTAAAAAGAATATTCTTCCTTCAGTAACATCTTATGTAAGAGAGCTTACAGATACAGCGCTTGCCAAAAAGGCTCTTTCAGATGTTATTCCGACAACAGTCGAAGAGGAACTTATTCTTAGCCTTTCAAACAAGCTTGTATGCTTTGCAAAGAAAACAACCGAACTTGAAGAGGCAGTTATTAAGGCCGGCGATTACAGCAGTAACGGTCTTGCTTATGCAAAATACTTCAGAGAAACAGTATTTGCGCTTATGCAGGAACTTCGTGCAATAGGTGATTCAATGGAAACAGAAACTTCTTCGGAATACTGGCCTTATCCTTCGTACGGAGAAATGCTTTTCGGAGTATAATAACAAATCAGTAATATAAAAAGTATATATAATATATAGCACAACGGCGTGTAATCGGATGGTAAAAACTGTTTGATTATATGCCGTTTTGTTATAAATAAAATATCAGGTTAAAGGAGAGAGAATTATATGACAGACTTGATTTTCGGAAGTACCGGTGTATGGTTTATGATAGGCGCATTGCTGGTGTTCTTTATGCAGTGCGGATTTGCAATGGTGGAAACCGGATTTACCCGCGCGAAAAATGCCGGAAATATTATAATGAAAAATCTTATGGATTTTTGTATTGGCACGGTAGTTTTCAGCTTGCTGGGTTTTGGTCTGATGATGTCGGAGAATTATTTTGCCGGTTTTATTGGAGCACCTGATTTTCAGATGTTTACCAATTGGGCTGATTTTGATTGGAATACTTTTGTATTCCAGCTTGTATTCTGTGCAACAGCTGCAACAATCGTTTCCGGATCTATGGCAGAACGTACAAAATTTTCAGCATATTGCGTTTACAGCGCGGTTATTTCACTTGTGATATACCCCATTGAAGCAGGCTGGGTATGGAATGAGCAGGGCTGGCTTGCACAGCTTGGATGTACTGATTTTGCAGGTTCAATTGTAATTCACATGGTTGGTGGTGTTTCTGCGCTCATAGGTGCAAAAATTCTCGGTGCCCGAATCGGAAAGTATGGCAAGAACGGTAAAGTAAATGCAATTCCGGGACACAGCATTACTCTTGGTGCACTGGGAGTATTTATTCTCTGGTTTGCATGGTACGGATTTAATGGTGCAGCAGCTGCCGACGGCAGATATCTTGGTCAGATTTTACTTACAACTACAATTGCTCCGGCAATTGCAACATTGACAACAATGATATTTACATGGGTTAAGAACGGTAAGCCGGATGTTTCAATGTGTCTCAACGGTTCACTTGCGGGTCTTGTAGCCGTAACGGCGGGATGTGCGGATATTGATGCAATAGGTGCGGCGGTTATAGGTCTTGTTGCAGGCATTTTGATTGTAGTAGCTGTTGAGTTTGTAGACATAAAGCTTAAAATAGATGATCCCGTTGGTGCATTCAGCGTTCATGGCGTAAATGGTATGTGGGGAGGCCTGGCTATAGGACTTTTTGCAACAGGTAACGGGCAAAATGGTGTCACAGGTCTTTTCTACGGCGGAGGATTTAATCAGCTGGGTGCTCAGGCTATTGGAATAGTTTCAATTGTTGCATGGACTTCGGTTTGCATGACAATTGTATTTTTAGTAATAAAGAAAACAATCGGTTTGAGAGCTTCAAAAGAAGAAGAAATGAAAGGACTCGATATTACAGAGCATGGTCTTGTGAGCGCATATGCTGACTTTATGCCAATAGGTGTTTCAACTGCATCTCTTGACGAAACATTTGATGTTGAAGGCAGTGTTCCTGCTACACAGGCAGTTCCCGTCCAGCTTGCAGGCAAGTATGATATGGCTTCTGATGGTATTAAGATTACCAAAATCGACATTCTTCTTAAACAGTCGAAGCTTGAAGTACTTAAAGAAGAGATGGATAAACTTGGTATTACCGGTATGACAGTTTCACAGGTTTTAGGATGCGGCGCACAGAAAGGCAAAGCTGAATATTACCGCGGTGTTGTTGTTGAGAGTAACCTGTTACCTAAAATAAAGGTAGAAATTGTAGTATGTAAGGTGCCTGTAAAGGCAGTTGTTGATGCAGCTGTAAAGGCTCTTTACACTGGTCATATAGGTGACGGAAAAATCTTTATATATGATGTAGAAGATGTAGTAAAGGTTAGAACAGGTGAGACGGGATATGATGCAATGCAGGATGTAGAGTGATTATTGTTTCAAATTAAATCCCAGTCACTTTAAATTTAATGAACTAATAAGCCCCGAGCAGCGATTGCGGCTCGGGGCTTAATAATAATTAAGTAATTTCAAAATGAAATTAAAAATAATATTAAATAAAATTTAAAATCTTAGATATGAATACATATAAAAAATAAAACATATTTGCAGATTTTCGGTATTTTTTGCATTGTATATTAATTTTTATTTCCCAAAAAATAAAACTGATAGGGGTGATATTATGAAAAATGAAGATAAAAAAATGGATAAATGGGATTTGCCAATAGGTTTTACAATGGCGCTTTCAGATAATCCGGACGCTATGAAAGTGTTTGTAAACATGCCTAAACCACAGCGTGAAAGATGTATAGAAAGAGCAAGGACAGTAAACTCAAAAGCAGAAATGCAGAGACTTGCTGATGATATTGCATCAACAGATTTTGTGGATTTTATAGTTAACACTGATTAACGAAAATTATCTGGTTTTAAAAAATAAACATGGCGTATCTGATAACATCAGATACGCCCGTATATTATTTGTATCTTATTTTGCCCAGTAAAGATACAGAATATTAATGTATAAATGTTGAATAATCATAAAGGGTATGTGTTACATAAGGTAAACTTTTTAGTTTGAAACCTCTTTTTTGTCATGAATCTTTCTTGCCATATAAACAACAGGGGTGTCCAGAAGACTTGTAAAAACATAAATAACATAGCTTGAGAAAAATATCGATATCATGGTCGGGATATCATATGTTCCCCAGAATGCAAGCAATGTAAACAATGCGGTGTTAATAATCTGGCTTATCAGTGTTGAACCGTTGTTTCTAAGCCATAGAAATTTTCTTTTATCGCCTGACTTCTTAGTTGTAAGTGCCCACCATTTATGGTAAAGCCATACATCAAACAACTGACTTACAGCATAAACGCTGAGTGAAGAAAGTATCATTCTTGGAGTGTTTGAAAATACAGATGTTACAGAATGCATCAAAGTATCATTTTTGCCGGGAACATAGAGTATCCAGCTTTGTGAAAGAAGAAGAAAGAAAACAGAAGCAAATATGCCCGTCATCACAGCTTTATTTGCCGCCTTTTTGCCTTCGCATTCCGATAATATATCGGTAATAAGAAAGGTTACTGCAAACAGTACGTTGCCAAGGGTTTGTTCCATTCCAAATGCGTCTATTAACAAGACAACCTCAATATTTGCAAGAATGGTTGCAATTGCCGAAAGACAGTAAAGTCCGGTCTTTCCAAATAATTTATATCCTAAAAGAGCCATTCCGTAAATAAATACGACTGAGCCGATAAGTAAAAATTCATTTGTCATGTCAGTTACCTACTCCAAAATCAGTATTATTAATTAAAATGTCAACACGGTCATTCCTTTTATAAAGAGGATAAAGTTTATCAGTAAAAATCTTTATTACTCTTCTATCAGGTATAATCCCTGTTGTATTGCTGCACATAATATTGATGCATATCCGTTCAAAGTATTTGAGTCCAAGCTCAATATCTTTTTGCATGGATTCTAAACTTTGACCTTTTATTCCAAAAAGAAAGTTAGCTTCATCAAATTGAGCGCAGATAACAGCAGGATCCGTTTCATTGATTCCTTTTTTCAGTATATTTTCTCTGAGAGCATAATCAAAGGTTTCCAAACCTAATTTCATTTTTAAGTTAAAACCGGAAAATTTTTGTCTGAGTTTTGGAATTTTATCTTTGTACAAATAGTGCGATTCAAAATGAATTGTACTTATATTTTTGCTGCGGCATGTTTGCTGTATAAGATTGATTGTTTCATTGTCCAGTTCAAAAACCGAACCTGAATTTATGATTTCAATCCTGCCGTAAAGTCCTTTGACTTTTTCAAGTACTGATTTGTTAAGTAAATAGTTTTCCTGTTTGTTTTGGCTGCTGTCACTGTAATAGTCACAGAAGGTACATTTCTTATATACACAGCCCGAGCCACGCAAAAGAATAATTTCACGTTTGTTTTTTTCTTGAATAATATTGTATCTGTCCATAATTTTTCGGCATAAAAAATACACCCTCTAAGGGGTGCTTAAAATCTGAAAAATATCTGTACTGCTAATAAATCCGGTAACAGATATTGACAAAAATCAGCAAAAAAGGGTATACTAATCCTATGCCTTTACTCCTTAGTTTTGATTGGGCAAAGCACCTATTGGTATTGCCCCGGCAGGATGGTTACGAACTGCCTATAATGATATTATCAGATAAATCGGTATTTGTCAATTCATAATGTTCTGATATGTAATATTGATTGTATTTTACGATTTATTTCTAAAAAATAATACTTAATTTATGATATTTTTCAGTTGACAAAGAGTAAATCCTTTTGTATAATAATAAACAGCGTTTTAATATGCGTTCATGCTATCAAGAGGTGCAGACATGCTTTTTGAGCTTAAAAACGTCTTTCAAAATGAAGGCGAAGAAAAACAAATAAATTATAAGCTTGATATGGCGGATATTAATATTGACGGTGTTTATCCATTCAAAACTCCGGTTGATGTTATTGTGACGGCTAAAAACAGAGCAAGTCTGATAACGCTGTATTTTGAACTGTGTTTCGAGTATACCCGTAATTGTGACAGATGCGGCGAGGAATACACCAAAAGAATGAATATGAAGTTTGTTCATAAATTAGCACAGACTTTGGCGGATGACGGCAATGACGAATATATTGAAACACCTGATTTTACACTCGAGCTTGATGATGTTGTAATTTCTGATATTTTACTATCGCTTCCCTCTAAAAATTTATGCAGGGAAGACTGCAAAGGATTGTGTCAGAACTGCGGGCAAAACCTCAATAATGGTGAATGTTCCTGTGATAAGCGTCAGATTGACCCAAGGCTTGAGATTCTTAAACAGTTTATGAATTAATATAAATTTTGTAAGGAGGTCTTTGTAATGGCAGTACCAAAGAATAAAACATCACACGCAAGAAAGAGTTCAAGACGTTCAACAGTATGGAAGATTAACGCTCCTACACTTACTGCTTGTCCGAACTGCGGCGAGTTAATGGCTGCTCACAGAGCTTGCGGTAACTGCGGTATGTATAACGGCAGACAGGTTATCGATAAGAAAGACGAACAGTAATTTTAATTACTAAACACTATGGGCGGCAGGTTTCTGTACGCCCTTTTGTTTTGCGTATTGCGATATATCTAACAGAAAATAAAACTAATTTTTTATATATTATCACTCTTAGAATATGCCATAATAATTTAAGATATATAATATTGGTTATTATATAAATATTATTTGCAATAGAACAGAGGTGAGAGCGTGGCTGTTAAAATTTTTGGAGTGACTGTGAACAGTCATGCCGATATTGCTCAGATAAAAGAGGGAGAAACTCTTTTAACGATAAATTCAAATGAAATTGTGGATGTGCTTGATTATAGATTTTATCAGGTAAACCGAAAATTAGTCCTTGAAATTAAAGACAAAACCGGATGTGTTCGTGAAGTTGAGATTAATAAGGGTGAATATGAAGAGATTGGACTTGAATTTGAAACATATCTAATGGATAAACAGCATTCCTGCCGAAATAAATGCATATTCTGTTTTATTGATCAGCTCCCAAAAGGTATGCGTGAGTCGCTGTACTTTAAGGATGATGACAGCAGGCTGTCTTTTTTGTTCGGAAACTACATTACGCTTACAAATATTACCGAGCACGAAATTGAGCGCATAATAAAAATGCATATCAGTCCAATAAATATTTCTGTTCATACTACCAATCCTGAATTAAGATGCAAAATGATGAATAACCGTTTTGCAGGGGATGCTTTAAAGTATCTTAAACGCTTTTCAGACGCCGGAATTACTCTGAACTGTCAGATAGTATCATGTCCGGGAATTAATGACGGAGAAGAGCTTTTGCGCACAATGACTGACCTGGAAGCTCTGGGCGTTTCAATGACTGCTATAGTGCCGGTAGGGCTTACACGCTTTCGTGACGGTCTTTATCCGCTTGTACCGTATAATAGAGAAACGGCTGCCGAGACTCTTGATATTATTGAAAAATTCGGGGACAAATGCAGGCAGAAGTACGGCAGAAGAATTTTTTTTGCAGGTGATGAATTCTATATTTTGGCACAGCGAAAGATTCCTGAACCCGAATTTTATGAAGACTTTTCTGCTTTGGAGGATGGAGTAGGTATGATTGCATATCTTACTGATGATGTAAGATATGTGCTTGAGGAATATGAAACCGATTGTGAGCCGAACCATACCGTAACAATTGCCTGCGGCGAGGGTGTATATCCTTTTATGAAAAATATTATGGAAATGATTAATGAAAAATTTCCAAACATTAAGATAAATACAAAAGCAATAAAAAATAATTTTTTCGGCGGAGGAATAAATGTATCGGGGCTTGTTACAGGAGGCGATCTGATAGCCCAGCTTAGAGGAAGTAATCTTGGGGACAGGCTGATTATACCGTCATCAATGCTCAGGTTTGAAAATGATTTGTTTTTGGATGATGTTTCCGTCGATGATGTAGAAAAGGAATTGAAAATTCCGCTTTATGCGGTAAATAACAACGGCCAACAGCTTGTTGAAGCTGTAATCAATGTAAAGGGATGATAAAATGAACAAACCCGTAATTGCAATAGTCGGCAGACCGAATGTTGGTAAATCCACATTGTTTAATAAGCTTATCGGTCAACGGCTTTCAATTGTTGACGATACTCCGGGTGTTACCCGCGACAGAATTTACGGAGAAGTTGAATGGTGCGGCAAAACGGCTTTTGTTGTCGATACCGGTGGTATTGAGCCAAAATCAGATGATGTTATTCTTGTGCAGATGCGCCGTCAGGCGCAGCTTGCAATAGATACAGCAAGTGCAATAATACTTGTAACTGACTGTAAAACGGGTATGGTCGCAACAGATATGGATGTTGCACAGATGCTGCAGAAGTCAGGCAAGCCGGTTGTTGTGTGCGTAAACAAATGTGACGGACTTGGCGAGCCTTCTGCTGAGTTTTATGAGTTTTATAATCTGGGGCTTGGAGATCCTATTCAGGTCTCTGCTGTCCATGGTCACGGAACGGGTGATTTGCTTGACCGCGTGTTTGAAAGCTTTGAATATAATGCGTACGAGGAAGAAGACGGAACTATTATAAATGTTGCCGTTATCGGCAAGCCTAATGCCGGTAAGTCATCGCTTGTAAATAAAATTACCGATGAAGAAAGATGTATTGTTTCTGATATTGCAGGAACGACGCGTGATACAATAGACACTCTTGTTGAAAATAAATATGGAAAATTCAACTTTACTGATACCGCCGGTCTGCGTCGCCAGAGCAGAATATATGATGATATAGAAAAGTATAGTATTATCCGTGCGAAAATGGCTATTGAGCGCAGTGATGTATGTGTAATAATGATTGATGCCGCAGAGGGTGTTACAGAGCAGGATACAAAGGTTGCAGGTCTTGCTCACGAAGCAGGCAGAGCATGCATTATTGCAGTAAATAAATGGGACGCTATTGAAAAAAACGACAAAACAATGCAGGAATTTCGCAAAAAACTCGATGCGGACTTTGCATTTATGTCATATGCGCCAAAGGTATTTATATCAGCAAAAACAGGTATGCGTATCGATAAGCTGTTTGAATATATTGTGAGCTGTAATGATTCAGCCAACAGAAGAATAAGAACGGGTATGCTCAATGAACTTCTTGCTCAGGCTACAACCAGGGTTCAGCCGCCGTCAGACAAAGGTAAGCGTCTTAAAATTTATTATATGACGCAGGCATCGGTTAAGCCGCCTGCATTTGTATTCTTCTGCAATAATGCCCAGCTGTTTCATTTTTCATATCAAAGATATCTTGAAAACAGAATAAGAGAGGCATTTGCGCTTGAAGGAACTCCTGTAAAAATAGTAATCAGAGAAAGAGGGGAGAAATAATGGAATTGGTTTTGTCAATACTGTCAAATTGCTGGTGGATGATTCTTCTTACCGCAGTAATCGCATATTTGCTCGGCAGTATTAATACTGCTGTTCTGGTAACGGGAATTGTCACAAAAGGAAAAGACGATATACGCAATATGGGCAGCGGAAATGCCGGTTTTACCAATGTGTTGAGAAGTGTAGGCAAGATTCCTGCTGTTATAACCATTGTATGTGATGCACTTAAATGTGTTATTGCAGTACTAATTGGCTGTTTTATATTTTCATTTGCTGTTCCGATGTTTGACTCGTCAAACACAATACTTTGCAATGAGCTTGTTGCAATCGGAAAATATATAGCAGGCATTTTTTGTATTTTAGGTCATTCATACCCAATTTACTTTCATTTTAAGGGCGGCAAAGGTGTTGTGACAGCTGCTGCATTGATTGCAGCTGTCGACTGGAGAGTGTTTATTTGCATAATTGCAACATTTTTAATTGTTTTTATTTTAACAAAGATAATTTCTGCGGCAAGTATTACTGCCGCGGTTTTATATGCACCTTTTACCTTTGCTGTAACTTTGATTTTTGATTATCTTATGCCAGAATTTGGTTATTCGCTTTCATACGTGTTTTTTTCAACAGCCGCGGCATTAATAATCGGAGTTTTTGTTATAGTTAAGCATAAAGCTAATATCGGCAGATTAATGCGGGGCGAAGAAAAGAAAATTACTGCGAAAAAGCAATAATTGTATTGACCGGATTAATGTTTGGTTGTAAAATACTACTGTAATAAATTAGAAATATTATTGAAGGGATGATATAAAATGGCTGACTGTATTTTTTGCAGTATTGTTGACGGTTCAATTCCGTCAAATAAGGTATATGAGGATGATAGAATTCTTGCGTTTTATGACCTTGAACCTCAGGCTCCTGTTCATGTACTTGTAATTCCAAAACAGCATATTTGCTGTGCTGATAAAATTGACGAATCAAATTCTGATATTGTTGCGTATATATTTGCAAAAATCCCTTTCATTGCCGAAAAACTTAATCTTTCAAACGGTTACCGTATTGTAAATAATTGCGGTGAGGACGGATGTCAGAGCGTAAAGCATTTACATTTTCATTTATTGGGCGGCAAAAAGTTAAACAGTAGAATGGCTTAACAAGGGGACAGAAAGATGGATACATATAAAATTAACATTGCAGGTATTGAACGTGAACTTGAAATGTTTCCTGTAAATGACACACTCAGTATTGCAGCATTTATAATGTTTGGTGATGTAGAAATAACCGAGATTGCTGCAAAGGAACTTTTAAAAATTTGTCCGGAACACGATGTTGTTGTTACTGCAGAGGCAAAAGGAATACCTCTTTGTTATGAAATGGCCCGTCAGGGATGCCGCAATTATGTTATTGCCCGTAAAGGTGTAAAAGTTTATATGCGTAATCCTATTGAAGTGTCGGTAAATTCTATTACAACCGCTAATGAGCAAAAACTTTATTTTGGGGAGAATGACGCAAAGTTCCTTAAAGGAAAAAAAGTATTAATAGTTGATGATGTTATTTCAACGGGGCAGAGTCTTGAAGCTCTCGAAACTCTTGTAAAACAGACGGGGGCAGAGATTGCTGGTAAAGCCGCTGTACTTGCCGAGGGGAATGCAAAGGACAGAGATGATATTATCTTTTTACAGGAATTGCCGCTATTTTTTAAATAAGGATTGAATTATATGAAACGATTGTTTGGGCTGATTGGATTGACTTACCTTTCTGTTCTTGCGGTCGTTTTTTATTTTTACAATTTTTCGCTTATTATTGTTTTGTTTATCATTTCCGTATTAAGTATATGTACGGGATTTGCATTACTTATTTTTAAGAAATGTAAAAATATTTTTCTTGATTTAATTATCATTGGTATAACTGCTGTTTGTGCCTGCTTGTCAATTTTTCTGTATACCAATATCGTTTACAAACCTGTTGTGAATAATTATTCTGATAGAGAAATAAAAATCGGCGGTTACGTATGTGATGAAGTTATCAAAACTGAAAACAGCTGTAAGTGTATAATCGAAACATACACAGTAAACGATGAAGATAAAAAACTTAAAATACTGCTTGTTTCATATGCTGATTTAGGTCTTAATCATTTTGATAAAATTAATGCTGTTGTAAATACATTCAAAGTACCGGACAGTTCATTGAAGAGCAAAGGAATTTTTCTTCGTGCATATCCTATAGATGGATTTACAATTGAAAAAACCGGAGATAGGCAGCCAAGTGTTTATTCTTTTGCTGTAGATTTAAGACTTGCTATGAAGAAGGCGCTTGATTGTTTGCTGCCGGAGGATTACTCGTCTCTTTGCAAGGCAGTTTTGCTTGGTGATAAGCAGTCTCTGTCATATGATATACGAAATGACTTTACAGTTACCGGAACTTCTTTTCTTATTGTTGTGTCGGGAATGCATCTGGCTATTATTACAGCTTTTGTCTTATTTTTTATCAGAAAGATTACACACAGCCGCTATATAAGGGCTGTATCCGTATTTGTAACAGTTACAGCATTTATGGCGCTTACGGGATTTGCATCGTCAATTATACGAGCCGGTATTATGCTTATAATAACCTATGGGGCGTCGATTGCCCTTAGAAGAGCTGACCCGCTTAATTCATTGGGAATATCTGCAATTATTTTGACGTTATTTAATCCTTATGCCGCAGGTGACGCGGGGCTGCTGCTATCGTTTGCGGCGACAGCCGGAATTATTTTATGGTCACAAAATATATACAATTACATTGTCTCTTTTCTTAAGCTTAAGAATAAATTTTTGATAACTAATGTAAGAATGCTTTCGGTATCTCTTTCAGCATCCATATGGATAGTTCCAATTACGGTAATGGTGTTTAATAAAGTGTCACCGTTTGTTGTAATAGTGTCGGTTATTGCAGAATCATTTGTAAGTGTACTGATAATTTGTTCTTTGCTCGCTTCGCTTTTCTATATTTTCCCACTTGTTTCATTTTTGGCTTATCCGTTTGCTTTAGCAGCAGGACTTGTCAGTAAATTGGTTTTGTTTATTATAAGCATATTCTCAGCTTTTTCCTATTCTTCAATAAATACCGATAAATTTTATTTTTATGTATGGCTTGCAGTTACTATTGTACTTACGGCAGCAGGGTTTATCATAAAGGAAAAGAAGTTCTACATAAAGTGTGCAGTAACAGCTTCTTTTATTATTCTTATCGGAGGATGGTCGATATTTTCCTTTGTTACAGCAGATGATATATCGCTGACTGTTTACAGCGTAAATAACGGAGTTTCTGCTGCAGTTTCAAGTGGAAAGAATATAACTGTAATTTCCTGCGGAGGGTCAAATGATGCGGTTGGAGAAATTACTGAAGATATTGAAAGTAACTTTATTAAAATTGATAATATTGTAGTTCCGAATATGAAACATAAATACAGTGCATATCAATCAATACTTATAAATGAATTTGACGCGGCAAATGTTTTAGTATATGATAAAGACAGCAGAATGCAAAAGCTGTTGTATGACTATGACGGAAGAAGCAGATTTGTATTTGGTGACAATATCCATTTTAAATTGCATATCTCAGATTCTGTAACTGATGATGTAATCAACATAAACGGTGTAACTTATCAATATGTAAAAGGAAAAGGCAAATCCATGTTATTTGTTCCGAGCGGCGGAAAAATTGCTGATTTGCCCGAAAAATACAGGAAGGCAGACTATTTGCTTATTGATAGCATTCCTGACAATGTGGATCTTTTAAACTGCCGCACGGTTGTATTTTCCGGAAACATAAAAAGATATAACAGTATTTACAATGATTTAAAGAAACTGGACTGTAAAATTTTGAAAACAACAGACGAAAAAGTAATATTATCTTTAAACTGACATTAATGTGTGTCCAATATTAATTGGAGGGAAAAATGGCGAGACTAACAGAAGCAGAGTTAAAAAAGCAAATTAAATCTAAAAGCTTTTCTCAATTATATTTAATTTACGGAAATGAGCAAATGTTTATAAAGCAATATACAAAAATAATTGTTGAAGCTGTTGCCGGAAAAAATCCGTCTGATTTTAATTTTCACACCTTCAGCGGAGATATTGATCTTGATGATTTTGCGGCGTCTTTACAGATAGTTCCGTTTATGAGCAGATATAACTGTGTCGTGGCAAGCGATATTTATTTTGATAATATGGATAAAGATTCTCTTGACCGTTTTAAGGAGATTGTCCAAAGGACAATTGAGGGCACAGTACTTATAATATCAATGCCGACAAGCACTCCGTCTAAAAATCTTGCGGCGTTTAAGAACCTAATAAAATATGCGGAAAAGTTAGGTTCTGTGTGTGAATTTAACAAGCTTAATCAGTCTGTGCTTGAAAAATATGTTGCAAAGTGGGCAAATGAAAACGGCAAACTGATTTCGCATATTAATGCATCAAAAATTATTTCTAATTGCGGTGACGACTTGAATTTACTGAAAAATGAGGTTGCCAAAATCAGTTTATACGCTTCAGGAGATGAAATAACTCTGGCTGATATTGATAAACTTTCAACTGTTAATCTTGAAGCAAAAATATTTGCCCTGTCAGATGCTGTTCTTAACGGCAATGGAGATAAAGCCTTTAATACACTTGATTTACTGTTTTATCAACGTGAAGAGCCGATAATGATGCTTTATGTATTATCATCTTCATATGTTGACGCATACAGAATACGTGTAGCAGATGAATGCGGTGTGCTTAAAGAAGACGTCGCCAAAGAGTTTAATTATAAAAACCGTGCATTTACTCTTGCAAATGCCCGCAAAGCAACATCAAAGGTATCTACAGAGGCGCTTAGAAAAAGTCTTTGTATACTTGTTGAAGCTGATGAGAGATTTAAAACTTCTTCGATAAATGTCCGTTTGTATATGGAACAGCTTATTGCACGGCTTTTGATAATTGCAAAGGAGAGCAGAATTTAATGATAAAGATAAAGGAAGCAATAATTGTAGAGGGAAGATATGACAAAATTAAATTAAGTTCGATAGTAGATGCCCCAATAATCGAAACAAATGGGTTTAGAGTATTTTCGGATAAAGAAAAGCAGAATTTGATAAGGAAAATTGCCGACATAAGAGGGATACTTGTATTAACCGACAGTGACGGTGCAGGTTTTGTTATAAGAAATTTTCTTAAAGGAACTGTTGACAGTTCTAAAATAAAACATTGTTATATCCCTCAGATAGAAGGTAAGGAGAAGCGCAAAGCCCAAAAAGGTAAAGAGGGACTGCTTGGCGTTGAAGGGATAAGTGATGAAATCATATTAAATGCAATCCGTTCAAGCGGTGCAACTGTTGTTGGACAAGAAGTTAATACTGTTAAAAGAGAAATAACAAAAGCGGATTTGTTTGCATTAGGACTTACAGGTACACAAAATGCAGAAAAAAAAAGACAGAAACTCTTCAATTATTTAGATTTGCCGTCATATCTTTCAGTTAATGCGTTTTTATCAGCAATAAATTGTCTTTATTCTATTGAAGAATTAAGAGAAAATCTTCGGATTTTAAACTTGTTATAGTACTGAAACCTAATGAAAGTTTAAAAGACATTCGTAAAATATATGCGGTAAAAATTTTGTCGGACTTGTTTTAGGTAAATTAAACAGTGTTATCCGCCTTATTATGCGATTTTTTGCCGGAGTCTGTTTTAAATTTTTTGTAAGGTATCATTATGGCTAAATAAAAATCACTTGTTTTGTCAATAATAAATCAGGTGATTTTATGAAAAGAGTAAAAGGCGACTGTATTTTATTTTCAATTGGAGGAATAGGGTACGCATTGCTTGAAATTCTCTGGCGCAGAAAAACTCATTGGACAATGGCTGTAACCGGCGGAACGGTATTTGTGTCACTGTTCAGATTTTACAAGAAATTTGCAAATATGAAGATGTTTTCAAAATGTATATCAGGCAGTATTATAATTACTGCAATGGAGTTTTGCTGCGGATGCATAGTTAATTTGAAATTTAAGCTTAATGTGTGGGATTACTCAAAATGCCGATTTAATATAAAGGGGCAAATTTGTCCATTTTACAGTATTTTATGGGCTTTTTTATGTGTTCCAATAAGTGCGTTGTGTTCAGCACTTTGTAAAAAGAGCAAATTTTAGTTGTATTGAGGGCGGATATTCAATCCGCTCTTTTTGTTAAGTACCCAAATTTTTTGAGATAGTAAATTAATGTCTTATTAGTCATATTAATTATTTTTTATAACATTTTAATGTGTTATCCTATTTACAAATAAGCATTAGTCATAGTAAAATAAAAGCAGACTTTTCTAAGGGATGACAAAATGAAACGATTTTTTACAATTATATTTGTATTTTGTATGATATTTTCTTTAATAAATATATACTTTATTCCTGTTGCGGCAATTGAAAATATGGAACAGGTTAAAACTGATAGTGATTGGCAATATATTATCAGAGATGATAATACGATACAGATAAAAAAATATATTGGAAGTTTAAAACAACTTAATATCCCTTCTGAAATAGACGGCAGGATTATAACTTCAATTGCAAGTACTGCATTTTATAACAGTAAAATCGAACAAGTTAATTTTTCTGATAGCATTACTGATATTGGATGGTGGTCATTTTACGGATGCAAAAATCTTAAAGAGGTTTGCTTTGGCAAAAAAATAATAAGCATAGGGTACGGTGCATTTATGAACTGTCCGCAGCTCAAAAAGGCTGATATTCCTATAACTGTAAATTTTATCGGAGAAGATGCATTTGCCGTAAATTGCAGAGTTAAGAAAAATGTAAATGATATTTATACGCATCGTAAAATAAGTACTCAGGAATATGTCACAGATACCTTATTTGAAATATTTGGCTACAGAGGAACCTATGCTGAGAAATACGCTCTGGAAAATTCACTTGCATTTATAAGTAAAGGTATCGTAAAGTACGGCGATGCTGACTCGAACGGAGTTGTAGATATTGATGATATTAAGTTGATTAAAAATTATATTGACGGTAAAGCAGAGCTTTCTGATTTTCAGATTTGCTGTGCCGATGTTGATAATGACTTTTTGGTTACATCAAATGATGAAGAACTTATAAAAAATTATATAATGAACAAAATATCATATTACTCTTTTCCGGTTTCCAAATATCTTAATGTTGATCCTGATTATCTTACAGGTAAAAGTATCTATTGCGACGGTGACAGCATTGCAAAAGGAACCGGTACGAACATTAAGGGAAATACTTTTTATTCATATTGTCATTATATCTCGGAGAAATATAATATGACTATGGTTAATAATGCTGTTGCAGGAACTACAATTGCTAAGCAAAAAAATAAAACCAAAGATAAAAATAAGAGTATACTTGAAAGAGTAACACAAATGCGCGGAGATTATGATATAGTTTTGTTGGACGGAGGATTTAATGATTTATTTCAGCATATAGATTCTGGACATATTACTCCTAAAGATGACAAATCGGGAAATTATAATGAATATACTACAGCGGGTGCATTGGAGAGTATATGTTATTTTCTGCAAAATAATTATAAGGACTCACTTAAACTTTTTGTACTGGGGCACAAAAGAAATGCAAATCCCGACCAGTATAAATATTGGAATATAATTAAGCAGGTTCTCGATAAATGGAATATTGACTACATAGATTTAAGTCGGGAAACACAGTTGTGTGATGTTAATGACGAAATTTCTACTCAATATTTTATGTTTAAAAATGGCAAAGGAGACGGTATACATCCGCTTACATATGCAAACAATAAAATATACGGTCCTTGTGTTGCCAAAAAGCTGAATGAAATGGCACAAAATCGGACTGGACTTTGTGTTAACGAAAAAGAGATAACAATGGGATTTCTTGAGAAATATAATCTGGATGTACAATTCACAGAATCAGTAAGTAATTTTTCACTCAGATGGTCATCTGATGATGAAAATATTATACGTGTTGATGAAAACGGATTGGCTGCAGCACAAGGAGTGGGTTCAACTTTTATAAGAATTTGTTCTGATGACGGAAAAACCGCAAGTGTGAAAGTTAATGTAAAGCTAATGCCTGTAAACCTCAAACTAAATAAAACGAAAGTAAAACTTGAAAAAGGAAAAACATTTTTGTTAAACAGCACTGTAATTGAAGGCACCGCTTCACTTGTAAAGCATTATGCTTCATCAGACAAATCAATTGCCGAAGTGGATGAATCCAATGGGCTTATTACGGCAAAATCGCCCGGTACGGCAGTTATTACTTGTCATACATCCAACGGAGTCAAAGCGGAATGTTCAGTCACGGTATGTTAATAATAACTATTAAGGAAGAAATCTGTTTTATTAGGTGTATATTTTTATTAATCAGTAGAAAGGAACAGTTATGATAAAGAAAGCTGTATTGATAGTTTTAATGCTTTGCGCAGGCTGCTTTACATGCAGTTGTTCATCAGCTGAAAACAGCTTTGCTGAAACTTCTGGACATGAAGTTTCTAAGCAGGAAAATTCTGTAATTCCGTCAACAGAACAGCGAACGACAGCAGTTTCATCAGAAGAATTAAATGAAAGAAAAATAGATAACATGATTGTGGATATGACGCTTGAAGAAAAAATCGGACAGATGTTTTATGTTAGATGTCCTGATACAGACGCTGTTGAAATTATATCAGAGTATAATCCGGGCGGTTATATACTGTTTGGAAGAGATTTTGACGGTAAGACAAGGGATGACATAATATCAGATATCAAAGGATATCAGGATGCATCAAAGATTCCTATGCTTATTGGAACAGACGAAGAGGGCGGCAGTGTAGTTCGTGTAAGTTCAAATCCGGCATTAAGAGAATCCCCCTTTTTATCACCAAGCGATACCTATGCAAAAGGAGGGTGGAATGCAATAATTAATGATGCAAGTGAAAAGGCAGATTTGCTTTTGTCACTTGGTATAAATGTAAATATGGCACCTGTTTGTGATATTACTTCAGACCCCGACGCCTTTATGTATTATAGGTCATTTAGTCCTGATGTTGATATGGCAAACCGTTTTGTGAAAACAGTTGTAGAAATCAGCAGTGATAAAAAGCTTGGGACAGTACTTAAGCATTTTCCGGGATATGGTAACAATACTGATACTCATACCGGAATTGCATATGACAGCAGGGACTATTCGGATTTTGAGGGAATTGACTTTAAGCCGTTTAAAGAAGGAATAAAATCAGGTGCGGATTGTATACTTGTTGCACATAATATTGTGGATTGTATGGATAGCGAATATCCTGCATCTCTTTCCCAAAAGGTTCATTCAATTATTCGCAGTGAATTGTCGTTTAACGGTGTAATAATGACTGATGATTTGTCAATGGATGCTATAACAGAATATACAGGAAGCGAAGCAGCTGCAGTGTTTGCTGCAAAAAATGGTAATGATATTCTCTGCTGTACAGATGTTAATGTACAGTATCCCGCTGTATTGAATGCAGTGCAGAGTGGTGAAATCGGTGAGGAACAGGTTAATCAGTCAGTAAAGCGTATTTTAAAATGGAAACAGAAGCTCGGGTTGATATAATAAATTTAGCAGAGGAATATGTGTTTATCAGTGTAACTATGGTAAAATACGAATAACCAGAGGTTTACTAATAATATTTTAATTTAATAAGTTATTTATGTATACAGGAAAAGTAATAAATAATATTTAAACAATAAGGAGAATTTTTTATGCTTAGAATTGAACATCTTACAAAGCAATATGGAGATAAAAAGGCTGTAGATGACTTATGTATCCATATACAAAGAGGAGAGATTTACGGATTTATCGGTCACAATGGAGCAGGTAAAACAACCACAATAAAATCTTGCTGCGGTATTTTAAAATTTGATGCAGGTGAAATTTATGTTGATGGTATATCTGTAAGAGAAAATCCGATTGCCTGTAAGAAGAAAATTGCTTATATACCCGATAATCCTGATTTATATGAATTTATGAGCGGAATAAAATACTTGAATTTTATAGCGGATATTTTCGGCATTAAACAAAAAGACAGACAGTATCGTATACATAAATATGCAGAAATATTTGAACTGACATCAGATCTTGCACAGCCGGTCAGCAGCTATTCACACGGTATGAAGCAGAAGCTTGCCATAATTGCTGCACTTATACATGAACCCCAGTTGGTAATTATGGATGAGCCGTTTGTCGGATTAGATCCTAAATCTTCCCATATTCTTAAGGAACTTATGAGAGATATATGTAATCGCGGCGGAGCAATTTTTTTCTCAACTCATGTTCTGGAGGTTGCAGAAAAGCTGTGTGATAAAATTGCAATTATTAAGGGCGGCAGATTAATAAAGTCAGGAACTATGGATGAAGTTAAAGGTGATGATTCTCTTGAATCAGTATTCCTTGAATTGGAGGACAGTCATGCTGAAAACACTTATTAAGAAACAGTTTCAAAGCTTCTTTGCATCTTTGATGAGAGGCAAACGCGGTTCAAAATCTAAAGGGAAGGGCACCTTGATTTTATTTGCTGTTTTAATGATTTATCTTGTAGCCTTTTTCGGATGGATAATTTATAGTATGATGTCAGAGCTGTGCATGCCCCTTAATTTATTAGGTTTAGATTGGCTGTATTTTACATATGCATCAATCATGGCAACAGTACTTGCGGTGATAGGAAGCGTTTTTATGGCACAGTCACAGCTTTTTGAAGCAAAAGACAATGAGCTTATGACATCACTGCCGATTCCGCCAAAATATATCTTACTTTGCAGAATAATACCGCTTTATTTTCAAAACTTATTTTTTGAAGCATTAGTTCTTATTCCTGCATTTGCGGTATTTTATGTTAATGTCGGAGCAGAAGCGTTACATATAGTATGTTGGCTGTTTTTGTTGTTTTTGCTGCCTTTGCTTAGTCTTGGATTGACTTGTATTCTTGGTTGGTTAACGGCATTGATTTCATCCAGAACAAGAAATAAAAACATTTTTACGATAGTTTTTTCACTTATTTTCTTTGCTGTCTATTTCTACCTGTATTCTCAGATAGGCAATATATTGCAGAATTTAATTAGTGTCAGCTATGATATAAGCGGAAAGATAAAAGCATATCTTAACCTTTTTTATCAGATAGGCACTTCTTGTACAGGAAATATAGTTTCCTTGCTCATTGTTGCATTAATTATATTGGTATTTTTTACGGCAGTATATGCAGTTCTGTCACGCAGCTATATCAGAATTACCACTTCAAAACGCGGTGCGGCAAAGAGAAAATATAGAGAAAAAGTCCTTAAAGTAAGTTCTGCCGAAAGGGCATTGCTTCGTAAGGAAAGAATGTGTTTTACAGGTAATGCAATTTATATGCTGAACTGCGGTTTAGGAACTTTGCTTTTAATTGCTGGAGCTGTATTTGGTATTATATATAACGAAGTGCTCAGTGAATTGAATTTGTTTATGCCGGATATTGTACCGCCGGCAATTTGTTTAATTATTTGTTTTATATGTTCAATGAATTGTGTGTCAGCACCATCTGTTTCGCTTGAAGGAAAGAACTTGTGGATAATACAGTCATTGCCTGTCAGCGGATGGCAGATTCTTAAAGGAAAGCTGTTTTTGCACTTTCTTGTAACAGCTCCGGCAGCATTTATATGTTCAGTTGTATTTATAATTTTATTGAATACTACGCCTATTATGACGGTATTTATGCTTGTTATTCCTCAGATATTTTTATTCTTTTGCGGAGAAATAGGTTTGTGCATTAATCTTAAAAAACCAGATTTTGGCTGGGACAGTGTTGCCATAGCTGTAAAGCATAGTATGAGTGTAGTTCTGTCATTACTTATCGGAATGGGTATTCCTTCAATATTTTGTGTCGTTTATATATTTGTAGCTTCTGTTTTGTCTATAGAAGTATATATACTAATTTGTCTTGCTTTTATCTTGGCTTTAGGTGCCTTGTTTTTTATATGGCTGAAGAAAAGAGGAGCAGAAATTATAGAATTTTTATAACAACAGGCATCCTTTAAACAAAGGAAAAAATAAAAAACCGTCGGCATGAGAGAGACTCTATGCCGACGGTTTTATTATGGAGCTGAAGAAGGGACTTGAACCCTCGACCTACTAATTACAATGGGTTAAAGGAGTTTTGTATCTTTTTACAAATTAAAATAGCTCAGTGTTTATGCGTTGTTTTGCTTATTTGCCTTTGTAAATCAGAGTAAATCTTTGCTGTTTACATTAAAATAAACGGAAAATATACAGCGGAAATATACTCATTGATGCTATAAGATTATGTGTAAGCTGAAAGATTATCCCAGTCTATTTCGTTTTCATCAATATAACCGCTTTTCTCAGCTTCTTCAAGTGCTTTTGCTTCGCTAGGTGTAACCTTTGTAAAATCAGGGTCCCACGCAAGTACAATGCGTTTTAGCATTTCACAAGCAAGGTTTTGTTCCTGCTCGGGAAGCATATCAATCATTTCTGCAATTTGTTTTGTTTTCTCAGACATAAAAATCACCTCTTATTTGTAAATGTCACCACGAGAACCTATATCAATAATATATACAATTTCTATCTCGTTATCAACAGTATATTTAAAAACAACTCTGTACTTTCCAACGCTAAGGCGTTGCCTGCCGTCGGAATAACCCTGCATAGTTTTAATATCGCCCTCAGGCGGTGTATTTGTAAGCCCTTGTATTGCCTCTCGTATTCTTTTAACTGTGGACTTGTCAGCTTTTGCAAGAAATTTTAGGGCGTCTTTTGAATATTTTAATATCATTTTATGTGTTCTCCTCCACATACTCCATTATGTCGCCCGGCTGACAGTTGAGATATTTACAAAGCCGGTTTATTGTTTCTGTATCAACTCTTTTTTTCTTATCAAGTGTGCCAGATAATACTTTATCAATGATATTCGGATTAAATCCTGCCTTTCGTAAGTCAAACTTTTTAAGTCCGTTTTTATCCATAATACCTTTTACTTTTAGCATAGAAATAGCCATTTTTTATCACCTTGGAAGTGTGTTTTATAAATATTCATCTTAATTATAGCATAATATATGTACGAACATAAGTACAAATATATACAAATAATTGTATCTATATTTGTAAGTTATGCTTATTGTATTTAGGTACGGACAATGATACGGTATAGATGGTGAGAGGTACAGTGAACACCCGAGGATAAACGGCTAGTTAATTTGCAGTTACTATAAACCGACAGGGCGCATAATGGGGAATAACACGCATACTATTTAAGGCGTTTAACAATGAGTATAAGCGGATTAACCGAAAAAACGCACAATGAGATAAAATTGCAAAAGCAATGGCAACAGAACTGAAAAGATGGGGATTTAAAGTAAAAATCGGAAAATTGGGCAAATCCATGCAGCATATTGCTGTAATGAGCATGACGGATTTAATTTTGATATTTATATAAAGTTTATTAGAGAAAAGATTTAAGAATAATATAAAACTAAACACATAATTTTAAAAATTATCCCTCATCAATCTTTCGGTGGGTGAGGGATTTTTTGACTAACATTTTTGCGAAAAAGTGCGGTTATTAGCGAATATTAGCAATATTTTAATAAAGAAAAACCGCACATAAAACCTTTGAAAATGGCTTTACAATGCGGTTTTTGCTATGGAGCTGAAGAAGGGACTTGAACCCTCGACCTACTGATTACGAATCAGTTGCGCTACCAACTGCGCTACTCCAGCATTACTTATCCTTTGTTCTGTTAACTGATAAAGATTATACTACAAATATTTCAAATTTTCAATAGCAAATTTAAAACAAAATAGCGTAAAACAATGTTCGTGAATAATTAGCACAGTTATAGAATATCTCTGCAAAAAGTATTATAATTGTATTAATCCGCAAAAAACGGATATACTTTTGGTTATAAGGAAGTGTAACAAATGCCAAAGAGAAAATGCAGTTCTATTGATTTGTCAGTCGGTCACAGAATGAAATTTTACAGGAGTCAATGTGGACTTACACAGCAGCAGGTTGCTGATGTTCTCAATATTAATCGCACAACTTACACGAAATATGAAACAGGAGTGTCGGAGCCAAGTCACGAATTGTTGGGTAAAATTGTAGCAATTTTTGGTATAGATTATAATGCAATTCTTGCCGGTTCGGATGTATTTGAAAGCAAAGCATCTGACAGCGATTTAAAGATGAATTCACTCAGTCCGGATGAGCGCGGACTTATAGCTGATTACCGTTCACTTCCCGCTGAGGAGCAGAAAAAGATTTTTGAGTATATTCACAATATTGTTGTTGAAAGAAGAAAGAAATTTCTCTGAAAATCCCTTTACTTTTTGCTAGTATTGTGTTATACTGTAACAGTTGACCCATGCCTCGGAGTTAGGATTAAGCCGCAAAGCGGATTTTCACAGCCTTTTTCTGAGACATAGCCAAAGGCTTTCGGGTGTCAAACAAATTGAAAGGTGGAATAAAAATGTTAAAAGAAGAAAAGCAGGCTATTATGGCTGAGTATGCTACACATGAAGGCGACACAGGATCACCGGAGGTTCAGATTGCTCTTCTTACAAAGCGAATCAATGACCTTACCGAGCACCTAAAGGTTCACAAGAAAGATCATCACAGCAGAAGAGGTCTTCTTAAGATGGTTGGTCAGAGAAGAAGCCTTCTTGCATATCTTACTAAGGTAGACATTGAGAGATACCGTTCTATTATAGCAAGACTTGGTATCCGTAAGTAATTTTTAAACGTCAGGGCAAGCGAAAGCTTGCCCTAAATTCGGTTTTCAGCGGGAGTTTTATTTGCTGTTTTTTAGCGGTAAAACGATTAAATAATCTTTTCAAGAAATGCAGTGTTTAATGGTTTTATTGCTAAATCGGCGTAAAATCCCGCCTACAATAAATATATGAAGCGTTTGCTTCGGAAAGGATTTTACAATGAATCAACTTATGACTTTTGACAAGTACAGAGTATTTGAAACTGAATTTGCAGGCAGACCGTTAAAGGTTGAAACAGGCAAAATGACCCAGCTGGCAAATGGTGCGTGTCTTGTTCATTATGGTGACACAACCGTTCATGTTGCAGTAACTGCATCACCAAAACCAAGGGAGGGTGTTGATTTTTTCCCGCTTTCTGTTGATTACGAGGAGAAAATGTACTCAGTCGGCAAAATCCCCGGATCTTATCTAAAGAGAGAGGGAAGACCTTCTGAAAAGGCAATTCTTACAAGCCGTGTTATTGACCGCCCAATTCGTCCTCTTTTTGATAAGAGTATGCGCAATGATGTTTCAATTGTCTGCACAGTTATGAGCGTTGATCCTGATTGCCAGCCTGAAATAGTTGCAATGATAGGAGCTTCAATTGCTATTTCAATTTCAGATGTTCCATGGAACGGACCTATCTCAGGATGTTCTGTTGGTATGATTGACAATGAGTTTATTATTAACCCGACAGAAGAGCAGAGAAAAGTATCAAAAATGGCTACTACTGTTGCTTCAACAAGCACAAGAATTGCTATGATTGAAGCAGGTGCCAACTGTGTATCCGACGAGGATATGTATAATGCGATTATGGCGGGCCATGAGGCTAACCAAAAAATCATTGAATTTATTGAAGGTATCAAGGCTGAAATAGGCAAACCAAAGTTTGAGTTTGTGAGTCTTGAGCCTGACCATGATATGTTTGAGGCTATCAAGGCTTTTGCTGAGGAAGATGTAAAAGCTGCTCTTGATACTGACGATAAGACTGTTCGTGATGAACGCTTAAAACCTGTTTATGAGGCTGTTCACGCTAAGTTTGATGAGATATATCCTGAAAGTGAAGCACTTATTGACGAGTGTCTTTATAAGACACAGAAATTTATCGTTCGCCGCTGGCTTCTTGATGAACAAAAGCGTGTTGACGGCAGAGGCATGGATGACATACGTCCTCTTGCTTCAGAAGTAAATGTTATTCCAAGAGTTCATGGCTCAGGAATGTTTACCAGAGGTCAGACTCAGGTTCTTACAATAGCAACTTTGGGTCCTGTATCGGACAAGCAGCTGCTTGACGGTATTGATGGTGAAACTGAAAAAAGATATATCCATCATTATAATTTTCCAAGTTATTCTGTTGGTGAAACAAAGCCGAGCCGTGGTCCGGGAAGAAGAGAAATAGGTCATGGTGCACTTGCTGAGAGAGCTCTTGTTCCAGTTATTCCGTCAGTTGAGGATTTCCCGTATGCGCTCAGACTTGTCTCTGAGGTTCTTTCCTCAAACGGCTCAACTTCACAGGGTTCAATTTGCGGTTCAACGCTTGCTCTTATGGATGCAGGTGTTCCTATAAAAGCACCGGTTGCCGGTATTTCCTGCGGACTTATTACTGAGGGAGACCGCTGGATGACAATGGTTGATATTCAGGGTCTTGAAGATTTCTTTGGAGATATGGATTTTAAGGTAGCAGGTACACATACAGGTATTACTGCAATCCAGATGGATTTGAAGATTAGCGGTCTTACCCCAGAGATGGTTAAAGAAGCCCTTGAAAAAACTCATAAGGCTCGTATATATATTCTTGATGAAGTAATGCTTAAGGCAATATCAAATCCAAGAGAAGAACTTTCTCCATATGCTCCTAAGATGTTTACAACAACGATTCCTGCAGATAAAATCAGCGAGGTTATCGGCAAAAGCGGTAAGGTTATCAAGGAAATTCAGGCTGAATGTGAAGTTAAGGTTGATATTGAGGAAGACGGTGAGTTTGGTCAGGTATTTGTATCAGGTCTTGATTCTGATAAGTGCAGGCGTGCGCTTGAAATCATCAATACAATTGCAGTTGATCCTGAACCGGGTGCAATGTATCTTGGCAAGGTTACACGTATTATGGACTTTGGCGCATTTGTTGAGATTGCTCCGGGTAAAGAGGGACTTGTACATGTTTCGCAGCTTGATATTAAACGTACAGAGAATGTAACTGACGTTGTAAATATCGGCGATATTATTCGTGTAAAGGTAATGGAGATTGATGACAAGGGAAGACTAAATCTTTCTCGTCGTCAGGTGCTTATCGATGTTGACGGTTTAACACCTGAAAATGATCTTGATGCTGAAAAAAGTGCTCGTCCTCGCAGACCTCACAGTGACCGCAGAGGCGGATTCAACAGAAATAACAGAAAGTAATTAGATATTTCTTTATAGGCAATTATACATTAAGGGTACACTTTTGGTGTACCCTTTTGTGTGTTTGGAATCATAGAATAACTATATTTATAGATTAACGCACACAGTTTATTCTATTTATTGATATATTAAAAGGCAGTTCGTTGCGAACTGCCTTTACTTACTTCTTTTAATATGCTTAATGGTTATTGTTCATTCGGTAACACAAGGTCATAAGGCTGTCACTTAGATGAACATTTTCAACTAAAGTATCAGTATATTTTGCGCTGATATCATAATGACTGAAATTCCAGTAATTTTTGATTCCAAATGCATACAGCTTATCAAGTACATTTTCTACACACACGCGGGGAATGCATAAAAAAGCTGTGTCAACATGATTGTTTTTGCAGAATACTTCAAGTTCAGTTTCTGAACGTACAGTAACACTGTTCATTTTCTGCCCGACCTTTTGGTCATTGTTATCAAAACAAGCTGTAAGTTCAAACCCAAGCTTTTCAAAGTCCATATGCATTGCAACTGCTTTTCCTAAATTTCCGGCACCAATTAAAATTGCTTTATTGTCATTATTCAGGCCTAAAATCTTTTTAATTTCATCTTTTAGCTGGCTTACGCTGTATCCGTATCCCTGCTGACCAAATCCTCCGAAACAGTTTAAGTCCTGCCGTACCTGAGAAGCAGTGACATTCATGATTTCAGCAAGTTTTGTCGATGAAATTCTGTCAATATTTTGTTCGTTAAGTTCTGATAAAAAGCGGTAATATCTTGGCAAGCGCCTGATAACCGACATTGAAATACTGTCATTTTTAGACATTACTCACTATGCTCCTTTAGTTGAAATAATTATTGGAGAGAAACAGCAAGACGCTCATTAATTGCTCTTAAAAATTCACTTGTATTTACCTTGGTTTTATTTTCAAGAGTAGAAATTGCGTAGAGGTCGCCTGTCATAATGCCGTCCTCTATTGTTTTTATAGTTGCTGCTTCCAGCTTATCGGCAAAGTCCATAAGCTCTGTTAAATTATCCATCTCGCCTCTTTTTCGAAGTGCACCAGTCCATGCAAATAAAGTAGCAACTGAGTTGGTTGAGGTCTCCTCTCCCTTCAGATACTTGTAGTAATGACGCTGAACAGTGCCGTGAGCAGCTTCATATTCGTATACTCCGTCAGGTGAAACAAGCACGCTTGTCATCATGGCAAGTGAACCGAATGCTGTTGCAATCATATCGCTCATTACATCACCGTCATAGTTTTTGCAAGCCCACATATATCCGCCTTCACTGCGGATAACACGTGCAACAGCGTCATCAATGAGTGTATAGAAATATGTAATGCCTGCCTGTTCAAATTTTTCTTTGTATTCGTTTTCAAATATTTCAGCAAAAATATCTTTAAATCTGTGGTCATAAATCTTGCTGATAGTATCTTTTGTTGCAAACCATACATCAATTTTCTGGTCAAGCGCATAGTTAAAGCATGAGCGCGCAAAAGAGCCGATACTTTTGTCAATATTGTGCATTCCCTGAATTATACCGTCGGAAGAAAAGTCAAAGATTGTGCTTCTTTCTTCAGTTCCGTCAGGCTTTGTAACACAAAGCTCTGCCTTGCTTCCTGCCTCGACTCTCATTTCAGTGTTCTTATAAACGTCGCCATATGCATGACGGGCAATGCATATTGGTTTTTTCCATGTAGGAATATAGGGAACAATACCATTTACGAGAATAGGGCTTCTGAATACGGTGCCGTCAAGAATAGCACGAATTGTACCATTTGGTGATTTCCACATATTTTTAAGATTATATTCATCCATTCTTGCGGCGTTAGGGGTGATGGTTGCACACTTTACTGCAACACCGTATTTTTTTGTGGCATTTGCACTGTCAATTGTAACCTGATCGTCTGTATCATTTCTGTGTTCAAGACCAAGATCATAGTATTCACTTTTTAAGTCAACATATGGAAGTATAAGTATATCCTTAATTTGCTGCCATATAACTCTTGTCATTTCATCGCCGTCCATCTCAACGAGCGGCGTAGTCATTTTTATCTTATCCATATCAGCTGTTCTCCTTTGTATAGTCAAGCAATCCACCTGCAATAATGATATCTCTGGTTCTGTCAGAAAGCTCACAGCTTGCAGCAATGGTTTCGCCTGTTGTTTTATTTACAATTGTAATATTGCTGCCCTCCGTAATTTCAGCTTTTACATTAGGAAGCTCAAGCATATCGCCAAGTTTGATTTTATCATAATCATCATTGTTTACAAAGGTGAGGGGAAGAATGCCTGCATTAATAAGGTTGCTTTTATGAATTCTTGCAAAGCTTTTTACAAGCACTGCTTTTACGCCAAGGAAGAGAGGAGCAAGCGCAGCATGTTCACGAGATGAGCCCTGACCGTAGTTTTCTCCGCCTACAATAATGCTTTTGCCAAGTGTTTTTGCACGTGAAGGGAATTCCTTGTCACAAACTGTAAAACAATGCTCAGAGATTTTTGGAATGTTTGAACGCAGAGGAAGAATTTTTGCACCTGCCGGCATAATGTGGTCAGTTGTGATGTTATCACCGACTTTAAGTGAGCAGGAAGCTTCAATTGACTCTGTGAGCGGATGTGTTTCAGGATAACTTTTGATATTAGGACCTCTCAAAATTTCAACTGAGTCCATTTCTTCAACCGGAGCGGGTTCAATTACCATATTATCATTAATAAGGAACTTTTCCGGCATTTCAATATCAGCAGCATCGCCAAGACATCTGGGATCGGTAAATACACCATTTAAAGCAGAAACAGCAGCAGTTTCTGGAGAAACAAGGTAAATCTGTCCGTCAGCAGTACCGCTTCTGCCTTCAAAATTACGGTTAAATGTTCTGAGAGAAATACCGGCGCTGTTTGGTGACTGTCCCATACCTATACAGGGACCGCAGGCACTTTCAAGAATTCTTGCGCCGGCGGCAATCATATCACCGAGTGCACCGTTTAATGCGAGCATATTAAATACCTGCTTACTGCCGGGGGCAATTGCAAGTGAAACATTGTCTGCTACTTTCTTTCCTTTAAGAATATGAGCAACTCTCATAAGATCAAGATAACTTGAGTTAGTACAGGAACCAATGCATACCTGATCAATTTTTTTGCCTTCGAGTTCTTTAATAGGTTTAACATTGTCGGGAGAGTGAGGACATGCAGCCAAAGGCTCAAGCTCTGACAGATTGATTTCAATTACCTCATCATAAACAGCATCTTCATCAGCCTTAAGCTCTGTATAATCCTCTTCACGTCCCTGAGCCTTAAGAAAAGCTCTTGTTGTTTCGTCAGAAGGGAACACGGAAGTGGTAGCACCGAGTTCAGCACCCATATTTGTAATTGTTGCTCTTTCCGGAACAGTAAGAGTTTTTACACCTTCGCCGCCGTACTCAACGATCTTACCTACACCGCCTTTAACACTCATAACACGCAAAACAGCTAAAATAATATCCTTTGCGGAAACCCAGGGATTAAGCTTTCCTGTAAGATTTACTCTTACCATTTTGGGCATTGTAATATAGTAAGCTCCGCCGCCCATAGCTACAGCGACATCAAGACCGCCCGCACCGATAGCTAGCATGCCTATACCGCCGCCTGTAGGAGTGTGGCTGTCTGAACCAATTAATGTTTTGCCGGGTTTGCCGAATCTTTCCAGGTGTACCTGATGACAAATACCATTACCCGGTCTTGAAAAGTAAATTCCGTGTTTTTTGCAGACCGACTGTATAAATCTGTGGTCATCTGCATTTTCAAATCCTGTCTGTAAAGTATTGTGGTCAATATATGCCACGCTTTTTTCTGTTTTTACTCTCGGAATGCCCATAGCTTCATACTCTATATAAGCCATTGTACCTGTGGCATCCTGTGTCAGAGTCTGATCAATTTTCAGACCGATATCATTTCCTACGGTCATTTCACCGCACACGAGATGTTCCTTGATTATTTTCTGTGCAATCGTGTAGCCCATAATATTACCTCCTAAAAATAATAGCTATTGTTTTATTAATGCAAAACAACTATGTTAATTATATAACAATCTTTAGTTATTGTAAAGCGAAAATCACAGTCAAACCCACAAAATATTGATTTTTTCTTTTTAAAAGCTTAATAAAGTAAATATATTGGGAAAATTGGGAAAATGTTTTAAAATATACGGCATAATAATAAAAAAAGTGATGAAAAAAAGAAATTGAATTTCATATTTAAGAATGGTATAATAAGATATATATGTAAAGATGTTAATCACAATATGGCAGAAATAGAGGGATTTTATGGATGTAAGAGAGAATTTAAGGAATATTGCTATAATTGCACATGTTGATCATGGAAAAACTACATTGGTAGATCAGCTTTTAAAGCAAAGCGGTATTTTCAGAGTTAATGAAAATGTAGAAGACCGTGTAATGGATTCAAACGACCTTGAACGTGAAAGAGGAATTACAATTCTTTCAAAACCTACGGCTGTTATGTACAATGATATTAAAATTAACATTGTTGACACTCCGGGTCATGCTGATTTTGGGGGAGAAGTTGAACGAATTTTACAAATGGTTGACGGGGTTGTATTGCTTGTCGATGCATTTGAGGGATGTATGCCCCAAACAAGATTTGTTTTGAAAAAGGCTTTGGGTCTAGGTAAGAAACCTCTTGTTGTACTAAATAAAATTGATCGTCCCGGTGCACGTCCGGAAGAAGTAGTTGACGAAGTTCTTGATTTATTTATTGAGCTTGGCGCTGATGATGATCAGCTTGAGTTTCCTGTTATTTATGCATCTGCACGTGACGGTTATGCAACAGATGATTATCATGAACAGGGAACAGATATGAAGCCGCTGTTTGATGCTATTATTAAAGAAATTCCTGCTCCCAGAGGAGAGATTGACGGAGGATTGCAGCTGCTTGTATCAAATATAGACGCCGACAAATTTGTCGGCAGAATCGGTGTGGGCAGAGTTGAGAGAGGCACCGCCAAAAACGGGCAGTCAGCCGTACTTTGTCATACAGACGGTACAACTCAAAATGTACGTATTGCGAAGCTTTATCAGTTTGAGGGACTAAAAAGAGTTGAATGTGATGAAGCAACAGTTGGCGATATTGTATGTATAAGCGGTGTGCAGGACATTAATATAGGTGAAACAATTTGTTCAAACGATTGTGTTGAACCCCTGCCTTTTGTAAAAATCGACGAACCTACTGTTTCGATGAATTTTATTGTGAATAATTCTCCGTTTGCCGGAAGAGAAGGCAAGTATGTAACTTCACGTAATTTGCGGGACAGGCTCTTTAAGGAAATAGAGACAAATGTTGCTTTGCGTGTTGAGGAAACCGACAGCGCCGATACATTTAAGGTTTCAGGCAGAGGAGAGCTTCACCTTTCAATATTAATAGAAACCATGCGCAGACAGAATTATGAATTCCAGGTTTCACGCCCTGAGGTTATTACCAAGGTAATAGACGGAAAGCTTTATGAGCCTATAGAATTTCTTATAATTGAAGTTCCTGATTCATATGTAGGACCTGTTATGGAAAAACTCGGTTCAAGAAAGGGCGAACTTATAAATATGGGAACCCGTGATGGCGGAGTTACACATATTGAGTTTCGTATTCCGTCAAGAGGACTAATGGGTTACCGTCCGGAGTTTTTGACAGATACAAATGGAAACGGCATCATGAACCATGTGTTTGACGGATATGAGCCATATAAGGGTGAGATAATTACACGTCATCAGGGCTCTCTTATAGCTTTTGAAACAGGTGAAACCGTAACATATGGTTTGTATGCTGCCCAGGAAAGAGGAAGGCTCTTTATCGGTGCCGGTGTGCCTGTATATGAGGGAATGATTGTAGGTGCAAGTCCAAAGTCAGAGGATATAACTGTTAATGTCTGCAAGAAGAAACACATTACAAATACTCGTGCTTCAGGTTCGGATGATGCTTTAAAACTTACACCTCCTACAATTATGTCACTGGAGCAGTGTCTGGAATTTATTGCTGATGACGAGCTTGTTGAGGTTACTCCTGAAAATATTCGTATGCGCAAGCGCATACTTTCCAAAGAACAGCGTATGAAGCAGGCGTTCCGCAAGAAATGAGTTACGTAATACTTGATTTGGAATGGAATGGCTCATACAGCAAACTTTTGCATAAATTTGTTAATGAAATAATCGAAATTGGTGCTGTTAAAGTCGATGATGAGCTTAATATTACAGATACTTTTTCTGTACTCATAACACCCAAGATAAGCAAAAAGCTTTGTAATAAGGTTATGTCTCTGACAAAAATAACAAATGAAGAGCTAAATGACAGCGGAATAGGTTTTATCAAAGCAATAAGTATGTTTTCGGATTTTTTAGGAGACAGTGTATTGCTCACCTGGAGTGATTCCGATTTGCATGCGCTCATCGAAAATTACAGTTATTATACCGGAAATATGAAGCTTCCTTTTTTATCAGGATACTGCAATCTTCAAAAATATTGTGAAAGCTGTATAAACTTAAATGATTCATCAGCTCAGCTTGGGTTGTCTGCTTGTGCACAAATTGCCGGGATTGAATTTTCTCAGGAGGAGCAGCATCGTGCTTTGGCAGATGCGTATTTAAGTTTTAAATGTCTTTGTTATTTTATTAAGAGTAAGCCAATCGATAAATTTATTATCAATGCAGGTGATGCAGATTTTTATAACAGACTTATGTTTAAAAATTATTTTATTACTGATATAAACAGCCCTGAGATTGATAAAAGTCAGATGGGATTTTGCTGTAAAAATTGCAGCAGGGAAATAAAGCAAATTTCAAAATGGCGGATCCATAACAAAAGTTTTACTGCTGATTTCTATTGCAGCAGCTGTAAAATAAAGTTTTCAGGCAGAGTTTCATTTAAGAAAAAGTATGATGGTATAATTATAAAAAAGAAACTTAACGAAAAAACAGAAAAATCCCACAAAGATAAACCTGATAAGAAAACAGTGGTCATTTAAGAGTGCATTTATTGATATTAAATTAGGCAGGGCGAAGTGCCCTGCCTTTTATCTAACAGTATAGTGCTATAAAGTTAAGTATAAAATTATTTTTCGTGTCTGTTTCTTTGTTTATGAAAAACCTTGACCTTTTTGGAAAGTTCAATCAGTTCTTCTTTCGATAATTCTGGCAGTCGTTCAAGATCATACATAAATTTTTCCATGCTTTCATTAGAACGCAATTTTATACTTTCAATGTAATAACTCGTAAGGACACCGGGAATAACTGCAATAATAAGTATTGCGTATATGGAAAGAACTACTGAAAGTATTTTGCCTGCAACAGTTACGGCTATTGTATCGCCAAGTCCTATTGTGGTAATAATATTAAAGCAATACCACATACTGTCAAAAAAAGAATTAATGTTTGGTTCAATTACCATAATTGTAAAGGATATGCAAAGAAACAAACATATAAACCCGTACAGTAAATGAATGGCACCTGTTCTTTTTAGAACTCTTAAAATGATTTTATTTTTTTTCATTATCTCACTTACCTTTAGACTTTTTTTGAAAGATGATATTGCCGGTAGATCTAAACTGTGTGAAATTGGCAATAAACTATAAGAAATAAATAATCTCTGTACAAACTTACTTTTTTGATTATATCAAAGGCTAAGCAAAATATCAAGATGTTTTAATTTATCAGATGATTTATAAATGATATACTTAATATATGAATTATATAATGACCAGCGTTTAAAAAAATTCACACCACATTTTTCCTAAATTCATGGTTATTTCAATATGATATCATACAATTTTCACTTTTGCGCTTTATTATGATTACAACATCAAAAATAAATTTTAAATTTGCAGGACAAAATTTGTACATTAATTATATGTATTTAAGTTTATGCAGGAAGATTTATTTAAAGCAATTTATTAATCAGGAGGCAATTATATGTCAGATAATTTTGAAAATAATAATTATTACTCTAATAACAATTCAACATCAGATTCTCATGATACAAATGAAATTCGACAAAATGAAAACAAGGAGAGTAATACTTTTAGTGGAACAAAAGAAAATGGCCGTACCTATTCTGAAAACTCTTATGAGTGGAATTCTGAAAAAACAGGCGGAGATGAATACCACTATTCATATGTAAACGGCAATAATGTAAATGCAGCGCATAATCCGAATAAGTATGACAGTATATATGCTGATACTGCTTCCAGTACAAATTCCGGAGAGTCAAATCCGTACTCTTATACACAAGGTTCAAATTACAATAATTCAGATTATTCAGGAAATACTCAGCAAAGCCAGTATACTAATTATTCAAATAATAATTCTTACGGCAATTACGCACAGCAGGGATATTCAAATTCTGTTTATGCTTCAGGTACACAGAAGCAAAAGAAACCTAAAAAAGTTAAGGTACAAAAACCGAAGAAGCCTGCGTCAAAAGGTTTTGTAGCTGCAATGCTGATAATAAGCATTATTGCATCCGGTGCAGTAGGTTTTGGCGGCGGATATTTAGCTAATCAAATTGCAAAATCCTCAGGCGGCGGTATAAATATAAATCAGGTTGCAGCAGACAGCACTTCAACTAAAAGTAATGCATCACTCAGCGGAACTACGTCAGAAATAGTAAAAAAGACAGCAGACAGTGTAGTTGAGATTGCAACTGAAGCTGTGGTAACAGGCGGTTTTGCTCAGCAGTATATTCAAAAGGGTGCAGGTTCAGGTGTTATTATCTCAGAAGACGGATATATTATAACTAATTATCATGTTATTGAAGGTGCCAAAAGTATCAATGTTACTCTTCGTGACGGTACTAAAAGCTATACTGCAGCATTAATAGGAAGTGATGAGGAAAATGACATAGCTCTTATTAAGGTTGATGCATCCGGTTTGTCGCCTGCAACTTTTGGTGACAGCAGCAAAATTGCAGTCGGTGATTATGTTGTTGCAATTGGAAATCCTCTTGGAGAGCTTGGAGGTACGGTTACAGACGGCATTGTCAGTGCACTCGCACGTGAAGTGACTGTCGAAGGAAACAATATGACTCTTCTTCAGCATAATGCTCAAATTAGTCCCGGTAACTCCGGAGGCGGACTGTTTAATGCCAAAGGAGAACTTATCGGAATAGTAAATGCAAAAGACAGCGCAACTGAAGTTGAGGGTATTGCATTTGCAATTCCTGTAAATAATGTGCTTGATATAATTAATGATTTAAAGTCATATGGTTATGTAACAGGTAAGATTGATCTTGGAATGGAACTTACGGATATAACATCGCAGGATACTGCTTTTTACTATGGTGTAAACAATACCGGATGCTATGTACTTTCAGTAACAAAAGGTTCTAATGCTGACGCCGCAGGTTTTCATACCGGTGACTTGATTATAAAAGTAAATGGAACAGAGGTATCAAAAAGCACAGATATTAAATCAGTTCTTAAAGATTCAAAAGTAGGCGACACTGTTAAGTTTACAGTTTATCGCAGCGGCAAAACTGTTGATTTAGAGCTTACACTCGATGAATATATACCTTCAAGATCAAAGAATAATTTATCGTCTAATGACAGACAGCAGAGTGATTCCATTTGGAATGATATGTTCGGTTATTAATAACAAATGCATTTATAATATATATTAATATGTTTTATCTTTCCTCTCAAAGTGAAGTCTTGATTTTATTATCAAGGCTTCATTATTTTAAGCAAGAAGCGGATAAATATGTAATAATTAAAATTTATAATTATGCCATAAACTAAGATACCCCATTTGTCTGATATTATTTATCTCAGACAAATGGGGTAAATTTGATTATAAATTTTACTTTAATAAATTTTTTCGGCAATCGCAACAAATACCGATCTGCCCTGCATATTCATGTGACGATCATAAAGATAAATATTTTTATCTTCTACAATAACATCATTTGCATCGTTACCCGTGTTTATGCACAGCTTCCATCGGTAATTTTCAGGCAGTTCAGGCAGTTCGACGTGAACAGTGTTCCAGTAAGCGTTAATTCCGTAATAAACGATATCATCTGTATTTTTCTTTGTTTTGCTTGCGCCTGCATACATAATTCCTATCATTCTGCTGT
This sequence comes from uncultured Ruminococcus sp., assembly GCA_910585865.1. Lineage (GTDB taxonomy): Bacteria > Bacillota > Clostridia > Oscillospirales > Acutalibacteraceae > Ruminococcoides. Next base: position 157,496 of record CAJUGO010000002.1, on the reverse strand, counting down.
CATCATAAAATTTAGCATTCCAAGGTATGCATGAATGAACGCTTACAGGAGGAAAACTACAGGTTGATTTACCGCTGTTATCAGTTATAACATGATATCTTTTACGAAAAGCTATCATATATTTGAAAAATTCAAAAACATCATGGTATCTTTCTTTTCTGCTCCAGTCAAGCCATGAAATAATATTGTCCTGACAATAAGCATTATTATTGCCAAACTGTGTATTGCAAAATTCATCGCCTGCAAGAAACAAAGCTGCGCCGCGGCTGCACATAAGTGTAGCAAACGCATTTTTACACATCTTAATTCTCAGTTTATTAACATTGTAATCCTCTGTTTCGCCTTCTGCACCGCAGTTCCAGCTGTTATTATCATTTGCTCCGTCTGTATTATTCCAACCGTTTTGAAGATTGTGTTTTTCATTATATGAATACATATCATATAGTGTAAAACCGTCGTGACAGGTAAGAAAATTTACAGAAGCATTGTTTCCTCTGTATGTTGGGTCATACAAGTCTTTAGAACCTGTCAGCCGCTGTGCAGCGTCCCATGCTAAATGGTCGTCGCCCTTTAGAAAACGGCGCAAATCGTCCCGGTATCTGCCGTTCCATTCAGCCCATCTGTTCCAGGACGGAAAGCTTCCGACTTGGTAAAGTCCGCCTGCATCCCATGCCTCTGCTATAAGCTTAACCTGACCTAAAATAGGGTCGAATGCAAGACTTTTGAGCAGCGGCGGTTTATCCATAGGGGAACCGTCTTCATTTCTTCCAAGGATAGACGCAAGATCAAATCTGAATCCGTCAACACGATATTCAGTAACCCAGTAGCGCAGACAGTCAAGAATAAACTGCTGTACAATAGGCTGATTACAGTTAAGTACATTTCCGCAGCCGCTGAAATTATAGTATTTGCCGTCGGGAGTAAGCATATAATAAATGTTGTTGTCTATTCCTTTAAATGAGAAAAAAGGTCCCATCTCATTTCCTTCTGCAGTATGGTTAAATACAACGTCAAGTATTACTTCTATTCCGTTTTCATTCAGTTCACGAATTAATTCTTTTAGTTCTGTACCTTCACGGTGATGTTCGTGATCAGATTCATAGCTTGTGTTAGGTGCAAAAAAGCAAACTGTATTATATCCCCAATAATCATAGAGCTGTTCGCCGTTGTAGTTGCGGTATGAACCCATTTCGTCAAATTCAAAAATAGGCATAAGCTCTACGGCGTTGATTCCTAATTCTTTAAGATATGGTATTTTTTCACGGATGCCTGCAAAAGTTCCCGGATTTTTAACATTTGATGATGAATGATTTGTAAATCCGCGGACATGCATTTCATATATTATAAGTTCTTCAAAAGGCAGCTGAGGTTTTTGAAAATTGCCCCAATCATAGCCATCATTAACAACTCTTGCCTTGTACACACAGTCATGAGACTGTTTAACGCCCCATCCGCTTTGTCCGGTTACGGCTTTTGCATATGGATCAAGAATGTATTTATCTTTATTAAAAATAAGACCTCTGCTGTCGTCATTCGGACCGTCAAACGAATATGCATATTCAAATTCTTTCATTTCAAGACCGAAAACAATCATAGAATACGTATTTCCAATACGATATGATTTTGGAAAGGTCAGTCTTGCATATGGAATATTTTCCTTAGGCTTAAACAACAACAGAGTACATTCGGTTGCATAAACGGAGTGAATCGTGAAATTAACCCCTCCAGGAACGGTTGTAGCGCCGTTTATCAAATAATTTCCTGGTCTGACTTCATAGCCGCCGACTTTGTCAGTCGGTTTTAAATCCCTCAGCATTAAGATATCCTCCAATATATTTATTGTTATCTTCTGAATCAAAAGATAGTTTGTTTACATACACTATCATTTTATCATTTTAAGCAAATAATTCAACATAGTATTTGCAAATAATATATCAAATTTTGTTTTTTGTGTTTTATTTTACATTCTCTGCGCTTTGCAAAACAACATATTATCTTATTTGTACAATATATTTTTATACTAAAGCAATTTTTATATGCCTGAATAAAAGACCGACATTAAAAATATGTCGGCCTTAAAACATTTTATTTGTTGTTAATTTATTGAAGCAAATCTTTTTACCTTGTTACCGTTCAATTCTATAATGTCAAAGAACATACTATAAGGTCTAGCCCAAACCTCGCTTAAATTATGAATATTTCTGTAAATAACAAGCTTTTCTTCGGTTTCCGAATGTTTTGCAAATCCGATTACCTCATATTCGCCTCCTTTATAGTGGCGGTAAATTCCCGGTTCAATTTTATCATAAGATATTGAATCAGATGAGGTTATATTGTTATTAGTCTCATTTTGTTTTAATGGGATAGAATTAGATTCCTTTGACGGGAATTCTGTTTTTACAGCTGTTTCATTGCAAAAATCAATCTTAAAATCACCGTCGTTGACAACAAGTATTCTTGATGAGTAAGGTTTCATTAATATTTCATAATAACAGTTTACATCAAAAAGTTCATTGTCATTGAGTACATCAGTAAGTTTTGCATTGCAGCCTGTATCAAAACCAATTTTCTCAGTTCTGTCAGTGAGATTAAAGGCTACAAATACTGTCTGATTATCAGTCCATCTTTTGTATACGAGTTTTTCGTTCATTATGTTTACGTTTTCAAATTTACCATACTTAAGTGCTTCAAGTCCAAGTCTTACTTTGCCTAGTTTAGTAATATGCTCAAACAGAGAATAATCGGCATTGGGAATATTGTCTAAATCAAGACAAGGGCGCAGTTCATAGTCACTGTGCTGTGAACGCATACCTTCAATTCCAAACTCACTGCCGTAATAAATTGATGGAACGCCCGGCATTGTATACATTAGACTATAAATATTATTAACGTGATTTTTATCCTTTAAAACGCTTGTAATTCTGTTGACATCATGGTTGTCAACAAAATTAAAGGTATAAATATTCTGATAGATACCTCCATTAGCAAATTGTCTGCCGAGTGAATGAGCAATTTCAAAATAGTTGTGGTCATTATGGCTTGAATAAATGCCCTTATAGCACTCATAGTTTGTGACAGAGTCCAGAGTTTCGCTGTTTGCCCAGCGATTATAATCGCCGTGAGTAATTTCACCGTAAAGCCAGAAATCCGGCTTTTTAGATTTACAGGCAGTTCTCAGCTTTTTGAAGAACTCAATATCAATACAATCTGCCGCGTCAAGGCGAAGACCGTCAATATCAAATTCATCAATCCAGAATTCTACCGACTTAAGCAAATAATCAACGACCTCAGGATTTCCCAGATTTAGTTTAACAAGATCGTAGTAACCGGACCAACCCTCATAGCTGAAATTATCTCCGTAGGGACTTCTGTTCCAAAAATTAATGTTCTGAAACCAACTGCAGTAACGAGAATTCTGTAAATTTTGCTGGATATCTTTAAATGCAAAAAAGTCTCTGCCCACATGATTAAATACACCGTCAAGAATTATTTTAATGCCGTTTTTATGAAGAGTTTCGCAAATCTTTTTAAAAGAATTATTGTCACCTAATCGGCTGTCAATCTTTCTGTAATCAATGGTATCATATCCGTGACGTGTGCTTTCAAAAACCGGATTAAGTACAAGTACATTAACGGACATTTTTTTCATATGTTCAATCCAATCATATATTTTGTCAAGTCTGTATTCTTGTTTAAAATCATTTACTTTTGGTGCACCGCAAAATCCGATAGGGTAAATATTATAAATTACAGATTCATTTATATAGCTCATTTTAACTACTCCTTAAATTATCCTGATTTATTAATAGATATTAAAATGCAAAGTCATGTTATTTATTTTATTTTTGCTTTATGTTTATTATATCACGCATTTTTCTATTGTGCAACTTGATAAATTGTGCTAAAATAAATCAAAAGCCAATCATAACGGAGGTTTAACATGAATAAAATACCTGAAAATAAAACGAGAAAAAGACTTAGAATTACTTTGTGTGTTTTATACTTATTTGAAATAGTGCTATGTACTATGCCGTACTTCCAAAATATAGATTCAAATAATGTAATTCATTCCTATTCGGTATTGGATATGATGTCATATTGGGGAGGTACGATACCGAATACGGCGGCAGGGCAGTCGTTTATTACATATACATTGTTTATGCCGATATTTTTTATAATTCCAATAGCAGGATTTTTCTTTTGTGCACTTGATAAAGAACGAAATCTAAAGAATGTAGTTTCTGTTATATGCTGCTTGCTCGGCGTAGTATCAATTTTACTTATTGTAAGCTATACAATAAGTTTAGGTTCATTAATTGCATTGCTTTTATATTTGCTTATATGTTTTCTTACGACGCTGTCTATATTTGCTCGTTTTACTGATAATTCAGGGAAGGGAACAAATACCGGAGAAAAATAGATTGTTGAATTATGCGAATAATTTAATTTTATCTGTATATAGTCAATACCGTATACTGCTGACTAAATGGCATAAGCAGTATACGGTATTTTGTTGGATGGCAGTATTGTACTGATTTTTGAAACAAGAAAAATAACAGTTTTTAAAGCTTAGAAATTGATTACTTGCCGCTTATGTTATATAATTATTTAAGTAATATTTTAATGCAGCTTAAAACGATTGTAAATTTCTTATAATGGATGTTTTCATTAACTTTGAAGGTTGCCGGCATAAGATAAAAACAGAGGATTTATATGAACAAAATTTTAACAATAATAAAAAAGGAATCTGTAATGTTGATCTCACTGCTTCTGGCAGTAATATCAATGTTTTTTATATCTCCAAGCGCGGACTACCTAAACTATATCGATTTTCGTACATTAGCCCTATTATTTTGCCTTATGACAGTAATGACAGGGTTTAACAGAATTGGATTATTTAAAATATTGGCTGAAAGTCTATTAGAAAAAATCAGGACAGTTCGCGGGCTGGTCTTAATTTTAATGTTATTGTGTTTTTTTAGTTCAATGATAATTACAAATGATGTTGTGCTGATAACTTTTGTGCCTTTTACAATAACTGTTTTAAAGCTTGCAGGACAAAAGAAAAAGCTGATTTTGACGGTTTCGTTAGAAACTGCAGCGGCAAATCTGGGCAGTATGCTGACACCAATAGGCAATCCGCAGAATTTATATTTGTATTCGGCATATGATATGAAGATAACAGATTTTTTTTCGGCGATTCTGCCATATGCAGTTTTGTCGCTTGTAATTCTTTTGATTATTGCTTTTTTATCAGGCAAAGCGGAAATAAAGCTTGGAAATTATGGTGAGAGGTTATTCATCAACAGCAAGCTTATGATATTGTATCTTGTTCTTTTCGGAGTATCGTTACTGGGTGTTTTCAGAATTTTAGACTTCAGAGTTTTACTTATAGTTACTGTAATTTCAATTTTATTGTTTGATATAAAGTCTATTGTAAAAGTTGATTACAGTCTGCTGCTGACATTTGTGTTTCTTTTTATTTTTATAGGAAATTTAGGAAGAATGCCTGGCATTAATGAGTGGCTGAGCAGTATTGTAAAAGAAAATGAAGTTATTATAGGTATACTTACAAGTCAGGTGTTTTCAAATGTTCCTGCTGCAATACTTCTTTCAGAGTTTACTCAGAATGCACAGTCACTTTTAATAGGTGTAAATTTGGGTGGACTAGGAACATTAATAGCTTCTATGGCAAGTCTTATTTCATTTAAATATATACAAAAAGAAGATATAAAAAAGTCCGAATATATTTTTATGTTCACGGTAATAAATATAGTTCTTTTAACTTTAAATTTATTACTGTGGTATATTATTAAATAATGAGATTAATATGTAAAGAATATTATAAATATAAATGTGAAGGAAGAGAGAACAAATTTTTAAACTATTTTACTATATATAGATAATCAGAAACTTTAACTTTATGGTTATTATGATTAGCGTTTAATATAAAATGCAATTAAGGCATTTTTATGCAGAAAGAGCGACGGATTTTGTCCGCCGCTCTTTTGTAAAACAAGTTTAATTATTCAGAATAATTATTTTTCTATATTTTCTTTTTCATTTCATTTTTAAAACATTTTTTATCGAATTCAGGATTAAATGCATAGAAATTTTTGGAGTTAAGCTTATCGGTAAGCAATCTCAGGTTTTCGCCGAAACGCTGGTAGTGTACAACTTCTCTTGCACGTAAAAAGCGTATGGCATCTTTTACATCATAGTCATCACAAAAACGAAGAATATTATCATAGGTTGTTCTTGCTTTTTGTTCAGGCACGATTTTTTAAGACTAATGTTAGGCTATGAAACTGTTGATATTACTGGATTTTATAGATTATAAAAAAATTGTTAAGGTACGGCTTTATAAACCTAACCTTAGGCTCTGTAACCCTTGATTTTACTAGCCTTTTAAAAATTCCAGTAAATATTAACAAGTCTGTCTTTTGTTTTCGGAATTCGTTTTCCAACTTCAATATAATCTATCATTGTATCAACAATTTCACGGGTTAATTTTTGTACATCTGTGTATTCTTTAATGCGTTCTGCTTTGCTCTTTGCACGGTTTAATTTTTCTTTCAGTTCTTCAATTTGCTCTGATATGGAAAGTATAGTTTCATCGGCTCTGTCTTTATCGGTATGCAAATCCTTTGTCAAGTCAATAAAAACATCTTCCGTAATAAGACCTTTTACCTTATCTAAATACAAGTTTTTAATACCCTCTGAACATTCAAGACTTTTGCGTTGATATTCGGAGATTAAATCTTGTTTCATAGCGATTTGCTCAGAAATTCTGTTATTAAATTCGGTATGTTCTGAAATATAAGCTTCATCAATATATTTTGATGATAGTTCTTTTAGTTCCTTTAATACAATTTTTTCAAGAAAATTTACTGAAATCATACTTCCCTCACATGCTTCTTTTGAAACATGTCTTGTAGGGCATTGCAAATAACGTGTGCCGTCCTTATGTTTGGTTGAATGCAGAGTGTAACCGCAGTACATACATTTTACTTTACGTGCAAAAATTCCAATTTGACCGTTAGAAAATGGCTTGCTTTTTTCTTTAATTAAAGCCTGTACTCTGTCCCATAAATCACGGTCAATGATTGGTTCGTGCGTATTTTCAACTTTGTACCACTTTTCTTTTGGTCTTGGCTTGTTTATTTTGCTTTTGTATGAAATACTTCCGTATTTTCCCTGTACCATATTGCCAATATAAATTTCATTTGTCAACATATTAGATATTGCAAAATACTTCCATAATGTGCTGCATTTTGATACTGGTTGTTTATAACGCAATCCTTTTTGTCTTTTATATTCGGTTGGATTCGGAATACCTCTGTCATTCAGAATTCGAGCAATATTTGTTTTGCCGTAACCCTGTGCAAACAGCGTAAATACTTCTCTGACAACCTGTGCCGCTTCTTCATCAATGATTAAATGTCCTTTTTGTTCAGGGTCTTTTAAATAACCATATAAAGCAAATGCACCAATATGTACACCGTTTTTTCTTTTGTTGTTAAAAACACTTTTAATATTTTCTGATAAATCCTCCAAATACCATTCATTAATCAGTCCGTTAATTTGTCTTGCCTTTTTATTTCCTCTGACATCAGTATCCGCATGGTCAACAATGCTGACAAATCGAATACCCCATATAGGGAAAAGTCCATGTATATACTTTTCTACAAGTTCAAGCTCTCTTGTAAATCTTGATTGTGTTTTACAAAGCACAATATCAAATTTTCGTGCTTCGGCGTCCTTTAGCAGACGATTAAATTCAGGTCTGTTTCTGTCTGCTCCTGTATAATCTTCATCTGTATATATATCATAAATTTCCCAGCCCTGATTAATGGCATATTCAATTAACATGGATTTTTGATTTTGAATGCTTTCACTTTCGTCTGTCTCATTCTTTTTATTTCTGTCCTCCTCCGACAGACGAGGATATATTGCGACTTTCATATATTAATTCATCTCCTCTGATATAGATTTGACAAATCAACTTTTCGCATAAATATTATATACGAAGCAATTGATTTTGTAAATGGACTTGATAACTTTTATCAGGCTATTACTGTTTTTCACACAGGTTGATAATCTCAATCCATTTTTTATTGAAAGCTTCCTTTTTCATATTCTCATCTTTTGTTTTAAACACATTTTTTACATTGTCATTTTCATTTTCTTTCATAAATAATTCACCTCATAATAATTTTATGAGGTGATAATAGCCTGTATGAATTTTGCAAATGATTTCATATCCCCAATAAAAATATATGCAGAAACAAAAAAATACCAATCTCAAAAGAGACTGGTATTTTTTTTCGTTATCTGCACTTGTCAGTTAAGGGATATGAAATACTGTGCTTTTGCAAAGCCACACTATGTATTGCTGATTTCTTTGTCTTCCAGATATTCCAATTTTCCTATACGCTTGGCAATATGTGGGTGAGAGGCTTGCATGCGCTGTATAAGCCTCATATCTTCACCCAAACTCATTTTTTGCAGTAGGTACAAGGCACTTATTAAATCTTCGCCGTATCCGATTTTAAAAGCAAAGTGGTCGGCACTGTATTCATTTTCTTTGCTGTTAATTGAAAGTATAATATTTCCCGTCAGAGTAAAGCCGAATAAGAGTATGTCAAAAATAAAATGAATAATTAAAGATATAAGCATGGTTATACCGCCTGTTCTTTTGCAGAACGGAAATAACACTAAATCTAATATCAGCAATGCCAATTTGATAATTATTACACCAACAAAAAAAGACCGTTGCCTATTAGATTAATTATTATTTTGATAATTCAATACTTGTTTTTATCAAATCTTTAACCAATTTTTCTTTCTCTTTGGGAACGTTTTGTAAATCAGAAATTATACAATCCCAATTATTTTTATCTGCTTTACCTTTAACAATATAATCAATACTTACACCAAGAATATTGCTTAGTTTAATAAGATTTTCTATTGATAAACCAGTTAAACCTCTTTCAACTTCACTTAAATGCTTAACGGATATATCAAGCATTTCGGCTATTTCTTCCTGCGTTAATTTAAGGCTTTTCCTCTTTTCTTTTATTCTCAAGCCCATAGTATGTTTATAATCTTTCATATCATCACCTAACCTATTATGTTGATGATAACATAACATTATACCAGTAAAAACAAGGTAATAGGTGTTGACAAAATACACCTAAGATGTTAATATTTAGTTAATGTACAACATTTTTCTCAAACTGTTAAAATATTTAGATATATGTGCTTTAAAAACTAAATTATGCTAATACCTTAGTGTAATTTTTTATAATTTTTTAGGAGGATGACCAAAAATGAAAAGAACGCTAAAATTCCTATCGGCTATAATTGTAATGCTGACAATCTTATTTAGTTTTAGTATAACCGCATTGGCACAGACAACAACACAAGACGGATTACAAGTTAATCTCACAACAGACAAGCAAAGCTATTCGTTAAATGAAGATATTCAAATTACTATATCTGTAACGAATACAAATGATTTTACTGTTAAAGATGTTTCAATTGAAGCTTTACTTCCTGATAATTTTGAATTAAAGGACAGCAATGATGAAACATCAACAAAAGTAATTGACCTGAAAAGTGGGGAACAGGCAAATTTAACTTTAGTTGCTGTTGTAAATAGTACGACAGAGCCAACAATAAAACCAACAGAAAGTAATACACAGGATACAAAACCAAACACTCAGACTACAACAAGTATTATTTCAAATAACGATAACAACAAATCTGATAAATCAGATGAAAATACAAAAAATAATATCAATCAAGATAATACAAGCATAAAAACAGGTTCTGATTATACATATATGTGCATTTTTATTGTACTGTTATTAGCAAGTATTTCAACATTGTTGTATTGCTTAATAAAGCATTTTGATAAAACAACAAAAATTATAACATCAGTATTATGTGTTGTTATTGCCGTTATATCTGTAGTAGGCATTTCAAAATTCAATATCTTAGCACATGAAAATAAGGCTACTGCACAAGGAAATAATTCTACTATTACTGTAAGTGAACATATTAAGGTTGATAATAACAATTATACGATTACTGCTAATGTGGATTATAATATAGCTTCAATTGATAGTATATCTTTAAAAGATTTTTTGGAGTCTGATAAATTAATAGACAAGGTTAATGAAATTGAAAAATCTTATACTGATGAAAATGGATATGTTCCCGAAAATCAAGTTCAGAATGCTATTAATGCAGTGAATTTATATCTTTCAGAGTTAAAGGACAATGGTAAAATTAGTGAATACTATATGAATTATTGTGATTGTAGTAATGGAGAACCAGTAAGTGTATCTATAATAATGAATTCAGGTATTACAGTTGTATATACTCCTCGTCAAGCAACATTATCAAGTAATACATCTTTATCGCCAAAAATAAATATAACATCCGTAGCTGATTATCAACCATCATTATATGATTTTAATGAAGAAATTCAAGAATATGTACAGGAAACACATAGAAAATTATATAATTATCTAACACCTTATAGTACTTTGTCATCTTGTTATTACGAAAATGAAAATGTAACATATTCATCTTTATCTGAATTAAGCAGTAATCAATTAGTTATGTGGTTTGGTCATGGAGTTCGGGCAAATAATCACACTTATTTAGAAATTGGTGAGGAATATAAATTCTCAAATTTTCTTAAATATGATGTTTTTAATACTGATTTTAAGAAAATGATAGATAATAAAGAAATAGTAAAAACTGCAAATCACAAAATTGCCGTCAATTATCAATATCTAGATAAAGTTTTAGGCAATTTAAGTAATTCTATGATTTACCTTAATTCATGTTATAGTGGATGTGATAAGGATTTATGTGATATGTTTGTAAAAAAAGGGGTTAAAGGTTTAGTTGGAAATTCTGGTTCAATTCAGGCGAAGTATGGTTGTGAAGCGCAAGTAGGGATAGTATCGCTATTAGCCCAAATTAATAAAGAGACAAATAATTATTATACTCTTTCTGAAGCACTAAATTTGTGTAAAGAAGAATACGGAGAAGCTGATAAAAATGGTATGTATCCATTTGTTTATACTGGTGATGATTATAGGCTATTTTCTGTTAATGGCTCAATAATCGGCAAAGTAAAAGAACAAGGAACAAATGCACCTATCAGCAATCGAGAGGTAAAAATTTATAATGAATTTTATACCGTCGATAATGCAATGTATACATTTGTTGATAAGACTACAACAAATGACAGTGGAAATTTCAATTTTTCTTTACCGGCAGGAACATACACTTTAGTTATTAATAATGATGGTGGAAATATTGATAGCAATTACTATTATGATGAAGTAGAAATTAAAGTCGAATTTGAAGCTGGTTTAGATACAGTTTTGTTAAATGATATTGTACTTGCACGGCGTGAAAACGGTATTACAGGCTATGTATATGATAATAACGATTTAATAAATAGTGGCAAAAATACACCTATTGCAGATGTTACGGTTGAGGTTTATCAAAATAACAATGGAGCAACTGACTATATAGGCAAATGCAAAACTGACGAAAACGGCAAGTATACATTTGCAGTTGATAAAAATGGTAGTTATGATTTATCATTTAAAAAATCAGGCAATGAAGATAAAAACGAAAATATGGTTTTGGTTAGTGGCGGATTTACAAATCGTAATGTATATTTAATTAAAGATTCATCAGGGGAAGAAACCTATAAAGAAGCCTTTATAAATGCATTGATGGAAAATGAAGATGAGTGGTATGTAAATGGGGGGGCAAGTGTAGGCTACCAAAGTGAATTAACATTTACCGATTTGGATTTTGATGGAAAACCAGAGTTTATTATGCAATATGGTGGTGGCAGTATGCGAAACAATGATGCTTATGCTTACTATTTCTCAAATAATAAACTATATAAAGCAGATACATTGTTCCAAAATAATCTTACCGGCTACTATGATAAATCAAATAATAGCTATGTGATTCTCGGAAATGCTTATGCTAAAGGTGGTGTGGATTACATGTGGTGTGGAAATTTTGAATTATCATTTGATGGTAACAATATAATATCCGATTATTATTCTTCATATATTGCTGAAGATTTAAATAATACCAGTAATTTTATGTATACATATTTTGATGGAACAAACGGATATGGTGATGTAAACGGACTTAGTAAGATTACTGAAACTGAGTACAATAAAATCAATGAGTTAAAATTGAAAAATCTTGTAAATATCAATATGAAGAGTGAATTTATTCTCTGTTCGGACTGGGAAAAATACTCTGCTTCCGAAAAAAGGCAGGCACTTGAAAAATTATATGATAGCTTTACTTATGATAAATATTAAGTAGAAAATATGTCCACTAAGCTGTTATATTGAAAGCTTCATTTTTCATGTTCTCATCTTTTGTTTTAAACACATTTTTCATATTGTCATTTTCATTCTTTTTCATAAATAATTCACCTCATAATAATTTTATGAGGTGAAATAGCCTGTATGAAATTTCCAAACGATTTCATATCCCCAATAAAATATATGCAGTAAGAAAAAAACCAATCTCAAACGACCAATCTCAAACGGGATTGGTTTTTTTCTTTAAAGGGATATGAAATACTGTGCTTTTACAAAGCCACACTATACATTGCTAATTTCTTTGTCTTCCAGATGTTCTAATCTTCCTATACGCTTGGCAATATGTGGGTGAGAGGCTTGCATACGCTGTATAAGCCTCATATCTTCACCCAAACTCATTTTTTGCAGTAGGTACAATGCACTTATTAAATCCTCTCCATATCCGATTTTAAAAGCAAAGCGGTCGGCACTGTATTCATTTTCTCTGCTGTTAATTGAAAGTATAATATTTCCCGTCAGAGTAAAGCCGAATAAGAGTATGTCAAAAATAAAATGAATAATTAAAGATATAAGTATGGTTATACCGCCTGTTCTTTTGAAGAATGGAAGCAACACTAAATCTAATATCAGTAATGCCAATTTGATAATTATTACTCCAACAGAAAAAAGACCGTTGCCTATTAGATTAATTAAGGTAGCTTTGGTATCACCATGAACAATGTGTCCGATTTCGTGAAGCAATACACCTTTTAATTCTTCCTCTGTAAAGGTTTCAACTGCTCCTCTTGTAACAGCTATTGTATGTGTACCCATTGCACAGGCATTGACTGTTAAGCTGTCAATAATACAGATTTCTATATCAGGCAGATGAGGATATTGTTCTTTAACATCTTCGTATATTTCTTCAAATAAAGGAATTAAATATTCTTTCTCATGTTTTGTATATAATTTCCGCACACCATTAATCAATCTTAAAATCCATTCGCCTAAAGGGGATAGGGCAACATATATTGAAATCGTGTAAATAATTATGCAGAATATAAGATTTTGCCATTTTGCACCAATTACAATAAATGTTACAAAGAAGTTGATAATACCCCAAAAAATATATAAATAGTTTTTATCTAAGAAATTCATTATTTTATCTGATGTTATCTTATTCATAACGCACCTCTCTAAAACGGTTTGTTGATTGTCACAGGACAATGTATATTACTGTCTCTTGATAAATAAAAGCCTTTGCCTGTTTTTAATGCCTTAATGTCATCAGGGTGGTAAAGAAATTCCCTTACACGCCTTGCAGAGCCTAAGCCTGTTGTGTTGGTATTTCTTGCTTGCTGTTCAATCTGATATGTAACCTCTATCGTTGCCCTTGTGCCTAAAATATTTGCCCAATGCTCAGCATTAACGGCGCTGTTTTGCCTTAATACAAGGTAGTTATTTACATTTTCAATAACTTGTTCCTTAAAGGCTTCACCGCAGGAAAAGTCAAGGTCTGATAGACTCTGTGTTGCAAGTACACAGGTAATATTTGCACTCCTTGATTTGTTGATTAAATCAATCAGTGCAGTTGAAGCATAGCTGTTAATTTCATCAAATATAAAAAAGGCACGTTCAAGGTCTGTACCAAAACATTTGCTGACTGCCTTTTTTGAATCAATTAAAATCAGCTTACCCATTAGTGGTGACAGTTCAGGGTAAAGCAAAGGATTAAGAATAAACAGTATAACCGCATTTTCTTTAATAGCTGTGTATATGTCAATTCCGTTCTCATCAAATAATACTCCCAGTTCACTTTCTGCAATGGTGCTAAAGCGTGCACAGGCACTTTCCGCAATTTTACCGCTTGATTTTGATATTTCTAAATTTAGGCTGTGTTCCTGTTTGGTTATAATTTCAGCCTTTAAAAGCTGTATACTTAATTTGTTAAATCGGTCAACAGGTATGTACTCAATAATGGTTTTTAATGATAATGGTATATCAGCCTGTGACAGCATAAGTACTAATTTTTGTAAATATCTTTCTGTATTTAATTTATAATGTTCCTCGCTCCATTCGGTCATATTGATAAGCATATCTTTGCAGATAGTCGGACTTGCATTTTTAAAGGGATTGTATTTGTCGGAATGTAAAGGGTCAGAAAGATTAATTACGTACAGACGTTGATTGTTTACAAACTGTTTTGTAATTTCAAGCAATGACCCTGTGCCTAAATCTCCTTTGCCGTCAATAAGCAAAAGGGGATAGTTTTTATAACAGCTATGTTGAACATAATTAGCAAGTGCAACAGTTTTACCGCTTCCTGTTGTACCGCATACAAAACAATGCTTGCAATTATCAGGTATATAGATTTTTCGCTTGTGGTTAAAACCAATAAATGTACTGTTATCTTTGTCAGGCGCAGGGTATCTCTGTTTTTTATGCAAACTCTTCAACTCTTTCCAAAAATTAAAATGTTGTCTCAGTATATGCATTTTCTTTGTTTCAAGAATAATGATAAAACCTGATATCAGTATTACAGTAATTTGTATTAAATTATCGTATTGTTCTGCTCCGTTTCCAAATGGAAGTAAGTATATTATTCATTTGATTTCACCTCATCCAAAGTTATAATTGAAATATCAGGGTATATATTTTGATGTTCAATTAGAAATTTAGTAATATTGCATTTTATATCAGGTACAATCCATAACTGACCGTCATAATTTTCAAAGTTAGCACTAATATTATTTTCAAATCTGCTTTTGGTTTTCATAGTGAGTTCAACCTCAACACAAATTGTTTTGCTGTTTTTTAAGTAGACAAAATCAGGTCTGTGTATTCTGTTTGAAAATCCGTCCTTTCTGTGCAGTTCCTTTTCTGTTGTGATGTCGGAAAAGGGTATGTCAAATTTCTTTCTAATATATATTGCCGTGTCAGTTACATAGCTGTCATGTATAATTTGCTCTAATCGGATTTGCGTTGATGACTTAGGAGCTTGTATTATTATTCTGCCTGCATTAGTTAAGCTGTATATATTTGGAAAGCCATACAGATATTTTTGTCTAGTTATGTATTTAGCTTGTATCAGTTTTTTCAATCGTCTGTCGCAGGCTCTTTGTCCTGTGAAACCTGTAATCTCTGCTATCTGTCTTCCTGTTATTATTCTCCAACGGTCTATCTCTCGCAGTATCTTGTAATCTCTTTCAACAAATCTAAAACCCTCTTTATCCACGCAATCACTACTTTACTTATTTATTTCAATCACACTTTCTTTATTTTATTCAGCTTAATTCTTGTCTTTTGTTTTTATGTGTTTTATTATTGTGTCTGTTTATTTAATTAATTTATTAATTATTATCTTGCTTGTTTTTTATATCTTATATATACATGATGACAGGGCGTGGTCTCGGGTGCAAACAGCTGAGACCACGCCCTGTCAAATGTCTGAAACAAGCAAGATTACAGCATATTATAATTTATTAAATCTATATGCCGTGTCTTACTTAAACAGAACACTTTTTCTACATTTTTTAATACATAAAAACAAAAAAGACAGACTTTTTAAGCCTGTCTAAAACATTATTTATTTACAAAGTGAATACATATTAAAAGGAGTATATAATTATATTTCGTGAAGTTTATTACTTTACGAATAAAATCAATCTGCAAATTATGCTTAAATTATACAAATATCTGAATGTTTTGTCAACGAAAAAATGATTTTTATGTAGTTTATTAAAATACACTTATTAAAATAATAAAAGTAAAGGCTAAAAGCACCGTACCAATTACATATTAGTGGTCATTTTTATGGTCAAATTTGAAAGGAGTGTATTTATGTCAAGACGAGGCGAAAACATTCACAAGAGAAAAGACGGTCGATGGGAAGGGCGTTTACCAATCCTTGATGAAGAAAACAAAATCATTAAATATCAATCGGTATATGCCCATTCCTATAAAGAAGTCAAAGCATTAATGAAGCAAAAGCAACAACAAGAGCCATGTCAAACTAAAAAGAAAAAAACACAAATAACTACTATGCAAATACTATGTGAACAATGGCTTCAAGAAATACAGGTTTTTGTAAAACAATCTACCTATGCAAGATACAAGCAAATTGTAAACAAGCATATTCTATCTCAAATAGCTTCATTAGATGTCAGTAAAATTACAAACGAACAAATTTCATTATTTATTCGAGACAAAATAACAAACGGAAGACTAGACGGCAACGGAGGATTATCACCAAAGACAATACAAGATATTTTCACAATATTAAAACAAATTTTAAGCTATGGTTATAAAAAAGGTTATGCTTCACATTTAGATTATGACTTTATAAAACTTAAAGCAGAGCAAAATCATTTTTCAGTATTCAGCGTATCAGAGCAAACAAAACTGGTTTTATACCTTCGCAACAACTTATTATTGGAAACACTGGGGATTCTTCTTTGTCTTTATACAGGTATTCGTATTGGTGAATTATGTGCTTTAACGTGGAATGATATAGATATGCAAAATTCTGTACTGCATATAAATAAAACATTACAAAGAATTCAAAATACCGATAAAAATATAAATGCTAAAACAAGAATTGTTATAGATAAACCTAAAAGCAATAAGTCAATCAGAGATATACCCATTCCTGAATTTTTATGGAAATTACTATTTATACACAGTCAGAATTATTCAAAAGAAGCATACTTTTTAACAGGCAAGATTAATCAGTATACAGAACCAAGAGTAATGCAATATAAATTTAAAACACATTTAGAAAAAGCAGAACTTGCAGACAGAAATATACATGCATTAAGACATACATTTGCAACAAGAGCAATTGAACAAAAAATGGACGTAAAAACTCTAAGCGAAATTTTAGGTCATTCATCTGTAAAATTTACTTTAGAAAGATATGTATATTCTTCATATGATTTAAAAGTTCAAAGTATGGAAAAAATGGCTACATGCTTTTAGTGGTCAAAAAAGTGGTCAAAGCGGAGGAAAATCCCCATAAACAAGGGGAATACCTCCGCTTTTTCTTGAAGTAATAAACTTCACGAAAATATTTTACCTATATTATTAGTCTGCCAATTATTAATTAAATTATGCACATTTATTTTATATCAAGATGTGCAAAAATCAAGGAGGATAATAAAAAATGAAAAAAGCGTTAAAATGCCTATCGGTTATAATTGTAATGCTGATAATCTTATTCAGCTTTAGTATAACCGCATTGGCACAGACAACAACACAAGACGGATTACAAGTTAATCTCACAACAGACAAGCAAAGCTATTCGTTAAATGAAGATATTCAAATTACTATATCTGTAACGAATACAAATGACTTTACTGTTAAAGATGTTTCAATTGAAGCCCTGCTTCCTGATAAATTTGAATTAAAGGACAGCAATGATGAAACATCAACAAAAGCAATTGACCTGAAAAGTGGGGAACAAGCAAATCTAACTGTAGTTGCTGTTGTAAAAGGTGAAGAGCAAAACGTAACTAATCCAACAGAAAGTACTGTAGAGTCAAGCACTAAACCAGATAGTACGACAGAGCCAACAACAAAACCAATAGAAAGCAATACAGGTAATACACAAAATACAAAACCAAACACTCAGACTACAACAAGTATTATTTCAAATAATGATAACAACAAATCTGATAAATCAAATGATAATACAAAAAATAACAACAATCAAGATAATACAAGCATAAAAACAGGTTCTGATTATACATATATGTGTATTTTTATTGTACTGTTATTAGCAAGTATTTCAACATTGTTGTATTGCTTAATCAAGCATATTGATAAAACAACAAAAATTGTTTCATCAATATTGTGTGTTGTTATTGCTGTTATATCTGTAGTAGGTATTTCAAAATTTAATGCTTTTGCACAAGAAAATAATTCTTCTACTATTACTGTAAGTGAGCAGATTAAGGTTGATAATAACAATTATACAATTACTGCTAATGTAAGTTATAAAGTGAATGATAATATAAATTTGACAATAGACAATAAAGAAGAAACAGTAACTAATTTCAATCAGAAATTAAGTGGTAAATTTTCATTAGCAAGTAATGTTGTATCTGTAACTTATACGATAGCTACTGAAATTGATGATTACGAAATTACAGACAGTGGAAATGCTGTTATAAGTGATAATACATATAGTGCAGATATTCAGTTAAAACCGCAAATTAACAAAATTACTGTAACTGCAACTACTGAAAGCGGAAAAACAGAAAGTAAAACAGTTAAGATTACTTATGACAGCGGTAAAATCTATGAATTAGACGAAAGCCATATTGCTTATGACAGTGAAACAAATACGCACTATGTAAATAATATTATCTTAATATTCTTTGACGAGGGCGTGTCTGACGATAGAAAAAATAAGATTGTTTCATCTATAAATGGTAAAGTCGTAGGTAGTATTAACGGTATAAATCAATGGCAAGTTGAAGTGGAAACTATGGATTTAGAAAGTTTATACGAAATTTGTAATAAAATTGACAATATGGATGGTGTGTATGCAACAGAAATTGATAGGATAAGTAGTAATACAAAGACATCAGTTTCTGTAAATGACCCTTATAAAAATGCCAATGGTGGCGACTGGTATTTAGATGCTATAGAAGCATATTCAGCTTGGGATTATAACGAGCGGTTTAATTATATTGATATAGGTGTTGTTGATAACGGATTTGATGTTGGACACGAAGATTTAGAAGGAGTTATAAAATTTCCTAATGAAGCTTTAAAATCAAATAATAAAAAAGCTAAACATGGAACACATGTAGCTGGTATTATCGGAGCTAACGCGAATAATAAAAAAGGAATGGCTGGTCTTGTTTGGAAAAACACACTATGGTGTGTTGATTGGCAACCAGAAGGAAAACAAGAATGGGATACCGAAAACGAAATACTATCAGGTTTGACATATACTGTTGAATCAGGAGCAAAAGTTGTGAATTATTCTTTAAATAAGTATTATAATTATTACGAAAATATAAATAATGTAGATGCATATACAGATAGTGCTAATCTTGCTTCGAAAGCTTTAGTCGAGTTGTTAATTAAAGGTAAAGATTTTGTAGTTGTTCAATCGTCTGGAAATGGTACAGAAGATGGGTATGCCATTGATACAAAATATAGTGGGTATTTTGCATCAATAAAAAATAGTAATATAATTGTCCCTCAAAATGTTAGTTTTTCAAAACGAGATGTGTTAGATAGAATTATTATAGTTGGAAATGCTCAAAAAAATGATGACGGAAACTATCAGCAAGAAGTTAGCTCTAATGGAGGAAGCCGAGTTGATATTTGCGCACCAGGTACAAATATTTATAGCACGGTTCCAGGTGAAGTTAGTGATGGCTGGGGCGGATGGATTAATGGTGCTTATGCTAATTTAAACGGTACATCAATGGCTGCACCTATGGTTACATCTGTTTGCGGTATGGTTTGGTCTGTTAACAGCAATTTTACAGGTGCAGAGGTCAAAGACATTGTTTGCAACAGCTATGATGAAAATATATGGGTTTGGGATAATCCTGACGGCAAGCATACAACAAATGATAATTACAGAATGTTAAATGCGAAGCTATCTGTTGAAGAAGCTATACGCAGAACGGATAAACGGATTACAGGACAAGTTATAGATGCTAATAATAATGAACCAATATCAAATGTAAAAATATCTTGTGATGAAATAAATATAGATTGTACAACTGATAAAGATGGAAAATTTAGTTTTGATATTGATTCTCATTCAAAACAGCATACTTTTACTTTTGAGCATGAAAATTATAAATTAACTAAAATAACAATTTCACCTAATGGTTATTCAAGTTTAAAAAATGTAAAACTTCAAAGAAAAACAGGCTCTGTTTGTGCAGGTATAGTAAGAGACAGCAAAACAAACAATCCTATCAAAGATGTAAGGGTTGAAGTAATTGACAATTCAAGTGATAGCCTTGACCCTGTAGTAACAACCACAACAGATGAAAATGGCAACTTTAGCTTGAATTTGCCTTACGGTAGTTATTCATTATCGTTTCATCACGATAATTATAACTATTATGGTATGTCACTTGATGTTGATAGTGAATATGTCGTTTTACAAAATCCTATTCTATTAAATCCGTCAATCCCTAAAATTTATAAAGATTATTTAAACAATGTTATTGTTCCGCAAATAGGTATATGTAATGATTTTGAAAAAATATTATCAGGTATTTCTGAAAGTGAAATATATAGAAATATAGATAACCCAAAAGGTTTATCATCTGTATATATTGAAGATTTAAATAATGATAAAAATCCAGAAATGATTACAATATCTGCATTAGGTGAAGACAACGGATTTGTAAAAATTCAAGTGAAATTGTACTGTATTGAAAATAATAAAGTTGTTGATAAAGGTATCGTTTATGAAACAGAAAAGTACGATAATGCAGACGAACAGCTGTATGTTTATACAGTAACAAATGATAATAACAAATACCTGTGTTTATCTGATAGATTTTGGTATGGTTATTCAACTGGCAGTATCTACGCTAAATACTTCAAAGCATTTTCTGTTGACAACAAAAATTCTTTATCTGAAAAAGCAGATATAACATATAGCTACAAATATGGCAATTTTAAATATGAAATTAATGGAGAAACAATTTCAGATAATAAATTATTAGCTGAAAGCAAAATAAAAGATGTATTTAATGATATTGGCATATATGAATTTGATTTGAATTGGAGTGGTTTCCCTGAGGAAAGCAATTGTATGAAGATATTTGAATGTGGTACGGAATATGCAAATGCTACGGAATACAAAGCATACTTAAAAGATTACACTGGGTTTCAAACACTCATAAATTAACTATTAGAATATTAAAAAAATAGGTTTAGAAAAGGGGAGAGTGGTGTTATGGTAAGTATCTTTTGGTTAGCTATTTACAACACCACTCAAGTAATTTGTTTAATTATATAAAATCAATGAGGAAAAATTAAAAAATCTTGTAAATATCAATATGAAGAGGGAGTTTATTCTCTGCTCGGACTGGGAAAAATACTCTGCTTCCGAAAAAAGGCAAGCGCTTGAAAAAGCATATGATAGCTTTACTTACGATAAATATTAAGTAGAAAATATGCCCACTAAGCTGTTATAGTAGTTTAGTGGGCAAAACAAAAAGCTGATTTATATATCATAATCATAACATAAAATCATCTTATTTATAATATAATTTAATAATTTTATTATATGAGGGTGATATTATGCAAAGTAAAAAAGATAATGAATATTCTATTACATGCAACTACGACAATTCAGAAAAAGAATTTAAAAGCATATTACAAAATTACATAAAATATTTGATAAAAATTCCTGTAGGGGATTGGAATTTACAAAAATATGAATTAAATATGAGTGATAGATAGTTATTAGATGAGTAAAAGGGGGTTGCAATGATAACTCACTATAACTATACAAGCCATAAGATTTATAATGCTGGGCTGTATCTAAGACTTTCACGAGAAGATGAAGAAAGCGGTCAATCTATGAGCATTAAAAATCAACAGGACTATTTAATGAATTATATTCTTGAACAGGGTTGGAATGTTTATGAAATATACATTGATGATGGTTACTCAGGATTAAATTTTGACCGTCCTGCATTTAAGAATATGATTAAAGATATAGAAAATAAAAAAGTTGACTTAGTCATAACAAAAGATTTATCAAGACTAGGCAGAGATTACATTGATACAGGTTACTATCTAGAGCGATACTTTCCACAAAAAAACATAAGATACATAGCATTAAGCGACGGAATAGACACCTTTGAAAAATCCGCAAACAACGATATGACACCGTTTAAATCCGTTATAAATGATATGTATGCAAAAGATATTTCAAAAAAGATAAGAACGGTAATGGACACCAAAAGGATTAACGGAAAATTCATTGGTGCATTTGCTCCGTTTGGTTATGTGAAAGCTAAAGAAGATAAAAATATGCTTGTCGTTGACAGCAAAGCGTCAAAGGTTGTAAAAAGAATTTTTGAAATGTATTTAAATGGCTACAGTATGGCTAAAATTGCCCGTGTCTTTACTGATGAAAAGATATTAACACCTACTGAGTATAAAAATAAAGTTCAAAATCTTGCCTATGTGAATGTTAATTCCAAATTCAATGTTTGGAGAACAGAAACAATAAAAGGAATTCTTACAAATCCTACTTACATAGGAAATATGGCACAGCACAGAAGTGAGAAAATAAGCTACAAGGTAAAGAAGTTTAAAAAAATTCCTCGCTCTGATTGGATTATTGCAGAAAATACACATGAACCTATTATTTCAAAGGAAGATTTTGAAGTCGTACAGGAACGCATCAAAAGAAAAGCCTGCATATCTTATCCAACTGAACGAGAAAACCATTTGCTTGCAGGTCTCATATTCTGTGGTGATTGCAAAATGCCAATGACTTTCAGAAGATTAGGTGCTAAAAAAGAATTTGTCTGTATCTGTTCAGGCTATTCACGCTTTGGCAAAGAAAAATGTCAAAGAAATGTAATCAAAGAAAATTTATTAAATCAATTTGTCTTGACAAGCTTAAAAGAAATAACAGCAAAAGCAATAAGCAATCCTGATGAATTTTGCAATAGTTTTTCAGTATCTGATACCAAACCAACCTATGAAAAATCTGATAAAGAGAAAAAAGACATTCTTAAAAGATTAGATGAAATAAAAACAATTATAAAATCACTTTATGAGGATAAGGTAAGAGGAATTATTTCAGAGGAAAACTTTTTAATGATGTCATCAGAATTTAACAATGAAAAAGAAGTTTTATCTAACAGGCTTTTAAACATTGATGAAAAAAGCAAACAAAACAGGAAAAAACAATCACCTGAGCAAATCATTGAGCTGATAAAACAAATTGTATCGTTTGAAAATATTTCGCCTTTGCTGATAGGTCAATTAATTGAAAACATTGAAGTTTATAAATCAAAAAAAATTGTTATAAATTATAAATTTCAAAATCCATTTTAATAAAAATTCACAGTAAAAAAGGACAAACTATTATATCAGTTGTCGGGATGGAGAGCTTGGAGCTTCACTAAGATATCTTAGTCAAAGATTCACTATGCCTCTGCCGGAATTAAAAGGTACACTCACTGATATCGGCACAGAAGAACTTAATCATCTTGAAATGATTGGAGCAATAGTATATCAGTTAACAAAAAATTTAACTGAGGATGAAATAAAAAAAGCCGGGTTTGAAGACTATTTCGTTGACCACACAACAGCAATCTATCCGCAAAGTGCTTCCGGATCGCCTTATACTGCGGCATCTATGCAAAGTAAAGGTGATGCAATAACTGACTTACACGAGGATATGGCAGCAGATGGTACGACTGTGTAAGTGCAATGTATAAAATAAAAACGGCTAAAACTCGCATAAACACTGGTTTTTTTAGAAAACATAAGGTTGTACAAGCTATTTATATGCTACGACTGCATAAATACACCTTAATTTTTAAAAACCTTGAAAAACCGCATGAACACTGGGTTTTTAGAAAAACAAAAGGTTGTACAAGCCTTTTCCTAAGAATTATTGCATGAACACAATAAAAATATAATTTTTATGATAAATCAGCTTTCCGCAGATAAAATCCTGAGCTTTTCAAAAACTCAGGATTTTATTTTTACATGTCATTACATTCATTTTTACGATTTATCCACTCAGTGGATGCGTCCATCGCTGTACGACAGGCATTTGTTTTATCAAGAGAATTTAGCATAACAAAATCGTGAATGATTCCCTGTACTCTCAATGCTGTTACTTTAACGCCTGCACAGCGTAGTTTCTCTCCAAATGCTTCGCCCTCGCTTCTTAAAACATCAGCCTGACCATTAATAATCATTGCTTCAGGTAATCCCCTCAGGCAATCTATACTAGCACGAAGCGGAGAAGCCGTTATTTGATTTCTGTCTGCTTCACATGAAGTATACTGTCGCCAAAACCATTTCATACCTGCTCTATATAAATAATAATTTTCTGCAAACTGAAAATAAGTAGGTGTATTAAAACAAGCGTTGGTTACAGGATAATACAAGAGTTGTTTATGAATTTTTATTCCGTTTCGTTTTTTAGACATCAAAGTCATTGCGATTGTCATATTACCGCCAACGCTGTCGCCTGCAACTGTTAAAGTATCACGGTTGATATTAGGAAAGGCTTTGCCGATAATTTCCCATAAATGCGAAAGAATAAAGTAACATTGTTCAATAGCAACAGGATATTTTGCTTCGGGAGAACGGCTGTATTCAGGAAATACAACTAATGAATTTGTTCTGACTGCAAGTTCCCTTACCAGTTTTTCATGTGTATGGAAACTGCCGAATACCCATCCTGCACCATGAATATAAAAAATAACATTACGAATGGAAGCAGTATCTTTTGGAATAACAAAATAGACAGGAATAGTACCCCATTTTCCTGTATTGATTTCATTTACAGAAATATCAGCAGGATATTTATATACAGGAGTGTCTTGTGCTTTTTCCAGAACTTCTCGTCCTTGTTTTGGCGGTAGTTGAAAAATCAAAGGAGGTACAGAACTTTGATTGCAGACGACTTCTGCCTCCAATTCTAATGGTACACATCGTTTCATAATTTTTCCCCTTTCTTTGCATACTCTCTATTAGATTATTCAAAGCAAGTGAAAAAGTAACGCTTTTGGCAATTAAAGTATTCTAAATTATGAAAAAATAAAAAATCTTCCCTGACTTAAAATCAAGGAAGATCTTGTTTTATGCATTCATATTTTACATATAAATGGTTTAATTCTTGAAATGAAATATTTATAATTATTTATTTGATTTGTGCATTGTAATTGCTAAAAATAAGGTCTGAATTTCGATGTCTGCATATGAATGCTAATATGCTAAAATGTACAATATAAGGGGATATTTAGTGGGTTTGATAGATAGTTATCAATAGTGCACCATAAAATCAATTGTCCATCTGGTCCGCCGTATTCCTTAAGGTATAAAAGTGTTTTCACAGTTATTTTATATGAATTTTAGATGGTCTGTTGCATAGAAAAGGTGGAGATTTTTTGAAGAAAAATACTACCTTATGCAACAAAGGAAAAAATATATAATAGGGTAGGGTGGGGAGAGTAAATAAGTGCGACTGTCGCAATGGAAATGTTTTTGCGATAGGAAGAATTTTTACTTAATTGTGTTTTTTCTTTTTATACCAATTACACATAGTACAATGATTGCACATGAAAATGCAATTATGAACCATAGTCCTGATGTGCTGATGTCGCCGGTTGCAGGAGAAATTGCCGGTTTTGAAGATGTGTCTGTATTGAATGTTCCATTCTCATTTTTGGTAGCTGGTTTTGTATCTGAATCGGTTGCAGTTGGTTCTGTGATGTTTTGTTTAGGTTCGTTGTATGAAAGCTTCCACACTTGCGCACCATAGAATGGATTTGCTGTGCCTACGCATAATCCTTCATTAGTAACACCAAAGGCACGGCATCCGTGGTTATATTTGTCACCAAATCCGTTAGTTGTAATTGTATCAAATTTAATCCCGTCCTCAGTAACATACAGATCGAAACCAAAATCAGCATTTTTCAAAAAATCTGCGCATTTATCCAGACCTTTTGGTTCTGTTCCCGGAATATCAGCGATTGCATTCATATAGTAATCGACCTGTTCTTTCCATTTGTCTGATGCATTTGGATCATTTGCATACTCGTTTAATGGGAATAGAAAGCTGCTTGCATCATAAGTGCCGATATATAGTTTTCCGTTATAAACCTGCATTTTCCAGATGTATTGATTTTCATTTCTGCCAAAGCCTGATTTTAATCCTGACAAACTGCCATTTGGGAACATTTTATCTGAATCTCCAACAACGAGTTCAATATTTTCGTTACTGTCCATTCTGTAGATGTTGACTGACTGTTCAAAGTTTGCATTCATAAATTCAAAATCATTGTTAAAGAGCATTCTTTCAACAGCAATTTCCTCATCATTGTATTCACCTATATAAAGGTAATCATTAAATACAATAAGATTAGCAGCGCCGCTTCTTGTTCGCTGGGGATCAATGCCAAAAGAATATTTTGCACCGTCTTTTTCAATATCACCCGCAATGCTTTTCCAAGACCATTTGCCGTTTATGTTTATGTCGCCTCTTACTATAGCAAAAGATTGCATAGTATTATGATCTTTTGCATTTTGAGGGGTGCCTGTGCATATTGAAACATAAAGACTTTTGCCAAATTGCGTCATATCAAATATAGAGCCGCCGTATATACTGTCACAGTAGTGATAAGCAGGATAATTAAACAGTTCTTTATCTGTTGCTATAACCTTAAAAGAATCTTGATTTTCGGGCATTTCGGATTCGCAGATAACGGAGCCTTTGCTGCTTACACAGCTTATTATAAGTTTATTGTCAAATATGCACATACCTCTTATGCCTACACTTAACCCAGATTTATATGCAGAAATATATTCATCAATTGTCATACCTGCATAAACCTGTTTGAATTCATCTGTTTCAGGATTAACTTGATATATGCACGGAACAGAATTTACGGCACCGCAAAAATAAAGTTTTCCCTTAAATTCGACAGCATTTCTAAACAGACAGTTTGTGCCGGTCGTAGCTGTAGACATTAAGATTTTAACTTTGCCTGTTTTGATGTTTATTTTGAGAAGTATTCCGTTGGAATCAACGCCATCTTCTTCGCCGGTACAAAAATCTCCGTGAAACATTGTTTCAAGGGCATCCATCATAATTGTTTCATCATAATTATGACCCAGCACGTTTTTCATTGATGAAAGTGTATTAAGCCAAGAGTTGTAACAGGTACCTATATACATATAATCTCCGTAGCCTATAGATCCCCATGTGTAGTTTTGACCACGGTCGCCTTTTCCATTTTCAAGATTCGTTCCCAAAGTGCCACCGCCGGTATAATCAACTATACCGTCAACCATTTTAACATCATTGTTAGGATGTGAGATTTTGACCACCTCATAACCGCTATCAGACTGATATATTATTTTGTCTGAATCTGTTTTTGCCGATGCATTTGCAACACATAATACCGACAGCATAATTGAAACTACTGCTGCAAATGTTCTTTTTAAAATTGATGATTTTTTCAAACTAATTTACCTCCTATGATAATTATGTAAAATTTCTAGCAATCTGATTAAAATCTGTTTGTTCAATAACACAAACGATATTACTCAGTGTTGCTTTGATTATATCAAAAGATTTAAAATTTTTATATGTGACTGGCTCAAACTGTTAAAATCTGTCCTGAATTGTAATTTGGCAAGCAGCAACTGAAGTATATACAGTCTATATAAAAGTCCTATTTATAATGAGTTTCGTAATTTCTATCTTTTCTATTTTATATAATCTTGTCTCGTCTTTCCATTAAAAATACCTATTTTTGACTTCTAGATTTTTCATAAATTTATATTTAATTACATAAAAAACGCTAAGTGAGTTTGATTTCACTTAGCGCTTTTGTTTTGCAGTTCCTTTGACAGCATATCACATAATTTATTTAGCAATTCTTTTTTATGTCCTTTACTAGGGGGATTTTTTATTATGATTTTTAAATTCTCTGACATAATAAATCACTCCTGATAAATTTTATGCATACTTGATTTTACATATTCCAATAGATATATACATAAAAGTTTGAACGTTATCATTTTATTAAATGACAATGTTTTCTAGTTATGGTATAATTCTATTAACTGTGAAAACATTTCTTTTCAAAATCGGGAAGGAGTGTTATATGTTTCAAAATGGAGCTTGTTACATAAGAGTTTCAACAGATGACCAAACAGAGTATTCACCTGATGCACAGTTAAAGGCGATTAAGCAATATGCTAAAAATAATAATATTATTCTTACAAAAGAACATATTTACGTTGATGAGGGAATTTCGGGCAAACGTGCTGATAAAAGACCTGCATTTCAAAATATGATTGCAAATGCAAAATCCAAACCGAAACCTTTTGATGTTATCCTTGTTCATAAATTTGATAGGTTTGCTCGTTCAAGAGAGGATAGTGTTGTTTATAAATCGCTTTTAAAAAAAGAATGCGGAATAAGGGTAATATCAATAACTGAATCAATAGAAGATGATAAGTTTTCTGTTATTCTTGAAGCTATGCTTGAAGCAATGGCGGAGTATTATTCTTTAAATCTTGCAGAAGAAGTTAAGAAAGGAATGACGGAAAAGGCGGAAAGAGGAGGTTATCAGACTTGTCCGATGTTTGGTTATAGGGCAGAAAACAAAAAATTAGTCGTTGTACCTGAAGAAGCAGAAATTATTAAGTTTATATTTGAAAAGTACGCTACCCAAAAAATGAATATGCGACAATTAACTGTCTATATAAATGAATTGGGTTTCCGTACAAAAAGGGGAAATATTTTTGAAACAAGAAATATAGAATATATTTTAAATAATCCTGCTTACATAGGAAAATTGCGTTGGACTCCGACGGGGAAGATACGCAGAGATTATCATAATCCCGATACCATAATTGCAGATGCAGAGCATGAACCTTTAATAAGCATGGAGCTTTGGAATAAAGTTCAAGAGATTTTAAAGGATAACAGAGAGTTATATCGTACAGGAACTCATACTACTGCAAATGTGATAACATGGTTAAAAGGTATGATAAAATGTGGTACTTGCGGAAGGGCAATGGTCATATCACAGCACAAGTATTTAACCTGCAATGGCTTTGTAAAAGGTCAATGCAAAACCAGTAATCATATTGGATATGAAATTTTAGAGAATGCTGTTTTAAAAGAATTAAAAAAAGTATATGATGATCCGATGCAAATTAATATTGTACCTAAAGCTAATGATGATAGCTTGACATATCAGTATGAGTTTTTAGTTTATCAATTATCAAAAATGAAAGATAAAGAACAGCGAATTAAAAAGGCTTATGCTGATGGTATAGATACCCTCGAAGAATACAAGGAAAATAAGGAACGGCTAATTAATGAAAAAATTCAAATGGAAAATCAATTGAACGAAATAGAAGAAAACCTAAAAGGTGTAAATGACCCAAATTTAAACATTAAAAAAAGAATTCTTACGGTTTCAGATATTTTAACTGATAATTCAATTGATACGGAAACCAAAAATAAAACGGCATTAATGCTAATTAATAAGATTAAATTTAGTAAAATCAGCAATACGCTGGAAATCGAGTTTAAATAATTAAAAATGTATGATTTTGAATCTTACCTTAATAAAGCGGTCCACCATACTGAGTTATAATAATTTTAGCGAGCTTCGGATTGGTTTGTTTAATATTTACCGGATATTGTAATTTTTTTTCATATACAAACATTAGCTGTCAGCCTCGCTTTCCCATGGCCACGGACCTTTTATCCAGCGCCAGTTATTTGTGCTTGTCATATTTTTGGTTAAAGGGCCGTATTTTTCCTCATATTCTTTTATAAGAGGAAGTGATTTATCACGGTATTCTTTCATTTTTTCTAGGATTTTTTTATCATTGGGATGGGTATCAAGAAACAGCTGTAAATCCAGTGCTGCAAATTGGTAAGTCGATATTTTCCTTAAAAGTATTTCTCTTTCAGTCAAAGGAACCACCGCATTTACCTCCGTAGAATGGTTTGTCGAGCGATGGAAACATTGTTCCGGATTCGAGTCCTTGATTGGCTGAAAAGATTGGGGCATTGTACGGTTGAAAGGGCACGAATGCCATTGCTTCGGGTGTTTTTTCAGGGAATTTTGGAATTCCGTATTGTTCAGCAATAATATCTTTAATTTCCAATTCCATTCTCCTTTCATATTTATGAGCATTTTAGCTCGCTATATATTATGCCTTGATATATTATTTTGTTAAAAACTGACCTGCTTTGATGTTCTTTTTTATATTTATTGCAAATAATTAAGGTAAAATAAAACTGCCATTTAGTTGAAAAATGGCAGTTTTATCAATATATTAATATAGTAATATAGCAGTGTCAAATAATTTTAGTGTATATCATTTAAATGCTTTTTTAATGCGTTAAAAGTCTCATCACTTATGACATGTTCGATTTTACAAGCATCAGCAGCTGCGGTTTCAGCATTTACTCCAAGTTTAATGAAAATGTCTGATAAAACAGTGTGTCTTTCGTATGTTTTCTCTGCAATATCTTTGCCCAATTTTGTAAGGGAAAGTGAACCGTCAGTTCCAACAGTAATATACCCGCCCTCTTTGAGCAATCCCATGGCTCTGCTCACGCTTGGTTTAGAGTAACCCATTTCTTCGCAAACATCAATTGATCTTATAAAGTTGCTTTTTTGACTAAGTATATATATAGTTTCAAGGTACATTTCACCGGACTCTTTTAATTGCATTACAAGCACTCCTTTAGTTTATATTTTCATAATATCACATTATGTACTGAAAATCAATTAATTTGAATATATTGTATATAGGTTTGCACAAATAGTTAGTTAAGACTAACTGCAACAATGTAAGTTTTTACAAATTTATAAGAGTAGTACTTTTTTAGTAAAAAACTATTGACATAATTATGAAATTAAAGTATCCTAATAAAGAGGTTAGCAGAGACTAACCTAAATTTTACCGCAAATGTTAGCTACGGCTAACTACGGAGATTTTAGGAGATGATAAACATGATGCCGCTAATATTTGCATCTGTCGGAGAGACAAATATCATACGTAAAATTGGAGGCAGTTCTGAAACAAGAAAGCATCTCGAAAGCCTCGGATTTGTTGCAGGCAGTGAAGTGACTGTTATAACTGCTGCAGGCGGAAATATTATTGCAAATGTTAAAGAGTCACGCATTGCAGTAAGTGAAGAGATGGCGAGGAAAATAATGATTTAATTTGCATGGGGGTATGTTATGAATACATTAAAACAGACAAAAATAGGTGATACAGTTAAGGTAGTTAAACTACACGGTGAAGGCGCAGTTAAGCGCAGAATAATGGATATGGGAATTACTAAGGGTGTTCAAATTACAGTCAGAAAGGCAGCTCCATTTGGCGACCCTCTTGAGATTACTGTAAGAGGCTATGAGCTTTCTCTTAGGAAAGCAGATGCACAGATGATTGAAGTTGAATAGTTTATAACAGCCGCCAATTTTAAATTTTGGCGGCTGATTTAGGGAGAAATCCCATTATTTTTTAAATATTGGTTAGCGGCTGCTAATTGATGGGAGGATACTAAATATGAATATTAAAATCGCTCTGGCAGGTAATCCTAACTGCGGAAAGACCACTTTGTTTAATGCACTTACCGGGTCAAATCAGTATGTAGGCAACTGGCCGGGAGTAACTGTAGAAAAAAAAGAAGGTAAGCTAAAAGGTAACAACAGCGTATCTGTTATAGATTTGCCAGGGATTTACTCGCTTTCACCATACACACTTGAAGAGGTTGTAGCTAGAAATTACCTTGTGGAAGAGCGACCCGATGCAATTCTTAATATTATTGACGGAACTAACCTTGAAAGAAATCTTTACCTTACAACTCAGCTTACGGAACTTGGCATTCCGGTCGTAGTTGCTGTTAATATGATGGATATTGTCCGGAAAAATAATGATAAAATCGATGCTGAAGAACTGTCCCGCCAGCTTGGATGCAGGGTGGTTGAGATTTCTGCACTGAAAGGGAGCGGCATTATGGAGGCGGCAGATACAGCTGTTGAAGCTGCAAAATCAGGAAGAACAGTTCCCATGCACAGTTTTTGCGGAGTGGTTGAACATGCAATTGCTCACATTGAAGAGGCAGCAGTTCATGATATGCCCGAGGAGCAGCAGCGCTGGTATGCAATTAAGATTTTTGAGCGTGATGATAAAGTACTTAATAAGCTTAATATTTCACAGGATATTTTAGACCACGTTGAAAAGGATATTCAAGCTGCAGAAAATGAATTAGATGATGATGCTGAAAGTATTGTTACAAATGAAAGATATATATACATAGCTGCCATCATCAAGAGCTGTTATATGAAAAAGAATAAAGGTCAGCTTACAACATCAGATAAAATTGATAAGGTAGTTACCAATCGTTTTTTTGCTTTACCGATTTTTGCCGTTATTATGTGTATAGTTTACTATATTTCGGTTACATCTGTCGGCTCTGTTCTCACTGACTGGGCTAATGACGGATTGTTTGGTGACGGATGGCATTTATTTGGAATCGGTCAGACAGAATACGAAGATTCTGTTAATGAATATGCTAAAACAAATCTTTTTACAAATGAATTTGAGACAGAAGTTCAAAAAGCTGTTGACAATGGTGCAGCAGGTGCTGATGAAGTGCTTGCCGCTGTTCATGAAAAAGACTATGCCGCATTTGATGAGGCATTTGGATTATACAATGAGGCCATGGCAGAAGCCGGTATAAATCTTGGAGAAAAGGTCGACGAAGTTATGGGGTCTGAAAATGTACCTGTACCGCAAAATTTTGGTGTATGGATTCCCGGTATCTCATATCTTGCAGATGAAGGTCTCACAAGTATTGGCTGTGCAGATTGGCTTCACAGTCTTGTGGCAGACGGTATAATAGGCGGTGTCGGTGCAGTTTTAGGCTTTGTACCTCAGATGCTTGTCTTGTTTATCTTCCTTGCATTTCTTGAGAGCTGCGGTTATATGGCACGTATTGCGTTTGTTATGGATAGGATTTTCCGAAAGTTCGGTTTATCAGGCAAATCATTTATACCTATGCTTGTTGGTTCGGGATGCGGCGTACCGGGTATAATGGCTTCGCGTACTATTGAAAATGACCGTGACCGTAAGATGACAATTATGACAACAACTTTTATTCCGTGCGGAGCAAAACTTCCTATTATTTCACTTATTTCAACTGCACTTTTCGGAGGTGCGTGGTGGGTAGCTCCAAGCGCATATTTTATAGGTATTGCCGCAATTGTAATTTCAGGAATAATTCTAAAGAAAACAAAAATGTTTGCCGGCGATCCTGCGCCATTTGTAATGGAACTTCCTTCATATCATCTTCCTGCAATAGGAAATGTCCTGCGTTCAATGTGGGAACGCGGCTGGTCGTTTATTAAAAAAGCAGGAACAATTATTTTGCTTGCATCAATATTTATTTGGGCAGGATCTCACTTTGGTGCAGTTAACGGTTCGTTCGGCTTTAGACTTGAAATGGAACTTAGTGACAGTATACTTGGTATGATTGGCAGTGCAATTTGCTGGATTTTTACTCCTATTGGATTTGGAGAAGCAAGTGCGGCAGTAGCTGCAATTATGGGTCTTGTTGCAAAAGAAGAAGTTGTGGGAGTATTTGGTGTTCTTGATTTTGAGGGTATGGCTCCTTTGGCAGGGTATTCATTCCTGATTTTTAATCTGCTCTGTGCTCCGTGCTTTGCCGCCATAGGGGCTATAAGAAGAGAAATGAATTCAGCTAAGTGGACATCATTTGCAATTGCATATCAGAGTGTATTTGCATATGCTGTTTCACTTATAGTATTCCAGACAGGGTCAATTTTTACAGGCAGTATAAATGTTCTCGGATTTATTTTTGCAGTACTTGTATTGGCATTTATAATTTTTATGCTTGTAAGACCGTATAATGAATCAAACAGGCTCAGCATAAAAGCTGAAACTGCAAAATAAATTGTTAAACAGGAGTGTAAAATGATCGAATATTTTTTAAGTAATTTAGGTACTATTATTATTGGATTCATAGTTGCGGCAGTTACAGTAATTGCAGTTATCTGCATGATAAGAAATAAAAAGAGAGGCAAATCTTCCTGCGGCTGCGGCTGTACAGATTGTCCAATGCACGGAAACTGCCATCGCAGCTCTTGAAAATCAATATTTTGTAAGCATTAATTGTTTTGATAAATAGAATACAAATTGCATTGAATATTAATATAATTCTCATTCAGTCTGGCTATGAAGAAATTTATCTATTCAAATATCAGTAAAAAGAGCTGTCACGGCAATTGTCTGATGTTTTAGCAGTACACTTAAGTAACCGCTTTTCAAAAAAACTTGATTTTATCGCAGTATTGTATTAAAATAGTAAAAGTATATTATGCTAAACACCATTTTAAAAGCAAATTTCTTTTAGGCAGGTTTTGCAATTACTTTTACAGCCTGTTCTCAGAAGGTGTAATTGTTTTGGCAGTATGTTATTTGGTTAGCACAAAGTTTTTAAAAAATATATTGTTTTTTAGAATGGTGTAGTAATAAGTGTTATGAAAAGGAAGTATTGCTATGCTTACATTGGATAAAATATATCATGCGTCTTATGTATTGAAGGATGTTATAAGACCTACAAATATTGTTCACGCGGCAGGGATTTGCGATGAGTGCGATGTATACCTTAAACCGGAAAACTTACAAATTACAGGCTCATTTAAGGTTAGGGGATCCGGTTATAAAATTTCCCAGCTTACAGATGAAGAAAAAGCTAGAGGCGTAATAGCCTGTTCAGCAGGAAATCATGCTCAGGGAGTTGCACTTGCCGCTACAAAGTACGGAATAAAGTCGTTAATCTGTCTTCCTGACGGTGCGCCAATATCAAAGGTTGAAGCAACTAAAAATTACGGTGCTGATGTTTGTATGGTTCCGGGTATTTATGATGATGCTTATAATGAAGCCTTAAAACTTCGTGATGAGAAAAACTATACATTTATTCATCCTTTTGATGATGAAAATGTAATAGCCGGCCAGGGAACAATAGGCATAGAGATTATGAATGAAATGCCGGATGTTGACGCAGTTGTATGTGCAATAGGCGGAGGAGGACTCATTTCGGGCGTTGCTTGTGCAATCAAGAGTCTTAATCCTAATATCAAGATTTATGGTGTTCAGGCTGAGGGAGCGCCATCAATGTATGAATCTGTTAAAAAAGGCAAACCTGTTTGTCTTGATAATGTTTCAACTATTGCCGACGGAATTCAGGTAAAAGAACCGGGTGAGCATACATTTGAATATGTTAAACAATATGTAGATGATATTGTTACAGTAAGCGATGATGAGATTTCATCAGCTATTCTTAAGCTTATCGAATCTCAGAAAATGATTGCCGAGGGAGCAGGAGCAGCACCTCTTGCTGCTGTAATGTTCAATAAGCTGCCGGTTAAGGGCAAAAAAGTAGTTTGTGTTGTATCGGGCGGCAACATTGATGTTACTATTCTTTCGAGGGTTATTAAGCGCGGACTTCTTATGACAGGCAGACAGCAGACAGTTTGCATAGAGCTTCAGGATAAGCCGGGTCAGCTTCTTGCGGTTTCAAAGATTATTGCCGATAAGGGAGCTAATGTAATTTCTATTCATCATGAAAGAGCAAGCGAGGGAACAGATGTAAACGGATGCTATCTGAGAATCGTGCTTGAAACCAGAAATTATGACCATGTAAAGGAAATTCACG
The DNA here is from genome assembly GCA_910585865.1 of uncultured Ruminococcus sp. Classification (GTDB taxonomy): domain Bacteria; phylum Bacillota; class Clostridia; order Oscillospirales; family Acutalibacteraceae; genus Ruminococcoides. Next base: position 121,658 of record CAJUGO010000002.1, on the reverse strand, counting down.
ATGCACTTATTAATGCAGGCTTTAAATTAGTATAATACATATTTAATTCACAGGAGGAATAATAATGGACAAGATATATACAAAGAATGCACCTGACGCTATTGGACCTTACTCACAGGCTGTAAAGGTAAACGGACTTGTATTTACATCAGGGCAGATTGCAATTAACCCGGCAAGCGGCAATGTTGAGGCTCAGACAATTGAGGCACAGACTGAGCAGGTATGTACAAATCTTAAAAATGTACTTGAGGCAGCAGGAAGCTCGCTTGATAAGGCTGTAAAAACAGTTTGTTTCCTTAAAAATATGGATGATTTTGCTGCGTTTAATGAAGTCTACGGCAAATATTTCACAGAAAAGCCGGCAAGATCATGTGTAGCAGTAAAACAGCTTCCCAAGGATGTACTTGTTGAGGTTGAGGTTATTGCTGAAACATAAAAATTAAAACTGTTTATAAACAAAAAGGCACTTATCAGTATTTTGATGTGATCCCCTAACGCAGACAAGGTAAAAAACCAAACTGCATTAGGGGGTATTTTTATGTCAAAATTTCAGCAAACTTTAAATAAAATCAACAGTAAATTCTTTCGGAAACTATATATAAATTTGTAATATTAATTTTATTGAAGTATTATCTTATATATGCGGTTTTAACGTATGTTGGCCAAGGTTAGAAAAGCTGGTAAAATTAACAGTATTTATTATATAAGGATTTTATTAATTAGCGTATTTTTTATTTTATATAATAATATTGCAATCAGTAAACGATAAATATTATTTTGTTATAAAGTAATAAAAATATTTATTGGTTTTTTGGAAAAAAGAGTAAAAATGTTGAATAAAATGCAGGAAAAATTAAAAATATGCAGATGTGCCATTGTATTTTTTTGAATTATATGATAGTATTATTTTAAATTATGTCTTCTAGGATAACAGATATTTATTATCTTAGAAATCACAGGGTATCTGGACAGTTTTATCTTGCAGTACAAAAAGTACAATAGCATAAATTCTTTTGGTAAATTATATTTATACTATTTTAATGTAATTTATTTCCTTTGCAGATATACACAAACAGTGACAGTCAATTTGCGTTATGTATAATAATTTTAAGTTTTTTACTTTTGCTTATTATTTGTGATTATGTAATTAATCTGTTTTACCTGTTTTTTCAAAAAGGTTATTGGATGTGCATTTGTTCAAAAGGTTCCTGAATCTATGTAAAAACTCATAGCTGTTAGTGCGTGCAGGCGCAGCAGCTTGAGAAGTTGTTGTTTGGCTGTGAAAATTATAATAAAAACAAGCAGAAAAATTATGGACAAACATTTTTCTTTTTTTTTAAACTGAATGATATAAGTGCATAATTATACGTTTTGGTAGTAAGCAATTATTTTATTAAAATTGTTTATTAGTTAATGTTTATTGAGTTCAGCATATACACTCAGCATAATACCGGGAAAAACGCAAAATAAATCTGCTGGTAGTATTTTAAAATTCATATATGGAGAGAAAATAAATGAGCATTTGTAAGGAAGGTATAGTAAATAGAGAATCTCAGCAGATTTATTATGTTGAATCTGTAGTGGTACCCAAGCGAATTTTTTATAGGTGTATTAAACGGTTATTTGATTTTTCAATCGCTTTTTTTATGCTTTTTGTTTTAATAATTCCAATGATTATTATAGCAATATGTATTTGTATTGATTCAGAAGGATCGCCGATTTTTAAACAAGAGCGGGTAGGAAAAAACGGAAAAACATTTGTAATGTATAAATTTCGTTCAATGTATGTTAACGCTGAAGAAAAAGGAGCACAATGGGCGAATAAAGATGATGACAGATGTACGCGTGTAGGACGCATAATCAGAAAAAGCCGTATTGATGAATTTCCTCAGTTAATCAATATTTTAATCGGCAACATGAGTTTTGTCGGACCCAGACCTGAACGCGCAAATTTTTATGAAGAATTTGAAAAGTATATTCACGGTTTTTCTAATCGTTTGATGGTCACTCCCGGTCTTACAGGTTGGGCACAAGTTAACGGCGGTTATGATTTATCTCCGGAAGAAAAAATAGTTTATGATATGGAGTACATAAAAAAACAATCTCTATCTATGGATTTAAAGTGTATTTTTATGACAATTAAGGTTGTATTTACACAGGAAGGTGCAAGGTGATTGTGAATGATTAAAGAAAGCAATCCTTATGTTTCGGTTATTATGCCGTCATATAATTCTGCTGATTTTATTGAACTTGCAGTTAATTCTGTTTTACAGCAAACATTTGATAATTTTGAATTAATTATTATTGACGACTGTTCGTCTGATAACACAAGGGATATTTTACAAAAAATATCAAAGACTGATGAGAGAATCCGGTTAGTGTTAAGTGATAAAAATGAGGGAGCCGCTATAACCCGTAACAAGGGTCTTGATTTGTGCAGAGGCACATTTGTTGCTCTTATTGACAGTGATGATATATGGGCAAAAGAAAAACTGGAGTTGCAGGTTGCAGCTGCACAGTCAAGTAATGCAGATATTGTTTACTGTTCATATTCTATTATAGATGAAAATGGAAATAAAAAATGCAGAGAGTTTATTGTTCCTGAAAAAACCGATTTTAAAGATACATTAAACGTTAGTGTAATAAGTTGTTCCACAGCTTTGCTTTCTCGTAAAATCGTTGACAAATACAGATTCCCTACGGATTTTTATCATGAAGATTATGCTCTTTGGCTGTCTATATTAAAAGACGGATATTCAGCAGCAGGATTGACAGAGGTGCTTGCTGAGTATAGGGTTAGAGGCGATTCCCGTGCTTCAAATAAGCTTTCAAGTGCTAAAAATCGCTGGAACATATATCGGAAATTTTTACATTTACCTTTGACAAGCTGCATATTTCATTTTGTGCAGTATGGAGTTTTGGGTTTTATAAAATATAAAAATATATGACTTTGAATGACTTTTGAATTAAAAAGTATTGTCAATAAAAACTATAATTAGATTGGAAATCTTATGAAAGTACTAATTTTATGCGGAGTTTTTGCAGCAGAAAATGAAAAAGAAGTAATTGAAAATTCAAAATCGTACGTTGAATTTTCAGCAAATATTTTTCAAAAAAAGCTTATTGATGGTTTTAACAGGACAGAGTGTGATTTATCTGTCATATCCGCGCCATTTATAGGGGCTTACCCTTTAAGATGTAAGAAGTGGTTTTTTAAAGGGTTTAAAACAGCACAAAATAAGTATAGATATATTAATTTTATTAATATTTGGGGGATAAGAAATTTTTCTCGGAGTATAGCTGCCAAGAAAGCTGTGAAGAATTTTATTGCCGATCGGGATAAAAATAAATTAATAGTTGTGTATAGTGCACATACCCCGTTTTTGCAGGCAGCAGTATATGCTAAAAGGAAAGATCCTTCAATAAAAATTTGTTTGTTTTCTCCGGATTTGCCGAATTATATGAATTTGGATGCAAACAGAAGCAAGATATACGACTTTGCTAAAAAATATGATATTTCGCTTATGCATAATCTTATGAGTCATGTTGATGCTTTTGTAATTTTAACTGAACATATGAAAGAATGTTTGCCTATATATGATAAGCCGTATATTGTGGCAGAAGGCATTTTTTCAGATTGTGCTGAGTATGAAACTATTAAAAAAGAAAATGAAACTGACGGTATAACCAGAATTGTTTATGCAGGAAAATTGAATGAAAAGTTTGGTATAAAAAATCTGGTTGATGCTTTTTCGTTGTTAACTGATATAAATTACAGATTAATATTATGTGGTACCGGGGATTGTTCAGATTATGTATCAAATGCTTCGGAGAAAGACAAAAGAATTATATATACAGGACAGATTACACCCGAAGAGTCTAAGAACTGGCAAATGCGGGCTAATGTTTTGATTAACCCAAGGGAGAATAATGAAGAATATACTAAGTATTCTTTTCCTTCCAAAAATATAGATTATTTGATGACAGGAAAACCTGTGGTTGCATATATGCTTGATGGCATACCAAAAATTTATGAAAATTTTTTATATGTAATTGATGAAAATAAATCACCGGCCTATGCAATATCCGAAGCAATAGAGAGAGCAGTTAAAGAAAACGCTGATTGTGGTCAGGAAAGATTTTTATCATTTATGAAGTATGCGGAAGAAAAGCTTTCTGCCCATAAAATTGCCAATTCAATTGTTAAAATGTGTTTTAAGTAAGTTAGGGAGGATATATGGTTCATATTATACTGTTAAGTTCTGTTATATTGGCTATTATATGTTCCAAAATCAACAGAAGCGTTCAGATATATCCGTTCGCTGTGCTGTTTATGTTTTCAGCTTTTCGCTATATGTACGGAAATGACTATGCTTCATATATGGGATGGCATACATATATGAAGGCAGGGGGGAATTCTCCTTATGATGAATTTCTGTTTACTCTTTTAAATCGGATTTTCCCCAATTTTTATCTATTAGTTGCCGTGACCAGCCTTGCTTATATTTATGTAATATACAGATTGATAAAAGATACTCTTCCAATAGATTATTACTGGATTGGTGTATTGATATTTGTTATTAATCCATATCTTTTCTTAATGAATCTTTCTTCAATACGCCAATGTTTGGCAATGTTGATGTTTATCATTGCTGTCCGTTTTGCAATTAAGAGAAAACCTTTGCCGTTTTTGCTATTTATCGGATTAGCAGTGCTTTTTCATAAAAGTGCGGTGTTTTTATTACCGGTTTATTTTGTTTGCGGAAGCAAGAGTTTCAAAAGACGGTGGACAGTTGTTATTTTAATCTGTCTTTTTGCTGTTTTATCTTTAGATAACTTTCAGACCTTTATATCAAATATCATATCATTATTTAACGATAAAGACTATAATTATTTCGCTCAGCAAAGTATGCAAAATTCATTGCGTGCTACATTGCTTACGGGATTATTTTTTATCTATGTTCTCCTCAATTTGCCGAAGATGGAGGGGAAGGCACTTGTATATTCAAAACTATATCTTATAGGAACGATTTTGGGTGTTCTTGCCATGAAGATGTCTATGCTCACACGGTTTCAAATGTATTTTGATATTTTTTCTATTGTGGCAATTCCTCTGATACTGGAGCAAACAATAAAGAAAGGTGCAATTGTAGTAAATCAAAACAATGTGTTAATAACAGTATGGGATTGTATAAATAAATATGTTATGCCTTTCTTGCTTTTATTGGTATATGTTTTAAGATATTACTCATTTTTTACAAATGCTATGTGGTCTTCTTTTGCCCAATATCATACAATTTTCGAGGTTATATGAAAGGACTGGCTTTAAAATTGCGCGTACTACAGATAAATGCAGTGCCATATGGCAGCACAGGCGGAATTATGTTTTCACTGGCTGATGTTTTAGAAGCAAAAGGTGACTGTGTGCTTTGTACAACAGGTTTTTCGTGGAGAAAATGTGAGCGTTCAGACTATTTTATGACAAGTAATATACTGGAAAAGACGATTCATACTTATCTTGCCAGGATTACCGGAAGGATAGGATGTTTTTCGTATTTAGCCACATTAAATATGATAAGAAAAATCAGAGAGTTCAATCCCGATATAATACATTTACATAATCTGCATGGTTGGTTTGTTAATATTCCAATGTTGTTCAAATATATTAAGGAAACAAATACTCCCGTAATTTGGACATTTCATGACTGTTGGCCCTTTACCGGGCACTGTCCGCATTTTACGATGATTAATTGCGATAAATGGAAAACAGGATGTTATGATTGTCCGCAGCATTTAAGTTATCCAAAGAGTTATTTTGATTGTTCTAAATCGATGTATAGTAAGAAAGCAATTTGGTTTTCTGATGTAAAAAATTTAACTATTGTTACTCCTTCACAATGGCTTTCAAATTTAGTAAAACTTTCATTTTTAAAAGACTATTCTGTTAAAGTAATAAATAATGGAATTGATTTAAATATTTTTCATCCAATAAAAAGTGATTTTCGTAAAAATAATGAACTTGAAGAAAAGCACATAGTTTTAGGTGTGGCTTATGCATGGGATAACAGAAAAGGATTGGATGTTTTCATAGAACTGTCAAAAAGGTTAGATAACAATTACAAAATTGTGCTTGTTGGAACCGATGATGAAGCAGATAAGCTTTTGCCTAAAAATATAATTTCAATTCACAGAACCAAAAATCAAAAAGAGTTGGCTGAAATATATTCGGCTGCTGATGTATTTGTGAATCCTACCAGGGAGGATAATTATCCAACAGTAAATATGGAGGCGTTAGCATGCGGAACTCCTGTTGTTACATATAAGACAGGTGGCAGCGGAGAAATTCCCGATGAAAAATGCGGTACTGTAGTGCCTTATAATGACAGTGAAGCGCTTATTTCTGAAGTTAAACGAGTTTGTTTGCAAAAGCCTTATTCTGAAAAGGCTTGTTTGGAAAGAGCGAAAAGTTTTGATATGAATAATTGTTTTCAAGAATATGAACAACTGTACAGGTGTGTATATGAACGAGTTACAAAGAGTTGAATTTGATTTATTGCAGAATTTTGTAAATATTTGCAATAAATTGGATTTAAAATATTATCTGGTTTGCGGAAGTGCTTTAGGAGCTGTGAAATATAATGGATTTATTCCATGGGATGATGATATTGATGTGGCTTTGCTAAGGGACGATTATAATATTTTTCTTGAAAAAGCGCCTGAAATGTTGCCGGATTATATATTTTTACAGAATTATAAATCTGATTTATCATTTCCTCAAATATACAGTAAGCTGCGAAATTCAAATACAGCATTTATTGAAAAAAGTGCGGCAGATTTGCCGATTAATCATGGAATAAATATAGATATATTTCCGCTTGACGGATATCCTGAGACTTCATATGCTCAAAAACTTTTTGAGGTAAAAAAAAGAATATACGGAGCTCTGCTTTTATCTGTATATAATGTTCCGAGAAAAGGATTTTCAAGATACTTAAATAAATTTTTTAATTTTATAAAATTAAAAAATCACATTCATTTTGTTTCTGCTAGATTTGAAAAGTTTATTTCAAAATATTCGTCAGACGATTCTTTGATATTATGTAATCACGGCAACTGGCAGGGAAAATTAGATTATTCGCCGCGTGAACATTTCGGTAGTGGAGAATTTTTTAATTTTGAGGGGCTTGAGGTAAGAATACCAAAAGAATATGATAAATATTTGTCACAGAAATATGGAGACTATATGTCTGAATTACCTGAAGAAAAGCAAAAAAGTCATCATAATTGTATTGTGTGTGATTGTAATAATTCATATAAAAAGTATAGATAGGAGAGTTCAACTTGAATTTAAGTAAACGTTTAAAGAAAACCATAGTAATTGTATTGGCAGCTTTATGTGTTGCAGCAGCTGTGATCGGCATACTTGTCTTTACTCCTGTTTTTAATAATTGTGGTTTTGAAGTTAAGGAAGACATATGTATAGATACTCCGTACGGTACTCTTCACTATCCTGAAAAATGGAAGGATAATCTTGAAATTGAAAAGCAGTCCGAAAACAATGTATACTCTGTAATCTTTTATGGAGATTGTGGTGAACAAAAAGAAAAATTGTTTACAGTTAATTTCGGGGAGACAGAATGTATAAAGTTGGGAAGCATTACTTCTGATGAAAACAGTGATGTTAAAGTAGGAATTGAATTTTCGGATTTTGTTCCTGATGATTCATGGTCCAAAAACGACACGGAAATTATTTGCACTATGCAGGAAGATGTGAACTATACTATAGAAAAGCTTCAGAGCGAAGATAATTTTAAAAAGTGATTTATTTTGTATATTTTATGCGGAATAATACCCGCATAATTAATATAACTCGTTTAACGAGAATCAAAGAAATGGAGGAAAAAATAATGGAAAATTCGTTTAAGACAAAAATGCTTTCTGTGATTTTATGCTTATGCATGGTTATGGGTTTTGCACCGATGACTGCATTTGCACAGTCAGATGATGCATTTGTGTCCGAAACACATGATGTATTCTCAAAGACTACATCAACTATTGCCCCCGGCGTATCGCATAGCATTAATTATGCTTATGCAAAAAAAGATGGAAAGCAGATGGTTTACTATGTAGCCGTTGCAGACATCAACAGGGATGATGTAGAGGTACACTCATCATACAAAGACGCTCAGTGTACAAACTTTGGTATGGACAAGCTGACTAATCAGATGTCTGCTGCCAACGCTAAGTACACAAATCCGGAATACGCAAACTACAATCCTTATTTTGAGGCAGTTGCAGGCGTAAACGGAGACTTCTATAACATGCAAACCGGCAGACCTTCAGGTGCATTTGTTATGGATGGTGTTATGTCATCCAGTAAAGCCAACAACCGTCCGTTCTTTGCGATCATGGAAGATGGTACGGCATTATGTGGTGCAAACAATAGCCAATGGGATGCTGCTGTAGCTAAACACGGCAAAGTAATGGAGGCAGTCGGCGGTTCACAGATGCTTGTTGTTGACGGCAAAGATGTTACGGCATCAGCTACAGGATCTTACAATACAGACCGTCACTCACGTACTATGGTTGGCGTAACAGCTGACGGCAAGGTAGTAATGACAGTTCTTGACGGCCGTCAGGAGCCATTCTCATGCGGTGGAACGATGCATGAACTTGCACAGATAATGCTTGAGCAGGGATGTGTATCTGCAATAAACCTTGACGGAGGCGGATCAACAACATTTGCTGCCCGTCCGGAAGGACAAAGTGACGTAAAGGTAATAAACAGACCGTCAGACGGATCAGAGAGATCTATATCGTCAGGATTGCTGATTGCATCAACAGCAGTTCCGTCAGACAAGTTTGACCATGCAGTAATAAAAGCAGAAAATGAATATGTAACACCGGGTTCGGAAGTAAATATAAGTGCAGTAGGAGTAAGTCCGGCCGGAACATCGGCACAAATACCTGAGAATGTGACATATTCAGCAACTTTGGGTACTGTAGAAAACGGCAAGTTTGTATCTGACGGTACAACCGGCGATGCAAAAGTGCAGATGTTCTTAGATGGTAAAGTTGTTGGTGAAACTGCAATTCATGTTGTTATTCCTGACAAACTTACTTTTGACAGTGAAACTATTACTGTTCCATTTGGAAAAACTGTTGGTTTATCTATGACAGCAACATATGGTCTTAATAAAGTTGTTATTAAGCCAAGTGACGTGCGCTTAGCTTTGGCAGAAAATTCAATTGGTACTGTTGACGGCTTTAACTTTACTGCAGCCGAAGAAAGCAGTGTTACATCAAGTAATATTACTGCAACTTTAGTGTTTAACAATGAGATAACTGCAGTATCTACAATTAATCTTGGAAAGGGATCTGTAACTCTCTGGGATTTTGAAGATAAAGATGTATCTGATTTCAAACGTGCTTCAAGTTCAAATTATAATTATATTTTGACTCCGGGTACCTGTTCAATTGCAACTGCTGAAGACGGAAAAGTACATAGTGGTAAATATTCTATGCGAGTTACATCTGATTTTTCTGTTTCTACAGAATCAGGATACATGAATGCTCGTCTTTGTTTTAACAATAGTAATTATATTGACCTTAAGGGTGCTACCCGTGTAGGAATGTGGGTTTATATACCGGATGAGGCTGCATCATTAAACGGACGTATATTCATCAAACAGGTAACTGAACGTAATGAGGACGGTTCAATCAAGTCAATAGCATCTACAACTACAACAGCTACTCAGATTGACAACGGCGGTAACTGGAATGTTGGATTTAATACTCAATATGATGAGTCTGGCTGGCATTACATTTATGCTGATTTACCGGCAGGCAAGGATTGGTGTTTGTACAATACTTTGCTTGATTATTACATAAATGACCGTGATAACACACAGTATAACTATAATCATTTAGATTACAAATCATTAAACCAGAATATTATTCTTTATATTGACGACATTACAGTTGACTATTCATCTGCAGTAGATGACAGAGAAGCACCAATATTCTCAAGTGTTCGGTATGCTGACACAACTATGAGCGACGCTGTTGAACTTAAAGGACAGACTGTAACAAATAATATGCTCAGCTTTGGTGCTGTTGTTCATGAGAATACAGAAAAATCAAATTATACAGGACTTGATGAGTCTACTGCGAAAGCATATATTGACGGAGTAGAAATGCCATGTACAATAGCAGGCGGTATAATTTCTATTGCTGACCGTAAACTGGCAGACGGTTTGCATAAGGTTAAGTTTTCTATCTGTGATAAACAAGGAAACTATGCTTCTGTAATTCGCAAAATAAATGTTCAGGCTAATTCTAATATTTCAACAGTTAAACTGGTACCTCATGATGCTTCTCTTGATAAGATTTTGCTTGGTTCAGTTTATTACGCAGACCTCGTTGCTACAGATATCGAAAAGGTTCAGTCAGTAAGTGTTGATCTTGACCTTAATAATATAAGTATTTGGGAACTTGATCATATGGAGGTTGCAAAAGGATTTGAAGCAACCTATTCGATTGAGTCTGATGACAAAGTGGCAACAATCAATATTGAACGCACAGGTAAAAACAATGAAACAGGAGAGAAAGTGCTTGTTTCAATGCCTATCCGTACATGGGAGCTTCCTGCTGTTAAGGCTGATTACGGACATGCCGGAAAAGTATGGATGTACCCTGACTATAAAAAAGGCAATGAAACTTGGCCTATAGATATCAGTGTTAAAGTTGACCGTGGTTTTGTTGAATTTGTTGATGGAACAACTGATGTTTTCTCAGGCGATGACGTACAAGTTGACACAGAATCTTATGTTTGGGACAATGCTACCAAACCGGCAGAATATGCAACATGGAACGGTGGACACGATCACCGTGTCGAAATGGCTAAGTATTATGCAGCAGGAGCAACAAATGTAGCAGTTCCTGTAGCAATACCTGATAAAACTGCAACATGTACAGAGAGCGGATACACAGGAAGAACATACTGTGAGGTATGTAAATCTGTTGTAGACTGGGGAACAAAGATACCGGCAACAGGACACAGCTATGAAATCATAGAAAATGTTCTTAAGTGTAAGGATTGCGGAGAACTTTACAATGGTGAGTATGAAGGCAAATACTACACGGACGGTGTGTTGGCTAACGGCTGGTCAGAAGAATTCTACTATGCAGACGGAGTAAAAGTAACAGGAATCCAGTTAATCGACGGATCATACTACAACTTTGGCGAAGACGGCGTCAGCCAGGGTAAGTATACAGGATTAATAAAAGATGAAAAAGGCACAATGTACAGTGCAAACGGACAGCTTAGAATAGGTTGGCAGGTAGTAGGAAATGACAATTATTACTTTGGATCAAAGCATTATGCTCTTACAGGCAAGGTAAAATTAGGCGAACCCCTGATGGAGTATACATTTGACGAAAACGGCATACTGATTTCAGGAAGCTGGAAACAGGATGAAAAGGGAGTTAAATATTACTGGGCAGGAAAAGCAGTAAAGCATAAATTCTTTGAAATAGAAGGAAAAACATATTTCTTCGACCTGGATACATATGCAGTAAAGGGCATACAGAAGATAGCATTATCACATGGAGATGAGCCGGTATATTACTGGTTTGATGAAAACACATGTGAAATGAGAGCAACATTTGAAGGAAATGGACTAAAGATATACGGAGAGAATGATCATATAGTATATCTAAAAGACGGAGTACCGCAGTATGCAGGACTGGTAGCAGACGACAGAGGAGATTACTATTATATAAATAGCACATTAGAGGCAGTAAAGAACTGCAGCTATGGAGTAAGTGAAGTTAAATCCAATGGACTATTACCGGCCGGAATATACGAGTTTGGAGCAGACGGAAAGATGATCGTTCCAAGAGCTAAAAACGGAGTGGTACAGGATGAAGACGGAGAAATCCGATATTATGTAGATGACGTAGCGCAGTATGCAGGACTTGTGCAGGACAGTGAAGGCAACTATTACTATATAAACAGCACAAAGAAAGCAGTAAAGAACTGTAAATACGGAATTGGGGAATCAAGAACAAACGGACTGCTGCCGGCAGGAATATATGAGTTTGGAGCAGACGGAAAGATGATTGTACCGGAAGTTAAAAACGGCGTAGTTTTAGATGAGGACGGAGAAATCCGTTATTATGTAAATGACGTAGCGCAGTATGCAGGACTTGTGCAGGACAGTGAAGGTAACTATTACTACATAAACAGCACAAAGAAAGCAGTAAAGAACTGCACATACGGAATCGGAGAATCAAGAACAAACGGACTGCTGCCGGCAGGAATATATGAGTTCGGAGCAGACGGCAAGATGATTGTACCGGAAGTTAAAAACGGCGTGGTATTAGATGAAGATGGAGAAGTACGCTATTATGTAAATGACGTAGCGCAGTATGCAGGACTTGTGCAGGACAGCGAAGGCAATTATTACTACATAAACAGCGCAAAGAAAGCAGTAAAGAACTGTAAATACGGAATCGGAGCAACAAGAACAAACGGACTGCTGCCGGCAGGAATATATGAGTTTGGAGCAGACGGTAAAATGTTAAATCCTCCGGTATAATCAGTGCTGACGTACTATTTACCGTATAAAATTCAGGACATGTTAAAAAAGTAGGAAGTTGTCCGACTGACAAAATTATTTTGAGGCAAGGTGATATTTTCTTGGAATGCAATAGTATTCCAAGAAAAGTGCCTTGCCTGATACAAAAATGTTTCGTTATTTTTTAGTTCGGTTATCTATTAAATTAACCGTGAATTTGATTCAGATGTTGTTATATTTAAGGAAGATGTAAAGTGAATGTTGTTTTTGTTTCTAATTATTTTAATCATCATCAAAGAGCTTTATGTGAGTCATTATATAATATGACAAATAAAAATTTTACCTTTATTGCGACATCTGAAATGCGTAAAGAAAGAAAAGATTTGGGCTATGGGGAAAAGAATATTCCTGATTATGTCAAATTTTCATATGTAGATGAGGATAATAGGATTCTATGCCAGAAAATAATCGATGATGCAGACGTTGTTATTGCAGGCTCTGCTCCTGAGTATATGTTAAAAAAACGCATTCGATATAATAAGCTGACATTTCGCTATTCTGAAAGACTTCTAAAAAATGGAAAAGAAATTATAAAATTTATACCGCATTATTTTATTTGGCATTTACGCAATCCTTTTTCAAAATCTTTATATTTATTATGTGCAGGTGCATACACATATGCAGATTATAAGAAATACGGATTATTTAAAAATAAGTCATATAAGTGGGGATACTTTCCGGCAGTCCGTAATTATGCGGATGTTGACAAGATGATATCTGAAAAAATACCAAATTCAATCTTGTGGTGCGGAAGATTTATTGATTGGAAACATCCTGAAATAGCAGTATATATTGCAAAAGACTTGAAAAAAGCAGGTTTTTGTTTTAAACTTAGTATGATAGGTAATGGAGTATTAAAAAATTATTTGGAAGAATTGATAAAAAATGAACACCTTGAAGATTGTGTTCAAATTCTTGATGCAATGAAGCCTGATGAAATTAGAGATTATATGGAGCAAACCGAAATTTTTCTTTTTACTAGTGATAGAAAAGAAGGTTGGGGTGCAGTTTTAAACGAAGCTATGAACAGCGGATGTGCTGTTGTTGCAAGCCATGCAATAGGCTCTGTACCTTATCTTATAGAAGACGAAAAAAATGGTTTGATTTGTGAATCATGTAATATTGACGATTTTTATAGAAAAACAGAAATTTATTTGAAGAATCCGAATTTAAGATTACAATTAAGTAAACAAGCATATAAAACTATTATAGATAAATGGAATGCTGAGACAGCTGCAAGCGCTTTTTTGGATTTGGCAAAGGGAATACTTAGTGAAGAGACTTATATATTGCCAGAATCAGGACCATGCAGCCGTGCGGCAGTATTAAATGATGATTGGCGGTGATTCTTTATGAATAATATTTACTTATGTGGTCATACAGGAAGCGAAAACCGAGGTTGTGAAGCAATAATAAGGTCTACCGCATATATTTTGAACCGGTTGTCAGTTACTGATGTAAGTGCAATGACTTTTGATTATGATTACGACTGTTTTTTACATCTTAATGATGTTGTTAATCTTTTGCCTTATAAGTCTAAGCCGGTATCAATTAAGGCTATATCATATATAAAAAGAAAGTTTTTAAATGATGGTACTTGGGGAAGCAAATATATTCATAAGGATTTGTTTTCCAAATTAAATAAAGGCGACATTATTTTTAATGTGGGTGGTGATACGTATTGTTATCATACACCGTATATAAGCTACGCTCTTAATGAAATGGCTTCATCCTCAAAAATACCAAGTGTTTTTTGGGGTTGTTCTGTTGATGAAAGATTGCTAAATAACAATAGAATGAAAGAGGATCTTAATAAATACTCTTATATAGTTGCAAGGGAAACACTATCTTATAATATTATAAAAAAGAGTATTTCAGATGACAAAAAATTGTTTTTGGCTTGCGATCCTGCATTTTGGCTGGAAGATTCTTATGTTGAACTGCCGGAATATTTTATAGAAAATAATACAGTCGGAATAAACTTAAGTCCCTTAATTTTTTCTGACTGTAATAATCCTGACGATATTATTTGTCAAAATATTAATTGTCTTATAGATTACATTATTAATAAAACTCAAATGAACATATGTTTAATACCGCACGTTTATAATATTGAACGCAATACACAGGATATAAAGGTATTGCGTACTATTTTTGAGCGGTATAAGTCAACTAAACGAGTATGTATTGTCAGTGATGAATTATCCTGTACGCAGCTGAAATATATTATTTCAAAATGCCGCTTCTTTATAGGAGCAAGAACCCATACAATGATAGCGGCTTATTCCAGCTGTGTGCCGGCACTTGCATTGAGTTATTCTATTAAATCAATTGGCATTGCAAATGATTTGTTTGGAAATTCGGGAAAATATGTTGTCTCCCGAAAAGATTTGATTAATGTATATGATTTGAAAGAAATATTTATTGAAAATCTGATAAAACAGGAAGAAGAGATTTTAGATTTGTACAGAAGAACTCTTCCGGAATATAAAAACTCCATATTTGATGTTACAAATAAATTATTAAACAGTTTTAAAAAGGATTAAGATGAAAAATAGAAATAAAGGCATAGCTTTATCATATGTAAATACAATAATAAATTTAATATGCGGTTTGTTTTTATCTTCGTTTTTATTGCGCAGTCTTGGTGACACTGAATACGGAATCTACCAAACAATTTCATCTTTTGCTAATTATCTTGTTTTGCTTGAGTTTGGTACAGGAACTGTTATGACGCGCAATATTTCGATTTGCCTCGGAAAAAAGCAGGGTAAAGATGAGATTGATAAAAATACTTCTACTATTTGGACAATCACTAATATACTTGCTTTGGTGATTATATGTGTTTCAGTACTTTTTTATTGTTTAATGGGAAATATTTACTCACAGACGTTAAGTGTTGATCAACTTAATTATGCGCGCAGTATATTTGTTTTTATTACAGTATATCTTGTTGTTTCATTTTATATTCAAACACTGAACGGAATTGTTCTTGCGTTTGAACAGTATTCTTATGCGCCTATACAAAATATTGCAAGAACAGTTATAAGAACAGCTGCGCTTATAGTACTGATTACTTGTTATAAGTATTCTGTATTGATTGCAGTAATAGATATGTTTTTAAGTATTTTAATTCTTGCATTTTCTCTTTTTTACTGCATAAAAAAATATCGAATATCATTGAGTTTTAAGAAGTTTGATTTTATAATATTAAAATCGGTTATGCCTTTGTGTATTGCAATATGTTTGCAGGCAATTGTAAATCAGGCAAATAATAATGTCGATAAATTCGTAATCGGAATAATGGTCTCGCCCGAAGCAGTGACGCTTTATTCTATTTCGTTATATATTTTCAGTATTTTTTCATCTCTTACTACGACTCCAATTTCTATGTATGCGCCGCAGCTCGCAAAAGACATCAGCAAGGGCATTTCAAGAGATGATTTAACTAAAAAACTTATAGCACCATGCCGTATGATAGCAATTATAGGAGGCACAGTATTGTTTGGATTTATTGCAGCCGGTAAACAATTTATTGCTATTATGTATGGAAGTGAATATAATTTAGCATGGATAATCGCCATAATTATAATGGCTCCGATGTTTATAAACATGACCAACGGAGTGCTTGTAAATGTGTTGGATGTATTAAATAAACGTATTGTTAGGTCTGTAATACTTATAATTACAACTACTGCAAACATAATATTAACTGTATTTTTTATAGGTATATGGGGAATAGTAGGTGCAGCAGCTGCAACAGCTATCTGTACTGTTATCGGACAAGTTATAATAATGAATATATATTATTCCAGGAAGATAAAAATTAAGGTTATGTATATGTTTTTTTATGCTTATAAGGGCATTTTGCCTTTTCAGTTTTTAGGAGCGGTTTGTTCCATAATTGCAGGCAGCTTTATATCGAATATATATATTTCTTTTGTAGTTTGCGGATTAGTTTATGTTTTAGTATTTTTAGCCGGCTATTTGTTTTTCGGCGCAAATGAATCAGAAAAATTAAAGTTAAAAAGTATTTTATATAGGGGGAAGAAAAAATGACCCCAAAAAAGTCATGTACGGGCTGTGCTGCTTGTTTGAGCATATGTCCTGTCAATGCTATTCGTATGGTAAAGGATAACGAGGGATTTGTTTATCCTGAAATTAATGAAAAAGTATGTATTGACTGTGGAAAATGCAGCAGAGTATGTCCTGTCGGGCAAAATAAAGTTCATATTGATGAACCCGAAACATATATGGCATACTCTGTTGATGAAACGGTTAGAAAAAACAGTTCCTCCGGCGGTATTTTTACATTGCTGGCAGAGCGTGTTCTGGAAAAAGACGGTATTGTGGTGGGCTGTGCTTTAACAGAGGATTGCCGTACTGCACATCATGTAATAATTGAAAATAAATCAGATTTATATAGATTAAGAGGTTCCAAATATGTTCAAAGTATGGTTGAAGACACTTTGAACAGAGTGAAAACTGAGCTAAAAAACGGACGGCGAGTTTTGTTCAGCGGAACTCCGTGTCAAATAGCAGGGTTAAAATCTTTTCTGGACAAGACTTATAATAATCTGTTAACTGTAGATGTAATTTGTCATGGCACGCCGTCTCCTCTAGTATGGGAGAAATATGTTGATTTCAGAGAGAAAAAGGCAAATTCAAAAACAAACAAGGTCATGTTCAGAAACAAGGTAAAGGGTTGGAAAAATTATTCGCTTTCATTTGATTTTGATAATGGCTCAGTTTACAGCAGCAGTATTACAGAAGATTTGTATCTTAAAGGATTTGTTTTGAATTATTATTTGAGACCTTCTTGTTATAACTGCTCATTCAAAAGTCAAAATTATTATAGTGACATTACATTGGCGGACTTTTGGGGAATCAACAGAATTTTCAGCGAAGAAAATGATGATAAAGGCATATCGTTAGTATTGCTTCACAATTCAAACGGTAAACATGCATTTGATTCAATACAAGATTTTTGTTACTCAAAAAAAGTAGTATTTGATGAGGCAATTAAAAGCAACCCGTCCTACTTTAACAGTGTGCCTAATAATAATATTCGCAAGCATTTTTTTCATGATTTAGAGAAAAAGAAAATTAACAGTGTTTTAAATAAATACTGCGGAAATTCATTTGTTACAAAAATAAGACGCAAGATTTATAATATTTTTGGAGGATAATTATGTCTTTTTTTACTGATAAAACTCTTCTTATTACAGGGGGAACGGGAAGTTTTGGAAATGCTGTTTTAAACAGATTTTTACCTACTGATATAGGAGAGATACGCATTTTTTCAAGAGACGAAAAAAAGCAGGACGATATGCGTCATTATTATCAAACCGAATATCCTGCATATGCAGATAAAATCAGATATTATATTGGCAATGTGCGCGATTTGGCGTCAGTAAAAAATGCAATGCACGGTGTCAATTTCATTTTCCATGCTGCGGCGCTAAAACAGGTTCCTTCCTGCGAATTTTTTCCTATGGAAGCAGTAAGAACAAACGTAATTGGTACTGATAATGTGCTTACTGCTGCTATAGATGAGGGAGTGGAAACAGTAATATGTCTTTCAACAGATAAGGCGGCATATCCTGTGAACGCTATGGGAACATCGAAAGCAATGATGGAGAAAATTGTTGTAGCAAAATCACGTACGGTTAATCCTGAAAAAACTAAAATATGCTGCACTCGTTATGGAAATGTTATGTGCAGCCGTGGTTCTGTTATACCTTTGTGGATTGACCAGATAAAAAAAGGTGATCCGATTACAATTACAGAACCGTCTATGACTCGATTTATTATGAGTCTTGACGAAGCTGTGGATCTTGTATTATTTGCTTTTGAGAATGGCACAAATGGTGATATTTTTGTACAGAAGGCACCTGCGTGTACAATCGAAACTCAGGCTAGAGCGGTATGCGAAATCTTTGGCGGAGATAAAGATAATATTAAGGTTATAGGAATCCGGCACGGTGAGAAAATGTACGAAACTCTGCTTACAAATGAAGAGTGTTCAAATGCTATTGATATGGGTGATTTTTATTGTGTACCTTGTGACAAAAGAGGATTAAATTATGATAAATATTTTAATCACGGTGATTTGACGCGAAAGCATATAAAGGAATTTAATTCCAGCAATACTAGACTTTTAAATGTAGAGGAAACTAAAAAGAAGATTTTAGCGTTGGATTATATTCAAAGGGAGCTTGCAAAGTTTAAAGAGTAATTAAGTTTTTATTAAAATTTATATTTTATCTGTAATATATAATTAAAACCATTTGATTTGTTTTATTGCTTATAAATTAATTATTGTACTACAATTGTTTTCTTGTGAGAATTATAATTATTAAGGAGATATTATGAACATACTTATCACAGGATCAGCAGGGTTTGTTGGCAAAAATCTTGTTGCCGAATTGAAAAATATTTGTGACGGAAAGAGCAGAAGAGATTTAAACTTGACAATTGATGAGATATATGAGTATGATATTAATACACCGCCTGAAAGACTTGACGAGTATTGTGCAAAAGCAGATTTTGTATTTCATTTGGCGGGTGTAAACCGCCCTGAGGATCCATCAGAATTTATGAAAGGCAATTTTGACTTTACAGCCGGATTGCTTGATAATTTAAGAAAACACAATAATAATTGTCCAATAATGCTATCAAGCTCAATTCAGGCATCATTAATAGGCCGTTATGCTGAAAGTGATTATGGTTCAAGCAAACTTGCAGGTGAAAAGATTTTTTTTGAGCATTCCTTAAAAACCGGTGCAAAAATACTCATTTACAGATTCCCGAACTTGTTTGGCAAGTGGTGCAGACCAAATTATAACTCAGTGATAGCTACGTTCTGCAACAATATAGCAAATGATTTGCCTATTAAAGTTAATGACCGTTCAACTGAGTTGGAACTGCTTTATATTGACGATCTTGTTGATGAGATGATTTATGCTCTTATGGGAAAAGAGCATCGCTGTGAATTTGAAGGAGTTAAAGCAGTTCAGTGTGAAAAAGGTAATTATTGTTATGTACCTGTTACTCATTGTGTGTCTCTTGGCGAGATAGCAGATTTACTTGATATATTTAAACATCAGCCTAATACGCTTATAATTCCTGAAATACCTGAGAACAGTTTTGAGAAAAAATTGTATTCTACATATTTGTCCTATCTTCCTAAAGATAAAATTGCGTTTGATTTAAAAATGAATACAGATGACAGAGGAAGCTTTACTGAAATTTTTAAGACGTTAAATTGCGGACAGTTTAGTGTAAATATTTCAAAACCCGGGATTACTAAAGGACAGCATTGGCACAACACAAAATGGGAGTTTTTTATTGTTGTATCGGGCCACGGACTGATTCGCCAGAGAAAGATTGGTACAGAAGAAATTATTGACTTTGAAGTTTCAGGTGATAAAATAAAAGCAATACATATGCTTCCGGGTTATACTCATAACATAATAAATTTAAGCCAAACAGATAACTTGGTAACAGTTATGTGGGCTAACGAAGTATTTAATAAAGAAAAACCGGATACTTTTTTTGAGGAGGTATAATATGGGCAAGTTAAAGTTAATGACTATTATAGGTACCCGCCCCGAAATAATCAGGCTTTCGGCAACCATTAAATGCTGTGATAAATATTTCGATCAGATTCTTGTCCATACCGGTCAGAACTACGATTATGAACTAAATCAGGTTTTTTTTGAAGACTTGGGATTGCGTGCACCTGATTATTATCTTAACGCTGTGGGAGATAATCTTGGTGTAACAATCGGTAATATTATTGCAGAAAGCTATAATATTATGAATAAGGTTAAACCGGATGCAGTTCTTGTGCTGGGGGATACTAACTCTTGTTTGTCGGTTATTGCAGCCAAAAGGCTTCACATACCTATTTTTCATATGGAGGCAGGCAACCGTTGTTTTGATGAGTGTTTGCCTGAAGAAACAAATCGCCGTATCGTAGATGTAACTGCTGACGTTAATTTATGTTATTCAGAACATGCACGAAGATACTTAAATGCTTCGGGTACACCAAAAGAACGCACATTTGTAATTGGTTCTCCAATGGCAGAGGTATTGCACAGTAATCTTGATAAAATTGAAAAAAGCAATATTTTAAACAACTTAAATCTTGAGAAAGGAAAATATATACTCCTTTCAGCGCATAGAGAAGAAAACATCGATACTGACAAAAACTTTTTTAGTCTGATGAATTCAGTGAATGCTATATCTCAAAAGTATGATATGCCTGTTTTGTATTCATGTCATCCCAGAAGCAAGAAATTTATTGAAAAGCATAATTTTGTTTTTGACAAACGTGTTATTCAGCATAAACCTTTGGGTTTTCATGACTATAATAATTTGCAGATGAATGCATTTTGCGTTGTATCTGACAGCGGAACACTGCCTGAAGAATCAAGTTTTTTCCTTTCGGTTGGTCATCCGTTTCCTGCCGTATGTATTCGTACCAGCACTGAAAGACCTGAGGCGCTCGACAGAGGAAATTTTATTCTTGCAGGCATTTCGGAAAATCAAATAATCAGTGCCATTGATACAGCAGTGAAAATGAATCAAAACGGTGATTTTGGTTTGCCGGTAAAAGATTATATTGACGAAAATGTAAGTGTGAAAACCGTAAAGATTATTCAAAGCTATACAGAAGTGGTTAATAAAATGGTTTGGAGAAAAATATAGTGCTGATTTAAAACGGCATTTAAATGTATTTTAAAAATATAATTGGTGTAAAATACTGAAAATTATTTTTGAAAATATAATAGTTATTTTAGGTGTTTTGTGAAAGAAAGGATATGATCAGATATATGGAAAAACAAACTAATGTTAGAATTGTAACTTTAAAAGATTTGGGAACAGTTTTTATTCATCATCTTTGGATAATTATCCTTTCAGCGACGCTGTGTATGGCAATTGCTTTTATGTATAATGCTGTAACTTTTGTTCCAAAGTATGAATCTACCGCGACTCTTTATATTTTGAGACAAAATGAGAAAAGCAATAAAACTGATACACCGGCGGATTTTTCTTTAGCATTAAATGTTGTGAATGACTGTACTTATTTATTAAAAAGCCATGCAGTGTTAGATGATGTAATTGATGAATTGTCTTTAAATACTACTTATGAAAGTTTGGCAGGTAATGTTTCAACGTCTAATCCTGAAAATACCAGAATTTTGGAAGTTACGGTAAAAAGTGATTCTCCAAAGGATTCAAAAGAGATTGTCGATTCTTTATGTAAAATCGGAACCAAAAAAATAATGTCAGCAATGGGATTTAACCAAGTTAATTTATATGAAGAGGGAACTTTGGAAACTGATCCGTGCAACAAAACAGGTATGCTTACCTACTTAATATTGGGAGTAATAGTGGCTTCTTTGGTGTATGCTGCATTTTTCCTTGCATTTTTGCTTGATGACCGAATTCGCTCTGAAGAAGATATTGAACACTATCTTGGTTTAAGCATTCTTGGAGATATTCCTAATGCATACGAAATATCTAAGAATCGCTATGGATATTATTCGGCATATAAATCAAAAGAAAATGATACTGCAAATAGTAGAAAGAGGTAATAATATGGATACTGTTAAACTTAATCTTCCCGGTGTTGACGAGTTTTTTACTCAGGAATCATATAAGGTATTTCGCACTAATTTGCAATTTTGCGGTCAGGATATTAATGCTATAACCATAACAAGTTGTAATGAAAATGAAGGAAAAACTACTATAGCACTTCATATTGCAAAGAGTTTTTCAGATTTAGGCAAGCGTGTTCTTTTAATTGATGCGGATATGAGAAAATCTGTTATGGTAAGAAGAAATACTGATGCTAATGTTGTTTGCGGTCTGAGCGAAGTGCTTACAGGTATGGCATCACTTTCAGAGTGTGTATTTGCAACACAGTATGAGAATATGCATATATTATTTTCGGGCAAGTATCCTCCAAATCCGGTTGAATTACTTAACGGAAAACATTTTGCCGTATTGCTCAGAGAAATAAGAAATATCTATGATTATATTATTATAGATACTCCTCCGCTCGGACAGGTAATTGATGCGGCCATTGTAGCTGCTCAGTGTGATGGAACTGTATTGGTATTGGACGATGGAAAAGTACATTATCGTCAGGCTCAGCGCGTACTTTATCAACTGGAAAAAAGTGAGTGTAAAGTATTGGGAGCAGTTCTTAATAATACAAAGAGAAGAAGAAAAGCTTATTATAAAAGTAAAAAATATGGTGAATAAGCCATTACTTTGAAATTTTGTTTTTTCTTATGTATATTTTTTAATGTAAAAAACATACTTGAAATATGATAAACATGGCAGTATTTGCAAGGTTCGGGATGAAAGTAAATACATGTTTGTTACAATAAAAAAGGATAGCTGAGTGTTATGCTATCCTTTTTTGTTTACTTAAAGCATAATTAATAAATAAAATTCTACTTTATTTGTTAATTATGCTTTTATAATTGGGTGTTTTATGCTATAATAAAACTAATAATATCTTATACGGAGATGATTTGATGAATTTCATTAACAGAAATGAAATTTCCAACGGTGTGTACTTCAGCAGTATTAAGGACAGCCGTTTTAAAACTATGAAAATAAGTGCAAATATCATAGTACCGCTATCACAGGAGACTGCTTCAGAAAATGCTTTGCTTTGCGGAGTTTTATCCCGTTCCTGCAAAGCTTATCCTGATTTTACTCTGCTGAGTAAAAAGCTAAGTTCACTGTACGGAGCTGATTTGGCTACTTCGGTTGTAAAATCAGGCGACTGCCAGGTGTTGAGGATATCTGCTTCCGGTTTAGATGACAGTTATGCTTTTGCAGGAGAGAGCATATCTCGTGAACTTTCATCCCTTCTGTGCAGCGTGATATTCGAACCTAATGTTAGTAATAATGCTTTTGAAGAAGAAGAGGTGGAACAAGAACGCAGACAGCTTCTTGATTTGATTGATTCTGAATTTAACGATAAGCGTATTTATGCAAACGGTCAGCTTATAAAAAATATGTGTGCTAATGAGGTTTTCGGTATGAAACGTTATGGCACTCCGGAAAAAATAAAAGCTGTCACTCCGGCTTCGCTGTATTTTACTTGGCAAAATATTCTGAAAACAGCAAAATTTGAAATTATATATATAGGTGACAGCTCTGCTGACAAAGCACAGAAGGTATTTGAAAATGCATTTTCAAATGTTCAGCGTTCTCCGTCTTCTTTGCGGACTGAGGTTGTCAAGAGCAGTGATGATGTCAAACACATTGTAGAGAATATGGAACTGTCGCAGTCAAAACTTGTGATGGGTTTCAGAACAGGTACGGCAATTCCAGACGAGTCAGTAAATGCTACAAGACTTATGTGCGCTATTTTAGGAGGAACTGCAAGTTCAAAGCTATTTTGCAATGTCCGTGAGAAACAGAGTCTTTGCTACTACTGTGCATCCCGTTATGATTCACATAAGGGTATAATGACTATTGACAGCGGTGTTGAGGGAGATAACCTTGAAAAGGCAGAAAAAGCAATCCTTAAAGAGGTTGAAGATATGAAAAACGGTATAATATCGGATTTTGAAATTGAGGCTACTAAAATGGCTGTAGTAAATTCCTTCCGTACTTCAAACGACACGGTCAGCGGTATTGAAACATGGTATGCTAATCAGCTTTTTAACACTTCGTTTAAAACAGTTGATGAAATTTCGGCTGAAATAAATGCCGTTACTAAGGAAGATATCATCAGTGCAGCGCAGAGACTGTCGCTGGACACTGTTTACCAATTAAAGAATAAGTAAGAGGGCTGACAAATGAGTATAACAGAAATTAAATCAAAGCGTGCAGGTGACAAATATTTCAAAATAGATCATCTTTCGGGACTTACAATATATGTTTATCCAAAAGAGGGATATAACTCGGCATATGCAATTTTTGGAACGCGTTATGGCAGTATTAACACATGTTTCTCTGTTGACGATGGTGCAAAAATAACTGTTCCTGACGGCATTGCACATTATCTTGAACATAAACTTTTTGAAAGTGAGGATGGCGACGCATTTGTGCGATATGCAAAAACAGGTGCAAATGCTAATGCGTACACAAGCTTTGAAAAAACATGCTATTTGTTTTCCTGTACGGATAAGTTTGATGAAAGTCTTGAAATATTGCTTGATTTTGTTCAGGATCCATATTTCACGGCTCAAACTGTGGCAAAGGAACAGGGAATTATCGGTCAGGAAATTAAAATGTATGATGATTCTCCCGAATGGCGTGTAATGTTTAATATGCTTGAAGGAATGTACAAACATCATCCTGTGAAAATTGATATTGCGGGCACAGTCGATACGATTGCCGAGATTACAGCAGATAAGCTATATGATGTATATAATGTTTTTTACAATTTAAACAATATGGTTATTTGTGTTTCAGGCAACATCACAGTTGAACAGGTTCTTAAAACAGCCGATAAAATGCTGAAACCATCTGATAAGCGTAAAATTACAAATTATTTTGAGGACGAGCCATATGAAATAAACGAACCCTATGTTGAGCAAAGCTTTCCTGTTTCAATGCCTTTGTTTAATCTTGGATTTAAGGAAAAAGCAGATAGAATATTAAATGAAAAACAGCTTGCCCAAACAGATATACTTTTGTCAATGATAGCGTCTCAGACAAGTGTTCTTTACAGAAATCTTATGGATGCAAATTTAATTAATTCAAGCTTTTCATATGAGCTTTTTGAGGGCCCGGGATATTGCTCGGTAATTTTCGGAGGAGAATCAAGAGCGCCGAAACAAGCTGCTGAAATGATAAAGCAGTATATTAATAAATTAAAAAATCAAGGTCTTGACGAGAAAGATTTTGAGATTGCTAAAAAGGCAGTATACGGTGATATTGTATCATCTCTTAATTCGGTAAGTTCTATTTCTAATGCAATAGCTGACTATCATTTTAACGGCAACGAGATGTTTGCATACATTGACGCCATTGCAGATACTTCATTTGAGGATGTTTCCAAACGCTTGGCAGAAATGCTTGATGTCAGCAATTGTACTCTTTCAGTTGTTAAACAGCTTGAAAGCGAGGATTAATTATGAACGGCTATCATGTAATATTTCCCGGTTTTGGGTGGGAATTTACTATAAATCCTGTTGCTTTTTCTATTGGCACATATCATATTTATTGGTATGGAATTATCATTGCCTGTGGTCTTTTGCTGGCTGTGCTGTATGCCTATAAAAGTGCGCCTAGATACAATGTAGATGCAGGTAAGCTTATTAACTGTGTTTTTGTAGGAATAATCACAGGTATAATCGGAGCAAGACTTTACTTTTGCATTTTTCAATGGGATTATTACAGCAGAAATCCCATTGAAATCCTCTATATAAACAATGGAGGACTTGCAATTTATGGAGGAATTATCGGAGCGCTGCTGGGCGGACTTGCCGTTGCCAAAATCCAAAAGATGAGTATTATGCCTGTTCTTGACATAGGAATGATGGGATTTTTGCTTGGACAGGGAATCGGCAGATGGGGCAATTTTATGAATCAGGAGGCATACGGCACTGTAACAGACTTGCCGTGGAGAATGATGAGCGAGGGAACAAACAGTGTGGCAGTCCATCCTTGTTTTCTCTATGAATCGCTTTGGTGTCTGATTGGGTTTGTTCTGATTCACTTTTACGGAAAATACAGACAGAAATATGCGGGGCAAATTTTCTTTTCATATCTTGTATGGTATGGATTTGAAAGAATGATAGTTGAAGGGCTGAGAACAGACAGTCTTTATCTTCCGTTTCAGTTGTTTGGAGCGGATATAAGAGTATCACAGCTGGTTTCGGCAGTGATTTTTGTTACAGGAATTGTATTATTAATTATAAACAGAAAAAAGGAGGACTCTTTTTATGCAGATTATAGACGGAAAAAAAGTATCGGCACAGGTGAAGGAAGAAGTAAAAAATCAAGTTCTGAGGCTTAAGGCGGAGCATGGTATAACTCCGGGTCTTGCAGTTGTAATTGTCGGTGATGATCCGGCTTCAAGAGTTTATGTAAACAACAAGAAAAAAGCTTGTGAGCTTGTAGGATTCAAGTCTGAGGAATATGCTCTTCCAGAGCAGACAACTCAGGAAGATTTGCTTAACCTGGTAAAAGAACTTAACAATAAGCAGGATATAAACGGTATATTGGTTCAGCTCCCGCTCCCGAAACATCTTGATGATAAAGCAGTAATAGAGGCAATAAATCCATTAAAGGATGTCGATGCCTTTCATGCAGTAAATGTTGGTAAGATTATGCTTGGCGAATACGACTTTTTACCATGTACTCCTGCAGGAGTAATGGAGATGCTTCATGCATATGATATCCCTGTATGCGGCAAAAATTGTGTCGTAATTGGAAGAAGCAATATTGTAGGAAAGCCTATGGCAATGCTTTTGCTGCATGAAAACGCAACAGTAACAATTTGCCACAGCCGTACAAAAAACCTTTCGGAAGTTTGTTCCAAAGCAGATATACTTGTTGCAGCAGTAGGCAAGCCTAAGTTTGTTACAGAAGATATGGTAAAGGACGGCGCAGTTGTTATTGACGTAGGCATGGACAGAGATGAAAACGGCAGACTTTGCGGTGACGTGGATTTTGAAAATGTAAAGCAAAAATGCTCATACATAACTCCTGTTCCGGGCGGTGTAGGTCCTATGACGATTGCAACTCTAATGAAGAATACTCTTAAGGCTGCAAAAATCCAGAATAATCTGTAAAAAATTACAGGAAAATTGTTGACAATAAAATTGCTTTGTGATATAGTATATAAGCCGCATATTGTGGGTTATAAGTGATTTGTTCCACCCACAGATAGCGAGCCCAATGTAAAGGATGGTACTAAAATGTACGCAGTTATTCAGACAGGCGGCAAGCAGTATAAGGTAACTAACGATGAAGTTATCTTCATTGAAAAGCTTGAAGCAGAAGCAAATGACACAGTAACATTTGATGTAGTTGCAGTTGGTACTGATGACGGAATCAAGGTTGGCACTCCTATTGTAGAAGGCGCTAAAGTTACAGCAGAAGTATTAAAGAACGGTAAAGGCAAAAAAATCAGAGTTTGCACTTACAAGCCTAAGAAAGGCGAAAAGAGAGCAAAAGGTCACAGACAGCCTTACACAAAGGTGAAAATTACTTCAATTGAAGCATAAGTTATGATTACGGTAACATTTTTCAGGTTTGCAAATGTATTTAATGCCTGTGAAGTCAGCGGACATTCAGGTTACTGTGAACAAGGCTTTGACATAGTATGTGCAGCGGTCAGTTCGGCAGTTTATATGGCAGCAAATACAATAACCGATATTCAGCATATTAATGCTGAAGTTACCGAAAGCGACGGCTTTTTTAGTTTGAAGCTGTCGCCGAGTGATGCAAAAAAGGCCAGCGATATTATTTTAGGTTTAAAGCTTCACTTAACTGCTCTATCTGAGCAATACAAAAAGTATATTAAAGTTAAAATTTCGGAGGTGTAAGGTAATGCTTAAAATAAACATTCAGTTATTCGCTCATAAAAAAGGTATGGGTTCTACTAAGAACGGCCGTGACAGTGAGTCAAAACGTCTTGGCGTTAAGCGTGCAGACGGACAGAGAGTTCTTGCAGGAAATATTCTTGTTAAGCAGAGAGGCACACATATTCATCCCGGTGAAAATGTAGGCAGAGGTTCTGACGATACACTGTTTGCAAAGATTGACGGTGTTGTTAAGTTTGAGCGTGTTGGTAAAGACAGAAAGCGTGCAAGCGTTTATCCTGTTGAGCAGTAACATAAAATGCAGTTGAGGGTGGAATTGATTCCACCCTTATTTTATACAGGAATCGTTATAATACCGAAGTGTATCTGAAAAGTATGCGGCGCGCCCAAAAACAGATATTTTCCCTCAATATTGCGTTGTAAGTCCTTGCGGAGGAGCTTTTGTTTTTTTATAGTGTCTCGGGGCTATCTAAAACTGAAAATTTCCGCTAAGAAATTTTCAGTAATTTTTCTATTTTCAGATATGCCCTAGTAAGAGTTAAAATTTTGCTTATAATATTTGTATACAGTTTGTGCACACAAAAAAATAAAATGACTATTATAATATCATGTAACGGAGAAAAATATGTTTGTAGATACAGCCAAAATAAAAATTAAAGCAGGAGACGGCGGTGACGGAGCCGTATCGTTTCACCGCGAAAAATATGTTGCGGCAGGCGGTCCTGACGGCGGTGACGGAGGACGCGGCGGAAATGTGGTATTTGTTGCCGATTCGAATCTTTCAACACTTGCAGACTTTCGATATAAACGGAAGTATATTGCAAAGAAAGGGGAAAACGGAAAGGGCGGCAAATGCCGGGGGAAAAATGCTGAAGATTTAGTTATACGTGTTCCTGTTGGCACATTGGTAAAAGAAGAAGGTACAGGCAGAATTTTGGCTGATATATCTTCAAATGAACCGTATATTGTTGCAAAGGGCGGCAAAGGAGGCTGGGGAAATCCTCATTTTGCAACCCCTGTCCGTCAGGTGCCCAGGTTTGCCAAGCCGGGTCTGCCCGGTGAGGAGTATGACGTTGTTCTTGAACTGAAGCTGCTTGCCGATGTCGGTCTTGTCGGTTTTCCTAATGTAGGAAAAAGCACGCTTGTATCGGTTGTGTCTCAGGCAAAACCTGAGATTGCAAACTATCATTTTACAACTATTACTCCTGTGCTAGGTGTTGTGTCAATGGGAGAAGGTTCGTCTTTTGTAATGGCGGATATTCCGGGACTTATTGAGGGTGCATGGCAGGGTACAGGTCTTGGACATCAATTCTTGCGCCATGTAGAACGCTGTCGTATGCTTGTTCACATCGTTGATGTTTCTGGATGTGAGGGAAGAGATCCTAAAGAAGATTTTAAAACAATTAACAGGGAACTTGAAAAGTTTAACCCCGAGCTTGCTCAGCGTCCTATGATTGTTGCAGGCAATAAATGTGATATGGCAACAGATGATCAGATTGCTGATTTCAAAAGTTTTGTGGAAAATTTGGGTTATGACTTTTTCCCGATTATGGCGGCAATACGTTATGATGTCGATCCATTGCTTAAGAAAATACAGGAGATGCTGTCTTCTCTTCCGCCGATTGCTCGATATGAGGCTGAGGCTGCCCAGATTATGACTGTTGACGATTTTGACGACCACACGGTTACAATCAAAAACATCAACGGAATTTATACAGTGGAGGCCGATTGGCTGTTGCAGGTAATGAGGGGCATTAATTTTGATGATTACGAAAGTCTTAACTATTTTCAGAAGGTGCTTATCAACGGCGGTGTTATAGACGCTCTGCGTAAAAAAGGCTGCAGTGATGGTGATACAGTGTCAATTTATGACATCGAATTTGATTTTATGGATTAATTGTTTTAAAAAATATTTGGAGTGTATATATGGAAAATATTGCCTTTTCTCACAGTAAAGCTGACGAAATTTCTCCGCTTACACTTGCTTTTGTAGGAGACGGAGTATATGATTTACTTGTTCGTGAATATCTTGTGCGGCAGGCGAACCGCAGTGTAGGTGAACTTAATAAGCTGAAGGTTTCATTTGTAAACTGTAAAAGTCAGGCCGTATTTGCCAAGGCAGTTTTACCTAGCTTAAATGATAAGGAACTTTCAATTTATAAGAGGGGACGGAACGCAGCTCCAAAGTGCACTCCAAAAAACGGTTCAGTTTCTGATTATCACAGTGCAACAGGGCTTGAAGCCCTCTTTGGCTATCTGTATTTAAATAATGACAAACAAAGAATTTATGATATTTTTGACATGATTTTAAGTATATCTGAAAGCAGTTCATACATACTAAAATAAGGAGTTTTCAGTAATGCTCCTTTATTTTGGAGAGTGACAGAATGAATAAAATATCATTGAAAAAACCGACATTGACTCAGGTGCGTGCTTCAGCGGCAGATTATATTGTAATTGCTTTTGGTGCAGTGCTTTATGCAATGTCGGTTGTTATTTTTACCTCTCCTAATAACATTGCTCCAGGCGGTATGACGGGTGTGGCAACAATGCTTAATTATCTTTTTGCACTGCCAATTGGTACAATGATTTTTTTGCTTAATATACCGTTGTTTGTGTGGGGCGCTGTTGAGAATGGCTTTACTTTTTTGACAAAAACCATTGTAGGTACTGCTTTTGTCTCGATTGCAATAGATGTGCTGACTCCTGTGTTGCCTGTATATACGGGAGATACAATCCTAGCTGCTGGATTTGGCGGTGTACTGAACGGACTTGGATTAGGATTAATCTTTTACCGCGGTGGTTCAACAGGAGGAACTGATATAATTGCGCTTAATATACACAAGCATTTTCCTTTTATTTCAACAGGTAATATTATTCTGGCAGCGGATGTTATCGTTCTTGTTATGGTTTTCTTTGTTTATAACAGCATAGAAAGCGTTTTATATGCGCTTTTGGCAATCTTTGTAAGCATTAAGATTATTGATGCTGTATCCTACGGTACTTCAAGAGGAAACGGCAAGCTTATGTTTGTAATAACCGATTATTACAGCAAGGTAAGTGACAGCATAATGAAAGATTTGCGCAGAGGTGTTACTTTGCTCGACGGCAAGGGTGCATACAGCGGAACCAATAAGTGTATTATTATGTGTGCAGTCCGTCCTCAGGAAGTTTATAAAGTTACCACAAATGTAAAAAAAATTGATCCTCATGCATTTATCATTGTTACAACTGCAGGGACGATTCGTGGTGAAGGATTTGCAATAAAAGATTAAATGGTATAATAATCTGTAAAAATAATATGTATAAAAATGCCAAAAAACTATTTTAAATATTACACATTTATGTTATAATCTATTTTAATAAACATTTGTGTTAATTAATTAAGAAAGATGGTGTATAAATGTTTAAAAGAGTATTGGCAGGACTTCTTTCAGCTGCTGTTATTTCATCTGCAGCAATAGCTATTTCCGGTTGTTCGCAAAATGTTGAATCAGTGGAATTTAAGACTGCCGAAAATGTGAAGGATGGTGCAATTCTCCAGGCATTTTGCTGGGATTTTAATACAATTAAGGAATCTATGGCTGATATCGCAGCGGCAGGTTTTACTGCTGTACAGACTTCTCCGATAAATGAATGCCTTGAGGGTGAAGACGGGGGCATGGAACTTTTTGGCGCAGGAAAATGGTACTATCATTATCAGCCGACAGATTTTAAAATAGGAAACTATCAGCTCGGTTCCCGTGATGAGTTTAAAGCCATGTGTGATGAAGCTGACAAATACGGAATAAAGGTTTTAGTAGATGTAATTGCCAACCATACAACCCCAGATACAGATTCCGTAAGCAAAGATTTAATCGAAGCAGGCGGAGGAAGCCTTGAACTGCTTTATCATAAAAACGGAATGAAGGATCTTTCTGATTATGGAGACAGGCTTCAGTGTACAACTCATAAGATGGGAGGTTTGCCGGATATTAATACAGAGCGTCCATCGTTTCAAAAATATTTTTTAGAATATCTTAATGATTGTATTGCTTGCGGTGCTGACGGATTTCGACACGATACGGCAAAGCATATAGGACTTCCCGATGATCCAAAAGAATCTGACGGATTTGAAAATAACTTTTGGGAACTTGCCACAAAAAAGGTAGATAACGCTGAAAATCTTTTTATTTACGGCGAGGTTCTACAAGGCAATAATGACAGAATTGATGAATATATAAAAACAATTGGACGAACTACATCAAGTACATACGGCAGCAAAATCCGTTCGGGCATTATGAACAGCAACATTGATACATCGGTAATTTCCGATTATTGGCTGGGTAATGCGGAACTTAATATGGTTACATGGGTTGAATCGCATGATAATTATATTAACGACGGTACATGGTATCAGCTTACTAATGATCAGATACTTCTCGGATGGGCTATAATAACGGCCCGCAAGGATGGAACTCCGCTGTTTTTTGACAGACCATATAATGCTGACATGGACAATGAGTGGGGTATGAACCGAATAGGTACGCAGGGAGACGATATGTATAAGGACAGAAAGGTTTCTGCTGTTAATTTTTTCCGTACTGCAATGATCGGAGAGGATGAGAACCTTGTGAATCCAAACCTTGATTCTACCGCACTTGCAATTGAGAGAGGTAGCAAGGGTATGGTTATTGTTAATACGGCTGATGAATTAAAGGTTGACTTTGAGACAAATTTAGCTGACGGCACATATATTGACCGTGTTGACAATAAAACTGAGTATATTGTTAAAAACGGAAAAATAACTTGTAATACTAATGTTCCTGAAAATTCAGTTGTTGTTTTATATAATGAAGGTTACACTAAGTATGCTGATATGGCAAAGGTAGGTGTTTCAGATAAAACAGAGTTTGTTTATGGTGAAGATTCTATAGAGGTGACGCTTACCTGCTCAAATACAGATAATGCAACATATGAAATTTATTCAGGTGATGAAGCTAAGGCGGTACCGTTTAAAGACGGTGACAAAATAACAATTAAGGCAAGCAGTGATAATCCTGTAACCTCAGTTGTGCTCAGAGCAGAAAACGCACAGGGCGTAAAGACTTATGAAAGAGTTGAGTTTACGCATAAAAACCTGTATAAAATCGAAAAGGGAACAAAGGTTTACTTTGAAAAGCCAGATACGGATGACTGGTCAGATGAGCTTTATGCATATGTTTACAATGAAGATGATAATGAAAATGATATGTGGCCCGGTGAAGAAATGATAAAAGAGGCCGACGGCAGATATAGTTATACATTTGATATGTCTTGGAAGACACCTTATATTATATTTAATGACGGAGATGCGTCTGACAGTGTTCAATATCCTGATGGGCAAGGACTGGAAGTCTTTCCTGATAAAACTTATAAAGTAGAATAATTAAACGGAGGATTTATAAATGAGTGAATTAAACGGAGTAAAAATGGAAGGCAGCAAGGTGCCTGCTGAGCAAATTAAAAACCCGGAGCTTATTTCGGCAATCGAAAAGATGCAGCAGGATGGTACCCCGGAAAACATAAATGCAATGGTTAATGCGGTTATGAATGCAAAATTTATTTTGCCTGCAAAAGTAACTCCAACAACTGAGGCAAGAACTCAGAACGGACAGACAGTAATGCAGCAGGCTACGCAGGTACAGTTCAGACTTTTGGAGAATAATAATAAAGAAAAGTTTTTTGGAATATTTACAGATATTGATGAGTTGTACAAGTGGAATGATACCAAGACGGCAAATAAGGTGGTTACAGACTTTGACAGTATTGCACAAATGGTGATGGATCCCAAAGCAGGAGTGCTTGGATTTGTTATTAATCCGTTTGGCAAGAGTGTAACATTTCCTAAGCAAATGGTGCATACTTTCAAACAGCAGAGAGATTTTGCAAAAATGAAGAATCAGCAGATTGCTCCGGGAACAAAGGTACAGCTTGGTGAACCTAAGGAATACCCGATTGATTTAATGGCAGCGCTAATTAATCATTTCAGTACTGAGGAAACGGTCAATGCTGCTTATCTCAGAATGATGGAGCAGAATAACCAAAAGAGCTATCTCATTGTGGTTGATTTTTACGGAGATATGGAAAGCACATTTGATGCTATAAGTTCAGTGTCAAAGCCCTTTCTTGATGATGAAATTCAGTTATCAATGATGCCTTATTCTCTCGAATTCGGAAGAAATGCAGTAAAAGGTGTTGAACCGTTCTATAAAAAAGAAAATTAAAATTCTATTGAACCCATTAAAATAACCGATTCTTTTTACAGAATCGGTTATTTTTGCATTTTATAATATGATTATTAATAGTGGGGGAAATATTATTAAATCCGTACGGAAATATTAAGATTATTTAAATAATTTTTTAGCTGAGGAATCGGAATCTCACCGAAGTGAAACAGTGATGCGGCAAGCACTGCGTCTGCCTTGCCTAAAGTAAAGGCGTCATAAAAGTGTTCGAGTGCTCCTGCACCGCCGCTGGCAATAACAGGTATATTAACCTTCTCAGATACTGCTTTTGTAAGTTCAATATCATATCCGTTTTTTTGTCCGTCCTCATCCATGCTTGTCAGCAATATTTCGCCTGCACCGAGTTTTTCACACTTAACAGCCCATTCTACAGCGTCAAGACCTACAGGTTTTCGTCCGCCGTTAACATAAACTTCCCAGCCGCTCTTATTGCGCTTTGCATCTATTGCCGCAACAACACACTGGCTGCCGAATTTATAAGCAGCTTCACTGATAAGTTCAGGTCGGAGAACGGCTGCTGAATTAACGGACACCTTGTCTGCTCCGGCTCTTAATAATGCGTTAAAATCATCAACACTTCTTATTCCGCCGCCTACCGTAAATGGTATAAATATTGAATCAGCGACCTTTTCTACCATATCTAGTGTGATGTTTCGCGAATCGCTCGATGCTGTTATATCAAGAAATACGAGTTCATCAGCACCCTGTTTATCATACTGTTTTGCACATTCAACAGGGTCTCCTGCATCTACAAGATTAACAAAGCTCATGCCTTTAACCACTCTGCCGTTTTTTACATCAAGGCAGGGTATTATTCTTTTTGCATACATATTTTAATCCTCCCCGCCTTTAACAATATCAGCGAAATTGCGAAGTATTTTAAGTCCTGTTTCACCGCTTTTTTCAGGATGAAACTGTGTTGCAAATACATTATTTTTCTCAATGGCAGCATCAATAGTCACGCCATACTGAGTTTGTGCTGCAACAATATCTTTATCAGCTGCATTTAAATAGTAAGAGTGTACAAAGTAAACATATGAATTGTTTTCTATGTCCTTAAAAATTCGGCTTCCTTTTTTTATTTCAATGCTGTTCCAGCCTATATGAGGAATCTTATATCCTTGACCGGATGGTATTTTTGTTATTGTTCCGTCAAATACAGACAAACCGCTGGCATTTGGACTTTCTTCACTTTTTGGAAATAAAAGCTGCAATCCGAGACATATTCCCAAAAAAGGTTTTCCGCTATTTATATAATCTGTTACAGTATTATTTATACCGTATGATGTCATTGTATCCATTGTATCGCCAAAAGAACCTACTCCGGGTAAAATAGCGCCGTCTGAGTTCATAATAATATTTTTATCTCTTGTGATGACACAGTCACATCCAATAAAATTCATAGCTTTGTAAACGCTTTGAATATTGCCTGCACCGTAGTCTATAATTGAAATCATAACTCTCAACTCCATATCAATGATTGCTTTAAATTTATATCGTATGATATTGGGACATACTTTAGTTTAGCATAAGTAAATATCTTTTGCAACATAAAGCGACATACATCTGCAAACCTTATAAAAAATTTTAGCTCTTCTGTTATTGAATTATATAAGTGGTTGTGATAAAATAAATTAGATAAAATTGTATTTCAAGCAGGGGTATAATAACAATGATTACTCATTTATTAACAAGAATTGATTTAATGATGAATTCTTTTTCAAAAGGACAAAAAAGAATTGCATTATATATAGAAGAACATTATGACAAGGCCGCATTTATGACGGCCTCAAAGCTTGGAGAAACCGTTGGAGTTTCAGAGAGCACAGTAGTAAGATTTGCAACTGAGCTTGGCTATGACGGATATCCGAAGCTTCAGAAAGCAATGCAGGAGATGATACGAAATAAGCTGACTTCCGTGCAGCGTATAGAAGTAACATCAACCCGTATCGGAAATGACAATGTACTTGACAGTGTGCTTAATCAGGATATAGAAAAAATTCGTAGAACAATTGATGAGACTTCACATGAAGACTTTAATCATGCAGTTGAAGCTATATGCAGTGCCGAACGCATTTATATCTTCGGTGTACGTTCAACAGCAGCGATTGCTAATTTTTTAGGTTATTATTTTGAACTTGTTTTTGGCAATGTGCGTGTAATAACAAGCGGAAGCCATACAGGAACCTATGAACATATTTTCAGAATTACTGATAAGGATGTAATGATAGGTATTTCTTTCCCGCGATACAGCTCAATGGCTGTTGAGGCTATGGATTTTGCCCGTTCAAGAGGTGCCCATGCAATTGCAATAACTGACAGTATGGCTTCTCCTCTTGTTGAAAGTGCCGATTCAATATTAATTGCACGCAGTGATATGGCTTCAATAGTTGATTCGCTTGTAGCGCCGTTAAGCCTTATTAATGCTCTCATTGTTGCAACGGTTCTCAAGAAAAAAGACGAGGTTTCCGACACTTTTCGTCAGCTTGAACTTGTGTGGAACCGAGAAGGAGTTTATGCAAATCATGATGGTGAGTCAAAAGGGAATCTGAAAAAAGATGGTAAATAAAAAGATATTGGTAATTGGAGCCGGAGCTGCAGGGCTTATGGCCGGGGGAACCGCTGCAATGCTCGGTGCTTCTGTAACAATAATAGAGAAGAACAAGCGCGTCGGACGAAAAATAATGATTACAGGCAAGGGCAGATGCAACCTTGCCAACAATTGTGATGTGCAGACTTTTATAAATAATGTTCCCGTCAACGGCAGATTTTTATATTCAGCAATAAATAATTTTACACCATGTGATGTTATTGATTTTTTTGAGACACATGGACTTAAAACTAAGACAGAACGGGGCAACCGTGTTTTTCCTGTTTCTGACAGAGCTGTTGATGTGGTTGATACTATGTATAATTTTGCAGTAAATAACGGTTGTAACATTATTGAGGATACTGCGATTGAGTTAATTATAGAAGATAGTGCTGCAATTGGTGTGAAATGTTTAGGTAATACTTTTTATGCTGATAGTGTAATAATCTGCTGCGGAGGCAAAAGCTATCCGCTGACGGGATCAACAGGAGACGGTTATACTTTTGCGAAACAGGCGGGACATACTGTAACAGATTTGAAACCCTCGCTTGTACCGCTTGCAAGCGAAAATCCCTGTTGCAGAGACATGCAGGGACTTGCACTTAAAAATGTTGCTCTTAAGATAATTGATATAAACAGTCGAAAAACTGTTTTCAGTGATTTTGGAGAAATGCTTTTTACCCATTTTGGAATGAGCGGTCCTTTAATTCTGTCTGCAAGCTCTCATATCCGAGATATAAAAAAGGACAAGTACTGTGCAGTATTAGACTTAAAACCGGCATTAAGTTATGAACAGCTTGATAAAAGACTGCAAAAAATATTTAAAGAAAATGCAAATAAGGATATTTCAAATTCATTTTCAAAACTTCTTCCGCGAAAAATAATTATTCCGGTTTTAAAGCTTTGGAATGTGCCCTTTGATAAAAAATGCAATGTAATATCAAGGGAAGAGCGCAGAAGGCTATGTGAAATTTTAAAGGAATTTACAATTGACATAAGCGGTTTCAGACCAATTGAGGAAGCAATTATTACCTCAGGCGGAGTGAAAACTTCGGAAATAAATCCAAAGACTATGGAAAGCAAGTTGGTATGTGGTCTCTATTTTGCAGGGGAAGTAATAGACTGTGATGCGTATACAGGCGGTTTTAATCTTCAGATTGCATGGAGTACGGGCAGACTCGCCGGTGAAAATGCTTCTTATTTATAGGTTGATTTCTTAATTTTAGTTAGTCTATTGGGGAAAAACGATGAAATATGAAATTGTGTTTTGGGATTGGAACGGTACTATTGTAGATGACCTGGATATAGCAGTCAAATCTCTAAATTCTGTTCTGGAAAAATATGGGTATGATAAAATAACAGCTGAGATATACCGAAAAAATATAGATACATCTGTAATAAACCTTTATAAAAAGATATTTGATTTAAATGTACACCCTTTTGAAATTCTCGCAAATGATTTTGGTCATTATTATAATTTGTATTCAGAAGATTTATCTCTGCATGAAGGTGTGTTGGACAAGCTGCAGGAATTTAAAGAGCAAGGAAGCAGACAAGTTATTTTATCATCTTCAGCAACCGGTGTAATTGAACAATATATGAATAGATTTATGATATGTGAATATTTTGACAAAATTTTAGGAGCGGATGATATGCTTTCGGGCGATAAAGTCTGCCGTGCAAAGAGATATATTGAAAATTATAACTTAAGTAAGTCTAAGATATTATTTATTGGTGATACGGTATACGACAGTAATATGGCTAAAACTTTGGGTGCTGATTGTGCATTATTAACCTGCGGGCACCAATCACCGGAACTTTTAAAAAGATGCAGAGATAGTATTTTTGAAAATCTCTATCAGATAAATTGCTGATTTGTCAGTACTGTAGAAAGGATGAAACAAATGTCACTAGCAATTGCTTTGGATGGTCCTGCTGGTGCAGGAAAATCTACAATAGCGCGCAGAGCCGCAAAGGAGCTTAATTTTATTTATGTAGATACAGGGGCACTGTACCGTGCAATCGGACTTGCTGCAAGCAGATCCGATATTGAACCTGCAGAATCGGAGGATGTCAGCAGCCTTTTGGCGAATATTACAGTTGAGCTGAAATTCAATGATAAGGGTGAACAGATTGTTTTGCTTAACGGAGAAGATGTGTCAGGTTTAATACGTACACCTGAGGCGTCAATGATGGCTTCTAAAATTTCTGCAGTACCGTCTGTCAGAGAATTTTTGCTTGATTTACAGCGTGATATTGCGTATAAAAATAATGTAATTATGGACGGACGTGATATCGGAACTGTTGTATTACCGGGTGCCGATGTAAAAATCTTTCTGACTGCGTCTCCTGATGCAAGAGCTTCAAGACGTTATAAAGAACTTTGTGATAAAGGAATGGATGTAAAATACGAGGATATTTTAAACGACGTTATAACGCGTGATTATAATGATTCACACCGCGATGTGTCTCCGCTCAAACCTGCTGAGGGATGCATAACAGTAGATACAACCGAACTGGACTTTGAACAGTCGGTTAATAAGATTATCTCTGTCATAAAGGAGAGGATATAATGGGTCAGTCAAAGGCATTATATTATTTTGGAAAAGCTGTATGCAGACCTTTATTTAAGCTTTGTTACAGATATAAAATAGTTAATGAGTTTCCTCTTCCTGAAAAGGGAGGATTTATTATTGCTAGCAACCACCTTTCATATTCCGATCCTGTTTTGTTAGGACTTTCTCAAAAGAGACGAAGATTATTTTTTATGGCTAAGGCAGAACTATTTAAAAATAAATTCTTTGGTGCGTTAATTCGCGCATTAGGAGCTTTTCCTGTAGAACGGGGAGCAGGTGACGGTGCGGCAATAAAAACAGGTTCGGATCTGATCCGAGAAGGTGAGATAATGACTATTTTTATTGAGGGCGGACGTACAAAAACAGGTGACTTAATGCGACCGCGAAGCGGATGTGCACTTGTTGCCCAGCAAATGCAGGTTGCTGTAATCCCTGCCTGCATTACGGTTATTGGCGATCCAAAGCATTTGTTTGCAAAGCGGGTAATACATTTTGGCAGACCACTTACTCCGGATGAACTGGGTCTTACTGTAGACGGCGGCAGAGGACAATTAAAAAATGCATCAAACAGAATTATGGATGAAATCAGAAATATGAGGGAGCACGATTTAAGTGAATATAAAAAAGGCTGATTCAGCAGGTTTTTGTTTTGGAGTAAACCGTGCTATAAATATTGTTAATGAACTGCTTGAAAAGGGCAATAAAGTTTGCACACTTGGTCCTATTATTCACAATATGGAAATGGTGCGTGAACTTGAAAAGCGCGGATGTAAAGCTATCGATGATATTGCCGGTATTAAGGACGATTCAATGCTTGTAATTCGATCTCACGGTGTTGAACGTTCTGTTATTGATAATCTTGAAAAAAGAGGAATAAAATACAAGGATGCAACATGTCCCTTTGTTAAAAAGATACACAAAATAGTATCAAACACAAAACCAGGTTCCGACATTGTAATTATTGCAGGAAACAAGAATCATCCTGAGGTATGCGGAATTATGGGACATTGCAATACTGATTGTTATACATTCAATAATGAACAGGAAATTGACAATTTGTTACCTATTCTTCTAAATAAGAACAATAAAGATATATTAATTGTTGCTCAAACAACATTTGATACGCAAGAATGGAAAAAATGTATAAAAAAGATAAAAAAACTATGTACAAATGCAAAAATATTTGATACAATATGTAATGCTACGCAAGTTAGACAAAATGAAGCTGCTATAATTGCCGAGCACTCTGATTTTATGATAGTAATTGGTGACAGACACAGCTCCAATACAGGGAAGCTTTTTGATATTTGCAAAAAGCAGTGCAAGAATACTGTTCTGATTGAAACAGCAAGAGAGCTTGATTACAGTAAGGTTTATAATGCTGACAAAATAGGCGTAACTGCGGGTGCGTCAACGCCTGCAAGGATAATAAAGGAGGTACTGGATACAATGAGTGAAATTAAATCCGGTGAAACAAATTTTGAACAATCTTTTGAGGAGTTGCTTGAAGAGTCCCTCAAAAACTTAAATACAAATGAGAGGGTAATGGGCACAGTACTGAGCATTGCGCCAAATGAAGTTCAGGTTGATGTAGGCAGAAAGCAGACAGGTTTCATTCCTGTTTCTGAACTTTCAAATGATCCAAATGCAAGACCTGAGGATGTTGTAAGTGTAGGCGACGAAATCGAACTTTTAATTATGAAGACCAATGATCAGGAAGGCACTATCATGCTTTCAAAGCGCAGAGTAGACGCTCAAAAGGGTTGGGAAGAACTCAAAGAGAAAGCAGATTCTCAGGAGATTCTTTCTGGTAAGGTTATAGAGGCTGTTAAGGGCGGCGTTATTGTACTTTATAATGGTTCAAGAATATTTGTTCCTGCTTCACAGGCTACAGCTACCCGTGATGAAAGTCTTGATGACTTAGTAGGTCAGGAAGCTGATTTCAGACTTATTGAGGTTTCTCAGAACGGCAGACGCAGAAGAGCTATTGGTTCAATCCGCAGCGTTTTAAAGGAGCAGAGAGCTGCCCAGCGTGAGGAATTCTGGCAGAACTGCGAAATCGGCAAACGCTATAAAGGTGTTGT
Organism: uncultured Ruminococcus sp.; assembly: GCA_910585865.1. Lineage (GTDB taxonomy): Bacteria > Bacillota > Clostridia > Oscillospirales > Acutalibacteraceae > Ruminococcoides. The sequence continues at coordinate 79,968 of CAJUGO010000002.1, read as the reverse complement.
TAAATCACTTACAAGCTACGGCGCATTTGTTGATCTTGGCGGCGTGTTTGGTATGGTTCACATTTCTGAGTTGTCTTGGACACATATTAAGCATCCGAGCGAGGTTGTAAATGTAGGCGATACTGTTGATGTTTACATAAAGGAAATCAACGAAGAAACAAAGAAGATTTCTCTTGGCTTTAAGAATGCAGAGGATAATCCTTGGGAGATTCTTAAAAATCAGTATCCTGAAGGAACTGTTGTGAATGCAACAATTGTAGGGCTTACAACTTTCGGTGCATTTGCCAACATTATCCCCGGTATTGACGGTCTGATTCATATTTCTCAGATTGCCAACAAGAGAATTGAAAAACCCGCAGATGTTCTTACAGTAGGCGAAACTGTTGAAGCTAAGATAACTTCTATTGACTTTGACAAGAAGCGTGTAAGCCTTTCAATGCGTGCGCTTCTTTCTGAAGATGAGCAGGCTCCCGCAGTAGAAGCTGATGAGGATTCTGCTGATACTGAAGAAGCAGCTGAATAATTTGAATTTAAATTGGGCATCCTTTATCGGGTGCCCTTATTTTCTTTATAGGAAATTGTCAAAAATGGTTGGGCAATTAAGTCCGGGTAGTATCAAATTGTCTGCTTGGAATAGCTGCAACGCCATGTTGCTTTTTATAAGAGGAGGATTTTATGACCCCGCAAGAAGAATTTATAGCAATTTATAATGAGAATATAACGCGGCAAGGTGCGGATGAACTGCTTGAATGGCTGAAACGTACTGACTTTTTTACAGCCCCTGCAAGTTCAAAGTTCCATTGTGCCTGTGAAAGCGGACTTGTTATGCATTCGGTAAGTGTATTTAACACAATGATGGAAAAGCACTTTGATGAAGAAACAGATAATATTGAAAGCTTTGCAATATGCGGTTTGCTGCACGATTTATGCAAAGCCCAGTTTTATAAGGTGTCAAGCCGTAATGTTAAAAACGAACAGACTGGACAGTGGGAAAAGGTTCCTTATTATGCTATAGATGATCAGTTTCCTTACGGACACGGAGAGAAGTCAGTATTTTTAATTGAGAGAAAAATGCATTTAAAAATTGATGAGGCGATGGCGATTCGTTGGCATATGGGCGAATTTGGTGACAAAAACAGCAATACAATAAGCCAAGCCTATGATCGATATCCGCTTGCTGTTAAACTTCATCTGGCTGATCTGGAGTCTACATATCTTCGCGAAAAAGGTACATCACAAGTGAATAAGTAAAGGAAGACGGCAAATGGATCTTATTTCGGCTGAAATACGTATAAAAGAATTATCGAAGCAATTGGAATATCATAATAATCTTTATTACAATAGAGATGAACCTGAAATTTCTGATTTTGAATATGACAAAATGCTTCGGGAACTTGAAATGCTTGAAGAAGAATTTCCATCCCTGAAATCACCATTGTCACCGACAAATAAGGTTGGAGGAAATGCAGGGGAGAAATTTTCGCCTGTTACTCACGCAGTTGTAATGGAAAGTCTGCATGACAGTTTTTCTCATGATGAGCTTCGTGAATTTGACGCGAGAGTGCATGAAACAGTTCCTGAAGTAAAATATGCAGTAGAGCCTAAGTTTGACGGACTTTCGGTTTCATGCGAATATGAAAACGGAGTCTTTGTACGGGGTTCAACCCGCGGCGACGGTGCAGTCGGCGAGGATGTTACAGAGAACCTTATGACAATTAAAAGTCTTCCAAAGCGTATAGCAAACGCTCCTGAATATCTTGAGGTACGGGGGGAGGTTTATATGTCTTTTACTTCTTTTGAGGCACTTACCCAACGTCAGGAGGAAAGTGAAGAAAAGACATTTAAAAATCCGAGGAATGCTGCTGCTGGGTCACTTCGTCAGAAAAATTCTAAAATTACATCAGAGAGAAATCTGGATATATTTATTTTTAACATTCAGCAGGTTCGCGGTATAACGCTGACCAGTCACATGCAAAGTCTTAAATATCTTTCAGAGCTTGGTTTTCCTACTGCATTTTATAACGTTTATGACAATATTGAAGACGTTATTATTGAAATAGAGAGAATAGGGCGTATGCGCGGCGAGTTTGATTATGCAATTGACGGTGCCGTTGTAAAGGTTGACAATTTTCAAAGCCGTGATCTTTTGGGAAGTACTGCAAAATATCCAAGATGGGCAGAGGCATATAAGTATCCTCCCGAGGAGAAAACTACAAAGCTTCTTGATATAGAAATAAATGTAGGAAGAACAGGGGTATTAACTCCTGTAGGTAATTTTGAGCCGGTATTGCTTGCCGGTACAACAGTAAGCCGTGCAACGCTTCATAATAAGGATTTTATAGAAGAAAAGGGTATATGTGTTGGAGATACGGTTGTAATCCGCAAGGCTGGCGAGATTATCCCGGAAGTGCTTTCTGTTGAAAAACATGGCGAAAATTCCGTGCCGTTCGAGTTTCCAAAATTATGTCCGTCATGCGGAAGTCCTGTTTCTCATGATGAAAGCGAAGCGGCAATCCGATGTACAAATACTGATTGCCCTGCTCAGCTTATGCGCCATTTAATACATTTTGTAAGCCGCGATGCAATGGATATTGACGGTTTGGGTCCGGCTGTGCTTAAACAATTAGTTAATGAGGGTCTTGTCAAATCACCTGCTGATTTATACCGGCTTAAGGCTGAAGATATTTCAGCTCTTGACCGCAAGGCTGAAAAGTCGGCACAAAATCTTATTTTGTCAATAGAAAAATCGAAAGATAATGAGCTTTACCGTCTTATATTTGCACTTGGTATACGTAATATTGGTTTAAAGGCGGCAAAAATTATCTGCGAAAACTTTTTGACAATCGATGATATTATGAATGCAAAAGCTTCTGATTTTGAAGCTATTAATGGTTTTGGCTCTATAATGGCAGTAAGTATTGAAGCATATTTTAAGCTTAACAGCACTAAAAATCTTATAGAAGATTTTAAATCTCTCGGGATAAAAATGAAACCGTCTGAGCAAAAAAAAGGTGCTGGAATTTTTTCAGGCAAAACCTTTGTCCTTACGGGCACACTCCCTACTATGACCCGCAGTGAGGCTTCAAAAATAATTGAGCAGCATGGAGGGAAAACAAGTTCATCTGTCTCTAAAAAGACATCATTTGTTCTAGCGGGAGAGGATGCAGGCAGCAAGCTGGAAAAGGCTAATAAACTGGGAATAACTGTTATTTCTGAGGATAAATTAAAATCAATGATTGAGGGAGAACAGTAATAAAAACACTGTTTTTTGCTATATTCAGCGCAATGTTAATAATTATGTTTTCTGCTTGCTCGGGGGATTTACAGCAGAGCAGCGACACAGAAATTACAACAGCTGCGGCAACTGAACAGATGACCGAAGATGATTTTGACGATACCCCTCGCACAAATCTCAAAGGCAGTTTTGAAATGCAGGATGAAAGCTGAAAAACCTGTATTACAATTGATGATATTTATTCTGTTGAACCTGTATATACAGGCATTTCCTCCAATACAGGTGATTTTGTAATTATGTTTAATTTTACTGATGCCGGTGCTGAAAAATTTGCCAAAGTTACAAGCGAACATATAGATGAAGTTCTTAATATTGTAATTGATGGTGAAATAATATCTTCTCCGATTATTAATTCACCTATAACAGATGGCAAAGCAATGCTGGAAGGGAACTTTACAAAAGAAGAGATATCAATAATTCTTGATAAAATTCATGAATGATACAATTAAAAATTACATGAATATGACCTCAACGTTTGTTGAGGTCATATTTTTATACCTGTCTACATAGTATTAAGTGTACAAACTTTAGGAGGAATTATAAATGACAGGTTTAAACAATGAAGGACGTTTTATTCAGGCAGCCGGATGCTTGTGCCCGAGTATCAGCAGGCGGCTTATACCTCTTGCACCAAAGCTTGGCTCGGCTGCTCAGGAAATTCGCCTGCGCCTGAATCGTTCTGTTTGCGTAGTATGTCCTGATGTTACATACTTTGTAACCAAAAGCGGAGGTCTTGTGAGTACGCCTATTTCAGACTGTATGCTTACAGTGACTAAATCTGATATTGCAGATACCTTTCATAATATCTGTAATTACTCTGTGTATACAAGACAAAATGAAATTGTAAATGGTTTTATTACTATGCAGGGAGGGCACAGGGCAGGAATATGCGGTACAGCTGTTATAAATAACGATAAAATAACTAATATCCGTGATATTTCTTCAATAAATGTGCGAATTGCAAGAGAGCATAAAGATTGTGCCAAAAGTCTTGTTGCCAGTCTAATGAAATTACAAGGAGGAATTCTTGTGTGCGGTGCGCCTTGCAGCGGTAAAACAACAATATTAAGAGACATGGCAAGGCTGCTTTCAACTGAGAATAATAAGAATGTTGCGCTGATAGATGAGAGAGGGGAGTTTGCCGGAACTTCGGCAGGAAAATTCCAGAATGATATCGGTATGTGTGATGTGTATGATTCATACATAAAAAGTGAAGCGATGCTTCAGGCCATACGCAGCATGGCACCTGATATAATTATTTGTGATGAGATAGGCTCAGATGATGATATTGCAGCAGTTGAACATTCAGTAAACTGCGGTGTAAGAGTTATAACCTCAGTTCATGCTTCATCTGAAAAAGAACTTAAAAGTAAAAGTAATATTAAACGGCTTGCGTACACGGGGGCTTTTTCAACAGCAGTATTTCTTTCTAATAAACATAAACCCGGCGAAGTAGTAAAGATTTCAGAAGTTGGTGATATTTTTGGTACTTAAAATATTTGGTTCTGTCCTTGTTGTTGCTGCATCATTTGCAATTGGATGTAAGCTTTCGCATAACTTACATAGGCGAAGAGATTTTTTAAAGGCGTTTGTTACATTTATATCCTCACTTGCAACAAGCATACGATACAGCTCAGCAGATATCTTTACTCTTGTAAATTCCTGCACTGGTGACGATAATCTAAGTTTTTTATTATTAAATGAAAATGACTTGGATTCATTTGACACAGCATGGAAAAACAAGATAGATAATATACCAAAAGCAATTTCGCTTACAAAATCGGACAGACAGCTGTTGTATGAATTTGGTTCACAGCTTGGAAAAACTGATATTGAAGGTCAGCTGAAACACCTTGAACTGTATAAAATTACATTTGCAAAGCAGCTTTCGTCTGCAGAAGATGCGATTACACAAAAATCAAAGCTATACAAAACTATGGGCTTTTTTGCAGGAACAGCAGCAGCCCTTATGATGATATAAGAGGTAAAAATGGATGTTGAGCTTATTTTCAAAATTGCGGCTGTAGGAATAATAGTTGCAGTACTTACACAGCTGCTTATAAGAAGCGGACGTGAAGAGCAGGCAATGCTTACTTCTCTTGCAGGACTTATAGTGGTTTTGACACTTATTATAACTCAGATAAGTTCGTTGTTCGCTACAATTAAACAATTATTTGGATTTTAAAAATGAATGTATTTTCAATTTGTGTACTTGCCGTTGTAACTGTAATAATTATTGCGACTTTACGGCCAAAAAACGGTGAGATTGCGCTCATGCTGGCAATTTCATGTTCCGTAATAATTTTACTTTGGATTTTTTCACAGGTATCTTCGATAATAAGCACAATAAATTCAATTGTTTCGGCGGCAGATATAAGTGTAAATTATATTGTTATATTACTTAAAGTAATAGGAATATGCCTTATTACTGAATTTTCAGTTAATACCTGCAAGGATGCAGGAAGCCAATCGCTGGCGGGCAATGTTTCTCTTGCAGGAAAAATAATGGTAACAATAACAGCCTTGCCTTTATACAGTGACATATTAAGTACAGTTTTGTCGCTTATGGGAATACAGGGGTGAAGAAGTGAAAAAGTTATTTTCTGTAGTAATTACCGTATTTATTCTTGTTGCGTTTTCAACGTTAACCGTAAGCGCTGAGGATGACAGTAATATGATTTTTGATTTGTCGGGTATTTATGATTCTTTATCTGATGAAGTTAAGCAGAGTCTTGAAAATATGGGTATAGACAGTGCTGACGCCGACAATATGAGCAACCTTTCTTTTGATGCGATTATAAATGAAATTGCTTCTCTTGCTATCGGTAACATTTCTTCACCGCTAAAAGGGCTGATTAATACGACGGCACTTTTGCTGTTATGCTCAATGCTGAGTGCTTACAAAGGGTCATTAAATTCGGACATATCTGCTGCGTTAAATATTACATCAACTCTTTGTATAACCGGTGCAGTCGCAATGCCTGCAATATCGGTAATAAATATGACAGGCACGGTTATTACGGTTTCTTCAAATATTATGATGGCTTTTATACCTGTAATGGTTGTTATAATGGCATCTTCCGGTCATCCGATAAGCGGAGCATCATACTATTCAATGATGATAGCGGCCGGCGAGGGAGTGGGACAGCTTTCTTCAAAAGTAATCGTACCGCTTCTGAATATGTTTCTTGGCTTGAGTATTACCTCTTCGGTTTCGCCGGATATAAATCTTAACGGATTTATAAGTATTTTTTCAAAGGTAATAAAATGGATTTTAGGGTTTGCAATGACTGTATTTACGGCAGTGCTAACCTTTCGTCAGATGATAACAACTTCTCTTGATAATGTATCTGCAAGAGCAGTTCGTTTCACACTAAATTCATTTATTCCCATTGTAGGTTCAGCATTATCCGATGCATACAAAACTGTTCAGGGAAGTGTAGGACTTTTAAAATCGGGAGTTGGAATATTTGTAATTATTTCAATTGCAGTTGTATTTCTTCCCGTTATTTTGCAAAGTCTTATGTGGATACTGACGCTCTGGATTGGGAAGTCAACAGCTGAAGTGCTAAGTCTTAATCAGGTGCAAAAACTGCTTGAAAGCATTACAGGTGTTTTTTCAACATTGCTGGCAGTTTTGCTTTGTATTATGTCTGTTTTTATAATTTCGACGGCAATAGTTTTGCTGATGGGCGGTGGCGGAAGTTGAAAGAGTTGTATGCAGTTGTATCTGTTATTTGTGCGTCAGCGCTTATATGTTCGCTGGTTTCCGCTTTTGTTACAGACGGCAGCACAAAGAAGATATTAAATCTTATACTGGGTGCATTCATTGTATGCTGTATGATAATTCCTGTCAGGAATGCAATTCAGTCTGTTAACATCAATTTATCGCAATATGAAACAGCACAGAATATTACCTCAACAGATGATGAAGCATACAGTAAAGCGGTGCTTAACCAGACAAAAGCAAACCTTCAGCAGTCATTGAGTGATTTGCTTGAGCAAAATAATATTATAATAAACAGATGTGAAATAATTTTGTCCCAGAGCGATAAAAACAGCATAATTATTTCATCAATAAGCATATATATAAATAACGATTATCTTGATTGCACCGATACAATATCAAATATAACATTTAATAATTTCGGTGTAACGCCAAGTATTATGACGGAGTAAATTATGGAAGATAAAAACAGTATTAAAAGTGTTAAAAAGTTTTTTGATAACGATAAAATACGCAATTTTATAATAATTGCAGGGATTGTCGGAATAGCGCTTATTTTTCTGTCATCCTATATTGACTTCGGTTCATTATCAGGAAAAAAGGAGGAAGAGGAATTTTCAGTAACTACATATAGTACAAAGATAGAAAGCGATCTCCAGTCTGTAATTTCACAAATTGAAGGCGCAGGAAAAACTAAAGTGCTGCTTACAATGGAAAACTCTGTTGAGTATGTTTATCTTGAAGGCGGCACAACGAAAACAAAGGAAATAGAACCTCTGATCAGAGGCGTTCTTGTTGTATGTGAGGGTGGTGACGATCCGATTGTAGTCGAGCGGATTACCGATGCCGTGACAAAGGCACTTGACATATCAACGGCTAAAGTATGTATTACAAAATTATCAGAATAAAGGTCGGGAGTATTATGAAATTTCAAAAAAAATATGTTGTTTTAGCTGCACTTGTTCTTGCACTTGGTACAGCAGTATACATAAACTGGCAGCTTTCCGGAAGCAAACCGTCAACAGCTTCAAAAGAGCTGGGAGCAGCTTCCTATGTGAGTGCAACCGTAGGTGACTCTTCAAATGACGAGGCAGTGCAAACAGCAGCTTTGTCAAAAGAAAGTAAAAATTATTTTGCAACAGAGCGTACAAAACGCCAAAGTACTCAGGATAAGATAATTGATGAAGCCAATGAAATTTTCAGTCTTGAAAATACAAGCGAAGAGGACAAAAGCGATGCACAGAAAAATGTTGAAGAAATGCTTAAAGTATTTACTATTCAGGACAGTATTGAAAGTATAATAAAAGCCAAAGGTTTTACGGAGTGCCTGTGTTACATAAGTGATGAGGGTGTAACAGTGATAGTGCCCGACGCCGAACTGAATGATACATCGGTTCTTGTAATTGACGACGCTGTCACTTCACACTATGAAGTTGATTTTGAAGATATATCAATTGTAGGTGCATAAAGAATAGTATTTTATATACAATTAAAACAAGCTTCGGCATTAAATTAATTTTATTTACATTTAATCTGCTCTGTGTTATAATTACACTGTAAATTCAATGTAAAGTTGGTATAATTATGAGTAATGAACTAAATGAGAGTCAGATTAATCTTACACGAAGTGAGGCAAGGGAACAGGCATTCATGCTTTTGTTTTCTAAGTCATTTGATGATGAACCGCTTGAAGCAACGATTGAGGATAATTCTGAGATGTACGAGGGTGGCATTTGCGGATATGCTCAGTCTGTTGTCGGGGGGATAGAGGATAAAAAAGATGAAATTGACGATGAAATTAAAAAATATCTTAAACAAGGATGGTCAATTTCGAGAATTTCAAAGCCTTCTCTTGCAATTCTTCGTCTTGCAATATATGAAATAAAATATGTTGCCGGTGTTCCGCAGAGTGTTTCAATTAATGAGGCTGTAGAACTGGCAAAAAAGTATACTATTGATGAGAGCAAATTTGTAAATGGTATTCTGGGATCATTTGTCCGTGATTATTCGGAGAAAAAAGAATGAGTTTATTTTTAGGAATAGATACATCAAATTATACTACATCAACTGCTTTGTATAACGGAATTACAGGTGAAATGATTCAGAAAAAACAACTTTTGCCGGTAAAGGAAGGTCAGCTTGGACTGCGTCAGAGTGATGCGGTGTTTCATCATACGGCACAATTACACACACTATTTTCTGAGCTTGTAAGAGATATAGATACATCAGAGATTTCAGCAATAGGAGTTTCCTGCCGCCCCCGCTCTGTTGACGGCTCATATATGCCGTGTTTTACAGTAGGAGAGAACACGGCAAAAATTTTATCTGCAGCATTGAAAATACCTCTATATGCTTTTTCTCATCAGGAAGGACATATTGCGGCGGCACTTTACAGCGCAAAACGGGATGATTTATTTACAAAAAAATTTATTGCTTTTCATATAAGCGGAGGAACTACCGAAGCTGTAATTGCACAGGGTAGCAAATACGGATTTTCACTTGATTTAGCAGCTAAAACACTTGATCTTAATGCAGGACAGGCAATAGACAGAATAGGTCTTATGCTTGGTCTGAAATTTCCATGCGGGTCAGAACTTGAAAAGCTTGCGAAAAAAAACAGTGAGGCAATCAAGGTTCATCCAACTCTTAAAAACTGTGACTGTTGTTTGAGCGGAGTTGAAAATTTGTGTAAAAGGCTTGTTGATCAGGGAAAACCAAGAGAATATACAGCAGCATTTTGCTTAAAGTATATTGAAGAAACTATATCGCTTATGATGCAAAGGTTAATTCAAATGCACGGCAATATTCCAATATTGTATGCAGGCGGTGTAATGTCAAATAAAATAATCAAAGATTCATTTACAGAAAAATATAATGCGATATTTGCAGAACCGGCATTTTCAACAGACAATGCAGCAGGTATCGCATATCTGACATACAGGAAGTTTAATAATGTACACACCGGAGTTTAAAACACCAAAAGTATTAAGCGTATCACAGCTTAATTTTTATATTAAATCACTTATTGAAAATGATGCACGGCTTAATGTCATTTTTGTAACTGGTGAGATCTCAAATCTTACTAATCATTACAGAAGCGGACATATATATCTTTCTATAAAAGATGATAGATCTGTTATGAAAGCTGTAATGTTTGCGGGTAATGCACGCAATTTAAGATTTAAGCCTGATAACGGTATGAAAGTGATATGCAGGGGCAGAATAGCAGTCTATGAACCGAGCGGTCAGTATCAGCTGTATATTGAAGATATGCAGCCTGACGGTGTCGGTGCTCTCACACTTGCTTATGAACAACTTAAACAAACCCTTGCTGCGAAGGGTTTGTTTGACAGTTCACATAAAAAAACGATTCCGAAGTTTCCGAAAACAATAGGTATAATAACTTCTCCCACAGGTGCAGCTGTTCAGGATATACGCAATATACTGAACAGACGGTATCCCTGTGCTGATATTGTTATGTGTCCGGTACTTGTACAGGGGGAAAATTCTCCGATTCAGCTTGTAAATGCTGTACAAATGCTTGATAAATATAATGCATGTGATGTTATTATTATAGGCAGAGGCGGCGGCTCAATTGAAGATCTGTGGGCTTTTAACAGTGAAGAACTTGCATATGCAATATACAACTGTAATATTCCTGTGATTTCTGCTGTCGGACATGAGACCGATTTTACAATTTGTGATTTTGTCTCTGATTTACGGGCTCCTACTCCTTCGGCTGCTGCCGAATTGGCAGTTCCGGACATGGACGAGCTTAGGACATATTATATGTCTCAGCTTCAATATATTTCTTCAATAATGAATTTAAAGATTAAACACTGTGATAATTCTGTTTCAGAATTGAACAGAAGACTCCTGTCGGTATCCCCTCAGACACAAATTTATGAATACGAAAGAAAGTTTGACAGCTGCAAATCATTTTTACGGCACTGTATGAATGATTTGATTGTAAAAAAGAGCGGCATGATTACAAACGCTGCATCAAAGCTTGAAAGCTTAAATCCAATGTCAGTGCTTTTGAGGGGCTATTCAATTGCCGAAAAGGACGGAAGTGTTATTACTTCAAAGTTAATGATAAACAAGGATGATTTGTTCACTGTTCGTTTTTCTGACGGTGAAATTATAGCAAAGGCAACGGGTGAGTAAAAATGTCTTTCACACATCTTCATGTCCATACCGAATACAGTCTGCTTGACGGTGCATGCCGCATAAGCAGACTTGCTTTGGCTGCAAAAGAAAAAGGAATGAGTGCTCTTGCAATTACCGACCACGGTGTGATGTACGGCGCGGTTGATTTTTACAGGGCTTGTAAAGAAGTTGGAATAAAGCCTATTATTGGATGCGAAGTTTATGTTGCTCCGCAGTCGCGGTTTGATAAGTCATCATTGTATGGAAAGTATTATCACATGGTACTTTTATGTAAAAATCGGACAGGTTATCAAAATCTAATTAAGCTAGTATCAAAAGGGTTTACCGAGGGATTTTATTCAAAACCCAGAATAGATGATGAACTTCTGGAACAATACAGTGAAGGCTTAATTTGCCTTTCAGCCTGTCTTGCAGGCGAGATACCCCAAAAACTGCTTAATGGTGATTATGCCGGAGCTCGGGAAAAGGCTGAATACTATCGTGATTTATTTGGAAAAGAAAATTATTATATAGAACTTCAGGATCACGGCATTGAAGAGCAAAAGCAGATTATTCCTGATCTTGTAAAGATTGCTGATGAGATCGGAGTAGGGTTAGCAGCTACTAACGACAGCCATTATATTGAGAAATCTGACAGTAAGACTCATAATATACTTCTATGCATTCAGACTAACAGAACCATAAATGATAATGACAGAATGGAATTTCAGACAGATGAGTTTTACCTGAAAACAGAAAATGAGATGAGGGAGATTTTCAGGGATTATCCTCAGGCAATAGATAATACTCAAAAAATTGCAGATATGTGTAATTTTGACTTTGAGTTCGGTGTGCGCAAGCTGCCATGTTTTGATGTTCCCAATAATGAAGACCATCTTGAGTATTTTAGAAACAACTGTTATAAGGGACTGTATAAATATTACGGTCAGCATCCGGATAAGTCGTTAATTGATCGTTTGGAATATGAAATAAATACTATTGCTGAAATGGGGTTTGTAGATTATTATCTTATTGTGAATGATTTTGTACAATATGCAAAGGAAAACAGAATACCTGTCGGACCCGGCAGAGGATCGGGAGCAGGTTCACTGTGTGCGTATTGTATAGGAATTACGGATATTGATCCAATAAAATATAATTTGCTTTTTGAAAGGTTTTTAAATCCTGAAAGAGTAAGTATGCCTGATTTTGATATTGATTTCTGCAAAGACCGCAGGGGAGAGGTAATTGATTATGTAATAAAAAAATATGGTGAAGATCATGTTGCTCAAATTATATCATTTGGTACTATGGCGGCGAGAGGAGCAATCCGTGATGTGGGAAGAGCGCTTGCAATTCCATATGCATCTGTTGATGTCATTGCAAAGCTTGTGCCTATGGAAATTAACATTACAATTGAAAAAGCCCTTAAAGTAAGCCCGGAACTCAGCACTCGCTATAATGAGGACGAACAGACGAAAACACTGCTCGATATTGCAATGAGCATTGAGGGAATGCCTAGGCATGCAACAATGCATGCAGCCGGAGTCGTAATTACGGATAAACCTGTTTTTGATTATGTCCCTCTTTCCAAAAATGACGACAACGTTGTTACACAGTTTCCGATGACTACTCTTGAAGAGCTTGGTTTGCTTAAAATGGATTTTCTTGGTCTGCGCAACCTTACAGTTATTAATGATGCAGAAAGGATAATTAAGCAAAACTACCCTGAATATAATCAAATTTTAGTCAGGGAAAACGATAGACAAGTTTTTGAGATGATATCTCACGGCAACACCGAAGGTGTTTTTCAATTTGAAAGTCAGGGAATGAGAAATGTACTTACACAGCTAAAACCCGAAACATTAGAGGATTTAATTGCTGTACTTTCGCTGTATCGTCCCGGACCAATGGATAGTATACCGACATATATAGACTGCCGTCATAATCCGGCTCACATAAGGTATAAACATCCTCTTCTTAAAAATATACTTGAGGTAACATACGGCTGTATTGTATATCAGGAGCAGGTTATGCAGATTTTTCGTGAACTTGCAGGCTACAGCCTTGGCCGAGCTGATATTGTACGCCGTGCAATGAGCAAAAAGAAACACGCCGTAATGGAAAAGGAAAGATTTATATTTATTAACGGTCTTACGGATGATGATGGAAATGTAATTGTTGAAGGATGTATTCGCAGGGGAATAGATGAAAGAACAGCAAGTTCAATTTATGATGAAATGGAAAGCTTTGCTTCATATGCATTTAATAAATCTCATGCAGCGGCATATGCAACTATTTCATATAAAACGGCATGGCTAAAGTGCTATTATCCAAAGGAATATATGGCTGCATTACTTTCAAGCGTCCTCGACAATCAAAATAAAATGGCAGTTTACATTGCTGAATGCCAGCGAATTGGAGTGAAGGTACTTCCGCCGAATGTAAACGAAAGTAATCATGGTTTTACTGTAAGCGGGAATAACATCCGATACGGACTGCTTGCAATTAAAAATCTTGGCAGACAATTTATTGATGAGATCATATCAGAACGTCGAAATAAACCATTTGTTTCATTTTATGATTTTTGCAAAAGACTTTTTGGCAAAAGCATAAACAGCCGTGCAATAGAAAGTCTTATTAAGTGCGGAGCGTTTGACGGATTGGGTGCAAACCGAAGACAATTGCTAGCAGTAAGCAAAGCGGTGCTTGACGATTTAGATTATGAACACAAACGCAATATGGGTGGACAGCTGTCATTCTTTGATATGGATAATGAACAGGTTCAGCTGTCGTCAAAGCCTCAAATGCCCGATTTACCCGAATTTTCCAGGCAAGAACTGCTGCATATGGAAAATGAAATTGCCGGAATGTATTTAAGCGGACATCCTATGGATGATTACACTGTGTTTTCAAATCAGATTAATTCTGACAGAACGGGTGATATTGTAAATAACGACGGCAACTTATATTTTGATGGCAAAAAGGTTGCGGTTGTATGTATAGTATCAAAGCTTAAAACTCAGCTTACTAAAAACAATAAGATAATGGCGTTTGCTAATATTGAAGACAGATACGGATCGCTTGAGGCAGTTATATTCCCGAATGTTTATGAAAAATATGCAGTTTTTCTTGGTGACGGAAATGTGGTTTTAATTAGAGGTTCAATAAATTTTAAAGAAAATGAAGAACCTAAAATAATATGCGATTCAATAGCGCCTGCAAGAAATAATGAGGAATGCAAAAAGAATCCATTAGATTCAGCCGGCAATAGGAATCCCACACAGCATATTCCAAATATAATTGCTGCACGTCCTTCGGCATTATATCTGCGTATTGATGACTTGTATACTGACAAATACGACCGTGCAAAACGTGTTCTTGACATATTTGAAGGAAGTACCCCTGTAATATTTTATTTAACAGATTCTAAGCGTAAAGTAAAGGCTCCGACGTCAATGTGGGTATCACTCAACGATGTAATGATAAAAGAACTGAAACATCAGCTGGGAGAAGAAAATGTAGTAGCAAAATAACTAAAAATGCAAGTAGGTTATTATAAATAGTAATGAAAATACGCAAATCTATTGAAATATTACTTAATTTATACTATAATTAATAGCGATATATTACTTTAACACATAAAAGTGTAAAAGTATAGGAGGAAATGTTATGAAAAAATCAAAAAGAATGATTGCAATTGCACTTTCTGCGCTGATGATGTCATTTGGCTTTGCCGGATGCGGCGGATCTACAGACTACACAGCTTCAAACAGTAAGGCTGAGGAAGGCAAGGTATACAATATTGGCATCTGCCAGCTTGTTCAGCATAATGCATTGGATGCAGCAACAAAAGGTTTTAGAGATGCTCTTACTGAGAAGCTCGGTGAAGACAATGTTAAGTTTGACGAGCAGAATGCTCAGGGTGATTCACAAAACTGTACAACAATCTGTAATCAATTTGTATCATCAAATGTTGATTTAATCCTTGGAAACGGTACAGGTGCTTTACAGGCAGCAGCAACAGCAACACCCAATATTCCTATTTTAGGAACTTCAATCACTCATTATGGCACAGCTCTTGATATTAAGGATTGGAAAGGTTACACTGAAATGAATGTATCAGGTACATCTGACCTTGCTCCTCTTGATGAGCAGGCTGATGTTTTACATGAGCTTTTCCCTGATGCAAAAAAAGTCGGAATTATTTATTGTTCTGCTGAGGCTAACTCAAAATATCAGGCTGATACAATTACTCCAAGCTTAGAAAAGTACGGATATGAAGTTAAGATTTATACTTTTGCAGATACAAATGATGTAGCAGCAGTTACACAAACAGCTTGTGACGATTCAGATGTTTTATATATTCCAACCGATAATACAGCTGCTTCAAATACTGGTATTATTGACAATATTGCACTTGCTGCAAAGAAACCCATAGTTACGGGCGAAGAAGGCATCTGCGATGGATGCGGTGTTGCAACACTTTCAATCAGCTACTATGAGCTTGGTAAAAAGACAGGTGAAATGGCATATGATGTTCTTGTAAACGGCAAAGATGTTTCAAAAATGGAAATTTCTTATGCGCCTACAACTAAAAAGTATGATGCTGACAGATGCAAGGAACTCGGAGTTAAGATTCCTGACGGTTATACTGCTATTGAAAAATAAAGAAGTAAACGGTTTGGGGTGCCGTATTTACGACACCCCAATATTTTATGTATTATAATTGGTGATATTTATGGATGCAATTTTAGAATATTTTTCTTCCCTTAATCCGGCTTCATTTTTAGGTGCTTTACCCGGAAATATAGCACAGGGAATATTGTGGGGACTTATGGCTTTGGGTGTATTTATTACATTCAAGCTTCTTAACTTTGCTGATCTTACTGTTGACGGATCGTTTGCAACAGGAGGTGCAGTAACAGCTATACTTCTTTTTAACGGAGTTAATATTTATGTTGCAGTGCTTGCTGCGTTAGCAGCCGGTATTATTTCGGGACTTATTACAGGTTTTTTACATACTCTGCTTGGTATACCAGATATACTTTCCGGTATATTGACTCAGATTGCGCTCTATTCTATTAACCTTAATATTATGGGAAAGTCTAACCTTCCAATAAGTTATCGAAATTATACCCTTGTTGTTTCATCAAGTAATATAATGATGGCTATTATTATAGGTCTTGCAATTGCTGCTGTTATAATTGCAGCAATGTATTGGTATTTCGGTACAGAACAAGGAGCGACAATTCGCTCAACAGGCAGTAATCCTGCAATGAGCAAGGCACAGGGTATCAATATAAATGCGTCAAAAGTTGTAGCGCTGGCGCTTTCAAACGGTTTAGTTGCTTTATCAGGCTCATTATTTGCTCAGTATCAGGGATTCTCCGATATAAATATGGGCAGAGGTGCAATTGTAATTGGTCTTGCTGCTGTAATTATCGGTCAGGTTCTTGGTGAGGTTATATTCCGTAAACGGATTAACTTTGTTATCAGACTTATATTTGTAGTAGCAGGCGGTGTTCTTTATTATATTGCAATGGGCATTGTTCTTTGGCTTAAGATGCCTACAGATGATACAAAGCTGTTTACAGCAGTTATTGTTGCAATCTTCCTTGCGGTGCCGTATCTTCAAAACAAGTCAAAGACCTCCTTTAAAAAGGTTGCAAAGCAGAATGCAAAAAATGCAAATTAGGAGGGCTGATGAATGCTAGAAATTAAAAATATTTTTAAAACCTTTAATAAAGGTACAGTTAATGAAAAACGTGCCTTAAACGGCGTGAATCTTACGCTTAATGATGGAGATTTTTGCACTGTTATCGGCGGAAACGGTGCGGGTAAATCTACAATGCTAAATGCTATTGCAGGTGTGTGGCCTGTTGACAGCGGTGCAATATTAATAGATGGACAGGATATTTCAGCTTTGCCTGAGCACAAACGCGCTCCATACCTGGGCAGAGTCTTCCAGGATCCTATGACAGGTACAGTAGCCGATATGGAGATTATCGAAAATCTTGCCATAGCTGCACGCAGAGGTAAGAAAAGAGGTCTTTCCTGGGGTGTAAAAAAAGGTGAAAAGGAAAAATATCGTTCATTGCTTGCTGAGTTTGATCTTGGACTTGAAAATAGAATGAGCACAAAGGTAGGCTTGCTTTCCGGCGGTCAGCGTCAGGCAATTACTCTTTTAATGGCTACAATCCAAAAGCCAAAGCTATTGCTTCTTGATGAGCATACAGCGGCACTTGATCCCAAAACGGCTGCAAAGGTACTCGAACTCAGTGATAAAATTATTGAGGAGAACAATCTTACAGCTCTCATGGTAACACATAATATGAACGACGCCATTTCGCACGGAAATCGTCTTATTATGATGAATGACGGTAAGGTTATTCTGGATATTTCTGGGGAGGAAAAGAAAAAGCTCACTGTTGATCAGCTCCTCCAAAAGTTTGAACAGGCAAGCGGTTCAAAAATTGATAACGACAGAATGCTCTTAAGCAAAGATTAATAATAAATTTCTGACGGCTGATTTTCAGCCGTCTTTATTTTTGACGAATAATGTACTTTATACTTATATTGACAATGTCTATAATAAATATTATTTAAATGTAAATCGGTTGAATTGATGTTGTTTTGGCGATGATTTTATATAACTATTGTGTAAAAAATTGTGTTATGGTAGGGTTAAAAATTTGTGGTAAAGATATACTGTGAGATAAAAGCAAAATGAATCGGTTTTTCTTTTCTTGTGATAAGTGTTAAGGAACAGATAGCAACGACAATTAGGTTAGTAAAATATCATAGTTATAATAATGTTAATGTTGTTAATAATTATAAATAAAATATTGAAAAATATTTATTATATGTTGGTTTTTAAAATATTAATTGTTATAATATTAGTGTAAATACGACAAGAAAAAATACGATTTATGCCGGTGATATGATACAAATAAATTATGGAGTTATGAGGGGACTCATACTATGTATATTACTGCTCGTACAAACAATACAATAAAGGTTTCATACCATTCTCCTGCACAAAAAGATGTGGATTTAAAAACTTTATACAAAAAATATCCAAATATGGATTTCCTTTTTTATAACATAATTTAATAAATATTTAAAGGAGGTAATTTAATTTGAAAAACCAAAAGAAAATAATAATTGCTGTTTTTACACTTGTTATATTAGTTTGCGGCGGCATTTTTACAATTAATGCAATAAACGCTGACATCGAAGATGCTGAGTCGATAATGTCTTCGGAAGCTGCTTTAGAGCTTGATGTTAAAACCAAAAAATTTGAAGAGAAATATAAGAAGAATAATGAAAATGATCTAACGGCGCTTAAAATATTAAGAAATTATAATAAGACATATGCGACTGATTTGATACAGGATAAGCAGGAAGACTGTAACCTTATGTATGAAATCTGTGATATGATTAAAAATAATATTTTTACAGCTGATGAAGAACAAATTATGAAAAATTATCTTGAAAGACGCTTGTATTTGCTTGATGATTATGAGGAAGAGACAGGAAAGGAAAATGACAGCGAATTAATAGCTGAAATTAAGGGTATCTTAAAATATGAAAGCTACAATAGATAAAAAAGTAATATCCATTTTATTTGTATGTTCTATACTCCTATGTTTGTTTTCAGGCTGTGATGAAATAAAATCCGAATACGAAATACCGTTGTCTTATGATGATAATTTTGTTGCTAAAATTAAGGTTCCGGAAAATACTGTTTTTCTTGGTACGCACGGCTGCACAATTCTGGATTTTGAAACTAATCTTTCAGAAGATGAAGTCAAAGAATTTTATAACAATTACTTTTCATCATTGCAGAAAGTTTATTCTATGGGGCACAATCCGGAAGATTTAGATTATTATTATGACAAGAATCAGAGAATGGTTTTTTATGACTTAACTTGTGTTGACAGGGGCACTGACAAACTTTATTTTATGATAACTTGTGATACTTGTGAGAATATAAATAACAGTGAATACTGGACAACAGATAAGCCAAATAATCAGCACTGAGGGCGGCTGCAAAATGCAGTCGCTTTATTTATAGCCAATTATTGCTTTTGAAAGTGTGTTATGTTGCTGTGAACATAAAAAACTTTTTGTCCATATAAATAAAGGTCAAAAATAGTCAAATTTCTCTTGACATTTCTAAAAAATGGTATAAAATATAATTAGCACTCAAAGATAGAGAGTGCTAAAACTAAAAAGTTAATTATTTTTACAGGAGGCTGTATTATTATGACTATCAAACCATTACTTGACAGAGTAGTATTAAAGGTTGAAGAAGCAGAAGAAAAAACCAAGAGCGGTATTATTCTTTCATCTGCTGCTCAGGAAAAGCCGCAGTTTGCATCTGTTGTTGCTGTCGGCCCCGGCGGAGTTGTCGATGGCAAAGAGGTTACAATGTATGTTAGTGTAGGCGATAAGGTAATCGCAAGCAAATATGCAGGCACACAGGTTAAGATTGACGGCGAGGAATATACAATTGTGAATCAGTCAGATATCCTTGCTAAAGTAGAATAATTATATTACAGGAGGTAATTTATTATGGCTAAACAAATCGCATACGGTGAGGATGCAAGAAAAGCATTGATGAAGGGTATTGACCAGCTTGCCGATACAGTAAAAATTACACTTGGTCCTAAAGGAAGAAACGTTGTGCTTGACAAGAAGTACGGCGCTCCGTTAATCACAAATGACGGCGTTACAATTGCAAAGGAAATTGAGCTGGATGATCCGTTTGAGAATATGGGTGCACAGCTCGTTAAGGAAGTATCAATCAAAACTAATGACGTAGCCGGTGACGGTACAACAACAGCAACGCTTCTTGCTCAGGCTCTTATCAGAGAGGGTATGAAGAATGTTACTGCCGGTGCAAATCCAATGGTTCTCAAAAAGGGTATAGCTGATGCTGTAGATGTTGCTGTAAAAGCAGTAATCGATAACAGCCAGCAGGTTAAGGGAACAGAAGATATTGCAAGAGTTGCTACAGTTTCATCTCAGGATGAATTTATCGGTAATCTTATTGCAGAAGCTATGGAAAAGGTTACAACAGACGGAGTTATTACTGTTGAAGAGTCAAAAACAGCTGAAACATACAGCGAAGTTGTTGAAGGTATGATGTTTGACAGAGGATACATTGCTCCTTATATGGTAACAGATACAGATAAGATGGTAGCTGAGCTTGAAAATCCTCTTATTCTTATTACTGATAAAAAGATTTCTACTACTCAGGAAATTTTACCGCTTCTCGAGCAGGTAGTTCAGATGGGCAGAAAGCTCCTTATTATCGCTGAAGATGTTGAGGGCGAGGCTCTTACCACTCTCGTTCTTAATAAACTCAGAGGTACATTTACTTGTGTTGCTGTAAAAGCTCCGGGCTTTGGTGACAGAAGAAAAGAAATGCTCCAGGATATTGCAATTCTTACAGGCGGTACTGTTATTACTTCCGACTTGGGTCTCGAATTAAAGGATACAACTGTCGAACAGCTTGGTACAGCTCGTCAGATTAATGTTGAAAAAGAAAATACAATTATCGTAGACGGTGCAGGGGATAAGACTGCAATAAAGGGAAGAGTTGCTCAGATTAGACAGCAGATTGAAACTACTACTTCTGATTTTGATCGTGAAAAGCTTCAGGAGCGTCTTGCTAAGCTTGCAGGCGGTGTTGCTGTTATTAAAGTAGGCGCTGCTACTGAAATTGAAATGAAGGAGAAAAAACTCCGTATTGAAGATGCTCTTGCAGCTACAAAGGCGGCAGTTGAAGAAGGTATTGTTGCAGGCGGCGGTATTGCTTGTATGAATGCAATTCCTGCTGTTGCAGAATTTGTAGAGACACTTGATGGTGATGCAAAAACTGGTGCAAAAATTGTACTTAAATCACTTGAAGAGCCGCTTCGCCAGATTGCAGCCAATGCAGGTCTTGAAGGCAGCGTAATTGTTGAAAATATCAAGAGAGAAAACAAAGTAGGCTATGGCTTTAACGCACTTACAGAAGAGTATACAGATATGATTGCATCGGGTATTGTTGATCCAACTAAGGTAACCCGCTCAGCACTTGAAAATGCATCTTCAGTTGCTGCTATGGTTCTCACTACTGAATCACTTGTATCAGATATTAAAGAGCCGGCTGCTCCCGTTGCTCCTGCAGCACCGGATATGGGCGGAATGTACTAATAAATGTTTTTTATTGGGATAACTTTATAAATTCAGTTTTATTATTGTAAAAGAGCATTGCCATGGCAATGCTCTTGCTTTTTTTGCGGCTCTATATTATAATAAAATAACCGATGTACAATAAGAATTTATTGAATTTTTAATTGTATATTAATATTAGCATAAATGATACGGGGAGAGTAATATGAAGATTAAAAACGACTTTATTCTGCGTAAGGTTGCCGATTCTTATGTGGTTGTACCGGTTAACAGTATGACTCTTGATTTTAACGGAATTGTAAATCTAAATGAAACAGGAGCATTTCTTTTTGATATTCTGCAAAAAGGCACAGATAAACAGGAATTGCTGGATAAAATGCTTGCCGAATATGATGTCGCTCCGGAAAAAGCTGAATCTGATATTAATAGTTTTATAGAAAAGCTTAAGGATGCTGATATGCTTGAATAAAAATCTTTATCTTGATGATGTAATTGCTGTAATGCGTGAGAAACTTGACCGCGGCGGAACCGTTACTTTTACTCCGATGGGGAATAGTATGTATCCTATGCTCCGTGATGGTGAAGATACCGTTATATTATCTAAGCCTAAAGGCAGACTTAAACTGTTCGACATTCCTTTGTATAAGCGCAGCGATGGATCATATATACTCCATAGAATTGTTGATTTTGATATTAACGGAGATTATATTATGTGCGGGGATAATCAGTTTGCTTTGGAACGCGGAATTAAGGATGAAAATATAATTGCTGTTGTAACAGCATTTTACCGCAAAGGCAAGCCTTATACAGAAAATTCGCCGAGCTATAGGCTATATATTAACTTTTGGTATTATACAAGGCATATAAGACACATATTTTCAGCATTAAAAAACAGAGCGGTAAAATCTTTGGGTATCAGAGGTAAGAAAAAAGGTAATAAAAATGAAGAAAAGTCTGAATGAACTTGAAAAAAAACAATATAAGTATCTTATTAAGGTTCTTTCTTCTGCGGTAAATCTAACTCCTGCGCCTGTACCTTACGAAGGTATTATATGGGAAAATATTCTGCGCTATGCAAAAAACTGTGGTGTTTCAGCAATGTTTGCTAATACAGTATTAAGCTTGCCGCAGGAGTATCTGCCTTCAAAAGAAGTGCAAAGCGAGCTTAGACAAATACAGGCAGGAGAACTGCTTATTGATGCCAATCTTACTTATGAAATTGAGATTTTGCTAAAAAATTTTGATAAATACGGAATTAAAAATGTCCCGCTTAAAGGTTATTTTATGAAGCAGGAATATCCGCGTTCTGATTATCGGTCAGTAAGTGATTTTGATATACTTTTTGATGTTAATCAGCTGAATCAGGTGAAAAAAGTTTTTTCAGAGCTTGGATATAAATTTGTTCATTATGATGATACCCAATATCATTTTAGTAAAAAACCTTTTATGTATGTAGAAATGCATAAGTCTTTGACTCATGAATATGAAATATATAACCCTTATATGGAAAATCAACTTGAAAATACATATAAAAGAAACGGGTATGAGTTCTCTTATGAGATGAGCAAAGAAGACCATTATTTATATATGCTTATCCATAGTTCAAATCATTTCAGAATAGGCGGTATAGGAATACGCACATTACTGGATACATATCTGTATTATAAAAGATATTGCAGTGAATTTGACTTTAACTATCTTAATAATAAGTTAAGACTTTTTAAACTTGAAAAATATGAAAACAGATTAAGGCAGATTGCTTATAACTGGTTTTCAAAACCAGAACCACTTACAGAATTTGATGATATTGAAACATATATATTGTTAAGTACAACTCTGGGCAGACTTGATGTTTGTGTGCTCATAGAGTCGCAAAGCAGAATTGAAAATGGGATAAAGACAGGGAAAAAGAAATCAAAGCTTTCATATTTGCGCTCTTCTATTTTCCCCCCTAAAAGTATAATGGTATTTGATTACAGATATCTTGAGAAATTCCCCTTTTTGCTCCCTGTTTCGTGGATTCATATGTGGTTTACACGTATTTTTGTTTGCAGAAATGTAAGTGTAAAAAGAGGATTAAAAAATAGATTGTCATATACCGGTGATGATGTTAAATATATCAAAAAACTTTTTAATGATGTAGGTTTTACAAATTTAGGATTGCGAGAATAAAATATAAAAAAAACGTCGTAAATAGGATTTATCCAATTACGACGTTTTTTGGCGTTTTTTTATAAATAAAATTTATTTTATTTATTAGTTACTGGCAACAGGAATTGATTTAAGCTTTGCAACCATATCTTTAATTTTTGTGTACTTTCCTTCAACAATGCAATTGAGAGCAAATGAGGCTGTGGGTATCAGCAGGACAATATATGTAAGTATATACTGTGATTTTCCCTCAAATAACAGATGATATCCAAATCCTCCTAGTAAAACTAAGGGAAGAAGAACAGTTTCAATATTTGTTTTTTTCCTTAGAAATAAAAAGTAAATTCCGGCTGCAAATAAAGCAAATATTATTTGCATATAAAGGTTAAAATACAACTCGAAGAACTGACCCGTGCTGCCTTCATACATTCCTTTTCCAATGGCATTAAGTTCGTTTGAATGTGACTTAACTTCGCTTATCCAAATACTTTCATAAGTTGTTTCGTTCCATTGGCTTAATATTTTTTTTGCAAAGAAATCAATAGCATAGTCAGGATCGTTGCTCATTACAGTGAGGCGGTTGTTGATATCATTCCAGGCTTGGGATGATGCCAGTTTTGTGTTGCATTTATGGCTCTTGTAATTTTCCATTGCAATAGCATTATACCAACCGGGAGCCATATATGATTCATTAAGTCCCATATCAAGATAAAGCGTCTGTGAAACACCGTCAGATAATTCAACATTTGCACGTTTTTCATAGCTCATGATAACAAGATTGCTTGAGCCGACTGTTGCAATACAAATTGCAAGGGCAAAAGCAATGCTTTGCCATTTTTTTTGACTTATAGTATGAATCAAAAGCATTATAACAAATGCAACAAGGTAAATCATATTATTATATTTTGCAAGCGTTGAGAGCACAAGCAAAATTCCACAGGGAATAAGAAGAGTGTATTTGTTTGTCTGAAAATATTTTATAAGGAAAAAACTTGCCCATATTGCACAGCACATGCCGATTATATTTCCGTAAACAAATGTGCAGAATAATACCGGCTGAAAGCATCCGGCAAGAAGTAAAATTGCAAAAAACTCAATTGATTTTCTTTTGAAAAGAATTTTAGTAATTTTAGCAATTCCAAGATATGCGACAGCAACGCAAAGGACGTTTATGACCTGCATAGGCATTGAACTCGCATTTCCGAACATTCTGTAAATAATCTCACAAATAAAGACAAAACCAAGCTGAAAAGGATAGAAGTTATAGTATGAATATCCGCCGTAATAATCGCTGTTATAGAACTGCTGACCGTCAATAAATGAAGAATAATCGCCTCTTGCAGCTTCGGTAGCAGTTTCAAAAATGTTATAGCTGTCTGCGGCAGGAACAGAGGTAACTGAAAAAATCCATGTGAATCCTATGATAACAACAAAAGCAACAAGGCCGATTTCGCAGAACTTAATATTTATTTTTTCAAAAAAATCATAATGCTTTTTCATTTTAAAAAGAAATACAGCAAACAAAGCGGTAAACAAAATGTTTAAAGCAATGTTGTCAGTCTGATACAAAATTACTTCGCTGCCGTAATTCATAGGATCAATAACGCTTGTTTGAATAAAACTCATTATAGCTATGTAAGCAAATGCCGTAAAAACGAACAAACAGAACAGATTGACAATTACATATTCAATTTTGCTTTGTTTTTTTACGGTTTCAACTGTTATTACAGATTTGTTTTGTTTAGCAGTTTTGTTTGCTGCTGAAATATTTTTCTTTTTTGATTTTCCCATTTCTACGTACCGCCTACTTAAAATTCTTTTTTTACAGAACGCACAAACAATTTGCCAAGGGCTTCTTTTGCATCGACATTATCAAATAATACGCTGTAAACTGCTTCCACAATAGGAAGTTCAACGCCGCATTCTTGTCCTAACTTTAATAAAGCCTTTGATGTCATTACACCTTCGGCAAGTTTTTCAAATTTAATACCTTTTACAAAACTTTCTCCGTATTTTCTGTTGTGACTCCATGGAGAAAATAAGGTTGCTTCATAATCACCAAGATGACATAAACCGTAAGCGCTCATTTCATTGCCGCCGAGGGCTTTTATGAGCCTCGAAATTTCACGTGTTCCTCTTGCCATTAACGCACCCTTAAGAGAAGTATAATTCAATCCGTCAAGCATTCCTGCTGCAATGCCTATTACATTTTTCGCCGCAGCGCCGATTTCGCTTCCAATAAGGTCAGTGCCGAAATAAAATCTTATAAGTTCACTGGTGAATTCGTTTACAAGAAGTTCTTTAACATGTTGATTATTGCTGTCAATAATCATACAATTAGGAATACCTTTAACATAATCCTGAGGATGCCCGGGACCTACCCATACAGCAATTGGTGTTTTGCTTTCATCAACAAATTCACTGACAATTTCGCTAAGTCGTTTTCCGCTTGAGGCTTCTACGCCTTTCATGCAAAGTACAATAATTTTATTATCAAGATTATATTTTGAAATATCCTCAAAATAAGAACGCAGATACTGTGAGGATATTGAAATAATAATAACCTCAGCTCTGCTCACAGCTGTTTCTAAGTCTGATGAAATCTCTATAGATTCAGGAAAAGTTAAATAATCATTTTTATGTGTTTCTTTTAACTGTATAAACTCTGGTGCATCAGCAAGACCGCAAGTCATAACACTGTGCCCTATTTTATCCAGATACCATGCAATGCAACTGCCCCAGCGACCGCAGCCAAGAACCGAAATATTCATATATTTTATTACTCCTGTTTATTAAAGTTAGAAGTCAAAAAATTAAACCCCGCCTGACCGTATGATTTAAATAATAACCTGCCTACTAATATGACAGGTGGGTGCCTTCCTTTGTGCTTTAGGCTTCCTTCTTCCGAAAACGGGAGGTCTGCACACCGCATAAAGAGCTAAGCTCCCGATTTAAATGTTGTAGGGTTATTTTAAAATCATTCGCGCATCAGGCAGGGATAATACATTATATTATAATATATTTAGTTATATTATATGAAAAGAAAAACAGGATTAGTCATTCTCATCGTAAATTTCTTCATTGTATCTTTCTTCAAATATAGCCGCAATCTTTAGAAGTTTTGCTTCGTCTTCAATTTCAGCAAGTTCTTCTTCACCGTCTGAATTAATAACTTCAAAAATATAGTATTCGCCCGAATCATTTATTGATTGTTCAGGGGATTCATAATATGGATAAAGAACATAAAATTTTTCATCGTCGTTTTCAATTATATCAAGAATTTCAAACTCAATTTCTTCGCCTTCATCACTTATAAGTGTAATAAGATCCGGACCGTATTCATTAGTCATTATTTATGACCTCCCAATTCAATAAAGCCATATTGCAATTAACACATTGCAGTAAAAATTATAATATTGACTTCTTTAAATTAATTTTACAATTTTTTATTCATTTAGTCAAGAGATTTAATGTTTTTGATGTAATTAATTAAAAAGTATTAAAAAAATCAAAAAAGTTTAAAAAAAGTGTTGACAATAGACAATTGGTGTGATATAGTATAAACAAGATAAATGATTTATCGACATTAACTAACTATCAACTTCCTTTCTATGTGCTTGATTACTCCATAAAATTACCTAAAAACCGACGGCTGCATACCGTCGGTTTTTACCTTTTAGAGTAAAAATTTTCAGGAAGAAAATAAATCTTGAAAAAAACCAGCAAAAGATATATAATCTTTGTAATAGCATAGGCATTGTGCGCCTTATTTTTGATAGGAGCTGTGATATGAAATCATTTAACAAGCTTCCGTCACAGTTTCAATGTGATGAAGTTAAGATATATTACGATTTACTCTGCAAAAAAAATGTCAGCCGGATTTTAAAACGGGTATTTGATATTATTTTTTCAATTATACTGCTTTTACTTTTAATTGTTCCTATTGCTGTTATATCTTTGGCTGTAAAGCTTACGTCAAAGGGAACTATATTTTATAAGCAGGAGCGTATAACAACATACGGCAGAAAGTTTAAAATATTAAAATTTCGCACTATGGTTGAAAATGCCGACAAAATCGGAACTCTTGTTACGACTGACGGCGATTCCCGAGTAACGTCAATAGGACGGTTTTTACGTAAATACCGTCTTGATGAATTGCCTCAGGTTTTTAATGTGCTTTCAGGTTCAATGTCAATTGTCGGAACAAGACCCGAGGTGGAGCATTATGTCAAAATGTATTCTCCGGAATATTATGCAACCTTGCTTATGCCTGCCGGAATAACTTCGCTTGCCTCCATAATGTATAAGGATGAGGAAAAACTTTTGAGCGGAGAAGTTGATGTTGATGGAATTTATATAAATAAAATACTGCCCGAAAAAATGAAATATAATCTCATATATATTAAAAATTTTGGATTTAAATCTGATATTAAGTTAATCTTTAAGACCGTAAAAGAAGTATTCGGATAAGGTATTTTGTTTAGTCTGTATCTGAAAAAGTGTTTTCATCGTTTGATAATGTGTTTATTTAAACATACAACGCTTTTCGGTTACGCCTGATTAAAATTAATTTTGAGGTATAAAATGACTGCTTTAAAGGAAAAGTTAAAAGACACGTCATTGTTCAGAAGAATTTATATTATAGATTTGCTTTTCTGCAACATTGCGTTTCTTCAGATTCCTGCTTATATCCTTTTGGTTTTTCTTTTTGTTTTGGGAGTACGCCTTTTAGTGCTTAATCAGCTCAAAAACAATACTTTTTTTAAGTTGCGTTTCGGGTTATGGATAGGTGCGTTTCTGGGTGTTACACTTATTTCTATTTTATTTAATTATTCAGTAACACTGTTTTACAGTGTATTGATGTTTTTGCATATTTTGATTTGTTTTTTTGTATTTTATGGAATGCATACTGAACCGGATTTCAATTTTAGGGATGAACTTTATTTTATTGCAAGATTGATTGTTTACGTAACTACAATAGTAAATATAGTAGGAATAATCTCACTAATGGCAGGGTTCAGTTTTGAATGGTACTGGATAAAGTTCACGATATATGAAAATCGTTTTACCGGTTGTTATGTTAATCCTAATCTGCTTGGATTTTCTTCTGTAGTCTCAATTGTATGCTGTCATATGCTTTATAAAAAAGATTTTATGAATAAGGTTAATCAGCCGCGGGTAAGTAAAATTTGGATTATGGCGTGCATTTCAACAAATCTTTTTTCATTAATTTTATGTGATTCAAATGCATCGCTTGTACTTGCCTTGGGTTATGCAATTGTATATGTTGTGTATGTGTTTTTTGCTGATAAAACAGGGATTTCTACATCAAAAATAATTCTTAAAATTATATCACTTGTGCTCGTAGGAGCATTTTTAGTGGGGTCGGTAGTTTTATTCAGAACAATTTGTCAGGAAGGTTTTTCTGTTGTTTTTTCAAAAACGGCTTCAATAGTAGACATACTTAAGGAAAATAATAAAACTTCAAATTCACTGACAGAAAAAAATAAACAAAAAGAAGATAAAAGTGATTCCGCAGTTACTTTTACGCATGAAAATAAGAATATTGACAGCGGTAGAAAAAAGCTGTGGAAGGAATCTATTAATCTTTTTAAAATTTCTCCGATTATAGGAATTTCCAACGGAAATATTATATTTTACAGTGAGGAATATGCCAACGGTGCGTTAAGCTATTCATATCATCAAAGCGACTTGCATAACGGATTTTTAACAATACTTGTATCAACAGGTATAATTGGGTTTTTGCTTTTTGGAATTTTTGGATTCAGATTTGCAAAACATTCTGCACAGCATTTGTTTTTACAGAAAAAAACATTTCGTAATGACGTATATCCTTGTCTTTTTGCCTTTTTGTTTGCATATCTGTTTTATTCACTTTTTGAAAAGGCATTGCTGTATGACGTATCGTTTATGGTAATGTGGTTTTGGCTTATGATGGGATATATGAGCTGTTATATAGCAAAGTTTGAACCTATGCTTGAAAGACAGTATCTTTTTCATAGAAAACGCTTAACAAGAACACTGTTGTAGTGCTTGTATATTTACAAATTTTGATGTATACTAAACCGTAGGAACATTTTGTTTCTGCGGTATTATTTTTATTTGAGGGATTGATTATATGAATTACGGTTTTATTAAGGTTGCTGCTGCGACACCGAGAATACGTGTAACTGATTGTGATAATAATGCGGTGCAGATATGCGCACAGATTAAGAGTGCATATAATTGCGGGGCATCACTTGTTTTATTTCCCGAATTGTGTGTTACGGGATACACATGTTCCGATTTGTTTTTACAAAATGTACTGCTTAAGGCTGCAGAAAAAGCTGTTGGTAAAATAATTGAGGAAACCAAAAATCTCGATATTGTTTCGGTTGTAGGTGCTCCTATTGCACTGAGAGAGTCCCTTTACAATTGCGCAATAGTAATTTACAAAGGCAGTATTCTTGGAATTGTTCCCAAAATTAATATTCCTAATTATGATGAATTTTACGAACAACGTCATTTTTCAAGCGGAAAAGGGCTTCGAGAGCTTTCATTTAGTTATGCAGGCATATCCGGATTTGATTTTTGTGACAATTTAATTTTTAAATGTAAAGAAATGCCTGACTTTTGTTTTGCTATTGAAATATGTGAGGATCTATGGGTGCCTGATTCTCCCTCAATCAGGCTTGCAAAATCAGGTGCGACTATTATTTGTAATTTATCATCATCAGATGATGTCATAGGGAAAGCCCAGTATAGACGAGATCTTGTTAAAATGCAGAGCGGAAAACTTCACTGTGCATATGTTTACAGTGATTCGGGTTTTGGTGAGAGTACGACTGATATGGTGTTTTCCGGGCAAAATATAATTTGTGAATACGCCTCTGTACTTGCAGAAAGCGAACGGTTTACACAGGGCATAACTTATGCTGACGTAGATGTACAAAGGCTTATGTGGGAACGCAGAAGAGTTAATACTTACAGTGGTGTTGACAGCGGTATCTCAGAGTATTTATTTAATATGCCGATAAAGCAGACAAAACTTGCAAGAAAATTTTCTCCGACGCCGTTTGTACCGACAAATAAAGACGATCTTGAATTAAGATGCGAGGAAATAATACTGATGCAGTCAACGGGTCTGGCAACGAGACTATCACATACAGGAATGAATAGTGTTGTTTTGGGACTTTCAGGCGGTCTGGACAGTACATTGGCATTAATTGTATGTGTTCATGCTTTTGATATGCTGGGTATTGACAGAAAAAATATTTATACAGTGACAATGCCGTGTTTCGGTACAACTGTACGAACTAAATCGAATGCAGAAAAACTCGCAGAGGCATACGGTGTTTCTTTTGAAGAAATAGATATAACTTCCGCTGTCCGGCAGCATTTTACAGATATAACGCATGATGAAGCAATTACTGATATAGTGTATGAAAACTCACAGGCAAGAGAAAGAACTCAAATCCTTATGGACCTGTCAAACAAGCACAGTTCCCTTGTAATTGGTACAGGCGATTTGTCTGAGCTTGCACTCGGATGGGCTACCTATAATGGTGACCATATGAGTATGTATGCGGTCAATGTATCTGTTCCAAAGACTCTTGTGCGTTATCTTACAGAGTATGAAGCACAAAAAAATGATGGTGAATTAAGAAATGTACTGTTGGATGTCCTCGATACACCGGTAAGTCCTGAGCTTCTCCCTCCTGATGATAATGGAGAGATTACTCAGAAAACTGAGGATGTTGTGGGTCCTTATGAACTTCATGATTTTTTTCTTTATCATATGGTACGGTTTGCATTTTCACCGAATAAAATATATTATCTTGCAAAGCAGACATTTAAAGGCAAATATGATAATCTTGTTATAAAGAAATGGCTTACAGTTTTTATAAAGAGATTTTTTGCTCAGCAATTTAAGCGTACCTGTTTACCTGATGGTCCAAAGGTAGGATCAGTTACGCTTTCACCGCGTTCTGACTGGAGAATGCCGAGTGATGCATCTGTAAGGATGTGGCTTAAAGATCTCGAAAAGTCTCAATAATGCATAAAGAATTAATCGGTGATATATATGAAATTGTTTATTAATCGTGACGTTTCAGCATCTGACACATGTTTCATTATTTATGATGAGCTTGGCAGACAAAAATATCATGCTGTATTAAAAAGATCAAAGCATAATGTTAAAAAAAATAACATTAAGATTGATATAATAGATGAAAATAAAATTATTACTGCCAAAATCAGAAAGTTGCCCATAGTAGGTGTTAACTCTTTTACATTGAAGAATGATATGACGGCTTTAACACTTGTTATTATTAATGCTGCAAGCGGCGTTCAATGCAGATTTTACGGAAATAACTGGCATATATGCGGGGATGCAGTTTCTAAAAATTTCAGTATAATTGATGTTGATAACGCTGTTATTGCAGTTCAGCGAAAGCAGTCCGGCAATTATTATGAGCTTGAAATATCAGACCCTGCAAAAGAGGTAATGTGTCTTGCGGCATCTCTATGTATTAACTTAATAAATACTGTTGACAAGCTTGCAATTCAGGCAGTATAATTATCAGATAAGTCATATTTTGCATAATTCATACGAATTATAGTTATAAATCTATAATATGTAATTTAAATAAATTCAGGGAGGAATAAGCATGGATAAATTATTAAAGCTTTTGAGTACAAATTCAGATTTTACTTCTTCGGAAATAGCCGCGATGCTAGGGGAACCTGAGGATTATATAAAGGCACAAATTAAAGAATATGAAAACAAAGGCATAATAAAAGGATATCAGGCTGTTGTAGATTGGGAAAAGGTTGACGACAGCTATGTTGAAGCATTTATTGAGCTTAAGGTAACTCCCAAAAAGGAAACAGGATTTGATGAAATGGCGGAGCTTTGTATGTCATTTGATGAGGTTAAATCTGTTTATTTGATGGCAGGCGCTTATGATTTTGCACTTATTGTACGTGGTGAAACTATGCAGGATATTGCAATGTTTGTAGCAAAAAAACTATCTGCAATCGACGGTGTTCTTTCAACTGCAACTCATTTTATAATGAGATGTTATAAAGACAGGGGACTTAATCTTGTCTGTTCCGATTGTGAAAATGACGGGAGGCATTTAATCCTGTGATAGATTATTCAAAATATTTAAATGATACAATAAAAGATATTAAACCGTCAGGTATCAGAAAATTTTTTGACATTGCAAATGAAATGGATAATGTTATTTCACTGAGTATAGGTGAACCGGATTTTCAAACCCCTTGGCATATACGTGATGAAGGAATCGACAGTCTTAAAAAGGGTAAGACTTGGTATTCTCCCAATCGAGGTTTTTGTGATCTGCTAAAGGAAATTTGCAGTTATTATAAAAGACGGTTTAATATTTCATATGATGATAAAACGCAAACATTAGTTACAGTGGGGGGAAGCGAAGGAATTGATCTTGCTTTTCGTGCACTTATCCAAAAAGGAGACGAGGTAATAATCCCTGAGCCTTCATTTGTTTGTTATGAGCCGCTTACTGTTATGGCGGGCGGTACACCTGTGATTATAAATACAAAAAATGAGGATAATTTCAGACTAAAAGCAGAAGACTTAAAAGCAGCTGTTACTGATAAGACAAAGCTTGTTGTACTTCCTTTTCCAAACAATCCTACAGGAGCTATTATGGAGAGGGAAGACCTTGAAGAAATTGCAAAGGTTGTAATAGAAAATGACTTATTTGTATTGTCTGATGAAATCTATTCGGAGCTTACATACGGCGGAAGACAGCATATTTCTATTGCTTCAATTGACAAAATGTATGAACGAACCATTGTTATAAACGGTTTTTCAAAGTCATATGCAATGACAGGCTGGAGACTTGGTTATGCTCTTGGTCCTGCACCGGTTATTGAACAAATGACAAAACTACATCAATATGGAATTATGTCCGCACCGACAACAGCACAGTATGCTGCAATAGAAGCTTTAAGAAACGGTGACAATGATGTTGCACACATGCGTGAGGAATATGATATGCGTCGCAGATTTGTTGTTGACGGATTTAACGCTATGGGTCTTTCCTGCTTTGAACCTTTAGGAGCATTTTATGTATTTCCGTGTATCAAGAGTACAGGACTGAGTTCTGACGAATTCTGTACCAAACTTATAATGGACAAGCATGTAGCTGTTGTTCCGGGCACTGCTTTCGGAAAATCAGGAGAAGGTTTTGTCAGGGTATCATACTCATATTCTATACAACATTTAAAAATTGCGCTTGAGAGAATAAAAGAATTCTTAGAGGAATTAAATTATGGAAGTTAAAGTTCTTGCTCCGGCTAAAATTAATCTTACGCTTGATGTAACTGGTAAAAGATCAGATGGCTATCATAGTATTGCTACAATTATGCAGGCAGTGAATTTGTATGATACGGTGACGCTTTCGGATAATGACAGCGGAATAATTACAATATCTTGCAATTATGACGGTGTACCTTGTGATGACAGAAATATTTGTGCCAAGGCTGCATACCGCTTTTTTGATTATTGTAAAACAGAAGTCAAGGGTGTGCATATTGATATTGATAAAAAAATTCCTGTTCAGGCTGGTCTGGCAGGAGGCAGCAGTGATGGTGCTGCAGTAATACTGGGGCTTAATAAACTTTTTAATACTATGCTCAAGCCAGCTGAAATGTTCAGTATTGCGGAAAAGATAGGTGCTGATGTACCGTTTTGTCTGCAAGGCGGTACTAAATACTGTACGGGAATAGGAACAGATATAAAAAAAGTACCTTCATTTAATTGTGAAGGCATAGTTATTTGTAAACCTGATACGGTAAGCGTTTCAACAGCTGAAGCGTATAAAAAAGTTGATGCACTTAATCCTCACGCCTGTTATACGGATGAGATGATAAAGGCACTTTACAGCAGAGATATGTTTCTTATTTCCGCTACGCTTTTCAATGACTTTGAACTTGCTCTGAAAATTCCCGAGGTCAATGAGATAAAGAGTATTATGCTTAAATCAAAGGCAAGAGGAGCGGGTATGAGCGGTTCCGGCTCAGCCGTGTTTGCAATTTTTACTTCTCAGCGCAGAGCACAAAAATGTTATGATAAGCTCAAGGAAACCTATAATGACGTGTTCTTGTGTAAACCGGTTAAAGACGGATGTAAAATCAGCTGATTATTTTTATAACAACCTGTCCATACTCAAAGAAAGAGAGGACAGGTTATTTTTATGAAATTATTTATTAAATCAGCATGTGTTGCATTTGTACTTACAGTAATTTATTCAATTATTCCTTTTCAGGCACAGTGTA
This sequence comes from uncultured Ruminococcus sp., assembly GCA_910585865.1. Taxonomy (GTDB): domain Bacteria; phylum Bacillota; class Clostridia; order Oscillospirales; family Acutalibacteraceae; genus Ruminococcoides. Next base: position 45,133 of record CAJUGO010000002.1, on the reverse strand, counting down.
CCGATATTTCAAATGAAGTTTTCAGACTTCACATTCTCGCAAATTCAGACAGTGAAAAAGACCAGGATTTGAAAATGAAAGTTCGTGACACGGTTCTTGAATATACAAAAAGTTTATTTGAGAATGCCTCCAGCAAAGAAGAAGCCGAAGAAGTCGTTTTCGATAATATCGAAGAAATAAATGCTGTTGCAAAATCAGTTGTAATGGAAAACGGATACAATTATCCGGTGAAAACAGAAATAACAAATATGTATTTTACAACCAGGTATTATGACAGCTATACTTTGCCGTCAGGAATGTACGATGCACTCAGAATTACCATAGGAAGCGGAAACGGGCATAACTGGTGGTGTGTAATGTATCCGTCAATTTGTATCTCTTCAGCCGTTGAGGGGGATAAAAAGGCAAAAGAGACATTTGACAGCAGTCAATATGATATAGTAAAAAATGAGCAGTATGAATATAAATTTTTTATTGTTGAATTGTTTGAAAACTTGTGTAATTGTTTTAGATGAGTCCTTTTATTGACACGCTAAATGTGTTATTATAATATTAATTTATTAGACAGGAAGGTGATATTATGCTGAGGTTTATTTTAGGTAAATGCGGATCGGGTAAAACTACCTGTATTTATGATAAAATATGTGAGCTTGTTAAAAACGGAAATGATAAGATTATTCTAATTGTTCCGGATCAAAGTTCATTTGAAACCGAAAAAGCCTTTCTTGATTTGCTTGGAGCGAAAAATTCAAAAAAAGTATTAATTTTTGGTTTTTCACGTCTTTGCAGATATGTTTTTGAGATGACAGGGAGTTTTTCTAAAAATGTTCTGGACAACGGAACCCGTGCTATGCTCATGAGTCTTGCACTTGAACAACTTACAGAAAAACTGAATCTGCTTAAATGCAGTCATAATAAAAGTATAGTTGATGCTATGCTGCAAACTGTTACAGATTTGAAGAAATGTTCTGTTGCCTCTGATGATTTAAGAATGGCTGCGCAAAACATTACTAATGATACGTTAAAGACAAAGCTATACGAAACAGCGCTAGTGTCGGATACATTTGATGCTCTTGTTTCCCAAAGTTATATTGATCCTCTTGACGACCTTACACGATTGTATAATATTCTTACTGAAAATAAAATTTTTAGTGGGTATACAGTGTTTTATGATGGTTTCAGCGGCTTTACAATTCAGCAGCTTAAAGTAATTCGTGTGTTGCTGTCACAGTGTCTTGATACATATATTTCTCTTACAATTGACCCGATGACAGATGCGGCAGAAGATGTTTTTGCTACCTCTAACCATACATATAAGACACTCAAAGAGTATGCAAAGCGGGACGGAATAGATATTAAATCCCCCATAAAAACTGAATTATCTGTACGTTTTAAATCAAATGAACTAAAAATGCTTGAAAGCGGTATCTTTAGAAAGGATTATGAAGCTGTACATGATACGGTGCATGATATAATGCTCTATTCTGCTTTTGACATATATGCAGAATGTGAATTTGTTGCAAGACAGATTAAAAATCTTGTAATAAACAAAAGGTATCTATATTCTGATATATCTATAATTTGTCATGATACTTCTCCTTACAGGGGAATACTAAATGAAGTACTCAGCAAATATGATATTCCGTATTTTATGGATACAGAGGCTGATATAGAAGTTAAACCCGTAATTCGTCTCGTCAATTCACTTTTTAGGGTGATTCTCAATGGTTTTGAACGTGATGATGTTATTTCTTTACTTAAAAGCGGACTTACCTCTAATAATATTGATGAAATAAGTATATTTGAAAACTATGTTTTTGTGTGGAATATAAATAATTCCGGATTTAAATCTGAGTTTACCTTTAATCCAAAAGGGTTTTCTGAAAAATTTACTAAGAGTGATGAGAATAATTTAAAAGTTGCAGAAAAGGTTCGTAAGTCAGTTGTTGAGCCTTTAACTGCCTTTATGAATGACTCAAAAAATAAAGACGGCAGTGAAATTTCCAAGCTTTTGTATAATCTTCTCACTCAGCTGGGTGTTCCGGCTGCATTGAAAACCATGTACGAAAAATTTGAAAAAGCAAATATAAAGTCTGTTGGTGCAGAGCAGATAAAAATATGGAATATGTTTGTTGATATACTTGACAAAATGGTTGCAGTATTGGGAACAACTCCATTATCACTAAAAAGGTATTATGAGCTGTTATGTTTTCAGATTTCAGCAATGAAGCTTTCTCAAATTCCGCAAACCATGGACAGCGTTACGGTTACTACTGCTCAGCGAGTGCGTATATCAAAGCAACGGGCGTCATTTTTAATAGGGTGTACGGACGGTGTCTTTCCCGCGGCTCCGCATTCAAGCGGGATTTTCTCATGCTTTGAATTAAAGCTTCTTGCACTCAGTGAGATTTCGCTAAGTGAGGATTTTTCGGACATTGCAGATCTTGAGACCTTCATGGCATACTGTTGTATGACATCACCTTCTGAAAAATTATACATATCTTATCTCGTATCAGATTTACAGGGCAATTCATATAATCCGTCAGTTATTGTTACAGAAACACAAAAAATATTTCCAAACATAATATTGCTTGATGCTTTTGATTTTATCCCTGAGAAGGAATCAATGTATGCTGTAAAGCCTGCATTTGAAGAATTAGCAAAATCCCTGAGTAATTCAAAATACGGTTTGAACGGATTGAGTGAGTATTTCGAGGATGATGAAAATTATTCTTCAAAGTTAAGCGCAGTTAAAAGAGCGAGAGATAACCAGCCCTTTATAATAAATAACGGTCAAATAGCCGAAAAACTATTTGGGAGCGATCTCAAGATTTCTGCATCACAGCTAGAAAAGTTTAATTTGTGCAGGTTTTCATATTTTTGCAATTACGGACTTAATATTAAAGAACGCCGTAAGGCAGAGATAAATCCAATGGAATACGGTACGCTTATTCATTATATTCTTGAAAAATTCTTTTTAAAATTTACAAAAAATGAATACTCTTCAATGACAGAAAATACCATCAAAAGTTTTGTTACCGAAATTCTTAATAGTTATGTTATTAAATGTTTTGGCGGAGAAGAAAGCAAGACTATGTCTTTTTTGTACAGCCTAGAGGTTTTGAATTCAAATGTGTGCGTACTGCTGAAACATATCGTGGATGAAATGTCGCAGAGTGACTTTGAGGTTGCCGATTGTGAACTTAAAATAGGTTCTGATATTCCTGCATATACATTGAAACTTTCTGAGAAACACAAAATACAAGTATACGGAAGCGTTGACCGTGTTGATATTATGGAGAAAAACGGAGTCAGATACCTAAGAGTAATTGATTATAAAACCGGTCCGAAAAAATTCAAATTATCAGATATACTCTATGGAATAAACTTGCAGATGCTTTTGTATCTGTGTTCAATTTATAAAAAAGGACACAGCAGATATGGAGATATCATTCCGGCAGGTATTCTCTATATGCCTGCTTCGGTTCCCTCTATTTCTGCTGATAAGAATACGGATGATAAAAAAATCCTTGGTGAATTAAATAAAGAATTAAAAATGAACGGTTTTCTTCTTAATGATACCGAAGCTATTAGTGGAATGGATAAAACGGAATCAGGAAAATATATTCCGGTAAAGATTAAACTTGGCACGCCGATATCAGCAGGAAGTCTTGCTACACTTGAAGAATTCGGAAAGATATTTAAAAAAATTGATAGAATTATTGCAAACATGGGCAAGGATTTATATGGGGGGAAAATACAGGCTGCACCTGTACAGGGGGCTCATGATGCATGTAAATATTGTCCGTATGACAGCATTTGTGCTTATCATAAAAGCGATAGTATTATTACATTTGATGTTAATAACGAAGAGGTTTTATGCCGGATTACCGAAGAGTTGGCACAGGAAGGGGAGATGAGTAATGTCTAGACAGTGGACGGTACAGCAAAAAAATGCAATTAATGCTACTGAAGGCTCTGTTTTAGTTTCAGCGGCGGCAGGATCAGGAAAAACCGCGGTGCTGGTCGAACGTGTAGTTCAGCTTATTACCAGGGAAGATAATCCTGTTGATGTTGACCGCTTGCTCATTGTAACTTTCACAAGAGATGCTGCCGCTGAAATGCGTGAGAGAATTTCAGCTGCGATAAATTTACTGCTAGAAAATAATCCCTATAATTCTCATCTTTTAAAGCAAAAACAATTATTATATAATGCCAGTATTTCGACAATCGACAGCTTTTGCAGCGATGTTGTCAGAGAGTATTTTCATACTCTTGATATTGCACGTGATTTCCGCATTGCCGAAAAGGGTGAACTTGATATTTTAAGTAAACAAGCGCTTGACAGTACACTCGAAATATTTTACCGGGAAAAGGGCAGTGAGTTTATTTCTCTTGTCGATGCTTTTTCAAGTAAGAGAGGGGATGAACGACTCAGAGAAACAGTCTTGAAGATTTCGGAATTTTTATCAACTCAGCCGTTTCCCGATAAATGGCTTGATGACATGCTTCAAAATTATAGAGATATGCCCATAAGTGAAACAATTTGGGGCGAAATTATAATTAATAATTCACATTCTGCTGTATCCCACGCAATTAATCTTACGGAAAATTCCCTCAGCAAAATTTCTGAAGATGAAAAATTGCAGTCCTCCTTTATCACAAGATTTGAAACTGATTTAGAATTTCTAAATACGCTTCAAAAGAAACTTTGCGGGTCTTCTTGGAATGATATTGTCAGTTTTATTTCAACGTTTGAGGCGGGAAGATTAACTCCGCCCAAAGGATATAAGGATAACCCCATAAAACTCTCTGTTGCTGCAAACCGTGATGAAGTAAAATCAACTGTAGCAAGACTGCAATCATTTTTTAAGTGGAATGAGGATGAGGCAAGACGTGAGATATTTGAGCTTCACAGAATTGTCACTATGCTGTTTGAGCTTGTAAAAGAATATAATTCAGTATTTATGCTGCATAAAATCAGAAAAAACATACTTTCATTTTCTGATATTGAACTTTTAGCAGTAAAACTACTTGCGGCATATGATTCTAACGGTTACATAAAAACTAAACAGGCATATGAGATTTCAAAACGTTATGATGCCGTAATGGTTGATGAATTTCAGGATGTAAATGATGTGCAGGATTTAATTTTTAAAGCCGTAAGCAACGATGAGAAGAATATTTTCGTTGTTGGTGATGTAAAGCAGAGTATATACGGATTTCGTCAAGCAAAACCTGAGATTTTTATCAGAAGAAAAAATCAGTATGATATATTTAATGAAAATAATCCCCAATACCCTGCAAAAATAATTTTAGACAAGAATTTTAGAAGCCGTAAAGAAGTATGTAATGCTGTTAACTTTATTTTTCAGAGACTGATGACAAAGTCATCTTCTAAAATGGATTACAGCAAGGATGAATTTCTAAATAACGGTGCTGAGTATCCGAAAACTGATAATTGTAATTTTGAAATTACTCTTATCGAAAGAAACAGTTTTGACACTCTGGACTACAATGAGGTGGAAGCATATTATATAGCTGACAGAATACATAAAATGATGTCCTCTGGTTTTTGCGTAAAGGACGGAAATGAACTGAGAAGAGTGACTTTTGGTGACTTTGCTGTAATCATGAGAAGTCCTAAGACGAAAGCAGCAAAGTATGTAAATACTCTTATTAATTGCGGTATTCCTGCCTACAGTGAATCTAAAGAAAGTTTTTTCGACGCTGTTGAAATAAAAATTATGCTGAATTTACTTCGTGTAATTGATAATCCTACCCTTGATATTCCGCTTTTGTCTGTAATGTGCAGTCCTGTTTACAGCTTTACTCCTGATGAGCTTGCACTCATAAGGTCGGACAATATGCATACAAGTCTTTATTCAGCTGTTAAGCTGTATGCTGAAAAAGATAAAAAGTCAGCAGATTTTATCTGCGAGCTTTCCGCAATGCGTGAATACTCATACACCTGTTCGGTTGATGAGCTTATTGCAAGGGTATGCGAGATTACTTCATTTAAAGCTGTTTCACTTGCCGTAAGCGGAAATGATACATCATTAAGGAATTTGAATTTGTTGAGAGAGTATGCACGTATTTATGAATCAAACGGTTATAAAACTTTGTCAGATTTCATTTCTTACATTGATAAATTAATAGAAAACGGCACTGATCTTTCTGCATCATCTGCAAATGACTCATCAGGTATAAACAGTGTGCGGGTTATGAGTATACATTCGTCAAAGGGACTTGAATATCCGGTGTGTTTTATTGCTGATACAGGACATCAATTTAATAAATCTGATTTAAAAGATGATATTTTAATAGATAGTCATGCCGGTCTTGGCATAAAGAGAAAATCAGGCTTAATAAAGTACGGTACGTTGCCGCATCTTGCAGTAGGTATTGAAATGAGCGAAAATGAAATTGCTGAAGAAATGAGAGTGCTGTATGTTGCACTTACGCGGGCAAAAGAAAAATTAATTATTATATCATCACAGAAGAATACTGATAAGTATCTTAATAATCTTTATTCAAAAATTGTATTTGGTAATATTATTGAGCCTTATTCGGTTGTAAGCTGCCGAAGTATTTCAGATTGGATTTGTCTTTGCGCACTTGTACATCCGTCGCTAAATTCTGTCAGAAAATCAGTTATTCCGTTATCAACAATGATTCCCTGCGACAATGCTGATGATAATTGGGAGTTTAAAATTGTTAAAGATAACGACTTTTTATTCGGATTGACAGCTGGTAAATTAGATTTTACTAAAGATAGTGATAAAAACATCTCAATAGATAATAATGATACATATAATTATGCTGAATTGCTTAAAAAAAATCTTGAATTTAAATATAAAAATTCAGAGATACTTTCTTTGCCTCAAAAAGTATCAGCGTCGGATATTGCCCATGAGCAAAATAACAGTTATTTTGAAAAAATTCTTGCAGTACCTTCCTTTATGAATAAAAAAGTGTCTTCTTCCGTAGAGAAAGGTACAGCACACCATAGATTTTTGCAGTACTGTGATTTTAAGAAAGCTAAAATTGACATAGACAGTGAAATTATCAGGCTTATTCAATCGGGTACACTTGACAGGGAACAGGCAGAATGTATTAATAAGGCAAACATAGTGGAGTTTCTTAATTCCGCGCTTATCAACCGTATAATGAATTCATCATATGTTGTTAGGGAAGAACGTTTTACAGCAAAATTAAAGCCGTCATTAATATTTGATGAATATAAAGATATCAAAACGGATGCTCGTGTTATTATTCAGGGTGCGGTCGATCTTGCTTTTGAAGAAGACGGTATGCTTGTGATTGTAGATTATAAAACTGATAGAATTAATGAAATTGAAAAATTGCGTGTTCTCTATGCAAAACAGCTTTTATTATATAAAGAGGCTATGCAGCAGTCTACTGAGCTGAAAGTTAAAGAATGTATTTTATATTCGGTACATCTTAATCAATATATATCTCTTTAGAAACCTTTTTAAATTTTATTGGTTATAAGGGTTTGCTTAATTAATAGCGAAATGTACAAATATAAAAACAGTATAGCCGTCTTATTAAAATAGACGGCTATACTGTTTTATAAAGTGCATTTTGGTCAATTTAAAGATATAGAAATAAGCAATATTATCAGTTGTCAGGACGAAGATTTCTGAGAAAATCTCGTTATTTTCTTATTTATCATATGATGCAGTAACTGTTATTACTGTATTTTGGAAATTTTCTTAGTATAGTGGCTAAGAAGAAACGTCATGGAAAGTCCTGATATGCCTTCGTAAATTAATATAATGCCAAGCAATACTATAATAGCCGAACCGAAGAAATCAGCAAAAAATATTGTACAACAGCCCAGAATTATAACTGCTGCGGATACGACAACATATATCCACCAATATTTCATTCCGTATTTTTTCAGTTCAATTGAGTGTTTTATATCCATTGCACTGTCAACGATAATTAAAACACCGATGACTGTCATAATCATATTGATTATTGAGGAAGGGGATATAAGAGAAAACAGTCCAAATGCAGTTGCAAGGACGCCTACTATCAGTTCAAAATACATAGTTTTATTTTCTTTGTCTCTTAAAAATGAAATAATATTAAAAAGTCCGTAGACAGTAAGTGCAGTTCCAAGAGCAAAACACAAAAAATCTTTTGTTGACTGTGGAAAAATAACCATAATAATTCCCATGACAAGGTATGCAAGCGAGGATAATGTAATTGTATTTACAATATTGTGTCTGTTATTTCTTTTGTTTGTTGTTTTTGACATTTGTTTACCTCAATTAATTCTTTTATCACAGAAATTACACATAGTCATTCCTAATTTTTTGTAACTTAAATTCGGAAGATAATTTTCATATTGTGTAATGCATTTTGGATTTTTGCACTTGTGTTCAGAAATTTCTGCTGTTTTGTTTTTTACTGTAAAGTCTTCATCCTGCAATAGCAGTAAAATAAGTGCCATTCTGCCATACATACCATATTGCGCTTGTTTAAAATACAGTGCTCTGGGATCACTGTCGATATCGACTGTTATTTCGTTTACTCTTGGAAGTGGATGAAGAATAATCATATCCTCTTTAGCTTTTTTTAGTTTTTCTTTATCGAGGACGAATACATTTTTCTGTGCTTCATATTCCTCTTCACTTGAAAAGCGTTCGCGCTGAATTCTTGTCATATAAAGCATATCAAGATCACTTATCGCATCGGCAAGATTATTTGAAAGTTCATACTTGCATCCGTTATTTTCAAGAATATCTATAATATAGAGCGGCACACTTAATTCTTTTGTAGAAATAAGCACGAAGCTGTTATTAGGATATTTAGCAAGAGTTTTTATAAGTGAGTGCACGGTTCTGCCATTAAGCAAATCTCCACATACACCGATTTTAAGATTATCGAGTCTGCCTTTTTCACAACTGAGTGTAATAATGTCGGTCAAGGTCTGAGTAGGATGAAGGTGACCTCCGTCGCCGCAGTTTATTACTGGAACGTCTGTACAGAGTGAAGCAGCCATTGCTGTTCCTTCAATCGGATGTCTTATAGCAATAATATCAGCATATCCTCCTATGATAGTAATAGTATCTTTAAGAGATTCGCCTTTTGAAACAGAAGAATTCATCGGGTTATCAAAACCTATTGTTCTTCCTCCAAGCTTTAACATAGCAGTTTGAAACGACATTTGTGTCCGTGTGCTAGGTTCATAAAACAAAGTTGCAAGAATTTTTCCGTCACAGGCGTGTCTGTAATCAGCAGGACTTTGCATAATTTTTTTTGCTTTCTTTATGATTTTGTCAATCTGTTTGGTCGACAATACTTCAAGATCAATCATATTTTTGTCATTCATAAAAACACTGCTTTCATTAATTTTTTTAATTTTATCAAAATTCGTCATTTTTTTAATATATCTAAAAGAAATAAGAAAGTTATAATTATATTTTTATTGCGTTTTTATTAATTGGTATTTTTTTAATTAAGTTTCGTTCATTAAATTATTTTGCCTTTTTGTACGCAAATCAACCAAATAATTTTTTAATTCTTTTAAGAGTAATTCTGCAATTGGAGTAAATACTTGATGTCTTTTCCAAATTATATACATTGTGAAATGACTGATAAGGCTGTGCAGGTATATTTGAAAAGTCTTTTAGATAAATCAACAATTAATAAAAAACACATTGTAAAGTATCTTTATATTGACATTTATACAGCTAAAAAGGGGCAGGAGAGGATAATACCTCGTCTGTCCCTTTTTATATTATATCGTATGAGAAAACATAGCCTCTGGCGAAAAGCGTTACAGTTATATACCAATGTGTTTATTAAGGATTTAGTTATTTTCAGACAGTATACTTGCTGCCCACATTTTTAAACTGTTTTTGTCCGTATTGGCTGAAAATACTTTGCCTTCTTTCAGATCAGCTCCCGGACAGGATGGAGTAAGTGCATTATTGGTACTGCCCATACCGCTGCCGCCTGATGTTGCAAGCGGTACAATAGTTTTATTATTGAGATTATATTGCTCCAGAAACGAATTGATTATGGTAGGTGCAACATACCACCAAATAGGAAAAGCTATAAAAATCGTATCATACTCATCCATATTTTCTACTCTGTTTGCAATAGCAGGGCGAAAAGATTTGTCGCTCATTTCCACACTGCTTCTGCTGTTTTTATCCATCCAGTTTAAATCAGCAGATGTATAAGGCACTTGCGGGTTGATTTCGTGCAAATCCGCACCAATTACAGATGCCAGCTTTATTGCCAGTTTTTTAGTTGTTCCGCTTGCACTGAAATATGCAACTAATACTTTGTTCATTACTGTTTGCCTCCTTATTTTAGTTTTTTATAAATTTCGTCGGTTACCGGTTCCTGCCATTCATTTGATCTGTTTTCACCCGGGACTTCTACTGCAAGATGGGAAAACCAACTATTTGGTGCAGCACCATGCCAGTGCTTCACTCCTGTCGAAATGTTGATACAATCACCCGGATTCATTTCCACTGCATTTGTGCCCCATTCCTGATAATAACCGCGGCCGGCAACGCAAATTAGTATCTGTCCGCCGCCTTTATTGGCGTGATGCGTGTGCCAGTTATTACGGCATCCCGGTTCAAAGGTTACATTAAAAATGTCAATTTGAGATGCAGAAACAGGTGCAAGGTAACTATTTCCTGAAAAATACTGAGCAAAGCCACTATTTGGTGCTCCTATTGGGAATAACATAGATTTTGCGTGTGATCTCATCTCAGGATCAGCATACTTTAAATCATCTTCGCCGACTTCCCAGATTTCCTTTGCGAGATTAAATACCGCCCATCCTTTTGGCCATCCTGCATAAAATGCGGTATGGGCAATTACTGCTGCAATTTCCTTTTGAGTTACTCCATGATTCTTGGCGTTTTCAAGATGGAATTTTAGGGACGAATCTGTGATGCCGGAGGACATCAGTGCAACTACCGTGATAATGCTTCTGGTTTTTACATCAATATCCTGATTGTTCCAGTTTTCTCCAAAAAGAATATCGTCATTATAATGAGCGAACTCCGGTGAAAACTCGCCTAATGCAGTTTTACCTGCTGTTTGTACTATTTTATCTGCCATAATTTTATACTCCTATTCGAGACTGTCAAGCCAGTACTTTACATCTGATTCTGTTGCTCCGTTAAATCGTTTTCCGCTGACAATATTTATATCAGAATACAGTTCCTGCAAATCACTTATACTCTGTTTAATACTGCTGCTGCCTGAAGTGCAAAAAGTGTAAACTGTTGCTTTGGACAAGTCGCAGCTTTCTAAAAATGTCTGAATAATACGGGGAACGGTACCCCACCAGATTGGATAGCCAAGATATACTACATCGTAATTTGAAACAGCACTCATATCTTCACTGATAGCAGGTCTTGCTGAATTGTCATTTATTTGTCCTCCTTAATTAATGTTTATCAGGAATCAGCCTTAAAAGGCATTGGTAAACCATTTGATAAATTGTTGGTTCTCTAAAATTGATACCTGCAAGCTTCATCGCCTCTTTTTGTTTTTCTGTGTGAAAAGCAAACGGATATACACCAAATAAAAACGATGAAAATGTTTCGCAAAATTCTACACATTCCAAATCTTCTATGTCTGATTTAAAGGAGTGTAATATTCCGGTTAATGCGGATATTGATCTTAAATACTTTTTTTTAAATTCGGCCAGTCTTTTTATGCGGCTGTTTTGTTCAATTTCATAAAGATTCATGTTAAGAATCCGTAAAAGAATTTCTTTTTTCTCCAGTGTATATGCTATTTGCGATGCAAGCATGGCATTGTTTAACTTTTCTGCCGAGTCAATTAATTCCTCAAGGTCTTCGCACCAGCTATCATATTCTCTGGCCAGCAAGCCTAACAGAATTTCTTCCTTTGTTTCAAAATAATTGTAGATTGATGATCTTGTAAGGCTGATTTCTGTGCTGATTTTCTTAATGTTTACACCATAAAAGCCTTGCTCTCGGTATATTTTCTCACAGGCGTCCAAAATTTCATTTTTTCGTTTCTCTGTCAGTTCCGGTGAACCTTTTGGCATAAATGCAACCCCATTCCATATGTTATTCTGACATTGTGTAAATATACTATAACTTAATTCTGACATTGTGTCAATATATTTTTGGCTTTTATAATACAGTAAATAATCATCAAGTCAAAATATGTACGGAACTGACGAAGATCGCATGATGGGCGATGTTATCTTTTATTGGCGTTCCTGTCAAATAATATTGCCCTTGTTTTGGCTTATAACAGCAAAAACAAGGGCAATACATAAAGTTTTAAATACAAAATATCTAATATGTTTTAGAAATATAGACATGCAGATAAAAAGCATATTTAATGTGTTTCTTGTAAGATAAAATATAAATTTATCTATGAATATACATTCTGGTGAGTTCTGGTTCATTATCTCCCTGAACCATGCATAGAAATTCCCAACCATATCGTTCATAAAAAGAAGTATGGTCTGTAACCAGATAAATTGGTGTTATTCCTTTATTTTTCATGTCTTTCACAACTATATCCAGCAATCGTCCTGCAATTCCTTGGTTTCTGTGTGCTTCTTCCGTATATACGGCACAAACATTGGGTGCAAGATCTTTTCTGTCATGAAAATCATTCTCAATAACGCCCAAGCCGGCAATAATTTTTTCATTATAAAGGCATAGATACCATCCATAGCATGTTGTTCCGTTCAAATAGTTTTCCATGCACTCCTGATAGGCTTCTTTGGGTACACCCCATTTGTTGTAAAACCATTCTGCGGCCGAATTCATCAATTCAGGTTTATCCAGCAAATTAACAAACTTATATTGACTCATTTTTTTCACCCGATTCCATATTGAAAATAAGCCAAACGTTACCGTTGGTTTTTATCCTACTTAAAATCAGCATTGTTTCTTTTCAGAAATTGAATATTGTTTCCATATTTATATGCAAGATCCAAATCATTATTCAGAAATTGCAAATATTCGTCCATTGGAATTTTTGCAGGTTTTTTTCGCTTATATATCGTAAGATTCCAGGAATGTTTACATTTTGCACATCTGTAAATTAACCAAACATCTACACAGTTTCCATTCGCATTAACTCTGAACTTTCCTGTGTTGATAAACTCTTGTTTTTTTCCGCAGCCTCCGCAACGGCGAAAGACTTTAACTGTATTATAAATCATCTGACTCTGTTGCTTTAGATAAATCAGATGATTTAAAACTTCTGATAATTCTTTGGATGCTTTTGTCTGATAACGAATATTCTTCTGCCAGAATTTTTACAGGTATACCATTTTTATGTTTTTGGTATATTTCCTGATTTCTCACTTTAAGAATCTGTTTCGTATCAGTTTGGCTACCCCAAACCTGTTTCCCTTTACTTGGAATATATATAGTTCTTCCGCTCACATATTGCTGAATAATTTCAAGTATTTCTTTTGGCAGAATCTCTTCTGCTCGTAAATAGCTCATAATAATCCTCCTAATATTACTTTTTTAGGATTCATCTGAGCTTATTTTTTACATATAATTAAGCTCAGACTACTGAGCAATAATATATCTTCTTTCCAAAATACGCATCTCCTTCCTTATTACCATATTACCATTCAAGGATAATAATTACAACCTCATGTTTTTCTGTAATTGAATTTGTTCCAGTTATATTACTCTGATTGTTTTCTAAATAACAAATTATCTATGCATCACTTTATAATGCCGATTATAAAAAGTGCAGCAACTATTTACAGCTGCTGCACTTTAAAGTTAAATTTTTTGTAATCAACTCAATTGAAAGTTACATTTCCCAGTTATGCCATACATTCTGGATATCATCATTGTCTTCAAACATATCCAGCATTTTCTGCATTTTTACAGCAGTATCTTCATCTTCAAGCTTGGTATACGTACTGGGAACCATCTCAATTTCAGCTGATACGAATGAATAGCCAAGCTTTTCAAGCTCGTCTCTTACTGTACCGAAATCTTCGGGTTCTGTGTAAACTGTAAATATATCATCATCAGCTTCAAAATCAGACGCACCGCATTCAAGTGCATCGCTCATAACAGTATCTTCATCTTTTTCAAGTTCTTCGCGTTCAATAATGAGAACACCCATTTTTGAGAACATGAAGCTTACACAGCCCTGTGTACCCATATTGCCGCCAAACTTGTCAAAGTAATGTCTTACTTCGCCTGCTGTTCTGTTTCTGTTGTCAGTAAGAGCTTCAACAATTACTGCAACGCCGTTTGGTCCGTATCCTTCATATGTAACAGCTTCATAATTTGTTGAATCGCCTTCACTGGAAGCCTTTTTGATAATACGCTCAATATTGTCGTTAGGAACATTTGCAGCTTTAGCCTTTGCAATACAGTCCTTAAGCTTTGAGTTTACAGAAGGATCAGCACTGCCGCCCTCTTTAATGGCAACAATAAGTTCTCTTCCTATTTTAGTAAAAACTTTAGCTCTGGCAGCATCATTTTTGCCTTTTTTCTGTTTAATAGTACTCCATTTGTTATGTCCTGACATAAAATCATTCCTTTTTAATAAAGTAAATATATCTTTTTAAGTATATCACAAGGACTATTATTATGTAAACACAAAAAGTTGTTACAGTTTTGTAACAACTCTGTTGTAAAATTTTCCTGATAGTGTTATAATAGCTGTATTGCATATTCGGCTTATTTTATGTCTGTATAAATATTTTTTTATAAAAATGCTAGAAAATACAGATTAATTATTATATTAATAAACAAGTTATAATTAGATTTATATAGTTGTTTTGAAAGGAAGTAGTAAAATGATAAGGTCTATGACCGGTTTCGGCAGATGTGAAACCGTTATTAACGGTCGTGAAATCACTGTTGAGATTAAGAGTGTAAACCATCGCTATTTTGAATTTTCTTGCAGAACTCCCAGAAGCTACGGATTTTTGGATGATAAACTTAAAAATTTTGTTAATTCAAGGGTTTCAAGAGGAAAGATTGACATGTTTGTTTCTATTGGTGCATCAGATGAAGTTCCTGTAGACGTAACTGTAAATCATCAGCTTGTATCGGGATATATTAATGCTTTTAAGGAAATAAGTGATACATATGGTATAGAAAATGATTTAAGCGTTGTTTCATTTGCAAGATTTTCTGATATATTTAGCGTACATAAACCTGCTGAAGATGAGGAAAAAATTACTGCTGATGTTTTGCAGGCCGCTGAAACTGCATTAAATTCATTTGTAACAATGCGTGAAACAGAAGGCCGGAAGATGAGGACAGATATTTTGAACCGTGCCGCCACTATCCTTTCTATTGTTGAAGAAATAGAAGAGCGTTCTCCAAAGACTGTTGCTGAATACGAGATGCGGCTTATTGAGAAAATAAAACAGACGCTGTCTGATAATGATGTAAATATTGATGAGCAGCGTATTCTTACTGAAGTAGCTGTTTTTGCTGATAAGGTTGCTGTTGCAGAGGAAACGGTTCGCTTAAGGAGTCATTTTGAACAGCTTAAGGTATTTTTGGATTACGATGAACCTGTAGGAAGAAAAATCGATTTTATTATTCAGGAAATGAATAGAGAAGCAAATACAATTGGTTCAAAGGTTCAGGATGCAATTCTTGCCCATAAAGTTGTAGATATTAAGAGTGAGATTGAGAAAATTCGTGAACAGGTACAAAATATTGAATAAGGTGGTACAATGAAGCTTATTAATATTGGATTTGGAAATCTTGTCAGTTCAGATAAACTAATCGCTGTTGTCGCTCCTGATTCGGCACCGGTAAAGAGAATTGTTCAGGAAGCTAAGGCGAACAGTTTGTTGATTGATGCAACCTGCGGACGTAAGTGTAAGGCTGTTATTATTACTGAAGATAATCATGTTGTGCTTTCTGCAATTTCATGTGAGACAATACAGAACAGAACGGATGAAAGCGAGGAACAAAAGGATGAGTGACAAAAAAAAGGGTATTCTTGTTTTGTACAGCGGTTCGTCAGGAGTGGGAAAAGGTACTATAATGTCCGAACTTCTGAAAAAGGATAATACGATACGTCTTTCAGTTTCTAATACAACACGTACACCCAGAAAAGGTGAAATTGACGGAGTGCATTATAATTTTGTTACAAAGGAACAGTTTATTGATTTAATCAATAACGACGGTTATCTTGAATATGCTGAATACTGCGGTAACTATTACGGAACACCAAAACAGCAGGTGGAAGATTTATTAAATGAAGGGTATAATGTGTTTCTTGAAATAGAAGTTCAGGGGGGGCTCCAAATAATGGAGAAATACCCTGATATATTAAGTGTTTTTGTGCTTCCGCCGTCGATAGAATCGCTTGAACGCCGTTTAAGACGCAGAGGAACAGAAAATGAAGATACGATAATGCAAAGACTTTCTGAGGCCCGGCATGAGATTGGATTTAAGGACAAATATAAATACAATGTTGTTAATGATGATCTTGATACGGCTGTTAATGAAATACTTACTATACTTCACAATGAATTAGCGGACAATTAGTAATGAATTTGACGGCTAAATGATTATAATATGGAGATTAAGCCGATAATTTGTTTATAATTATGTTAAATATAAATAATACAGAATATAAGGAGAATTATTATGCACAGAGTAAATGTTGATGAATTATTTGAAGGCAAACAAAGTAAATATGCACTTGTAGTAGGTGTATCTAAAAGAGCAAGACAAATTACTCAGACATTTGAGGACGATGGTGTAGTAACTGAGGATAAGCCTGTATTACTTGCAATTAATGAAATTAAAAATCACGAAATTAACATTTTAGAGCCTGACGAAGATGAGCTCTGATTTAATTGCAAAAATTGCAGTAGAGAATACAACTTATACTTTTGATAAAATATTTGACTATATTGTACCCCGAGATTTATCTGACAAAGTTATCCCTGGAAAAAGAGTTATAGTGCCGTTCGGCAGAGGAAACAGAAAACGGCAGGGCATAGTTTTTTCAGTTGACCTTACTGACTGCAAAAATTTAAAGAGTATTTTAAGTGTTCTTGATGATGAACCTGTTTTATCAGATGAAATGATAAAAACAGTTCAGTTTATGAAAGAGCATTATTTCTGCACGTATTATGATGCTGTAAAGACAATGCTTCCGACGGGAATTAATTACAGGATTAACACTCTCTACGGAATCAAAAGGGATGCTTCTTTTGATGAAGTATCACTGAATGATGAACAGCAGCGGATTTTCAATTATCTTTTATTAAAGCATAGAGCAGTTAAATCGGACAAAATTATGTCAGATTTTGGATTATCTGATACAAAATTGCTTGATGAAATGACGGCTATAGGGTTGCTTTATAAATCTGATGAAGCTTTTCGAAGAGTTTCTGATGCTGTTATGAAAATGGTTGCACCAACTGAAACAGCTAATAATATAGTTAAGCTTACAGATAAACAGCACAAGGTTTTGGATCTTCTTAAAATGACCGGAGGTACATCAGTTAAAGAAATTTGTTACTTTACTGGTGTTTCTTCAGCAGTTATTGATAATTTGCATAAAAAAGGTCTTGTCTATTTGTATGACGAAGAAGTTTTCAGAATAGACAAACGTTCAGAGGACAGCAGTGCGGAACCTATTATTTTATCTGACGAACAGCAAAAAGCATGTGATAATCTTTACGATGAGTATTGTGATGATAAACCGCATACAAGCTTGCTTTTTGGCGTTACGGGTTCAGGCAAAACAAGTGTATTTATAAAATTAATAGAGAGGGTAATTGCAGAAGACAGGGGAATCATAGTAATGGTACCTGAAATCTCGCTCACACCCCAGTTTATTTCGCTTTTTTCAAAGCGTTTTGGCGATAAAATTGCTGTTTTTCACAGCGCTCTTTCACTTGGAGAACGGCTTGATGAATATAAACGGGTAAAAAGAGGTCTGGCAAAAATTGTTATCGGCACACGAAGTGCAGTTTTTGCTCCCTTTGAGAAAATAGGACTCATTATCATGGATGAGGAACAGGAATACAGCTATAAGTCTGAAAGCACACCCCGTTATCATGCCAGAGAAATAGCAAAATTCAGGTGCCGGATTAATAATGCACTTTTGTTGCTCAGTTCAGCAACACCAAGTGTGGAAACCTTTTATTACGCTAAAAATAAGCATTATTCATTTAATGTGCTTTCTTCAAGATACGGGACGGCAAAACTGCCAGATGTCGTAACAGCTGATATGAATGCTGAACTCCAAAACGGAAATGCAACAGGGTTTTCACAGGTATTGCTTGAAAATCTCAGCAGAAATCTCGAGGATGGTAAACAGTCAATTCTTTTGCTTAACAGAAGAGGATACAATACTTTTGTTACCTGCCGTATGTGCGGCGAGCCTGTAGTCTGCCCTAATTGCTCAATTTCGCTTACTTATCATCGGGCAAATCACAGACTGATGTGTCATTATTGCGGGTACTCGGTTGCGTATTCTGAAGAGTGCCCAACCTGTCACAGCAAGGCTTTGCGATTTGGAGGAGCAGGTACTCAGAAAGCCGAAAGTGATATAGCAGAGATTTTTCCTGATGCAAGAGTTTTGCGAATGGATACAGATGCAACATCATCAAAGTTGTCATACGAAAAAATGATATCTGATTTTGCTGGCGGTAAATATGACATTCTTGTAGGGACGCAGATGGTTGCAAAAGGGCTCAATTTTCCTAATGTTACGCTTGTCGGCGTTCTTAATACGGATCAGATGCTTTATGCTGATGATTATAGAAGTTATGAACGTTCATTTTCTTTGCTTACTCAGGTTGTCGGAAGAAGCGGACGGGGCACTTCAAAAGGAATGGCTGTTATTCAGTCATATACTCCTGATAATCTTATAATTTCAATGGCGGCAAATCAGGACTATATTGCTTTTTACAATGCAGAAATTGAAGTGCGCAGAGCAATGCTTTATCCTCCGTTTGCAGATATATGTTTAATAGGGTTTGTGGGGGAAAAACAACAGCTCGCTCTAAAAGCGGCAAATAGTTTTTTGCAGTCATTTATTACACTTGCAAAAAGCAAATATCCAAATCTTCCTTTAAGAATTTTAGGTCCTTCACCGGCTTTGGTTGTTAAGGTAAGTAATAAATTCAGATATAAATTAATTGTAAAATGTAAAAATAACAGAGAATTTCGCAGTATGCTGTCAGCACTTCTCATAGATTTCGGCAGCAGCAAGGAGTTTTCTGATATAACGGTTTATGCTGATATGAATGCATTAATTTGTTGATTGAAAGAGGAAATTTTATGGCAATTAGAAAAATAGTTAAAGAGGGCGACGATGTCCTTGCAAAAAAATGCAGACCAGTTGAAAAATTTGATATTCGTCTTGCTCAGCTGCTTGACGATATGGCAGAAACACTTCATTTGGCAAACGGCGTTGGACTTGCTGCACCGCAGGTTGGAATATTGAGAAGAGTAGTTATAATAGATATAGGTGAGGGAGTAATTGAACTTATTAATCCCAAAATTGTTGCTTACAGCGGTGAACAGGAAACGCTTGAGGGCTGTCTTTCATGCCCGGGCGAGTGGGGCATAACCCGTCGTCCCGAATATGTGAAAGTTAAGGCTCAGGACAGAAACGGCAAAGAGTTTACTATTGACGGAAAAGGGCTTTTGGCAAAAGCATTTTGTCATGAACTTGATCATCTTGAAGGAATCATTTTTAAACAGGTAGCAGTAAGGATGCTGACGCCTTCAGAGATCGAGGAGCTTGAATAAATTATCTTTAATTTCTTTAGTCTATTCTAAAATGATCTCAACTTATTTTAACGGAGAAAAATATGAAAATAATTTATATGGGTACTCCTGACTTTGCAGTGCCCGCACTCAAGAAACTTGCTGACTCAACGCATGAAGTCGTTGCAGTATTTACTCAGCCGGATAAACCTAAGGGAAGAAAAATGATTTTAACTCCGTCAGATGTTAAGGTTTGTGCACAAGAATTGAACATTCCTGTGTATCAGCCCGATACATTTAAAGACGGTAAGGCTTTTGAAATTATAGAAAGCTATGCTCCCGATGTTATTGTTGTAGCTGCATACGGTAAAATTTTGCCGAAGTCTGTTCTTGAAGCCCCAAAGTATGGTTGTGTGAATATCCATGGTTCATTACTGCCAAAGTATAGGGGGGCGGCTCCGATTCAGCAGGCTGTTTTGAATGGTGACAAGATAACGGGTGTTACCACGATGCTTATGGATGCGGGTATTGATACAGGGGATATACTTATGACTGCTCAGACGGAAATTGGAATAAATGAAACTTCAGGTGAGTTGTTTGACCGGTTGTCAATTCTTGGCGGTGACTTGATTCTGGAAACGCTGACTTCTTTGGAAAACGAAACGATTACTTTACAAAAGCAAGATGAAAGCAAGTCAAGTCATACTTCAAAAATTGATAAATCCTGCTGTCCGATAGATTTTTCAAAACCAGCTTGTGAAGTTCATAATCAAATCCGAGGACTTAATCCATGGCCTGTTGCAACAACTGAAATCGCAAACAGAAATGTTAAGATATTTTCTTCCCGGTTATGCGAGAAATGCGGAAAAGCGGGCACTATATTAAGTATAAAGCCTTTTATTGTTGCCTGCGGTGATAGGTCAGTAGAGATTACAGAGGTACAGCCCGAAGGGAAAAAGCGTATGACTGCTGCTGCTTTTACAGCGGGGCATAAGCTGGATATCGGTGAATTAATCGGAAAATCTCAAAAGAATATCTAATTTTGATTATATTAATCATAGATTACTATTAGTTTGCAAAGGAGAATATCATGCCTTACTTTTTTGGATTTGACTGGACTTATCTTGTATTTATTGTACCGTGTATAATAATTACTTTGATATGCCAGATAAATGTTAAATCAACTTTTTCTAAGTATTCTAAAATAAGAAATTCCCGTAATATGACGGGGGCGCAGGCTGCTGAATATGTACTTCGTCAAAACGGTGTAACGGGAGTGCGAATAGAACATATATCGGGCAGTATGACAGATCATTTTGATCCGCGTACAAATGTTATCAGACTTTCTGATACTGTTTATAACAGTAATTCTGTAGCGGCGGTAGGTGTTGCATGCCATGAAGCAGGTCATGCTGTACAGCACGCTGAAAATTATTTGCCCAACCGTGTAAGATCAGCAGTTCTGCCTGTTGCAAGACTTGGGTCAAGCCTTAGCTGGATTTTTATTATAATTGGCCTTTGTTTTACTGACAGGGTAGGATTTACTCTGCTGTATATTGGTATAATTCTTTTTTCTCTTTCAGTTCTTTTCACAATTGCTACTTTGCCTGTTGAATTTAATGCTTCAAAACGTGCTCTTGAAACTATTAAAAACAATGAATTGCTTTATGGTGATGAATATACAGGTGCCAAAAGAACACTTCAAGCTGCTGCTATGACCTATGTTGCAGCGGCGCTGACAGCAATTTTACAGCTTTTACGGCTTATCGTTATCGCACAAAGAAGAAGATAATTAACTTACGGAGCAGAAAAATGGCAAATCCACGCAATATTGCATTAAATGTACTTTTAAAAATTGAAAATGATAGCGCATATTCAAACATAGCATTGAATAATGCTATAAAAGAAAACAGGTTAAACAGTATTGACAGTTCTTTTGTGTCGGCACTCGTTTACGGAGTACTTGAACGAAAAATAACACTTGATTATGTCATAAGGTCATATTCTAAAATACCTTTAAGGAAAATAGAGACAAAAACCAAAAATATATTAAGGCTTGGGATTTTACAGATTCTTTTTATGGATAAGGTTCCTGAAAGTGCAGCGGTGAATGAAAGCGTAAATCTGGCTAAAAAGCATAAACTTCAAAAGTCATCAGGATTTATAAATGGAATTTTAAGATCTATAACAAGAGCAGATATAAAATATACTTTACCGGATAAAAGCGACAAGGTAAGATATTTTTCAGTCAAATATTCTGTTCCTCAGGATATAGTTAAGCTCTGGATTAATTCTTATGGAGAATATAACACCGAAGAAATTTTAAAATCACTCAACGGCAGACCTAAAATCTGCTGCCGTGTTAATACACTAAAAACAGATAAAAACTTTTTAACAGCCGAATTAGAAAATCAGGGTGTAAGGACGGAAAATATTGATTTCATCACTGACGGACTATATCTTGAAAATACAGGTTCAGTTGAAAGACTAAAATCATATAAAGATGGATTATTCCATGTTCAGGATGCCTCTTCACAGCTTTGTGTAAAACTGCTTAATCCGCAAAAGTATGATACAGTTCTTGATATTTGTTCAGCTCCGGGAGGTAAGGCTTTTACAGCTGCTCAGTATATGAACGACAGAGGCAAAATTTTCGCCTGTGATATGTTTGAGCACAAACTTCGTCTCATAAATTCGGGAGCAAAAAGACTGGGCATAAGTTCAATTGTGACTTTTCTCAGAGACGGGGAAAAAAATGAAATATCCTTGCCGCTGGCAGATAAAATATTGTGTGATGTTCCGTGCAGCGGATTAGGTATAATGTCAAGAAAACCTGAAATTCGTTACAAAGATGACTTGATTGGAGAACAATTACCTGATATTCAGTATAAAATACTTTGTAACAGTGCAAGATATTTGGCAAACGGCGGAGTGCTTGTTTATTCTACCTGCACGCTTAATCCTGAAGAAAATAATAACAATGCAAAGCGGTTTCTTGAAAGTCATTCTGAATTTTACGGAATAGAAATAGAACTTCCAAAGGAAATTAAACGTGCTTATAGTGAAGAACCCTATGAAATAACGCTTATGCCGCATACAGCAGGAACAGATGGATTTTATATTGCGGTATTTGGGAAGAAGGTATAATTTTGAATGAGCTTATTGATATAAAATCAATGACACTTTCCGAACTTACAAAGTTTGTTACTGAAAATAATTATCCTAAATTCAGAGCAAAACAAATATACGGCTGGCTATGCAAAAATGTAACTGAATTTGATGAAATGAAAAATATCCCGTCAGATTTGAAACTATTTCTAAAAACAAGTTGTTACATTTCTGTTGCAAATATTGAAAAAAAGCTTGTTTCAAGGTATGATAAAACAGTAAAATATCTGTTTTCCTTTAATGATGGTCAATGCGTTGAATCGGTTGTTATGCGTTATAAGCACGGATACTCAATTTGCATTTCCACTCAGGTTGGATGCAAAATGGGATGTACTTTTTGTGCTACGGGAAAAAGCGGTTTTTCACGTAATCTTACACCGTCAGAGATGCTGAACCAGATTGAATCAGCGCAGCAAGACTTAGGAGTAAGAATTTCAAATGTGGTTCTAATGGGAATGGGAGAACCCCTCGATAATTTTGATAATGTAGT
This sequence comes from uncultured Ruminococcus sp., assembly GCA_910585865.1. Taxonomy (GTDB): domain Bacteria; phylum Bacillota; class Clostridia; order Oscillospirales; family Acutalibacteraceae; genus Ruminococcoides. Next base: position 21,739 of record CAJUGO010000002.1, on the reverse strand, counting down.
AAAGTTTCTTAATTTGGTTTCATCCGGCGAAGGCTTAAATATAGGCATGCGGCACATTACACTGTCAACTTGCGGTATTGTCCCCAAAATTTATGAACTGGCAAAGCTTCATATGGGAATAACGCTCGCTGTTTCTTTGCATGCACCGAATGATGATTTACGGCAGCGCACTATGCCGATTGCACGCAAATATTCTATGGACGAATTATTGCATGCTTGCAGAGAATATTTTAAAATAACAGGCAGACGGGTGACATTTGAATATTCTATGATAAGCAATGTAAATGACAGTGACGAGAATGCACGTGAACTTGCAAACCGATTATCAGGTATGGGATGTCATGTTAATCTTATTCCTGTTAATTCAGTAGAGGGAACAGGTTACATAAAAAGTAATATAAAAAGGCAGCAAGCCTTTATAAATATACTTGCTTCAAAAAACATTGAGGCAACAGTAAGGCGGACGCTTGGCAGCGATATAAACGCTTCCTGCGGACAGCTTAAAAGAAAGCATATAGAAGAAGGAGGTCAATAACTTGGAAGTATTCAGCAAAAGTGATATAGGACTTGTGCGTACACAGAATCAGGATGACTGTCGCTTCGGAGTTATATCTCCCAGCTGTGTCTGGGCAGTTGTTTGTGACGGAATGGGCGGAGCTAACGGCGGAAATATTGCCAGTGCTGCAGCCGTTGAATATATCAGCACAAAAATAACTGATTTGTATAAAGAGGATATGACAAAAGAGCAAATCGGAGAATTAATGGCTGAAATAGTTGTAAATGCAAATATGAGAGTATTTGAAATGTCAACTCAGGATACTGAACTGACAGGTATGGGCACTACCTGTGAATTTGTATTTGTAAAGGATACAACCGTTCATGTTGTTCATGTTGGTGACAGCCGTACATACGCTATAAGAGGCGGAAAAATAAAACAGCTTACCGAAGATCATTCAGTTGTTCAGGAAATGGTGCGAAGGGGAGAACTGTCATATGAACAGGCACAGAATCATCCTAATAAGAATTTTATCACAAGGGCTTTAGGAATAAAACCCTCTGTAAGACTCGACTATATTGAAGCGAATTTTATTTATGGAGATATTCTTCTTATTTGCACTGACGGACTTTCAAACTGTGTTTCAACAGGTGATATGGTCAAGATTTGCCACGAAAACCGCGGAGAAAGTCTTATTACAAAGCTTGTTGACAAGGCAAAGGCAGGCGGAGGTTCCGACAATATTACAGCTACGGTAATTTACTAAAAGACGGGAGTTGACCATTTTGGATAAATATATTGGTAAACGGCTTGACGGTCGTTATGAGATACATGAGCTTATCGGTGTGGGCGGTATGGCTAATGTATATCGCTGTACTGATACAATCGATGACCGTGAAGTTGCTATAAAGATTCTTAAAGATGAATATTTAAATAACGAAGAGTTTATTCGCAGATTTAAAAATGAATCAAAAGCTATCGCTATGCTTTCTCACCAAAATATTGTAAAGGTTTATGACGTGAGCTTTGGGGATATGATTCAGTATATTGTAATGGAATATATTGACGGAATTACTCTCAAAGAATATATAGATCAGCAGGGAATAATAGAATGGAAGGATACACTTCATCTTACAATTCAGATTCTTCGGGCTTTGCAGCATGCACATGAGTGCGGAATTGTTCATCGTGATATTAAACCGCAGAATATTATGCTTTTGCAGGACGGTACAATAAAGGTTACTGATTTTGGCATTGCGAGATTTTCAGATAAATCTACGCGTACAATGACGGAACAGGCAATAGGTTCTGTGCACTATATTGCACCTGAGCAGGCTAAGGGTGATGCTACTGATGGTAAAACCGATATTTATTCTGTGGGAGTTATGCTCTATGAAATGCTTACCGGAAAGCTTCCGTTTGATGGTGACAGTGCGGTAACCATAGCATTAATGCAGCTTCAATCCGCGCCTAAACATCCCCGTGAAGTAAATCCCGGAATTCCTATAGGACTTGAACAAATCACAATGCGTGCTATGCAGAAGCAGCCATCAGACAGATACAAATCAGCGGCTGAGATGCTTAGTGACATAGAGCGCTTTCGTATTAATCCGTCAATAGTTTTTGACTATGGCAAGTCATTTGTTGATGATCAGCCTACAAAATTCGTTAATTCATTAAAAGAAGCAAAGAAAAATGATATTCCGACTAATGACAGAACTCAGATTGTAGATTTTTCCTCAAAAAATGATTATGATAATGAAGATGATTTTGCAGATGATGATTTTGTAAAGGAACATAAGCCGGTATATTACGCAGTAAAAGGAGTTTTAATTGCTGCAATTTCAGTTTGTGTTATATTTTTTGCACTGGCTCTTTTCAGAGGTTGTTCAACATCACAGGCAAAGGATGTTGATGTGCCTGATTTTGTAGGTAAATCCTTTGTGGAAGTAAAGGAAAACAACCCGAACGGTTTCCGTTTTGAGGTAAAAAGTGAGTATGATTCATCAAAGGAAATGGGTGTAGTCCTTGAGCAGGAACCGGCTGCAAATTCAATGAAAGTAAAATCCGGTTCAACAATTACTATTACGGTAAACGGTACTGATACAGAAGTTTCAGTTCCATTTATCTCAGGCTACAGCGAAAAAGAGGCGGTATCGGCGCTTAAAGATAAAAACCTTATGGCAGAAGTAGTTTATGTTGAGAACATAAAAACTCCAAAGGGTTATACAATTGAATCATTTCCGAAAGCAGGAGTAAAAACAACAATTGGTTCAACTGTTTATCTTTATATCGCAAACGGAGCAAAACCTGAGCAGGTAGAATTACCTTCGGTTGAAGGTCTTTTGCTTTCAGAAGCTAAGAAGAAACTGGAGGATCTGGGACTTACTGTTGAAACACAAACTGACGATGAAAGCAAGGAGCCAAAGGATACTGTTTTAGGAATGTCACCGCTCCAATACGGAAAAGTTGACAAAGGATCAGTAGTAACACTTACTGTAAGTTCCGGTCTTGGCGACAAGAATACAGTGAATATATTTGTTGATTTGCCCGAGAATGCTCCGGAATCAGTTGAAATGACAGTAATCGTAGACGGTGTTGTAGATCCGCAGTATACCAAGACACTGGTACCAATGTATAACAAAACCTGTACTCTTGAGATTACCGGCTCAGGCACTTCAACGGTTATCGTGCAGCTTAACGGTCAGATATATCGAGAATACTCTGTAGATTTTTCTACTTCGTCTGTAAGCACAACAGCAACTTATGATTATATTGCACCTACAACTGCTCCTGTAGCAACAGAGGCGCCGACTGAACACTATACTAACCCTTATGAAGAACCTACACCGCCGAACGAAGATCCGACTGACGGCGATAACTACTGATTGTTAATAGAGTGATCTGTATATGAATAAACTTAACGGAATTTTAATGAAGTCTGTTGGCGGATTTTATTATGTCCGCTGTGACGGCAAAGAATACGAGTGCAAAGCGAGAGGGAGTTTCCGAAAATATGGAAACTCCCCGATAACAGGTGACAATGTTGTTATTACTGTTCCTGATGAAGGTTTTGCTGCGATAGAAGAGATTTTACCTCGCAAAAACAAGCTGAAAAGACCCGCACTTGCTAATATAGATGTTCTTGTAATCGTATGCTCTACTGTTGATCCAATCCCCAATTTTGCTGTTATTGATAAAATGACTGCTGCTGCAGTCGATAATGATATGGAGCCGGTAATTGTCATATCTAAGAATGACTTGCAAAATGGCGATATGATTGCGCAGATTTATCGTAACTCAGATATAAAAACTTTTCAGTGTTCACCTAAAGATGAAGATGAAATTGCTTTGCTCAGGGAATATCTTCAAGGTAAAGTAACCGCTTTTACAGGCAACAGCGGTGTTGGCAAATCAACCTTGCTGAATATTTTATTTAAGGATTTACAGCTTCAGACAGGACAAATCAGTCAAAAGCTGGGGAGAGGCAGACACACAACTAGAGTTGTTGAATTATTTGAATTGGATGGCTGCTATGTAGCTGATACACCGGGTTTTTCGACTGTAGATTTGCAGCGTTATGAGATGATCGATAAAACACAGCTTCAATACTGCTTTCCGGAGTTCAAAAAATATCTTGGCGAATGCAAGTTTACTTCCTGTTCACATACTTGTGAAAAGGGATGCAGGATATTGCAGGCTTTGGATGATGAGGAGATAGAAAGAACCCGGCATCAAAGCTATGTATTAATGTATAATGAAGTAAAAGATATAAAGGCATGGCAGTTAAAGGAGTAGTAAATGCGTTGTATAATTATTTCAGGTTCGCCCAATGTTGATATAAACTTTATAAAGAAAACCGTTAAGTCTGATGATTATATAATCTGTGCTGACAAAGGATGCATATATGCTTCCCGCTCAGATCTTACTCCCAATCTTGTAGTGAGTGATTTTGACTCTTGCGGAAAAAAGATTTTTCATGATTGTGAAACTATTGTACTTAATCCGCATAAAGATGATACAGATACTATGCATTCAATTGATATAGCAATAGAGCGCGGATATGATGAAATAGCAATTTTGGGAGCAATCGGAGGCAGATTTGATCATACTTTTGCCAATGTGTCTGCCTTACAGTATATTTCATTAAAAGGAGCAAAGGGATATTTACTTTCTCCTGACGAGCATATCGAGTATTTGTCTGTCGGGGATTATAAATTTAGCGGATATAACGGAAAAACTTTTTCTCTTTTCCCGTTTGGATGCAGCGATGTCTGCGTAAGTTACACAGGAGTTGAGTATCCGCTTGATAAGTATTCTCTGACCAGCAGTGTGCCTATGGGTGTGTCAAATATATTTATGTCTGATATATCAACGATAAATATTTATGACGGAAATGCAATACTTATAATCAATTTGAAAGAATGCTTATGACAGAAGATATTTTATCTTTAAATTTCTTTTATAAAAGAAAGAAAAGGTTATCTTGTGTATAATATAACTATTCATATCATTATCTGGGGGTATAGCTCAGCTGGGAGAGTGTTTGACTGGCAGTCAAAAGGTCACGGGTTCGAGCCCCGTTATCTCCACCAAAGTTATATATTCACATAATGGGAATTTATTACGGTTTTACAATAACAAAACTGTAATTATAATGACATCTTTAAGTCTTGAAAAGAATAATTCTGCTGTGCTATAATTCTTTTCGGACAAAATTTGCTAATGAAAAACAATGTGGAGTTGAATAACAATATGTCATTGTGTATGGGATGTATGCAGGAAATCGGTAATCATAAGATTTGCCCGTCCTGTGGTTTTGATACAACTGAAAGACAGCAAGCTCCTTTTTTGCCATACGGAACAATACTGTCAAACCGATATATAGTCGGAACAGGGATTGATACTAACGGTGAAAGCACTCGCTATCTCAGCTATGATAAGCAAACAGGCGATATAGTGATAGTGTGTGAATTTTTGCCGATAGGTCTTTTCTCCCGTGAAGAGGGAACAACAGACGTTAAGATAAACTACGAAAATCGTCTTATCTATAATAAGCTCAAGGATGAATTCCTGAATTTTTACCGTATACTTTCAGAGCTTCGTGAGCTTTCGGCTCTAATGCATGTTCATAATATATTTGAAGAAAATAATACTGTATATGTAGTAGAGGAAAATGAAGATCTTATACCTTTTGAAGAGTATGTAGAGCGCAGCAGCGGACATTTGGATTGGGATATTGCAAGACCGCTGTTTATGCCGGTAATATCTGCGCTTGAAGCGCTGCACAGAAGAGGAGTAGGTCATTACGCAATTGCTCCAAAGAATATGTATATTACAGCTTCGGGAAAAATTAAGATTTCAGGGTTTGCCACAGAGAATGAGCGCAAACGCGGAACATCGTTAAAATCACAGCTGTTTTCAGGTGCTGCAGCTCCTGAACAGTACGAGGATAACTTCCCGCTTGACGATATAACAGATATTTACGGATTTTGCGCAACACTGTTTTATGCTCTGACAGGACACATGCCCAAGAATGCGGTTGAGCGCCGCAAAGACAGCCGGCTGCTTATGAGTACAACAACTGTGAAAAGATTGCCGCCTCATGTTGTGTCCGCACTTGCAAACGGACTTCAAATTGAGAGAGAGAACAGAATAACTGATTTTGACGAATTGCGTTCGCAGCTGTCTGTGGCATATACAGCAAAAGCAATACAGGACGAAATTTCCCGTACAGCCAGCATGAATCTTACAAAATCCGAAAGAAACCGTAAAGCATCAAACGGTATGTCGCACATATCAATAGTTATAATCTCAGCAGCAGTAACCGTACTTGTGCTTGGTATTGCAGGTGTGTTCTGGCTTATGCAGAATCCGCTTTCCGGAATGTTTGATAATAATACCGATGCTAGTGTTGATGCAACACAGAATACTGAATGGACCGGCGCAACAATTCCAAACTATGTCGGCATGAAGTATGATGATGTTGTCAAAAAGGACGAAACAGATGATACTATAACAGTATACAAGAACTATTCCGATGATTACAGCGATGAATATCCTGAAGGGGTAGTTATGTCTCAGTTTCCTTCAGCCGGTTCAAAAATAACTCAGGAAGATTCTGTGGTAATAAGTGTATCTGTCAGCAAGGGTTCACAGATGAGAACATTACCGAAAGTTGAAGGTGAAAAACTCGATCTGGCAGCAGCAGATATCGCTGAACAGGGTTTACTTGCAAAGGCAGAATATGAATACAGTGATAAAGAAGCAGAAGGAAGAGTAATAAGATATAAAGAGCATGTTGAGGGAGATACTCTTGAATACGGCTCAACAGTAGTGATTATTGTAAGTAAAGGTAAAGAACCGGTATCTACAACTCCATAATATTAACCATAGCTCCCTTTATATGAGGGAGCTTTATTTTTTTATAAATAATTTACAAAGAAATTGTGATTATGGTTAATTTGACAGTATTTTTCAATTAAAAGGGCAGTTTATTTCCAATATCCCTCTTGCGCAAAGAGAGAATTATACTGCAGATTGGACACTGGAGTTGTAATAAACACACAAAATATGCTGTTGCTTCTCTTGGTTATATACGAAATGTGACAAAAGGCTTAGAAAATGGTGCAAAAATTATTTAAAAAATAATGTGTAAACTGCCCTAAATTTCTCAAAAAAATTATGCATATCACCGATACTTGTTGTCAAAATGACAATTTTAGTTAATAAGCAGAAAAAAGTAATCATCAAAACAGACAAAATGTATAAAATTAATTAAAAGGAATTGAAAAAATTAAGAAAAAATGATATAATCAATTGTAAACAAGTGCAGACTTGTGTTTTTATTTTGACCGGGCTACAGTAAAGTTCACCGTTGGTCAGGCGGTAAAAGTCAAACCCTGAATACACTTTTGCACTGCATAATATTTGGTTATGGAGGTAATAAATATGAAAACAAAAATTCTTCGTATCAGCAAGAGTTCATTGTCAGTTATCCTTGCAATAATGATGATGCTTTCGACAATGCTTGTTGGTACACTGACAGCAAATGCTGCTGATACTACATATTATGTTCGTGGCAATCAGGCAGAAATTGGTAGTTGGGGCCCAGGTTCGGCAATGACCCCAAGTGCTGATGGTACTTATTCTTACTGGAAAGCAACCGGTAATGGTGACTATCAATTTAAAATTACTGAAGCTGCTGATGCATGGGAGCCGCAGTACGCTACGGGAAATATTGATAGTAGTTCTGAAATTTCAATTGCAAACCAGAGTGATAACTGTAAGATAGCCCAAACAGGAACTTTCTATATTATTTTTACACATAGTACAAAGAAAATTTCTGCTTCAACAAGCTTACCGTCAATTGGGGGGCTTGCAACTCCTACAATTTCAAGTTCAAGCAGTACGATTACTCCTGGCGGAACTGTTGATATTACTGTAACTAATGCTGGCGCTTATCCAAGTGGTACAACATTTGTTCTTTATAAAGATGGTGTTGAAGTAAGTGGTGCTACATTTACTAACGGTAAAACAACTGTTGATTCAACAGGTTCATATAAAGTAATGGCTAAATCCGGTGACACTAGTTCATCTTTTTCAGTTACCATAGTGATATCTGCTCCAGAAGCTCCCAGCGCCAAGTATGCACTTGAGGGAGATTTAGCTTCTGATGGACAGTGGAATGCTACTATGGGTAGTAATGATAAGATTGATACATATGCACCGGAAGTAGGTGAAAATGTATTTAAAAAAGAAGTTACCGTTGCTGCTAATAAGTATTTTAGATTAAGTGACGGTTCTAACCAGTACAGACCGGTAGGAACTGGTCATGGTAATGACTTTGATGTAGCTGGCTGTAGTTCGCTTGCGACAGCAAAACTTACAGAAGTCGGTTCTGATGGTGCATTTAAATTTAGTGAAGCAGGTTCTTATATAATTTATGTTGATCAGTCAGGCTCAACACCAAAGGTTTGGGTTACAGGCAGTGCGCAGCCATTTAAAATTACTGTTGCTGATTGTTCTCACGGTAATGTAACAGTTACTGATGAAAGCGGCACACCAATTTCTGATTTAACTCAGGTAATGAGCGGCAGTAAGTTTAAAGTTAGTACTGAAGCTGATACCGGATATCAATTAGGTTCATTAACCGTTAAGTCCGGAGCAACTACATTGTCTGCTGTTGGCGGTGTTTACACAATGCCTTCTTCTGATGTAACTTTAACCGCTTCTTTTGCTTTAGAAGCTCCTGAAGTTTCATTAAGTGCAGCTGACTCTGCTTATATCGGTGATACAGTTGATCTTACTCCTGTTAAACCAACAGAAATTTCTGGTCTTAACTATACCTATGAATATATCGTTAAAAAGAACGGTACTGCTGTAACTAATCTCAGTGATTACATAGAAGGTGATACATTCAAAACACCTTGTAAGGCTGTTTCAAAGGATTCATATACTGTTGCATTGAAAGTTACTGTATCTGACGGTGAAAATTCAGAATCAGCTACAAGCGCACCAGTTACAATCACGGTTAACCCCTCTGATTATCAGAGTGCATATGATACAATTGTTAAAAATATTGCAGGTGACTATCCTCAGCCTGCTTCATTAGAAGCAACAAAGACAAAAGCTACATACGAAGCATATAAAACAGCGTATGAAGCTGCTTCAAATGCTGTAAACGGCAAGCCTTATCCTGCTTCATCAAAAGCAGAATCCGATTCAGATTACGAGACATTATCAAGCAATCTTACCGATGCTTATAATGCTTTGGCTGATAAAGTAGCAATTGATAAGCCGGTGTTAGCTGCAGATACATCATATGTTACTGAAGATTCAAGTGTAACATTAAGTATCAGCAATTATTCAAGCTATCCTAACGGTGTGGTGTTTGATTTTTATAAGAATGACGGTGCTGCTCCTTTTGCTTCTGTAACAAAGGCTGATCTTGTTTCAGGAGAAGTTGTAGTAAACGGTGCAGATTTAAATGCTTCAAATACTTTCGCTGTTAAGATAAAAGAGTTTGATAATGATAATTATATCTGCGAGAATGCAGATTCTAACATTGTTACAGTTGAAAAAAGAACTGCTGTAACAGTAACTGTAACTCCCGGTGCTAACGGCAGTGCTTATATTTCTAAGTATACAAAGATTGATGGCACTGTAGTAAACAACACTGATACTTCACTCAGAAGCGTAAGTATACTTTCCGGTTCCGGCGTTGAATTTACGGCAGTTCCTGATGCAAACTATACTGTTGCAAGCTGGAATAATAACACAAGTCAAAAAGGACAAACCTACAGCATCCTTTCTGTAAGTGCTGACAGAGAAGTATCTGTTCAGTTTGAAGAAACTCAGGAAGTATTTTTCTACGTCGCTTTCGGTTCTCAGTGGACAGATTCTATACATCCCCTGGTAACTGCTGACGGTGCTCATAATGTTACACAAATTCAAGAGCTTCCTCAAGCTGATTTGTACAATGGGTTAACAAAAATTGATGCACAGTCTAATAAATTTAGAGTTTTTATCTATAAGGCAGATGCAGGTGCTTCTGTTACAGTAGGTAGAGCTGGAACGCCTTGGGGTCAAACTGTAACTCCTGTTAGCGGTGCTTGTTATTATTACGGTACACTTAAGAAAGCTGAATCAAATTATGGTGATGGTACAGGCGTAATCCCTGCATTAAAGCTTACAGAAGTTAATGCTTCTTCCGTATTAGTAAAAGAAAATCCGGTAAATCTTACAGTTACAAAGAATGACCACAGAGGCAAAACTGCCGGTCAGGACGATTATACTGTATACTATAAGGTTACAAAGGACGGCACTGTAGTACACAGTGGTACAGCCGCTTCATTTACACCAGCTGAATCCGGTGATTATGTTATCGAAGCTTATGCAGTTGATAATACAAGCAAGAGAATGTATTCAAATACAGTAACTAAAACAATTACTGTTTATGATGAACTTCCATCCTTTAAGGTCGATTTTGGTGTTGGCAATAAATTTAAAGGTATGGGTACAGTAAAAGCAAAAGTGAATGGAACAGCTATTAATTCCGGTGACAATGTACTCAGCGGTACAGAAGTAACATTTGAGGCTACTGTAGCTAATAGCAAATATGAGTTCATTGGCTGGTACGATAATCCTGAAGGTACAGGAGCTGCTTTGTATACTGATTGGCAAAAAACTATTACTGTTTCTGCTGCAGTTAAAATGTACGCAGTTTTCGGTGGAAAAGCTTCAGATTACCGCCTTGTTAAGAATGATAACGGCACATATACTTCTTTGGGTGCATTCAGAGTTACTAATGTAGATAATGAGTTTACACTTTCGCTTTATCTGGAAGAAAATGAAACATTTAATTTCTATATTGAGAAATCAGCTTTAAATACAACTCCTTCGCCTACTGCAAATACAGACTACTTTGCTAATGAAACACTTGGCAATAAAATAGCCATGTATACTTATGGAGATAATTTTAAATATCCTACTTTTACAGCCAATGAGGCAGGCACACATGTATTTAAGTGGGCACCTGAAAGCGGGACTAACAAGGGTATGATATATGTTGAAAGACCTAAAACGTCTGGCGAGAAGGTAAAGATATATGCAAAGAGCGGTACAATTCCTATGGATGTTGCCGGCGACAGAATTGCCGCAAACATGGCTGATGTAACTGTTGATTCCGGTTATATTGAAGGTTCACTTAAAGATGCAACAGAGCTTGGAGATAAGGGTTATCTGTGTAAAACGTTTAATGCTTTGAAAGGCTCAACAATTAATCTTCATGTAAAATTAAAAGATGATGTAGTTCAGGATGCTAACGGTAATTATATTGAATGTACAAAAAAATACTTTGTAAAAGCTTTCTGTATAAATGGAATGAGCTATGGTATCAGGGATAACGGACCGACACAGGAAGAAATGAATGCTGATGATTTTGACCCTGTATACAACCTGACTTACAAAGTTCCTGATGACTTTGAGGGAGATAGAATTGAGATTACACCTATTTATTTCCGTACGGATGATTCGAACTGTGTAGATATCTACGTTCTTGGTTTTGATGAGACTGTTCAAAGTGCGTGGGGCAATACTATTGCTTGTTACACATGGTATGATGGTGAAGATCTTGCCGGTATGGGTAGTTATCCGGGTAGACCGTTGGTTTACGAAGGCGGCAGATATTATATTCAGGTTCCAAAGACTATCATAGATGATAATGGTGTAGCAAGATCTATTCAAGGTATGTTGCTTAACAACTACGCTAAGGATATGATTCATAAAGATTCTATTAATTCAAATGGTGATGTACTTGTAAACAGACAGACATATGACTTCGACTCATTTAAGCGTTTGGCGGAAATGGATGGTGTTGATCGTGTAGGATTTAGCTTCCGCCGTAATGTAGATTATACAAACAAAGCTAGTGACGTTCCTTATAAAGATGTTAACAGTGTAGAATTAAGAGACGACATGAACGGCTTTGAGGAGTTAAGAAACTACTATGATGATGCAGTAGATATATTTGGTAATCCTCTTACTGAAGAGGGCAAATCCAAAGATCCTATTGCTGTAGTATCTGTTGGTGATGCAAATAGCGAATCAAAAAACTATATTGGTCAGTTCTCTACAGACTGGCATGTTTATGCTTACAATGGTACTAAATGGGAAAAGATTGGATTTATGCCTCCTTCTGCTTTCCTATTTGATACTTATGAGGAATTTAATGATGTTCTGACAGAAGCTTCCAATATAGGTAAGGCTGACAGGATGGAAGAGTATCAGAACACATACAAAGCTATTGCGGATATCGATACTAGAGATATTTATGCAGATCGTCCTGTATACGTTACTTTTGATATGGCACGTTCATATGATGACGGTAATACGTTCCGTTCTGACGGACGATGGTTAAATACAGTAAGAGATCATTCTATAACAGCTGATATTGAGATCGAGTATGCTGATACAACAGCCGGTCCTTTTACAAAGGATGATTTTGTTACTGATACCAATAAAGGTACCTTTACTAATGCACATGCACACTTCTCAAATCCTGAGGCAGACGGCAAAACAACTTTTACAGTTGACAATGATCCGAGTAAATATTTTACATTTGAAGCTGATAAAATTACTACTGCTTCAGATGCAGACAGCACAGAATATTTATTTGTAGGATGGTATCTTAAGAGTACTGACCAGTCAGGTCACAGTGAGTATACTAAGCTTGCAGAGTCTAGAGCACCTATGGCGGCAAACGATACATACGTTGCACGTTATATTAAAGCTACTAAAGATGATATAAGAGTTTATCATGAACTTGATTTAAGGGATGCAAACTTCCAGGGATCGGCTAACTGCTATGCTAAAGTTGGTGTCTATGATGGTCATCCGCGTGAAGGCGGCAGATTCATAACTGACTATGATACTACTGCTGATGTAATTACAGTACCAAAGAACTGGATTGTTGAAGGTTCTAATTACTATCTCAAAATTACTCTTACAGTTGAAACCAACGGTGAGGATGAATTTGTTGACTGTAAATACTATTACGACAGCGAAGAAGGCAAATCAGTAATCGGTTCTTCTGACACTGAGGTTATCGGTGATGATAAAAAGACTGCTCGTTTTGTAAGAATCATAAAGGTTGATGAAAGCTTTTTCGATCACGAAGAGCATAAAATTATAAATAATGACCTTTACTACTATACTACAGTAAAAGCAGTAGCTACTCCTTATTCATTAACATATAATTATATTTCACGTACACAGGGAGCAAAAAAATATGTTGTTAAGGGTAACTTAAATGGTGCTGAATACGACAAATATGTTACTGTTGATGTTGATGGAAATGTAGTACTCAGCAATGACTTTATTGTAGCTAAGGCTCCTTATGAAGATAACTTCTTCAATACCATCAAATGGGATTTAAACAATATTACAACTGAGAATAATGCTGACGGTACAATTTCAGTTAATATTAATTCAGTAACCACTGATCGTACTGCTAAGGTTATTGCTTTTGATGTAAACGAAGGTATATTCTTGGATCCTGTTACAGTAAATTACGGTAAACTTGTAACATATGAAAATCTTGTTGGCTACAACGGATCTGAGGAAGAAGGATATCTTTATACTGCTCCTTCAACATATATAGACATTAATGATGAGAATAAAGTGAAGGAATTCAGCTATTGGGGTATCTACACTGATTCAGAATGTAAAAACCTTGTAGCTAAGTGTTATAATCAGACATTCAACTATGTTGTTTATGATAACTATTACATCAAGCCTGTTTATGAAGGAAAAATAACCGGCATTACTGATAAGTCCAGTACAATTTCGTTCCTTGATTATTCAAGAAACCAGTGGACAGATGAAGACGGTAATAAAACTGCTTCTGATGACAAGGTTTATGCTGACTTTGCTTTGTCATATGAACACGGCAATGATATTCTTATGAATGGCAACGCAAATGTTAAGTGCGGTATGTTCCTTGAAGTTTGCGGCCAACTTGAGAAGGACAGCGACGGTAATTACATTACTGATCTTGAGATGTACAAAGATAATGCAAATTATGACACTAATGAGGTTGACTTAGCAGCTATCAAAACTGCTATTAAAGAGCAAAGAAACGATTCAAAGAATACTACACTTACTTATGTAGATTCCAAAGGTAATACAAGAAAGCTTCTTAACAAAAATATTTCACCTGCAGATCTTGACAATAAGAACAGAATAGAGTATTATATTGGATACAACAACTCTGAAAATAATCAAAAGCAACTCATGAAGGCATACAGCTACATTATGTATGATGCTGACGGTGACGGTACAATCGATACTGTAGAGCTTTGCGATACTCCTGTTGTTTTTGTGAATTATTATGAAGTTGGTAATCGTATATATTCTATTACAGCATAAGGTGGTATTTTAAAATGAAAAAGAAGTATTTTGACCCTGAGTTTGAACTTGTTAAGTTTTCTTTTGAATCTATAATGGCTTCTGGCCTACTTGAAAGTAATACAGATGTGACAGAAGATCCCGCATTTGGCGGTGACGACGGCGATGAAATCTAATATATTTATTATCAATTTAATAGATTTTGCGTAGTTTGTAAAGCAGCCGTATTTACGGCTGCTTTACTAAAAAAGGTGATATTATGAAAAAGCATCTTAAAAAATTTTTATCAGCATTTTTTGCGCTTATGCTTGTCGGTATTTCATTTTTTACAGTAACTGCCGATTCATATATTGTTATTGATGGCTTTTCATTTTTAGGTACATCATCAGGCGGCTGTATAATCTATTCTTATGATCAGCACAAAACTGATGTTGTAATTCCAAATGAACTTGCCGGAAACAGTGTTGAGGAAATTGCGGATTATGCATTTTTAGATAATGTTAATATGACAAGTATCAATTTTTCTCAGGCACGCCGATTATATAAGCTTGGTGCATCATCTTTTGCAAAATGTACAAGCTTGACCGAGGTTGTTATTCCAACCAGAATACAGAGAATCTCACAGTCAACTTTCCAGAGCTGTACTTCCTTGTCAAAGGTTACAATTTATGGAAATTTACCTGAAATTCCTGTTCAGGCTTTCTATAACTGTTCATCGCTGGACAACGTTGTATTGCCTCAGTCTGTAAAAACAATTGGAAATAATGCATTTGGTAAATGTACTTCACTGACTTCAATTTTTATTCCAACGGGTGTTTCCAATATTTCGGATTCTGCATTTAGAAATTGCCCTAATCTTACTATTAGAGGATATTATGGTTCTTACGCAGAGAAATATGCAGCTAGAATGAAGATTAAGTTTGACGGTATAGCCACTCACAAATTGGGAGACGTTGATCTTGACGGTCGGGTTAACATACGAGATGCAACTGCAATACAGTCACATATTGCGTCAATAGATGTTTTATACGGTGAGAGTTTGGCACTTGCTGATTATAATGGTGACGGTTCAGTAAATATTATGGATGCTACAGCAATTCAAAAAATGATTGCAGAAATAATTTGATAAATTAAAAACAGGCTCACTTCTGTGAGTCTGTTATAATTTTCGGAGGTATTTGTGGGTAAATATCTGATTGCAAATTTTGTAACTGAAATAACTCCAAAATATGATAAGCTTAGGTCTTTGTTAATGCCGTTTGAATATATAGGATCACGTAAGACAGACATTAAATTGAGTGTTAGTAATGAGCAGATTCGTTCTCTTCGTGAAAAAATGGTTTCGGGATCAAGCTTAGCTCAGGCAGAAGAACTTTTGTGCTCAAACGTCTTTGGAAAAACTGTCATTAAATATAATGCATTGCTTATTCATTCTTCTGCGTTGGTATATGACGGAAAAGCCTATCTTTTTTCGGCGGAATCAGGTGTTGGTAAATCAACTCATACACGGCTTTGGAAGCAGGCTTTTGGTGATGCGGTTAATATTATTAATGATGACAAACCCGTTGTCAGAGTTCAAAATAATTTATGTACAGCATATGGAACCCCTTTTGACGGAGGAAGTAATATAGCCAAGAACCAATCTGCACCGCTTAAGGCAATAATTTTTATTGAGCGCGGGGAAGATAACTCAATAAGAAGAGCAACACAAAAGGAGATTATAAAGAATCTTTATTTGGCTACTACTTATCATATTGATAAAGAAAATACATTTACAATGCTTGAGAATTTTGAACTTTTAATAAAGCATTGTGAATTTTATATTCTTAAATGTAATACGGATATTTCAGCCGCATACACTGCTTTTAACACATTGATAAATGATTAATTACTAATTAATAACCATTGTGCTTAAAGTAAACGGAATATTAATTAATAGCTGATTTTGAACTGCTAATTGAAGAAAAGTCTTAGGTGGAACACAAAATTTGCTAGTGAATCCGGTAAAAAGAAGTGTGCCGCTGTATTTATTCGGTACGGATAGTTTGACATTAACTGTATCCAATTGCTTGAATGTTTTAGGGTGATATATAATAAATTTAAAGAAAAAACGGTCTGAACTCAGACCGTTTTATGTTTTATGTAGTGTGTTATTATAAGATATAATTATTCGATCTCAGTAATCCAACCTTCGGGAGCCTCAATTTTTCCCATCTGGATACCGGTAAGGGTTTCGTACAATTTCCTTGTAATTGGCCCCATTTCGTCCATTCCGCTTGGGAAGTATATTTCATTACCATGGTCATTAATCTTGCCTACGGGCGAAATAACAGCAGCTGTGCCGCATAGTCCGCACTCGGCAAAGTCTTTAACCTCTTCAAATGCAACTTCTCTTTCTTCAACCTCAAGTCCAAGATAGTGCTCTGCAACATACATAAGTGAACGTCTGGTAATAGATGGAAGAATGCTGTTAGACTTTGGAGTTATAACCTTGTTGTCTTTAGTGATAAATAAGAAGTTAGCGCCGCCTGTTTCCTCAACATTTGTACGTGTAGCAGCATCCAGATACATATTCTCATCAAAACCTTCATTATGCGCAGTTACAATGGCATGTAAGCTCATAGCATAATTGAGACCGGCCTTGATATGACCTGTGCCGTGCGGCGCGGCTCTGTCGAAGTCAGAAACTTTAATGGTAATAGGTTTTGCACCGCCTTTAAAGTAAGGTCCAACAGGCGTTGCAAAAATTCTGAATTCATATTCACTTGAAGGTTTAACACCTATAACAGGACCACTGCCGTACATATACGGACGAAGATAAAGAGTTGCGCCGGTTCCGTAAGGAGGAACATAATCAGCGTTTGCTTTAACAACTTTACAAATTGCTTCAACAAATTTCTCTTTTGGGAATACAGGCATCTCAAGACGGTTACAGCTGTCTTCCATTCTCTGAGCATTGAGTTCAGGTCTGAACACAACGATTTTATTGTCACATGTAGTGTAGGCTTTCATACCCTCAAAACAAGTTTGAGCATACTGCAAAACACCCGCACATTCGCTGATTGTGACGGTTGAATCGGTAGTCATAATACCGTTGTCCCATTTGCCGTCTTTGTAGTAAGATACAAATCTCTCACCAATCGGCATATATCCAAAGCCAATATTTGACCAATCAATGTTTTGCTTTTTCATTTCATTACTTCCTTTCATAATTAGACAAAATAAATAAAAGTACATATATATTTTATCACTACTGCACACTTTTTGTCAATGTTAAGGTAACATATTTCCTGCCGGAATATAAAATTTATAACATTATTTTTAGTTTTAACAGGAAATAATAATTTGTAGTCAAAGTATAAAGCTTAATTGCAAAATTAGAATTATATAATGCTAAAACGGTATATAATAATGAATAAAGAGATTTAAGGAGCAGATTATGGCTGAGGTTGTAAAAATAGTGCTCACAGGCGGACCTTGCGCCGGAAAAACAACAGCACTTAAATACGTTTCATCAGAATTGAGAAAGCTGGGCATAAAAACCATTGCGGTTGAAGAACAGGCTACAAAACTTATTCTCAGTGGTAAAACGCCAAAGAATATGGGGAATTATGAATTTCACAAATTATTGTTTGAGCTTGAACTTAATGAAGAAAATAAAGTTATAAATTACGCTGAAAAAATGGATTGTGACAGAGTTGTTATCATATTTGACAGAGGACTGCTTGATAACAAAGCATTTGTAACACAGGATGATTTTGACAGATATTCAAGTATTAACGGTATAAATGAAGATAAAATACGCAATTCATATAATGCAGTATTTCATCTTGTAACAGCTGCAAATGGTGCTGAAGAGCACTATAATCTTTGCAGTAATCCTGCCAGAAGTGAATCTGTTGAAGAAGCACGCAAAATTGATATTGAAACAATTGCCGCATGGACAGGAACTCCACATTTGAGAGTTATTGACAATTCTTCATCTTTTGAAGATAAACTTAAAAGATTGCTCATTGAAATAAAGGCTTTTTTAGGTGTTCCTAAACCGCTTGAAATTGAAAGGAAATTTCTTATTGAATATCCGGATATATCTTTTTTAAATGATTTAAAAACCTGCAGAAAAAGTCATTTGACTCAGGCATATCTTACAACACCTGAAGAGGGTAATTTCAGAATAAGAAAAAGGGGAGACGGAGAAAACGCTGTTTACATTAAAACGGTTAAAATTAAGATTTCAGATATAAAGAGAATAGAAATAGAAAATTATATATCTGAGGAAGAATATTATAATTATATGAGCAGAAAAGAATGTATAACCGGAATAATCTCAAAAGACAGGTACTGTATAGTTTACCAGTCAGCTTATTATGAACTTGATGTATACCCGTTTTGGACTGATAAAGCTACTATTGAGATTGAGTTACTATCAGAGGACCAGCCGTATGTTTTACCTGATTTTGTTGTTCCGATAAGAGAGGTAACATTTGAATCTGAGTACAGAAATCTTATATTAGCGCAAAAATATAGAGAGCTTAAGCAATATAAGTAAAGAATTAACTGTTTGGAAAATAAAACGACATTTTTTTCAAAAAAATTTAAAAAAAGTATTGACAAATTACCCCCCTATGGCTATAATATAAAGGCTGACCTATTTAGAAGACTGTAGTTCAGAAAAATGTGCGCCAATAGCTCAGCTGGATAGAGCAACTGCCTTCTAAGCAGTAGGTCAGGGGTTCGAGTCCCTTTTGGCGCGCCATATGGTGGGATTAGCGTAGTTGGTTAACGCGCCAGTTTGTGGCACTGGAGACCGCCGGTTCGAATCCGGCATTCCACCCCATATGACTCATTAGCTCAGTTGGCAGAGCACTTGACTTTTAATCAAGGTGTCCGGAGTTCGAATCTCCGATGGGTCACCAATTTATAGATTGTAGTTGGACTTGTCCGCGTTATTGCAGGACTTGTCCAACTTTTTCTTTTTCAAATATTTTGTGTTTTATTAAAATATATTTGAAATTGCAACCTTGATTTTTTACTGTTCACAAAAAAATCAAGGTTGCAATTTTTATAATAAAAAAGCAATCCTATGAATAAAATTTATAGGGGTGATTGTGTATGAGAATGACATTAAATAATAAAGACACAAAGTGCAAAAATGTCCAAGAAGCATTTAACGAATTTATTTTTATAAAGAAAAATGATAATTCGTCAGAAGATACAATTAGAGATTATAAAAATATATTTGGAATATTTATTGAGTTTGTGGGTAAGGATTTTTTGTGTAAAAATATAAATGCTGATGTAGTGGAAGAATATATTGCATACTTACGCACTAAGCCAAAGAAAAATAGCAGTAAACACACTAAAGATAAAGAGATAGAGTACCTTTCCAGCGTTTCTATTGCTTCCTACATAAGGCATTTAAGAGCCGTTTTAAATAAGTTTATGGAAAGAGGTTATACAGAGCCTTTTAAGGTGAAAATTCCTGTCTATAATAAAGATGTTAAAGATGTATATACTCCAGAAGAACTCGAAAGGTTGTTACGTAAGCCAAATTTAAAAAAGTGCAGTTTTAGCGAATACCGAAATTGGGTCATTACAAATTACTTGCTTGCAACGGCAAACAGAATTTCAACTATTATCAATTTAAAAATAAAAGATATTAACTTTTCCGAAAATGAAATTTATCTTGCTAAAGTTAAAAACCGTAAGAGCTATACTATCCCTTTGCAAAAGGATTTAAAACGTGTTCTGTTAGAATATTTATCATACAGACAAGGAGAACCAGAGGATTATTTATTTTGTTCTGAAAATGATAATAAAAAGGGCTTGTCAAGAGAAGGATTTAAAACTGCTATTTTTAGATATAACACCAATAGACAGGTAGCTAAAACGAGCGCTCATGTTTACAGAAATACATTTGCAAAATATTGGATATTGCAAGGCGGAGACTTAATAAGGCTTCAAAAAATTTTGGGACACAAGGATTTAAAAATGGTCTTAGAATATGTTGAAATGTATGGGGCAGATTTACAAGTTAATTTTAATTCCTATAATCCTCTTTCATCATATGCAAAAGGGGAGCATATAAGTTTAAAATAATAAGAAGCAAGTTTTAAAAGTTCTAATTTATGTGATAAATCGACTTTCCGCAAATAAAATCCTGAGCTTTTCAAAAAATCAGGATCTTATTTTTACATGTCATTACATTCATTTTTACGATTTATCCACTCAGTGGATGCGTCCATCGCTGTACGACAGGCATTTGTTTTATCAAGAGAATTTAGCATAACAAAATCGTGAATGATTCCCTGTACTCTCAATGCTGTTACTTTAACGCCTGCACAGCGTAGTTTCTCTCCAAATGCTTCGCCCTCGCTTCTTAAAACATCAGCCTGACCATTAATAATCATTGCTTCAGGTAATCCCCTCAGGCAATCTATACTAGCACGAAGCGGAGAAGCCGTTATTTGATTTCTGTCTGCTTCACATGAAGTATACTGTCGCCAAAACCATTTCATACCTGCTCTATATAAATAATAATTTTCTGCAAATTGAAGATAAGTAGGTGTATTAAAACAAGCGTTAGTTACGGGATAATACAAAAGCAGTTTGTGTATTTTTATACCGTTACGTTTTTTAGACATCAAAGTCATAGCGATTGCCATATTACCGCCAACGCTGTCACCTGCAACTGTTAAAGTATCATGGTTGATATTAGGAAAGGCTTTGCCGATAATTTCCCATAAATGTGAAAGAATAAAGTAACATTGTTCAATGGCAACAGGATATTTAGCTTCGGGAGAACGGCTGTATTCAGGAAATACAACCAGTGAATTTGTTCTCACGGCAAGTTCTCTTACTAGTTTTTCATGTGTATGAAAACTGCCGAATACCCAGCCTGCACCGTGAATATAAAAAATAACATTACGGATGGAAGCAGTATCTTTTGGCGTAACAAAATAGACAGGAATTGTACCCCATTTTCCTGTATTGATTTCATTTACAGAAATATTAGCAGGATATTTATACACAGGAGTGTCCTGTGCATTTTCTAGAATTTCTCGTCCTTGTTTTGGTGGTAGTTGAAAAATCAAAGGAGGCACAGAGCTTTGATTACATACAGCTTCCGCCGCCTCTTCTAATGGTACACATCGTTTCATAATTTTTCCCCTTTCTTTGCATACTCTCTAATAGATTATTCAAACCAAGTGAAAAAGTAACGCTTTTTGCAATCAAAACATTTTGAATCATTAAAAATAAAAATCTTCCCTGACCTAAAATCAAGGAAGATTTTTGCGTTGTTAATATTATTCAGCAATAAAGGTTATGTTGTCA
>CAJUGO010000001.1 GCA_910585865.1 uncultured Ruminococcus sp. | reverse complement strand
TCAAAGTCATTACGGGTTTCTTTATTTTCTCGTTGTTTAATTTTCAAGGTCCTACTTGTTCATATTGCACAACCAAAAACACTGCAGATTAGTAGTATTTATTACTGTCTGTGTTGTGTTCTCTTGCGCGGAACATTGTCTATTATAGTGCGTAATTTTACAAAAGTCAACCCTTTTTTTCAAAAAAATTCAAATTTTTTTTATTTCTTAAATTCACTAGTGTTTTTTTTCAATATATTCATTGATTAATACTACATATAGTATCTGAGTATAATGTCGCATAAAACTGACTCTTGTAATTTTTTCTGCAATATTATAAAATATAGGTATCAACTGATACTTTTTCTTCTGTGGAGGTTTCATAATGAATAATGAACATTCTTTTTATCCTTATCAGCAAAACATTAAAATTATAAAAAGTCTTTTTGCAAAACCAATCACATTAATTGTTGCCATAGCTTTTGCGGTAAAAGCCGTTTTAAGTCTCTTTACCGCAGGCACAGCCTTTCATATTTTGTTCAGCTTTCGTTTTAATGGAAATTCGGTTCAGTTTGACCCTTTTTCTATAATAATGAGTGTTGCTTTTTTTCTTTTATATTTTAAAAGCAAAAATAACGAATCTTTTACTTCTTATAAATCTCCTGTTGTTTTATTAAAGATATTTGCTGTTGCAAATATTTTTATAATAAGCCTTATTCTGATTGGCGCGGCCTGCATTGGGATTTTTTATATTGCTTTTCCGCAATACTTTGATCTTTTGATAAAACCATTTCTTCCGTATATTTTTGCTTTTGCAATTCCCGTGTTTATAATAACATTAATATATTCTGTTTTTATTTTTATTTTTGCAAATTCTGTAAAAAAGAGCGTTTCTTCCGTTTTTATTTACAAAAAAGGTGCTTTAGGGCTGGGCATAACAGCAATAATTCTTTTTGCACTTTCCATTGTATCCTCTGTTATTTCATTTATTTTTTATCCCGCGATTATACAGCAAGCCGCAGATTCTCTTGCTACTTTTATTCAATATTACGGGACTGCAGAAACTTACGGAGCACTGTTTGAGCTGCATAGAGCCCTGAGCAATGTTAATTTAAACGCCAGCGCACTTGCATTTTTAGATATTAATACTGCACTTTATATTATTCTTGCAATTTTCGCCTTTTCATACAGAAAGGATATTAACAAATACACTACTGCAATAAAAAGCAATTCACATCCATTGCCTGAGTCAGAGTTAAACATTTCACTTGACGAATCTCCCTCCCAAATAATCAATAATGCTCAGCCATTAAACTTTGAACCGCAAAATGTGCATTTTGATCAGAATCCATATTTACAAAGCGAAGCAAATACTGACCGCACAATGCACCATCCAGCGCCTATTTGTCCCAATTGCGGCTGTCAATGCAATCTGAACGCACAGTTTTGCAGTAACTGCGGCACAAAATTAAAATGAAAATATTTTTAGTCAACATAGATTTTCAAAAAAACAACTCCTGATATAAAATCAGGAGTTGTTTTTTATATACATTTCAATTGTTAAACGCTTTGAAATCCTCTATTACCTCTTCGCGGTGCTGAAAATTAGGCGAAGTCTTATCAGGATTTTTATTATCAATGCTTGCATCAGTATAAATCATAAGAAATTTTCCGTTATCTGAGATATAAGCAGGAACATCAGGCAAACTGTAGATACTGAAAGTACCGTCTTTTTTAACTGATTCAAGAATATTTTCTGCAGTTTCATTGAGCTTATCCTGATTATATTCGTAAAGCTCAATTGTAATATTCTTAGTTTCAAATGTATTGGCAAACTTCTTACCTTTTTCTGCTCCTATGCTTGCGGCATCCATTTCCGTAACAGTGTTTTTATCATCTTTTATATATTCCTTAGCAACAAAATAATCAACCAAACCGTTTAGATCATTTTTATAATCGGATGATTTCACTTCATCCTCTGTTGCAGGATTACTGTTTGCTTCGCTTGGCTGAGTTACAGAGCTCTTAGAATCTAAAAGTGCATCTGAATATCCGCATCCTGACGCTGTTACTGCAATAAGGCCTGCACATAAAACAGCTGTAAAAAATTTCTTCATAATATTATTCCTTTCGGTATCATTTGCTAAAAGTTATTTTATATTATAGCGCATTAACTTCGATAAATCAACATTAATTTATAAACAAAAGGATGAATACACATGTATTCACCCTTAAAAAATTGCTTATTTACCCTACAACATAAACATTTACATCTCTTCTTCCGAAGTTTACACACTCGTCATAGGTATTATAGAAGCAGTCAACAATAGCCGAACCGTCCATCAATGCTCCTCCTGTATCAACTGCTGTTGCATAACCATAAACAAAGCTGCCGTCAGTCGAAACAATATAAAGCTTTGATCCGTAAGGAATAATGTTAGGATTAACTGCAACACCACCGTGATAAGCCGGCACACCTGTTGCCGTGCTTGCGCCGGCAGGCGCTGTGTACGCTGTACCCGAACCGGTATGTACACTTGAATACACAACACTGTTGCCGTACATATCTGTAAATGTACCTGCGCCTCCGTTAACTGATGCACCCCTTGTTCCTACAAGAGTTACTTTATCTGTCGGCTTTTTAATAGTTTTACTTTCGACAATTTTGCCGGAAACTTTTTTACCGTCAATATATTTGCATTTTCTTGTAACAAGTTTTTTTCCGTGTGCACCTTTAGTTTTTAACTTTGTTTCACCGAGATCAATTTTATCTGATGTTTCGGTAAGGCTGTCATAAGAAATATTTTCTGTTACAGTCTCTTCTCCGTATACTACTCGTTTAATAATAATTTTGTCAGTTTCCCATATTTGGCTGTTACGCGAAACGTTTAAGAGGTCATCTTCTGTAATGCGATAACCAAAGCGGTTTAATACCTCCTCAACATTTCCCTTCGGAACATATAATTCTTTTGTTTCTCCGTCAGCTGTAACTGAAACTTTTCTGCCGTTGTAAACAGAAATCACCATGTCATCTTTAATCTCTGCAGACAACGCAGGCTCTGTAACCTGATTTTTATCCAGCTTAATTCCTGCTTTATCAAGCACGTCAGCTACGGTACCCTTCGCTATATATATTTTTTTAATCTTGCCATAATAATTTACTATTATTTTATTGGCCTTTAACATATCAATTGAAATACCTGTTTCATCCATGTTTGCAATAACAATATCACCGTTTACCATTTCCACCCCGGCCGTTGTCTCTGCATCAGTGCTGTAAACATCACTGATGTCTGAACCACGCTCTGTCTGAACCGCTGCAGCTACAGTAAATACTGATCCAAAAACAATTGCCCCGGCAAGAGTTAACGCAAAAACTGAACGAATAAATTTTAATTTATCTTTCTTAATATGCATAGTACAACTCCTTTATATTGCAAAAATTTTTCATAACTTTCATAGTTTGAAATTTGTCTGCCTGGTACTTTGCCACATTATAGCCCTGCTTTTTGGTTATGTCAAACTAATTGCAAATCCGATTTTTGTGCAATATAACGGCTATTCTAGAATATTTTTCCTAAAAAGCATTATTTTTTTTGGTTTTCAAACTAATTTTCCTGCAAAAATGTATGCAATTTGCAAGAAAATCATTTTAATCATTTTGTATTAATTTTGTTACCATTTTGTAATAACTTATTTTATTGCCATATTTAGCGTAATTCTTGCTTTTTATAGGTTAAATGGCCAGTAATTTTACTCTATAAAGGATTTTTTTATTTATAAAACAACATATGTAAGCAAAAAAATATCACCCCGGTAATCCGGGATGATATTTTGTTACTTAATAATATTAAAATCCAAATGCAATTACAAATCTCAAGGCTGATGAGAATTAATAATTCTCGGGCTTCTCCCTGAAATAGCTTTTAGGCTTTGCACACACAGGACAAACCTCCGGCGCCTTTTTTCCTATGCAGATATGTCCGCAGTTTATACACTGCCAAATAACGTCCTGATCCTTTGTGAAAACAAGATCACCCTCAACATTCTGCAAAAGCTTTTTAAACCGCTGCTCGTGTTCCTCTTCTATTTTTGCTACCTTGTCAAATAACTCTGCAATAAAATCAAAGCCCTCTTCTCTTGCTTCTTTCGCAAAAGAGGGATACATGTCGCTCCATTCATAATTTTCGCCCTGTGCCGCCGCATTTAAATTATCAGAGGTTGCCCCAATACCGCTTTTCAAAAGCTTATACCAAAGTTCAGCGTGTGCGCGTTCATTATTTGCTGTTTCCTCAAAAAGTTCCGCAATCTGAACATAACCGTCTTCCCTTGCTTTTGCACCATAAAATGTATACTTATTGCGAGCCATTGACTCGCCGGCAAATGCAGCCTCAAGATTTTTCTCTGTTTTAGAACCTTTTAATTCCATTACATCTTCTCCTTCTATACTAAATTCAGTTAAGCATCGGAAAAGTTTTTATGTTTAAGTAAATTTAGTATCACATTTTTTTGAAATCAGATGCAGGATGCTTGCATAACGGACAAATAAAATCATCAGGCAGTTCATCACCCTCATATACATATCCGCAAATTGTACATACCCAACGGTTTTTTTCCGACTTGTTTTCAGCAGGAGCAGGTTTAATATTGCTGTGATAATATGCATATGACGCACTCGGATAAACCGATAAAACCTCTGCATCTGTTACTTCTGCAATAAATATATAGTGTGTTCCGACGTCTATAGTATCTGTAACCTCTGCGCAAATATACGCATTAGTACTTCTTGTAATATAATTTATTTTGTTTGGGGCTATCTTAAAATCTTTAAAATCTGCAAACTTATTAACTGTACGTCCGCTTGAAAAACCAAAAGTTTTGAACAAATCAAATTCGGCTGTTTCATCAAGACAGCTGATATTGAATTTTTTTGTCTTTAATATCATATCTGTCGTATAATTACTTTTGTTGACTGTAACAGAAATCTTAACCGGTGACGACGTTACCTGCATTACAGTATTAATTATACATCCGTTTTGTCCGTTTTCGTCAGAAGCTGTAAGTACAAATAATCCACAGCAAATTTTATTAAGAGCATTTATATCCATTTTTTGACCTCCGTTTTCATATTGATATAATAATACAGATAATATATAATAAGTATTAGAAAACTTATCTGTCCCTATACTTAATGCACTAAATAATATATTAATTTTTGTAATGATTGTTTAGGCTCTTTCTGTACTCCGTAGGAGTTTGTCCGTTTATTTTTTTAAACATTCGTGAAAAATACATCTGATCTGCAAAACCGACAAAGTATGCTACGTCCTTAATTGATATATTTTCATCAATAAGCAGTATTGCGGCATGTGACATTCGGCATTTATTTATATATTGTATTATTGACATCCCTGTCTCCTGTTTAAAAAGACGGTAAAGATACGTTCTGTCGATTTTAACGTGGTTTACAACACTTGTAACAGTGCAGTCTAATTTATTATGATTCTTCTGAATATAATCACGGGCTATAAATACATAATTTGTATTTTTTTCATAATTACACGGATAATACTGCATATAATACGAAAGCAACACAAATATTTTTCCGTTTATTCTGCAAATTGAATATGTCTTGTCAACATACTCATGCCCCATATCAAAATATTCCTCTATATTTTTTACAGGAATTTTTTTCATAACAGGGTTTCTTATGCTAAATGCAGTCTTACTTATAAGCCATGATGCTACTGTTCCTTTAAATTCAATCCATTTGTACCCCAACGGGTCGCATAAATCGGACTGCAATTGAAATTTTAAATACGGAAATACAAGAAAAGAGCTATCCTTTTTTACCCGGTAACTAATACTGTTAATTGTTACCGTACCCTTTCCCTGCGTAACATAAAACAATCTGTAGCTGCCCGCTGCCGAAGAATCCAAATTGTTATCCTTATTTGCAAAAACTGTACCGCTCGATATGTATGAAAAAGCAAGTTCATTTTTATCCTGACTGCATTCCATAAAGCCCTCCAAGCAACATTTGTCCATTATCTAAAAACAATTATTTATAGATTTACGAATTTATTCGAGTTATACTATTAATAATATACAACAATTATGCATCTTTTGCAATATATCAGTACAAAAAGGAAGAAGAAGTTTTGAATTATAAATACGAAATCATAAATTATGACAAAAACATCCCTGCAAAAATTATGTATCTGAGACTTTCATCTGAAACTCACAAAACTGAACTGCACTGGCACCGGGAACCTGAAATTGTTTATGTTATCGACGGCAAAGCTGAATGTTTAAATAACGGTGAGTCGGTTATTGTAAATGAGGGAGACTTTTTCTTGTTTAACAGTGAAGATGTTCACCTTGTTCGGCCTGCAGCCGGAACTACAGTAAATCTTGTATGTATTCAAATTTCGTTTGAATACATGCGCATTTTCTGCAAACCTATTGAAAGTGTTATTTTTGATATTTACAAATTTTCTGAAACAAAATCAAAGATTGTTTCCGTTCTTAAAGAAATTTCTGAAACCGATTATCAAAATGACGATTATTCCACCCTTTTGCAGGTTTCAAATATTAACAGAATTTATTATATTCTTTTGAAATACTGTTTGTGCTTCAAGCGTACTTCAGATACTCTTATTATTCCTAAACGAGATTTCTCATATGCAAAAACAGCTATAGCATATATTAATGAAAATTTTAAAAGAGAAATACCTCTTAATGAAATTTCGTCTGTTGTAAATTTGTCACCATCTTATTTTTCTAAATACTTTAAAAATATAACTCAAGTAAGTTTTTCCGATTATCTGGCAAATTTACGTTTGGAAAACGCGGTGCAGGATATGCTAAATAAAAATTCTACTGTTTCCGCCGCAGCGCTTGAAAATGGTTTTGCCAATGTGAAATCATTTATTACACAATGCAAAAAGATTCATAACTGCACTCCTGCGCAATATAAGAAAAAATTGCTTAACAGGTAAACTAACATCCGCTGCCAAACAAACGGCAGCGGAAATTATTATGCAAAAAACACACCGTAGCTTTTTATGCTTCGGTGTGTTTTATATTAAGCTATAATTTAAAAATACTCATTGTTATTTTATTTCGGCCAGCTCTTTTTGAAGTTCTGTACAGTCAAAGATTCTAACATCTCCATCTCCGTCAACATCGGCTGCCGCTAATTGCTCCGTATCAAAATCAACAAGTTCAACCAAGTATTTTTGAATCTCAGTTACATCTAGAATAGATACAACGCCGTCTCTGTTCACATCATGCTCCGGATATTTTTTCTCTGTATTCTCTCTTCTCCAAAGCTGTGTACCATAGAATGGATTTGCTGTACCTATAAGAAGATAATCATCTGTCTTTGCAAAAATACGAAGTCCGTGATTAAAACGATCACCAAAACCATTGTTTGAAATTGTTTCAATGTTAACACTGCCATCTTCATTCTGCTGAATTTCATAAAGGTCAAAACCTGCTTTTGATGTTGCCATATACTTAACCGACTTTTCAAAAGCTTCAAGGTTTTCCTGTGTGGCGTAGCTCATAAGCATATCATAAAGAGGTTTTGCGCTTTCAGGAATAACTTTTTCAAGTTTCTTAAGCATCTCTAGAATTTTTTCATACTGAATAAGAAACTCTTCGGTTTTCGTTGTATCAATCAAATCAGACGCTTTAGTCAGCTCGTCGTTAACATCCGAAAGTTTATTTAATACGCTTTCAGAAATAGTCTCGTCTTTCAGCTCGCCGCTGACAATATCTTGTGTAAGTGATTTTACCTGATCATTTGTAACCTCAACTTCAGAAGATACACCTTCTGCACGCTTAGAAGCGTCCTCAACAGCGTTATCAATCATTTTTTCGGCTAATACTGAAGATTTTACAGTTTTTTCTGTATCGCCACCCTCAAGAAGTTCAAGAAGTATTCGGATATAATTAACCTGGCGGTTCCATTCTTCCTCGCTCATGCCGATAAGGTCGCCGTTTGTGAATTGTGCAATAGGTTCAAGCAATGTTGTTGTATCCATTGTGCTGACATAAAGCTTACCCTCATACACAGTCATCTGCCATGTATACTGACTCATGTGGGTTTCATAGCCTGAACCCATTCCGGATATGCCGCCCTCTGGGAATTGCTCTGTAGGATCACCTACCACCATCTCAATATTTTCATCAGCATCCATACGATAAAGATTGATTGACTGTTCAAGGTTTGTTGCCTGAGTTGTAAAGTCCTTTCTGAGAACAAAACCCTGCAGAGCGCTTGAAACATCATTATACTCACCTATGTAAAGATAGTCATTATAAACTTCAAGCGTGCATGCTCCGCAGCTTACACGTTCCTCATCAAGACCAAACGGATATTTAGCTCCGTCCTTTTCATCACCTGCAAGAACAGTCCATGTCCATGCATCCTTATCGGTAACCTCACCATTACATTCACCGCGGATAATTGCAAACGTTTTAAGCGTGCCGGTTTCCGGGTTTTTGCTTTCGGCAGTACCTGTACATACAACAACATAAAGCTTGTTGTTGTATTCAATTACCTGATATATACCTCCGCCGCCATTTACATCCGAACGGTGGTAAGCAGGATAGTTAAATAAATCTTCCATAGTTGCAATTACCTTAAAAGATTCCTGTCCCTTTGAAGGATCGTCAGAAGCACACAAAAATACTCCTTCTGTATCAAGGCAGCCTGCAATAAGAGAATCATTGTAAATACCAAGCGCTCTGGTAGAAGTAAATACACGGTCTGCAACCAATTTGCGGTATCCGTCTATGTCAACGCAATCATAAATACAAGTAAGTTTATCATTATTTTCGGGATCAATCTCATAAAGACAGGGGAACCCGTTTTGCATGGCAATAGCAGTAGCAACCTCCTGCTGGGTCATCTTGTTGATATCAACAACCATACCTACAAAATAAAGTTTGCCGTTCATTTCAACTGCGCTTCTAAATGTAGGAATCAGACCGTTGGTGTCGCGGGACATAAGCAATTTTGTTTCGCCTGTCTTAACATTAAACTTAACAAGAATTCCGCCTGCATACTTACCGTCAGGTTCTCCGGTGTACAGGTTTCCGTTATACATAACATCCATCACAGCTTTGGAAATCTCAGGACTCATACCGCCCATACCTATTCCAAGAATGCTGGACACGCCAAGTCCGCCGTACATTGTGTTAATATATACCCAGTCTCCATATACGGCAGAAGCGTAACTATAAGACTGGCCTCTGTCACCGTTACCCTCGCTTTTACCGTAAATATACGGGGCAATACTGCCGTTGCCCACATAATCTACAATTCCGTCTGCCGATTCAAGAGGGGAATCCGGATGGGACACTTTCTCAAAAGTATAGTCACCGTTTGTATAAGTAATTGCCGGATTAAGCTGCTCCTCTGCAAAAACTGCCGGGATTGCCTGAATGCACATTGAAACACACATAACTGCTCCCAATGACAATGCAGCAATCTTCTTTCCCAAACCGGTAAAGTTTTTAATGAATTGCTTTTTCATAATTCTGCTCCTTTTGCTGTTATTATCCTATTTACAAATCAAAATAAGATATAACCATCAGTATATCACGTTTTTATTATTTGTCAATTATTGCGATAAATGATTATAAAATTTGCATAAATTGCGCAATCATATAACATAATTTAAAATAATGTATTACCTAAACAAAATAAAAAGTCCCTTCATAGGGACTTTTTATTTTAAATATAAGTTACATGCAAATATCTTTTGTGACTTTGAACAGCGTTAGTATTAACGGTATTTTGAGAACAATCCTATATTATAGTTTTCAACTTCATTTAACTGACTGTCATTAAAATTTGAATTCGGCGTATACCACGGCTTTGATTCATAATATGACTGTAAATCTTTATTCTTAAACACATATCCGTTCCTTGCAAAAATCTCATTAATTGCAGCCTGTGCCTCTTCGCTTGAAAGTCTTGAAACTTGATTCTCATTTAGTTTTACTAAAGATGAATTTGGAAACATATAATCACTTGAACTGGTCTTTGAACTATCTGCCGAAGGCTCAGAGGGATTTACTTTGTGCACAGGCTCGGTAGACGGTACTGTAGCAGAAATTGGCTTAATTGATTTTACGGTAACTGAACAAGACGCTTTCACACCGTTTGCTGCTTTACAAATTATTTTAGTTGTACCCTCTTTTACTCCTGTAACAAATCCATCGCTGTTCACTTGTGCAATGCTCTCATCATCAGAAGTCCATCTCATTTCACTGTTTGGGGCATCGGGCGGCTGGATTTTAACAGTTAGCTGAATTTTACTTCCTTCTTTTACAGAAGTTGAAGTATCACTAAGTACAACAGCCGTAATTTCTTTATCTTTTACTGTTATATTGCAGGATTTTTTAAGTCCGTTTTCGGTTTCTGCCGTAATTACAGCATTACCGGCAGCTTTACCTTTTATTGTACCGTCCTTAACTGTCACTACATTGTTGTCAGATGTCAGCCATGTAATCTTTTTAATCTCAGCATCGGATGGCTCAACAGATACAGTAATATCCATTGTATCACCAACTGTAATTTCAAGATTGCTTTCACTGAGGGATATACTTTTAATTTCTGTATCAAAGCATGAACAAAATAAAAACGGAATTGCACAAACGCAGCACAACACAGAAAATAGATTCCTCATCATAATCCCCCCTTATATAACTCTATCTATATTCTACAGTATTTTTACATCTTTGTAAACATATATGACCTATTTATTAACATAAACCTGCAACAATTGACTTTTTGTGGTATTATGCGCAAACGATTAAATATTATTCATTAACGACGCAGACGCTCGTAAACCATCCTCTGATAAAAAACTTTAATGACTAAAAAATCATATAAAAATGCAAAAACAGCGCCGTCCAAAGACAACGCTGTAATTGATAAAAATAAAACAAATTATCTCTTTGAGAACTGCGGAGCTCTACGAGCTGCTTTAAGACCGTATTTCTTACGCTCTTTCATTCTCGGGTCACGAGTCAGGAATCCTGCCTTCTTGAGTTTGCCGCGAAGATTTTCTGTGTCATACTGAAGAAGTGCTCTTGAAATTCCGTGACGGATTGCGCCAGCCTGTCCTGTAACGCCGCCGCCTGAAACTCTGCATACAATATCAAACTTTTCGTCTGTTTCTGTTAATGCAAGCGGCTGTCTAACGATGAGTTTAAGTGTTTCAAGACCAAAATAATCGTCAATATCACGATCGTTAATTGTAATTTTGCCTGTGCCCTGATAGAGTCTTACTCTGGCAACAGAGCTTTTTCTTCTGCCTGTACCGTAAAAATAAGGTGTCTTATCGTACATTCTATTCTGCCTCCTTCTTATGCTTCAATCATCTGAGGCTTCTGAGCCTGATGGTTGTGTTCTGCACCCTCAAAGAGTCTTAATCTTAAAAGAGCTGCTCTGCCGAGTGTGTTCTTTGGAAGCATACCCTTAACAGCAAGCTCCATAGCCTTTTCAGGTCTTGTTGCCATAAGAGTATCATAACGGGTTTCTTTAAGATGACCGATATAGCCTGTGTGACGCTGCCATTTCTTTTGTGTAAGCTTATTGCCTGTTAAAACAGCATCCTTACAATTAATAATAATTACATGATCACCGCAGTCTACATTTGGTGTAAATGTTGCCTTGTGCTTGCCTCTTAAGAGAACAGCTGCCTGAGCTGCTACACGTCCAAGCGGCTTGCCTGCTGCATCAATTACATACCAGCTGCGCTCAACTTCGCTTGGTTTAGCTAAAAATGTTGACATAACAATTTCCTCCTGTACTTTTTCGTTGCAAAATAGATTATATTACACATTTTACGCAAAGTCAACACTTTTTTAAAAAAATTTAATTTACCTTTAAACTATCTTTTAAAATCTCTTTATATCTCACTTATACTCTTGTTTTCTCACGCGCCATTTCTAATTATTTTATTTATGTTTCAGAATATTTCACCGTAATTTCACAATAACGATATTTATTGTTCATAATCAAAATGTATTATATTGGCACAATAACAAAGGAGGTGATATCATTGAAAAGCGAAAAGCCGTCGGTACTTGCATGTGTAACAAGCCAGTATGAATGTGACAGAATTATTAAGACTGCTAAGCATATTGCCGACGACTGCGATTGCGAACTCAGAGTTCTGAGCGTATTACATCCCACAAACAATTACACAAACATTAGCGATCAAATTGAATATCTGTATATTGTTGCAAAGGAATCAGGCGCAGATATGACTGTTCTGTTTAACAGCAATCCTGCCGAAGCCGTTTCTGAATTTGTAAAAGAAAATAATGTTCAGCGAATAGTAACAGGAATGCATGACGGAAAAGATAACAGCTTTCTGGTTAAATTTAATCAGCTTTCTCCTCTTACTTCAATTAGTATGATTTCAAAAGACAACAACGTATACAGTTTGGATTTGTGCCGCTGCTATTCATAGTTTTTAAAATTTATTATACCAATTTAATTGCAACGAAGTTTGTAATTCTTTCTTCTTAAAATAAACTCTCTCCGAAAGAGGCTGACGAAAATCGTCAGCCTCTTCCCTTTATATTATATTTACTCGTATATATGTTCTGTTTTTTCGCCTACCTTGTTTATTTCAATTGCTCCGCTTACCGTTTCTATATCAATTTTTGATTCGCCATTTCCGTAAATAATCTTATCATTTTTTTGCAGAACGTCAAAATTAACATTTTTATATCCGCTTATACTATCAAGTTCTGCAGTAAATCCCTTAATGCCTACGGGTAAATTCACTTCCACAGCTCCGCTGACTGAAGCGCCGGATATTTTATATATTTCGCTGTCTGAAGATTTCTGTTCGGAATAAAAATTATCAAAACAAACTATAATGTCACCAGAGACACTCTCAGCAGCAAATTCATGACAATTTGAATAAGTATTTATTTCACTTCTTCCGGATATAGAGTTCACCTCTATATCTGTATAAGTACATTTTTTTGCGTCTATTTCGCCGCTTACAGTATCCAAGTCGAGAGTCTTGCCGTCTACATCAAAAAGTTCAATGTTTCCTGACGCTGTACTTACTGACAACTCCTCAGCCGAATTACTTTCAATCTTGACTCCTGCACTTGCAGTTGATATATCAATTTCCAAAAATTTAGCGTCACTTGGAACTTGAACTGTCAGCTCCTTTGACCTTTTGTAAGAAAAAAATTCCATTGAAAAAATCTTAAATTCTCTTTTGCTATCGTAAATCTTAAGCGTTCCGTCGCTGTCAAGATGATACTGCATTGTTTCATCACTTGAATTTAACACTTCTGATATTTTAACTTTATTGGAAGTCCCTCTGATCACTCTCACATTTCCGGATGTCCAGTTTATATTAAGTCTTTTAACTGTTTCTACTTCAAACTCAGCATCTCCTGACTTATAATCTGAAAAATCTGTTCCTATCCATGTGTTGCCAAAACTTATTGCTCCCATATTTTTAAAAAAGGTCATTCCGGAAATCAAAAGACCAATTAACAACACACTGACAACAGACCATATAATTATCCTGTTCCTTGCCGACTTTTTCATTTTCCCGCCTCCACATAATCAAATATAGCTTTCATAAGCTGCTGTAAGGCAACTGCTATGAGAAATATTATCCAAGTAGCCGCAACTGTTGTAAAGCTTGTAGCAAAAGTGATCCACAAATAAACGAATGAGGCAGTTACCCAAAGTATTGCAACCAGTATTTTATACAGAGCGCTTGTATGTTCTTTTCGGCTGCTCCATTCTTTAAAGTTTTCAACCATTGTTTCATCAGTTTTCTTGTAACTCTTGTCTGAATTACTGAGAATCACAATAACTGTGGCAGCTGCAATCATTAAAAACATAAATACTGGAGAGAGTGTAACTAAAGATATCTCACTGAGAAGTATGCACGGTGTCGGGCAGGAAATATAAAGACCTACAGCTATTGCCCGAAGCAAAGCTCTTCTTTTTATTTTTTTTGCATTAGCTTCTTCAATTGCCGGAATAAACTTTGTCATCTTCGCGTAAATTAACAATCCTGTCGCTGTGCTTATCATATAAAACATAAGTGCCGGTCCGATATTTTGAACACTTGTTTCCCCAAAAATAATACATGGGGTAACACACAAAATATAAAGCGCAATTGCAATACTCTTAAACACTGAGTTTCTGCTCTTAATAACAGAAAGTTCTTCATCAGAATACTTCCGCTCGTTTATAGGAGCTGCTCCCAGCGCCTCCAGCAGTTCATTAATGTCTCCTATTCCTGCGATTGCAAGATTATAAGATTCTCCCTCGCTTTTTCCTTCAGCAAGAAAATCTTGGTACCTTTCAATTGTATTTCTTATAATCTCCTCTTTCAGTTCATATGCCTGCTTTGTGCGCGGTGCACAAGCAAACAGATTTTCAATATAATCTCTGAGTTTAGGTTCCATATTTATCCCTCCGTACCAAGCAAATTATCTATCAAAGCTTTAGCCTCAATCCACTCACTGAGCTTTTGCCTGTAAATTTCTCTGCCTATATTGGTTATAGTGTAGTATTTTCTTCTTGCTCCTGTCGCTTGATCTCCCCAATAGGATGAAATACAGCCCGCATCCTCAAGTCTTTTAAATGCAGTGTACAGTGTAGCCTCTTTAAGCTCATACATCTGATTTGAGCTTTTGTAAACAGCCTTGTTTATTTCATAACCGTAACTGTCCTTTTCCATCAGCTTTGCAAGAATAATTGTGTCTGTATGCCCTCGGATAAGGTCTGCTGTAATCGACAAACAACCACTCCCTTCTATTTTGTAGGTATATAATAACATAATGTACCTCACCTGTCAAGGTATATTTAAAATTAAAATAACTTTTCTAAGCATACTGTTTCTAATAACATATCGAAATTTTCAGCTATAAATCAATTTCCTTTTATTTGCAACTAAGCTTAATTTATAAAATCCTAAAGTCATAATGTATACAATTGTTTTTGGGCTTAAATTTTGAAGATACAACAGAGATTCTTTTCATAAATTAACTTTGTTTTATTTAAGCAGATGAATAAGTACACAATAAAAAGAAACATAAAAAACATCTAAACTTTAAAACAGGTTTTCTTCTCCAATTACTAACGGCTTTACCGATGGCTGCAACAACAAAATCAAAGTCCTTAAACGCAATGCTTACGGTTACAGAAATTTCAACCGTTTCCGCAATCGCATTTTACATATCTTTTCTCATCAACAAAAACAAGCGACTGCTTGACGTTATTGCTTGTTTATACAATTTCTTACTTTCCCTTTTTTCGGTTTTACCCCAATTATTGACATTGAGCCTTCTTACTTTTCCTCTTTTGGCTTTTCTCCAACTATTGATATTGTTCCACCAAAAATAAAAAGACAGTCATGTAAATTGACTGTCTTTTATCTCTTAAATGCGGTCACCTAAAAAGCTGCAAATAAAAATCAAACGAGAATACTTTAAAACTAAGTATTCTCGTTTGATGGTGCCGGTGACCGGACTTGAACCGGTACGGTCGCAATGACCGAGGGATTTTAAGTCCCTTGTGTCTGCCTATTCCACCACACCGGCATATAGTTTGGTGACCCGGACGAGAATCGAACTCGTGTTACCGCCGTGAAAGGGCGGTGTCTTAACCGCTTGACCACCGGGCCAGATATGGTAGCGGAAATAGGACTTGAACCTACGACACTTCGGGTATGAACCGAATGCTCTAGCCAGCTGAGCTATTCCGCCATATTGTGTTAGCCGATTAATCGAAATCAGCAAGATTGATTATATTATATAATAACCTATTTGTCAATACCTTTTTTAAAATTTCGCTAATTTTTTTATTTTGGGATCAAAACAGACATATTGTTCTGACCCCAAACTTTATTAATCAAGATATGCGGCACCTATAATACCGGCATCATTTCCAAGCGAACATTTACAAACTAAAGTTTGCTTATCATTATGTTTTGTATATCTTTCTCTTTCAACGATTGTACGAAGCGGTGCAAGCAGACTTTCACCTTCATTAGATATTCCGCCGCCAATGCAAAGTACATCCGGTTGGAAAATATTTATAATATTTACCAATCCGCAGGCAAGATAGCTGACATATTCTTCTACAACAGCTTTAGCAGTAGGATCTCCGTCACGCATTGCGTCAAAAGCAGTTCTTCCGCTGACCTTATTAATATCACCGTCGCAAAGCTTTAACATATAACTATACTCCAGCTTCTCTTTAAGAATGGTCTGTTT
Organism: uncultured Ruminococcus sp.; assembly: GCA_910585865.1. Classification (GTDB taxonomy): domain Bacteria; phylum Bacillota; class Clostridia; order Oscillospirales; family Acutalibacteraceae; genus Ruminococcoides. Next base: position 357,583 of record CAJUGO010000001.1, on the reverse strand, counting down.
TGTAAGCGCGATAAGACCTGTTGCAGAAGCATAAGTCTCCCAACAGCCTCGTCTGCCGCATGCACATTCTTTTCCGTCTTTTACAATTACCATATGTCCGAGTTCAGCACCCGCATAATTTGAACCGCTGTAAATTTTTCCATTTATTATTATTCCGCCGCCTACTCCGGTACCAAGTGTGATTGCTACAGCATTTTTTGCTCCTTTCGCACTTCCCGCAAGATATTCTCCGAGAGCAGCAGCATTTGCATCATTTTCTATTGATACCTTTGTTTTCAATCTCTCTTCCATCATTTTCACAACTTCCCAGTTGTGGAAAAACAGGTTCGCAGAATACTCAATTACACCTGTTTTAGGATTAACGGCGCCGGGAACACCAATTCCAACTGTTTCAATATCGTCAAGTGTTAGCTTTGCTTTTGCAATTGCTTTCAATGCAACCTCAGCCATGCTGTCGCATATTTCGCTTTCGGGACGCGGAACAGCAGTTTTGCAGGAAGCTTTTGCTATAATTTCGTAGTTTTCGTTTACTACTCCCGCAACAATATTCGTTCCTCCCAAATCAATTCCCAATCTATACATAACTGCACATCCTTTGCATAGTATATTTTTTGTCTTATTAATTTTTTTTATTCTTAATTTATCTTGAATTTCGTCGTAAATATATCAAACAACGGTAAAACATAAATTAAACATATAAGCCCTTGCAGATATTATATTATTACAATTTTTAGTTATATCAGCCGTTATAGGAATAGTTCGGCGCTTCTTTTGTTATTTGGATGTCATGCGGGTGGCTCTCACGCAGACCTGCTCCCGAAATATGCACAAATTTAGCCTTTTGATGCAATTCCTCTATTGTTGAGCAGCCTGTATATCCCATACCTGCACGTAATCCTCCCATAAGCTGATATACAGTATCTGAAAGATATCCCTTATAAGGTACTCTGCCCTCAACGCCTTCTGGAACAAACTTATTGTTGCTTCCCTGGAAATATCTGTCCGCACTGCCTTTACCCATAGCTCCAAGACTGCCCATGCCTCTGTATACCTTAAACTGTCTGCCCTGATAAATTTCGTTTTCTCCCGGACTTTCCTCACATCCGGCAACGAGTGAACCTACCATTACAACATTTCCGCCTGCGGCAAGCGCTTTTACTATATCTCCGCTGTATTTTATTCCGCCGTCTGCAATAACAGGTATACCATTCTTTGATGCCTCGCACGCAGCATCATAAATAGCAGTAATCTGCGGAACACCAATACCTGCAACAATACGGGTAGTACAAATTGATCCCGGTCCGATACCTACCTTAATAGCGTCTGCTCCTGCGTCAATAAGCGCCTTTGCAGCTTCTGATGTTGCAATATTTCCTGCTATAAGAGGCAGATTAGGATAAGCTTTCTTAACCTTTGCCACTGAATTAACTACATTTGAATTATGACCGTGAGCAGAGTCAAGAACAACAACATCTACCTGAGATTCAATAAGAGCCGCTACTCTTTCAAGTACATCTGCAGTTGCTCCGATAGCCGCTCCGCAGATCAGTCTTCCCTTGTCATCGCGGGCAGAGTTCGGATACTGAACGCTTTTTTCTATATCTTTTATTGTAATAAGACCCTTTAAACTACCGTCATCACCCACAATCGGGAGCTTTTCTATTCTGTGCTGACGAAGGATTTCCTGAGCCTGCTTTAATGTTGTTCCAACCGGAGCTGTTACAAGATTTTCATGTGTCATAACCTCTGAAATAGGCTGTGCAAAATCCTTAGCAGTCATAAAACGAAGGTCGCGGTTTGTTATTATTCCGACAAGCTTACCGTCGCGGCAGATGGGAACACCCGAAATCTTGTATTTACCCATAAGATTATCTGCGTCTCTAACTGTATTTTCAGGAGAAAGAAAAAACGGATTTACAATTACACCATTTTCACTTCTTTTTACTCTGTCAACCTGATCTGCCTGCTTTTTTATTGACATATTCTTATGAATAATGCCAACGCCGCCTTCACGTGCAATTGCAATTGCCATATCTGTTTCTGTTACAGTATCCATTGCGGCTGTCATGAGCGGAGTGTTTAATTTAATTGTCTTTGTGAGATGAGTAGAAACATCAACATTTTTAGGTTCTACATCTGATTCACCCGGAATAAGCAGAACATCGTCAAAAGTAAGTCCTTCTTTACCAAACTTGTCGTTATAATTAGTATTCAGCATATTATTCCTCCGTTTTACAAATTTCTTAGTCATAATTATTAACTTTTATTATACCAAATACGGGTTTGTTTATCAAGATAAAATATGCTTTTTTTAATTATTTTTGCACATTTATTTTTGATTATTGACATTGTATGTTTTCAATAATAAAATGTAATTATGCTATTAAGTTTGAAGATTATTATTTTACTTAAAAATAATATATGACTTTAATTAAACTGCCGTATAAAAAACAGAGAGTTTGAGAAATTAAAAGCTGACTTATATCTTATTAAAAATAATTGCACAAATAAAATATAATATTAATGGAGTTATGAAAATGAAAAGAAATTTTTTAAAATCAATAAGCATCTTTCTTTTAATCGTCCTGATATTCTGCGTTAGCGGATGTAACAGCAATGAAAACACTTTAACAAACACTGATGATTCAAAACCAACTGTTACGCAGCCGTATCAGCCAACTGCACCAGTTTCCTCAAATGATAATTCCGATGAATCTGTCTTAAAATCACTGCATACCTTTAACCCGGACAGTGATGATGATTTTGCAGGAGTATGGCATATAGCAGAAGGTCAGGGATCTCAATATGAAAACTTTGTATACATGTTTGACGGCAATGAGACTGCTACTCTTTTTGCAGGCAATACAGGATATATAGGAAAATATACTCTTGAAAAGGATAAGGACGGAAATGATACATTTTCTTCTCATCTGATGTTTGGAATCAATGGTGTTTATACCTATAAATTTAATGATTCAAAAACTGAGGTGATTTTATCCGCCACTGAATCTGAAAATAATACTGTTCTTACAAAAATCGAAAGTTTTGACTGTATTCCTATTCCTGACTCCAATCCAAAAATTGATGAGAGTATTCTGGGAGCATGGAAGTCTGAAGACGGTGAATATTATTATTTTGACAAAAACGGTATAATGTATCAAAATCTTTATAATACAATGTTTACCTATTCATCATATTCTGCATCAGACGGCAAAATTATTTCAACCTATTCAACAGGTACAAGTAAAGAAAGCGATAATTACAGCTACTCCGTAAAAAACGACATACTCACGCTTAACGGGTTTGAATATAAAAAAATTACAATTGATCAGATAATATAAAAATTTGTAATGTTTTATTTTTGACACTATAAACCTTTACACATAAAATACGCATCCGAAAAAATATTTTTTCGGGTGCGTATTTTTTATAGTTATTTACTTTCAGCACTGTAGTCAATATGGTCTTAAACATGTACACATGGGAATATTTCTTATAACAAAAAAAATCAAAAATAGTGCAATCATTATATAAACCATTATATTATCTGCTTTTTTAAGTTTTGTTGTTCCGTGTACAATATATTCCACGGATACTTTAACAATGATATATATAATAAACGGAAGTGAGATAAATAACATTTGATTGTGGGTAAACGCTCCAAAAAAATCCAAGTGTATTAAATCAATCAGCATCCCTGTAATTCCGCAGCCGGGACAGTACAACCCCGTTAACTTACGAATATAACATGGAATCGCAAAGCCCGTATATCTATTAAGAACATAATATAAAAGACCAGCTGCGATTATAATAATCGCAGCTGTAATTACTTTTTGAACTCGCTTTTTCATTATCAGAATGTTTGAGCAGGAGGAACCATTTTATTAATCTCGTTCTGCATTAAAGCATAGGCGACGATTCCGAAACCAAAAATCTGGAGTACAAGATAAAGTATTGACGAGCTTGAATCTGCTGCCATTCCCCTCTGAACTTTTGCTTCGTTAATTTTTTCTCCCTGCTTGTAAGCCCAATAAATTCCGTATATTCCGCAGGTTACAATTGTAAGAAGAAATGCCACTCCGCCTGATGTTCCGTCTGTATTATGTCCTGATAAATTGTTTGTATCATCACTTAAAACAATAAACCAATAGATTGCGTAAATACCACAAGTTATAATTGATAAAAAAATGCTGACACCAATGTTTCTCTGCTGCATAAACAATCCCTCCGCATTATGTAAATATAATTAATTAGGATCAAACAAAACTGTTATTTTCCTCTTATTAATCTTACTATTAAATTATATATTATATTCCTTATTTTGTCAATTAACTTATAGACTATAATTCTGTTTACAAAGATTTTAATTTTATTTGTAAGGATTTTATTTAATAATCTCTTTTCCTCCCATATAAGGTCTTAGAGCCTGCGGAACTCTTACAGAACCATCTTCATTAAGATTATTTTCAAGAAAAGCAATAAGCATTCTCGGAGGTGCAACAACAGTATTATTTAGAGTATGAGCAAAATACTTTTTACCGCCTTCTCCGGATACCCTGATCTTCAGCCTGCGTGCCTGTGCATCTCCAAGATTTGAACATGATCCGACTTCAAAGTATTTTTTCTGACGCGGTGACCATGCTTCAACATCAAGCGAACGAACTTTTAAATCTGCAAGGTCTCCCGAACAGCATTCAAGTGTTCTTACAGGTATATCCAGTGACCTGAATAAATCAACCGTATTCTGCCAAAGCTTGTCAAACCACATCTTACTTTCATCAGGTTTACATACAACAATCATTTCCTGTTTTTCAAACTGATGAATCCTGTATACTCCCCTCTCCTCTATTCCGTGCGCACCTTTTTCCTTGCGGAAACAAGGAGAATAGCTTGTTAGAGTATATGGAAGTGCTTCCTCTTTGTTGATTGTATCAATAAATTTTCCAATCATCGAATGTTCGCTTGTACCAATAAGATATAAGTCCTCACCTTCGATTTTGTACATCATAGAGTCCATTTCAGCAAAGCTCATAACACCTGTTACTACATTGCTTCTTATCATAAATGGAGGAACACAATAAGTGAATCCCCTATCAATCATAAAATCACGGGCATAGGATATTACTGCACTGTGGAGCCTTGCAATATCTCCCATAAGATAATAAAAACCGTTTCCTGCAACTTTTCTTGCAGAGTCAAGGTCAATTCCGTTTAATTTCTCCATAATATCCGTATGGTAAGGAACTTCAAAATTAGGAACAGCAGGGTCACCGAATTTCTCTATCTCTACATTTTGGCTGTCATCTTTACCGATAGGAACACTCGGATCAATAATCTGTGGAATCTGCATCATAATCTCAGTAACCTCAGAGCTAAGCTTTGCTTCTTTCTCTTCAAGTTCGGCAAGCTGCTGTGCCTGTCTGGTTACCTCTTCTTTTAAAGCCATTCCTTCGTCTTTTTTTCCCTGTGCCATCAAAGCTCCGATTTGCTTTGATACTTTATTTCTGTTTGAACGGAGTTCATCTGCCTGTTGTTTTACCGCACGGCTTTTTGCATCAATTTCAATTACTTTATCTACAAGCTCAAGCTTATGCTCCTGAAATTTTTTCTTTATATTCTCTTTTACCTTATCTGGATTTTCCCTTAAAAATTTAATATCAATCATTGTAACTACCTCTTTTACTTAAGTTTATTTGATAAATCCTTTAATTCTTCATCCGAGTAAAATTCTATTTGAAGAATTCCGCCTTCCTTGCCTTTGTTTTTTGAAACACTTATTTTTCTTCCGAGACTTTCACTTAGTGCAAGTTCTACCATACTGTAAAAAGATGGCTTTTTCTCGGCCTTTGTTTCCGCCTTGATTTCTGACGGTTTCTTTTTACAAAGCTTTTCAACCTGACGAACTGATAAATCTTTACTGATTATTTCCTGAACAAGCTCTTCCATAAGATTTTCGTCATCTATCATAAGCAATGCTCTTGCATGTCCTGCCGATATCTTACCTTCTTTAAGATACTCCATAATATTATCAGGAAGTTTTAAAAGTCTTAATGAATTAGCAATTGCCGGACGGGATTTTCCTACAGATTTTGCAACCTCTTCCTGTGAAAAATTATGTTCGTCAATAAGTGACTTATATCCTAATGCTTCTTCTATAGGAGTTAGATCCTCTCGCTGCAGATTTTCTATCAACGCAATTTCCATTGTCTCCGTATCACTGAGTTCACGGATAATTACCGGCACCTCTGTAAGACCTGCCATACGGCTTGCTCTATAGCGTCGTTCTCCTGCAACTATCTGGTATCCCCCAAGAGTAAGAGGGCGAACAAGCAGCGGCTGAAGAAGACCATGCTGTGAAATGCTTTCTGCAAGTTCTGATAAAGCCTGTTCATCAAATTCTTTTCTTGGCTGTGTTCTGTTTGGTTCAATTTCAGATATTTTAAGAGTTACACTTCCGCTTTCATTTTCAGCGTCATTTTCTATAAAAATTGCATTCAGACCTTTACCAAGCCCACCAAGCTTTTTTGCCATTATTTGCGCTCCCTTCCTATTATTTCATTAGCCAAAGATGTATACGCGGCACTTCCCTTGCAAGACTTATCATAATAAACTACAGGCATACCAAAACTCGGCGCCTCAGAAAGTCTTACTCCGCGCGGAATAACTGTCCTAAACACCTTCCGCGGAAAAAACTTTTTAACCTCGTCAACTACCTGCTGAGTAAGATTAAGTCTTCCGTCATACATGGTAAGAAGTACTCCCTCAATCTCTATTGATTCGTTATACTGTCTCTTGATTCTGCGAACCGTATTCATCAATTGAGAAAGACCTTCCAGTGCATAATATTCGCATTGAATCGGAACTAAAAATGTATCAGCAACCGTCAGCGCATTTGCTGTAATGAGTCCCAGTGACGGAGGACAGTCAATTATTATATAATCATAATACTGTTTAACAGGAAGCAATGCGTTCTTCAGCAAAGCTTCCCTATGTGCCTTTTCTGCTATTTCCAGTTCTGCCGCAGCCAAATCAAGGCTTGACGGAAGAATGTGTAAATTTGAATATGGGGTTGTAAGTATACATTGTTCTGCTTTTGCTCCATCAACTAGAATGTTGTAAGTTGAACTTTTTACCTTGCTTTTATCTATTGCTACACCGCTTGTTGCATTTCCTTGCGGATCAGCGTCAACCAGCAATGTTTTTTTCCCCAGTACACCAAGACATGCAGCAAGATTAACGGCAGTTGTGGTTTTTCCTACACCACCTTTTTGATTGGAAACTGCAATTATTTTAGCCAAAAAATCACCTTGTTTAATATTTTTATACTTTTAATATATTATTCTTCATTCACTTTTTAACTTTAAGAAATTAATCCTTAATTCTAAGTTATAATTCTTTAAAATTATACCATACATTAAGATGATTTTAAAGCATATTTTAAAATTATTTAGCTTTATAATTAAATTGTTTCACGTGAAACACAGTTATTATAAAATCTTATTTATAACGCAAAGAGCCGCACTTTCGTGCGGCTCTTTGCAAGGGGTTTAGATAAGGAAATGGGTATGAGTGGAATGGATGCTTGCGCATCCTCTGGAAAGTGACTTTAAGCGGTTTTTTCAGTCTCAGACTGCTGTCTTTTGGGAATCCGTATTGTGTATTCAATAAAATTGTCTGTATCCTTTTTGTTTGATTGTGCATCAATTCCCGCAAGACGCATTGTGTCTATCGCTTTATTAATCGTGTTAACAAAAATTCTAAGATCCTTTATCACCGCTTTGCTGCTGCCCCTGCCTTTTTCAGTTTTTGGAGCAGAATTAATCAATATACTGACAAGTTCATCGGTTTGCTGCGTATTTAGGTTCTCCGATATTATTTTTGAAAGAGCCTCTCTGCGCATTTGTTCGTCTTCAATTCTCAAAAGAGCCCTGGCATGTCTCTCACTAAGACCGGCATTTGTAATCCACTCTTGCTCCTCATATGTAAGTCGCAATAATCTTAACTTATTAGCAACAGTAGATTGAGACTTACCCAGTCTGGACGCTGCTTCCTCCTGGGTGAAACCATATCTGCGAATCAGTTTTGAAATCCCGCGAGCTTCCTCGAAAATATCGAGGTCGCTTCGCTGGAGATTTTCAAGGAGAGCATATACTGCTGACTCTTTATCGGAACATTTAACAACTATGCAAGGAACTTTTCTTAACCCTGCAAGAACCGATGCCCTGAGGCGACGCTCACCAGCTACAAGTTCAAATTCACTTGCAGAAATTCGTCTTACGGTAAGCGGCTGCAAGATACCGTTTTCCGTAATGGACTGCGAAAGTGCTGATAACTCTTTTTCATTAAACACTTTTCGTGGCTGGGATTTATTCGGTCTTATTTTTATAATCGGTATTTCTGAAATTTTATTTTCATTTTTCGTTAAAAAACTCAACCGTATCGCCCCATGTCTTGTTAGCATCAGGGGTTGTCCCTGTGCTATTATAATAACACAATGCGACTGCGGTTGATGTCGGTTTTTGAGTAAGTTTTATGTAACCTTTTACCAATTAATGGTAATTTACTAAAAATTCTGTCGCTTTTTGTTTTATTCTATTTTAGCTGACAACAAATAAAACACTCCTTCTAAAATTAATAAATTTTAAAAACAGTGTTTTTTATAATAATAAAATTCTATTTAATTTTTTATATAAATTATTTAAAGCGGACTAGATTTAATTTTTCCCGAATTTCTCGGAAATTGTTTTGGTGTATTTGTAATTTTGTTGACTACTATTACAGTTCTTTCTCCCTCATTATAAGCCAAACTAAACTTCTCTATTTTGTGTATTTTTCCTCCCAGCTGTGATATTGCACTTTTAGATTCATTAATTTCTTCTTCAACATTCGGACCTTTCATAGAAACAAACTTTCCATTTTTTTTGACATACGGTATACAATACTCACTTAAAACATTTAGCCTTGCAACCGCTCTGGAAACCGCAAAATCAAATTTTTCTCTGTATTTAAAGCTATTAGCACCGTCTTCTGCCCTAGCATGAATAAGATCAGCAGTCAGATTGATTGATGATAAAACCTCTTCTAAAAATACTAGTCTTTTATTAAGGCTGTCAAGAAGCGTAAGCTTTATATCAGGACGTGCAATTTTAAGTGCAATTCCGGGAAATCCGGCACCCGTTCCAATATCTATAATGCTTGCATTCGGATGCACTTCAACACAGTTTAATAGTGAAAGGCTGTCTGCAAAATGTTTTACCGCAACACCTTTTGCATCTGATATAGCAGTAAGATTTATCTTATTGTTCCATTCAACAAGCAAAAGATAATATTTTTCAAACTGCTCCAGCTGAGCATCCGATAATTTAATCTTATAATTACTTGTTGCATCCATTAATACAGATTTTATATCCACAATCTCACCTCTGTTTATTCTGAGCAAGCCAAATAAGTAAAACGCTTATATCAGCAGGAGAAACTCCTGAAATTCTGGATGCCTGTCCAATATTCAGAGGTTTGATTCTGTTAAGTTTCTCCTGTGCTTCTAATCTTAGCCCGTTAATCTTCTTATAATCAAAATCAGCCGGCAAAAGTTTGTTTTCAAGTTTTTGCATCTGCTCAACCTGTTTTAATTGTTTTTGAATATATCCTTCATATTTAATTTCTATTTCAACCTGTTCAAATATATTCGGATCAAGTTCCGGTCTGTCGGTATCAATATCTTTCAAAATATCATAATTAAGCTGAGGACGCTTTAATAATTCAATCAAACGAGTACCTGTTGTAATTTTAGAAGTTTCACGTGAAACAAGTAAATCGTTTACCTTATCAGATGGTGATATAACTGTTTTCTTAAGTCTCATAATTTCCATCTTTTTAAGCTTCTGTTTTTCAATAAACTTTTCATATCGCTGATCACTGATAAGTCCAATTTCATATCCAATTGGTGTAAGTCGTTCATCAGCATTATCCTGACGAAGCACAAGCCTATATTCGCTTCTGGAGGTCATCATCCTGTAAGGTTCGTTTGCACCTTTAGTAACAAGATCATCAATAAGGGTACCAATATATGAATTCGCTCTGTCAAATATAATTTGATGTCTGCCCAAAATTTTAAGAGCAGCATTTATACCTGCTACAAGTCCCTGAGCAGCCGCCTCCTCATAACCGGAACTTCCGTTAAACTGACCTGCTCCATATAATCCGTCAAAGTCTTTAAATTCAAGAGTAGCCTTCATTGCAAGAGGATCAACACAATCATACTCAATTGCATATGCAGGCCTCATAATAACACATTTTTCAAGACCCTTAATTGTTTGGTAAAATTTCAGCTGTACTTCTTCGGGTAAAGATGAACTCATTCCCTGCATATACATTTCTTCAGTATCAATTCCGCACGGCTCAATAAAAAGCTGATGTCTGGGTTTATCTTTAAATCTCATGATTTTATCTTCAAAACTCGGACAGTATCGTGGACCAACTCCTTCAATTTTTCCAGCATAAAGAGGTGATCTGTGTATATTATCAAGAATTATTTGTTTTGTTTTTTCATTAGTCCAGCTGATATGACAGTCGACTTTATTTTCTAGCAACTGCTCTGTTTCATAAGAAAAAGGCTGGGGCGGTTCATCACCTTTTTGAACTTCCAAATCATTAAAATCAATTGAACTTTTAAGAACACGAGCTGGCGTACCCGTTTTAAATCTTCTTAACGGCAATCCCAATTTTTTGAGACTTTTGCCAAGAAAAGTTGCAGGAAAAATTCCGTCAGGTCCGCTTTCGTAAGAAATTTCGCCTACAAATATCTTTCCGCCTAAATATGTTCCTGTGGCAATTATAACAGCTTTGCATTCAAAAACAGCCAGCATTCGAGTTGTCAATTCATATCCGCATTCAATCTTCTTAATATCAGTGATTTCAGCCTGCCTAAGTTCCAGATTTTCTTGTAACTCAAGTTTATGCTTCATAATATCTGAATATTTACGTCTGTCAATTTGCGCACGCAATGAATGAACAGCAGGACCTTTTCCTCTGTTCAGCATTCTTGATTGAAGCATACACTCATCAGCAGTTTTTCCCATCTCTCCGCCTAAAGCGTCAATCTCTCTTACAAGATGTCCCTTTGCTGTTCCCCCGATTGAGGGATTACAGGGACAATTTCCGACAGCGTCCATATTTATTGTAAAAATTGCAGTCTTACAACCAAGTCTGGCAGCAGCCAGTGCAGCTTCAATTCCTGCATGTCCTGCTCCGATAACAGCAACATCATATTTTCCAGCAAAATAATTCATCTTAATCACCTATTTTCCTACACAGAAATTGTGAAATACTCTTTCAATAACCTCATCGCTTGTTTTTTCACCTGTAAGTTCAAGTAATTCGGAAATTGCATCTTCTAGAGATACTGTAACAGCATCAAAAGTCATTCCTGATGCAAGGGCAGACTTTGCTTCCTTAACAGATATCAAAGCATTGCTTACAGCAAGTCTTTGCCTCTCATTTGACAAAATACCTTCACTCGGATTAAATTTATCAGTTCCGGCAATCTTTTCAATAGCCTTAGTCAAATCCTCTTTACCATCACCTTTTACAGCTGATATATAAACTAAATTATTTATATTTTTCTTAATAACTTCGATATCAATCTTCTGCTCTAAATCGGTTTTATTTATAATAGCAATACAAGGAATATTTTTCGACATTTCTATCAGCTTAATATCATCATCATCAAGCTCACGGCTGCTATCAAATACGGTCAGCAATAAACCGCTTTGCTCCAATCTTTTTTTTGCCCTGTCAACACCTATTCTTTCAACTTCATCATCAGTATTTCTAATTCCTGCCGTATCGCTCAGTCTTAAAATTACATCACCGACTACTACAGTGTCCTCAACAATATCCCTGGTTGTTCCCGGAATATCGGTAACAATACTTTTTTCATATCCCGACAGAAGATTCATAAGAGTACTCTTTCCCACATTTGGTCTGCCGGCAATAACAGTATCTATTCCCTGTTTAACCGCCTGTCCGCAATCATAACTCTTTAGCAGACCTTCCAGTGTATTTATTGCCTCATTACAGGTTTTAATAATAGAATCATCTGTAACCTCTTCAATATCCTCCTCCGGATAATCTGCCCAAGCGGAAAGATGCGCTGTCTGTGCAAGCAAATCATTTTTAACTGAATCAATTTTCTTTCTGATAATACCATCTTTGACATACAGTGCTGCTCTTGCAGCACTTTTGCTTTTTGCACTTATAATATCAATAACAGATTCTGCTTCGGTTAAATCAATTTTTCCGTTTAAAAATGCTCTCTTTGTAAATTCACCTGCAAGTGCAGGAACAGCACCGGCATTCAAAACCGCTCTCAGAACCTGACGAGTTACAAAAATACCTCCATGACAGGATATCTCAACAACGTCTTCTCCTGTATAACTATGCGGATTTCTAAAAACTAACACTACAGCTTCATCAATAACTTCACAATTATCATATATTTTTCCATAGGCAGCAGTATAACCTTTCATTTCGGTAATTTTCTTAGCAGAAACACTTTTAAATATTCTATCAGCAATTTTAATTGCATCATCACCAGAAATTCGGATTACTCCTATACCGCCTTCTCCCTGAGCAGTACTGATAGCAGCTATTGTATTATTTTCTCTCATATTATCACCAACAAAAAAGGGCGGATAATCCGCCCCGTAATTATTTATCTATTCTTCCGTAAAGTCCTGTTTCTCCGCCTTCATTTAAAGGCTTTCTGTCAGGATTTATTGGAGCAGAATGCTCGGAACGGTTTGAATTGTAGGGGCGCTTGCCTCCTCTTCCTCTGTTGAAACCATTCCTGCGAACATTTTTCACCTTAGGATCAGGTCCGATAACAACATGACGATTGGCATTTTCACCCTCGCTCCATGAAATTGCACCGTTTACCTTTTGAACTGAAGTATGAATAATTCTTCTCTCATAAGGATTCATTGGCTCAAGATTTGTCTTTCTGCCGGTTTTAACAGCCTTAAAAGCCAGCTTTCTGCCAAGAATCTCAAGAGTTTTCTCTCTTTTTTCCCTGTAATTACCGGTATCAATTGTAACCTTAAAATATGAGTTATCCGTATGATTTGCAACCAGACTTGTCAGATACTGTAATGCATCAAGAGTTTCTCCCCTTCTGCCTATAACAAATCCAACCTCTTCACCGGAAAGATTAAACTCAACACCGCTTTCAGTTTCATTCTTTTCGATTAAAACACTCTCAAGCTTCATACCGTCAAGTACACTTCTTAAAAAATCTTCAGCAGCCTCTGAAGGAGTAGCTTTTAATGTTATTTTAACCTTGGCTGGAGAACCTCCGAATAATCCGAATTTCTTCTTTTCCGCACGCTGAATAAGTTCAAATTCAACTTCCGCAGACTCGTCCAGACCAAGTTGATTTTTTGCATCATTAAGGGCGTCAACCTCAGTTTCACCAACGCCAATAGCTTCTTTAATCACGATAGTCACCTTAATTCTTTACTTCTTTTTCTTTTTTTGTTTTGAATTCTCATTGTTTCCCGATGTTAATCCATGGGGTACATATACATATTCTACTTTTGCTTCTTCCTGGAATAAAAGTGCAGCATGACGAGCCTCCGCTTTAGCAGCCATTTGTGCCGGACTAAAAAGCTTGCCTAAAATTATAGACTGAATCAGACTTATTACCGAAGAAATTATCCAATAAAAAGCCACTGCTGCAGGTACAACATATGCGATATACGCAGAGAATAAAGGTAATATATAAATCATTGCCTTCATACAACCCTGCTGCTGCATCTGATTCTTGTTTATTCTTGTCATAATTAACTGAGATCCGACATTAGAAGCAAAACAGAGTACAGGGAATAAAATCATAGGATGAAAAAATCCGTATTCCTGAGGAATTGCAAATAAATTAATACCAAATGTATTAAATCCGTTACTGAACATTGTAATTGTATTAATCTGCTCAGCAGTAAAAATATTCTGAATAGCAGCCGTGCTTGCAATATCTGACTGCGAAAACATTTTAAGCAGACTTATTTGCTGATATGTTGGATTTACGTCCATTGCATAACCGGGTATTGTATTTACATATGCAAGCGCATTATTCACACTTGTATTGTCAATATGAAGTGTATTTGTAATAGGATATGCAACAGCATAAAACACTCCGAAAAGAACAAGCATAGGAACAAGCATAGTAAGACATCCGCCTGTAGGTTTTACCCCTTCTTTTTCATAGAGTTTAGCCATTTCTTCCTGTGCTTTTTGCCTGTTATTTTTATATTTTTCCTGAATTTCCTTTTGTTTTTTAGAAAGTCTGGATGTACTTGCCATTGATTTTTGCTGTTTAAGCGAAAACGGAAACATCAATATTTTAACAATCAATGAAAATACTATAATTGACAGTCCAAAATCCTTTAAGATATAAAATGCTCCCCACAATACATAGCCGAGCAAACTTCCGAGAAAACCAAAGATCTGCATATAGTTACCTCACTTTAAATTCTTACTGTTTTCTTTTTTCAGGTACAGGATCATATCCACCCTTTGAAAATGGATTGCAGCGCAAAATACGCCACACAGTAAGTGCCGTGCCTTTTAATGCACCAAACCTTTCAATAGCCTCAACACCGTATTGTGAACAGGTAGGAATATACTTGCAATGATTTGAGGTGTGAGGGGATACAGCGGCCTGATAAAATTTTATTAGTGCCAGAAGAATCTTTTTCATTATCTATCCCTCTTTAAGAACACCCGCAGTTTTAAGATGCTTAAGCATAGCGCTGTAAATTATTTGTGATTTCACATAAGGTGTTTTTCCTCTGGCAACAAAAACAAAATCGTAGCCATTTTTTATATTGGGATAAATCTGATAATAAGCCGCTCTGATTACTCTTCTTGATCTTGTGCGTTTGACCGCCTTGCCTACTTTTTTGCCGGTGGTTATTCCAAAACGCAGGTTACCCGATTTGTTTTTCATTACATAAGTTACCAAAACAGGACTCACAAAGGATTTTCCCCTTTTATACAACCTGGAAAAATCCCTGTTGTCCTTCAAAGTGATATATTCACTCATTAATTAATACCACCCTGCAAATAAGGTCTTATCAAAAAAGAAAGACCACCGATTAAAAGTGGTCTTCTCTTTAATAAGACAACCTTTTTCTACCTTTAGCTCTTCTTCTTGCTAAAACTTTTTTACCGTTAGTTGTAGACATTCTTTTTCTGAAGCCGTGCTCTTTTTTTCTGTGGAGCTTCTTAGGCTGATAAGTTCTCAACATAAATGAAAACCTCCCTTCAAAATATAACCTTGCAATATAGCATTATATCTTAATTTTTCTGCTTAGTCAACAAAAAAATTAATTTTTTTATTTCAAAAAATGAATTTTAATAAATACAAAAACACCTGATTTTTTTCTGATTTTTCATTAATACTATATATTGTATCATATTGCAAAACAATCAACAATATATATTTGAACCTAATAAACAACATAACTAAAATACAGTTATAACATCACTTTGTCATCAAAAACTTTCTCTGATATTTTTCTTCTTTTTATCTATTCATCAATCAATTTTATCAAGCAATAAATATATAAGTATTATAATAACTATATTAAAGAAAAAACGAAAAGAATTTTATAATTTAATAATTGCATTTTTATTAAATTTGAGTTATAATAAATTGGAATGGTATTTTAACATAATGGGTTAATTTATGGAAAATAATTAAAAGCAGAATAACTGCAATGTATGAGAGGAAAGATAAAACAATGGATTCTTTTGATGACGCATGGAAACTTATATGCGCATACTGCAAAACAAAAATCACTGATGTAGCATATAATACATGGATAAGCAGGATAAAACCGCTTAAACTCGCTTTTGATGAAAACACAGCTTATCTTATTGTTCCAAATGAATTTCACTGTCAAACGTTAAAGCGCTGCTATATGCCTTTGCTCAATGAAGCATTTGAAGCTATTTTTGACAACAAATTTAACATAGAATTTAAAACTCAAAATGAGATTGAGGACAAACCGGTTTCAAACAGAATTGAAGAGAAAATAAAAGATACTAACTATGAATATACTTTTGACACATTTATAGTAGGCTCTTCAAATAAATTTGCTCACGCTGCATGTCTTGCTGTGGCAACCAATCCGTCACATGCTTATAATCCTCTTTTTTTATACGGTAATTCCGGGCTTGGAAAAACTCATCTTCTTTATGCTATCGGCAACGAAATCAAAAAAAATGATCCTACCAAGGTTATTTGTTATATAAAAGGCGACGATTTTACAAATGAACTTATTGAATCACTGCGTCTTGCAAAGATGAGTGAATTCAGGCAGAAATACAGACAGTCTGATATTCTCCTTGTAGACGACGTCCAGTTCATAGGAGGTAAAGAAAGTACACAGGAAGAATTTTTCCATACTTTCAATGCTCTTTATGATGCAAAAAAACAGATTGTTCTTACGTCAGA
The DNA here is from genome assembly GCA_910585865.1 of uncultured Ruminococcus sp. Classification (GTDB taxonomy): domain Bacteria; phylum Bacillota; class Clostridia; order Oscillospirales; family Acutalibacteraceae; genus Ruminococcoides. Next base: position 341,070 of record CAJUGO010000001.1, on the reverse strand, counting down.
CCGTCCCCCAAAAGAAATAAAAACACTTGATGACAGATTGAGATCTCGTTTTGAACAAGATCTCATTGCTGATGTTCAGCCGCCTGATATTGAAACAAGAATAGCTATTATTAAGCGTAAAGCAGAACTGGTTGATATTGAATTGTCAAACGATGTTTGTGAATACATAGCTTCAAAAATAAAAGCAAATATCAGACAGCTTGAGGGAACTGTAAAAAAATTAAAAGCAAAATCTCTATTAAATAACGAAAAAGTCACTATTTCATCTGTTCAGGAAGTTATTGCAGATATACTTAATAATGATGTTCCTCCTGAGGTAACAGTAGAACGCATAATCGATGAAGTTGCAAGAACATACGGTGTATCGTCCGATGAAATACGTTCTCAAAAAAATAGAAGTGCCAATATCAGCAATGCAAGACATATTGCTATTTATGTTACCAGGGAACTTACTACTCTTTCGATGGTTGCAATAGGCGAAGAATTCGGAAACCGTCATTATTCAACTATAATATATACAATTCAAAAAGTTCAGAAAATGATGAATAATGACAGAAAAGTAAAAGAAATCATTGAAGATACAATAAAAAACATCCGTGACAGGTAATAATTTCATTAACATATTTTTCAACATTCAATAAACATTTCCCAACTTCATGTTGAAAAAATATCCAACCGATTTTTTTATTCACAAATATAAACAAATTAAAAATTAAGCCTGTTTATATAAAAATTAAGATATAAAGCCGATCTCAGGGCTTTTCCAACATTTTAACATTACCTACTACGACTACTTAAAATAATATATTATTAAGACAGGAGAAGATTTCAACCGTGAAAATTTCGTGTTTAAGAACAGATCTTGCTAACGCTGTTTCAAATGTGTCAAGAGCTGTATCTTCAAAAGCATCAATACCTGCACTTGAGGGAATACTAATAAAAGCTTATAAAGATAATTTAAACATTTCAGGATATAATCTTGAAATAGGAATAACCACAGATATAGAAACAACAATTCAGGAAGAGGGAGAAATTGTTGTAAGCGCAAAACTTTTTCTTGATATTGTACGCAGACTTCCTGAAGAAATCGTTCAGATAGAAACAGACGAAAGAATGGTAACATACATAACCTGCGGAAAAGTTAACTACCAGATTGTAGGAATGTCTTCTGTAGAATATCCGGATCTTCCGAGCTTTGAAAAAACAGACGGACTTACGATTAACTCAAAAATACTCAGAGATATGATAAGACAAACTGTTTATGCAGTAAGTGAGAATACAGGAAAGCCTATTTATACGGGTTCTCTCTTTGAAATTGAAAACAAAATATTTAAAATTGTTGCTATTGATGGATACAGAATGGCTATTCGCAGCGAGAATGTTGACAGTGAAAGTAAAAATAAATTTGTAGTACCCGGAAAAACTCAGCAGGAAGTTCTTAAACTGCTTAATGATGATGAAGAAAATGTTGATATAATTATAGGTCAGAGACATATTATATTCCAAATTAAAAACTATAAAGTTATATCCAGGCTTATTGAAGGAACTTTTCTTGATTATAAATCAACAATTCCGTCAGAAACAAAAACGGAAGTGGTTATCAATACAAGAGTAATCATAGATTCTGTTGAAAGAATGTCACTTTTAAATAATGACAGGATTCAAAGTCCCGTAAGATGCAATTTTTCTGATGATGAGATAAAACTTTCATGTGCTTCAGCTGTCGGAAGAGCAAATGATGTTATATCTGTTCCGATTATTGGAGAACCAGTTGAAATAGGATTTAATAACAGATATCTTCTTGATGCATTAAAAAATACCGATACTGATGAAATTAAGCTTGTTTTAAACGGATCATTGTCACCGATGATTGTTAAGCCTGTAAAAGGAGACTGCTTTATAAGTATTGTTGTGCCAATGAGGTTAGCTAATGAAAACTGAGAAAATAAAAATTGACAGTGATTTCATCCGTCTGCAGGATTTGCTTAAATTAGGCGGAGCAACAGAAACCGGAGGACAGGCAAAAATCGTTATTCAAAACGGCGAAGTTAAGGTTAACGGCGAGATATGTACGATGAGAGGCAAAAAAATGCGTCCGGGTGATAATGCGGAATTTGATAATTTATTATTGATTGTTGAATAGTTCTGGGATTGATAAAGAAAAGTGAAAGTAATTGCTCTTAAATTTGAAAATTACAGAAATCTTAAAGATAATATAATAACACCATGCGACGGTGTTAATATGATTTATGGGGATAATGCTCAGGGGAAGACGAATCTTCTTGAAGCATTGTGGCTTTTTTGCGGCGGTCACAGTTTCAGATCTTCTAAAGATAATGAGGTTATTCAGTGGAATAAAGAATTTGCAAAGCTTGAAATGCGTTTTTTAGGGCAGGAAAGAGAACAAACAGCAAAAATACTTTTTAAAGGAAATAAAAAACAGGTTCAGATTAACGGCGTCAAAAAAGAATCTGCTGCTGCACTTATTGAAAGATATTGTGCCGTTGTATTTTCCCCTGAACATTTAAATCTTATAAAAAGAGGGCCGCTGGAAAGAAGAAAATTTATTGACAGCGCAATTTGCAGGGAAAAGCTGAAAAATGCAGTTATACTTTCAAAATATAACAAAATTTTAAATCAAAGAAATTCTCTTTTAAAAGATATTTACCGCAGACCGTCACTTGAGGATACTCTTGAAATATGGGATGAACCTTTAATAAAAAACGGTGTTCTTCTCATAAAAAGCAGAATAGAGTATGTGAATTTTCTTTCAAACCGCGCATCATTTTATCATAATGGAATATCAAAAGGCAGTGAAGAACTTAAAATAAGCTATATCTCAAGTTGTGGTATAAATGAAAATGATAGTGAGGAAGAAATTTTTTATAAATTAAAAAATAAAATTAAAAATAACAGAAAAGAAGATATAAAAACAGGTTTTACTAATTTTGGTCCTCACAGAGATGATATAGAGATTGTGATTAATGGGAAGAATGCAAAATCCTTTGCTTCTCAGGGACAGCAGAGAAGTGCAGTTTTGTCGCTTAAACTTGCAGAAGCATCTGTACTTAAAGAAAAAATGGGTGAAGAACCCGTTATTCTTCTGGATGATGTTCTTTCTGAACTTGATTCAAAAAGGCAGAATTTTCTTATTAATGAACTTAATGATTGTCAGGTTTTTATAACCTGTTGTGAAAAATCAAATAGAGAACAGCTTAAAGAGGGAAAAGTATTTTACCTTTCAAACGGAGAGGTGATATGATGTATTTGCATCTTGGTCAGGATACGGTAATTACAACGGACAGCATAATAGGCATATTTGATATTGATGAATGTACTTTGTCAAAAAAAACAAGAGATTTTTTAACAAATGCCGAAAAGCAAAAAAGAGTAATAAATGTTTCTTATGAATTGCCAAAATCCTTTGTTGTTTGTAAAAAAAATAACGATACAATTGTTTATATAAGTCAGTTGTCTACCAAAACTCTCATAAAAAGAAGTCTATCAATTAATATTTAAGTAATTGTTTATTAAATAAAAAAAATTATACAGTAAATCTGGCTGTACAATATACAGAAAAATTTAATCAGCGTTTACTGATAACTAGTGTTATATATAAATATTAGAAATTGAATGAATAATAATTAAAATTTATTTAAAAGGAAGGTTTTGGTTAATGAAAATAAATAAATGTCCCTACTGCGGAAAGAGAATTTCCTATATTTCTTCTTATGCAAGCAGAAGAAAAGGAGAATTTGTGTGTGAAAGATGCGGTAAGGAAAGTAAAGTTACAATAAATAAAACAGTCATTTTGTTTTTTGTATTTGCAGTTGTTATTTCAATTGCCATAATGATGATTTGGATATTTGCAGGGCTTTTAAATAATCCTCTCGGGATTTTATTTGTAGCAGTTCCTCTTATTATTTTTGTGCTTATTACTCCAAAATTTGTTTATTATGAACCGCTTAAAAAATATAAAAAGTCAATGGAAGCAAGAAAAGCCGGAATTGCATATTCTGATAATCTTATTACTTCTGAAATTGATGAAATTAATACATACTCTTTTCCTTCAATTACAAATGATTCAGCGGGTGAGTTTCAAATTAATTCTGATATTTTTAATAAAATAAAGGAAGAAAGAAATGCAGCAAGAGAAAGACTTAAGGATAATGAGATTTTATCGGATTCGTCAAAAATCAAAGATAAAGAGAATAAAAATTACGTATCAATAATTGATAATGTAACAGAAAATCATATTTCATCGGATGCACCGCTTAAAAGACTGCATACTGAAAATTCTTCTGATGCTGTAAGAAGAAACCATCACTATGTTTGTGTTAATGAAGATGATAATAATTCTGGTTTTAGCTCTGAATCAAAAAAGAATGATGGAAACAGATATTCTTCAAACAGGAGATTTTAAAAGGTGATATTATGTTTAAATTACCTACTTGTCCGTATTGTAATACTGTTTATAGGTATGGAGATACAAAAAAATCACTAAAAGAAAAAAATCATAAATGTTATCACTGTAATAAAAATTTTAAGATTTCAAAAAACGGACTGTTTGCTTTGTTTATTATGATGGCAGTTATTTCATTTATAATAAATATAATAGAGCTTAAAATATTTATAAATATAAATTTCTTAGTAATGGCCGCAACAAATGTTGTGATAATACTTGTATTTTTATTTTTTGTACCTTATTTTATCAAATACAAAAAAGTTGAGAATACAGATAAAAGATAAATCCGGGTAAATAAAAAAAGAAATAATTTATTTGGATAACGGAGGTAAGTGCTTTGGATAATATAGAGAATAACGGAAATATAACGGAATTTGAAAATGATGTTGAAAGCAGCGCTGAAATGACTAAGGTTGAACAGGAATACGGTGCAGATGAAATACAGGTCTTGGAAGGTCTTGAGGCTGTAAGAAAGCGCCCCGGTATGTATATTGGATCAACAGGTCCAAGGGGACTTCATCATCTTGTATATGAAATTGTGGATAACTCTATTGACGAAGCACTAGCAGGCTATTGCACAAAAATTGATGTGGTAATTGAAGACGGTGAAATAATTAGAGTTACCGACAATGGCAGAGGTATTCCTGTAGGTGTAAACAGTAAGACCGGACTTCCTGCTGTAACTGTAGTATTTACTGTACTTCATGCGGGAGGTAAATTTGGCGGAGGCGGATATAAAGTATCCGGCGGACTTCACGGCGTTGGTGCGTCTGTTGTTAATGCACTGTCAGAATGGCTGGAAGTGAAAGTGTGCGACGGTGAGGATGTTTATTTTCAGCGTTACGAAAGAGGAAAAATAATTACTCCTCTTGAAAAAATAGGTAAATCCAGTGTAAAAGGAACAGAGGTTCGTTTTAAGGCTGATCCAAATATATTTAAGGAGACAACAATTTACGATTATTCTGTTCTTGAAAGAAGACTTCGTGAGCAGGCGTTTCTTAATGCAGGTGTTCATATTGAGTTGCGTGATGAGCGCGACCGTGAAAACATAATTAAAAATAATTATGTCTATGAGGGCGGAATAAAGAGCTTTGTTGAGTTTATTCACAAAAAGCGTTCGCTTGAAGTAATTCATCCTGACGTAATTTATTTTTCATCAAAGAATAATGATGATACAATAGCTGTTGAAATAGCAATGCAATATAACGAAAGCTATAATGAAAATCTTCTTACATTTGCAAATAATATTCATACAACAGACGGCGGTACTCACGAAGAGGGATTTAAAAGAGCACTTACATATGTAATGAATGAGTATGCCAGAAAATTCGGAAAACTTAAAGAAAATGATAAAAATCTGAGTGGAGAAGACGTAAGGGAAGGGCTTACGGCTATTATAAGCGTAAAACTAAAAGAAGCTCAATTTGAGGGACAGACTAAAGCAAAACTTGGAAATACCGAAGTAAGAACGATGGTAGACAAGCTTTTGAGAAGTAAGCTTATGACTTATCTTGAAGAAAATCCTTCTGTATCAAAAGAAATTTTTGAAAAAGCCCTTGCATCTGCAAGAGCAAGGGAAGCAGCAAGAAAAGCAAGAGAAAGTGTCAGAAGAAAGTCTGCGCTTGAATCTGCACAGCTTCCCGGAAAGCTTGCTGACTGTCAGTCAAAAGACAGCAGTGAAACAGAAATATTTATTGTCGAGGGAGATTCGGCGGGCGGTTCTGCAAAGGGCGGCCGTGACAGAAGAATTCAGGCAATTCTTCCTTTATGGGGAAAAATGCTGAATGTTGAAAAAGCAAGAATTGATAGAGTATACGGAAATGACAAGCTGATGCCTGTTATTACAGCTCTGGGAACCGGCATAGGAGACGATTTTGACATAGAAAAGCTTCGTTATGATAAGGTTATTATCATGGCGGATGCCGATGTCGACGGTTCTCATATAAGAACTCTTTTGCTTACGTTTTTCTTTAGATATATGCGTCCTCTCGTTGAGCAGGGTCATGTGTATATTGCACAGCCTCCTCTTTACAGAATATCAAAAGGCAAGGAACATAAATATGCCTATTCTGATATTGAACGTGACCAGTTTCTTGCTCAAATTGAAGGAAAAACTGAAATTCAGAGATATAAAGGTCTTGGTGAAATGGATTCAGAACAACTCTGGGAAACAACAATGAACCCTCAAACAAGACTTATGCTCAGAGTTGAGCTAAGCGATGCTGAAGCAGCAGATGAAACCTTTACAATTTTAATGGGTGATAAGGTTGAACCAAGAAGAGATTTTATAGAAAAGAATGCTAAATATGTTCAAAACCTTGACGTCTGATTTTTGAAAATATTGCAATTACTCAAATAAAAAGAGGTGATTTTATGCATTCCAAAACTAAAATAACAGTAAGATATGCCGAAACCGATATGATGGGTATTGTACATCATTCAAATTATCCTGTTTGGTATGAAAAAGGCAGGGGCGATTATATAAAAATGTTCGGAACAAGCTATATTGAAATGGAGAAAAATGGTATAATGACGCCTTTGCTCAATCTTACCTGTCATTTTAAACTGCCGGCATTTTATGATGATGAAGTTATAATACGAACATGGGTTCAGACGATCACTGCGGCAAGAATCGTATTTTCATATACGGTACGCCGAATTGAAAAGAACGGCAGTGAAACTGAACTTGGCTACGGCACTACTGAGCATGGATTTGTGGATGCAAAAACATTTCACCCATGCAGTATTAAAAAGCGTATGCCGGAGTTGTATAATAATATAAATCAGGCAGTAAAACATTATTGAATTATTTTTTAATTATGAAGTATAAAATACGGATGCTGCACTAAATCTGAAAAATGGTTTTAAGACAGTATAGTTTTAAAAAAGCGAGGATAAAGTATGGATAACGAACAGCTTGTTGAATCAAAGATTATAGATGTTGACCTGCAAAATGAGATGCGAAAGAGTTTTTTGGATTACTCCATGAGTGTAATTGTCTCTCGTGCATTGCCGGATGTAAGAGACGGTCTTAAACCGGTTCACAGAAGAATTCTTTATACAATGTATGAAAGAGGACTTGAACCTTCAAAACCATATCATAAATGTGCAGATACAGTTGGTTCTGTACTTGGTTCATATCATCCTCACGGTGATGCTTCTGTTTATGATGCAATGGTAAGACTTGCACAGGACTTTTCCATGAGATATATGCTTGTTGACGGTCACGGCAACTTTGGTTCTGTTGACGGCGATCCTCCTGCAGCATATCGTTACACAGAAGCAAGAATGAGCAAAATATCTATGGATATGCTCACTGATATAGAAAAAAATACGGTTGATTTTGCACCTAACTATGACGACAGGCTTAAAGAACCTGTTGTTTTGCCAAGCCGTTTTCCAAATTTACTTGTAAATGGATCAAGCGGAATTGCAGTAGGTATGGCAACTGAAATTCCTCCTCATAATCTTGGAGAAACAATTGATGCAGTATGTACGTTAATTGATAACCCCGATGCGGAACTTCCGGAAATTATGGAATGTATGCCCGGCCCTGATTTTCCTACCGGCGGCATAATTATGGGCAGAAGCGGAATAAGAGCAGCCTATGCAACAGGCAGAGGTAAAATTACCGTAAGAGCAAAAACTGAAATCATTGAGGCTAAAAACGGAAGATACAAGATAATTGTTACTGAACTGCCTTATAAAGTAAACAAGGCAAGGCTTATTGAGAATATAGCGGATCTGGTTAAGGAAAAAAGAATTGAAGGAATTTCAAATATTGAAGATCACTCTGACCGTAAAGGAATGCATATTGAAATTGATATAAAAAGAGATGCATCTCCTCAAATTGTTCTTAATCAGTTGTTTTCATATACACAGCTTCAAACAACATTTGGCGCAATAATGCTGTCGATAGTTGACGGAGAACCAAAAATTCTTACACTTAAGGAAATGCTTAAGTGCTATGTTGATTTTCAGGGAGAAATAATATGCCGTCGTACTGAGTTTGATTTAAAGAAAGCTCGTGACAGAGCACATATTTTAGAAGGAATAAAAATTGCAATAGATTTTATTGATGAAGTTATTGCAATCATACGCAAAAGCAAGGATACTGCAAGTGCAAGACTTGCATTAATGGAGCGTTTCGGTCTTGACGAAGTTCAGGCACAGGCTATTGTTCAGATGCGTTTGGGACAGCTTACAAATATGGAACGAGCTAAGATTGAGGATGAAATAGCTGCGCTGCACGCAAAAATTGAGGAATATATCTCGATACTTGAAAGTAAGGAAAGACAGCTTGAAATCGTTAAAGAAGAACTTATTGCAATTCGTAATAAGTATTCCGATCCGCGCCGTACAGAAATATGTGCTGTAAGCGGAGAGGTGGATATTGAAGACCTAATACCTCAGGAAGAATGTGTTCTTACGCTGACACAGTTTGGATATGTAAAGCGCTTGTCAGTTGATACATATAAAATTCAGCGAAGAGGTGGAAGAGGCGTTTCAGGTATGTCGCGCCGTGAAGAAGACGTTGCAACCGAAATGTTTATAATTAATTCTCACGACTATGTTCTGTTCTTTACCGACAAAGGAAGAGTATACAGGCTAAAATGCTATGAAGTGCCGGAAGGAAGCCGACAGTCAAAAGGCATTAATATTGCAAATCTTTTGCCTATTTCTCCTGATGAAAAGGTAACTTCAATGATAAGAGTACCTGAGTTTGATGAAGAAAAATATCTTATAATGGTTACAAGACACGGAATTATAAAGAGAATAGAGCTTAATGCCTATAATACATCCCGTAAAGGAGGACTTATTGCCCTTGAACTTAATGAGGGCGATGAGCTTGCATGGGTAAGAATGACTGACGGTCAAAGTCAGGTTATTATCGCCACAAAGAAAGGTATGGCTATTCGATTTAATGAAACGGATGTACGTCCAATGGGCAGACTTGCAAGAGGAGTTAAAGCGCTTGCTCTAAAAGAAAATGACTGTGTTGTAGGAATGAGTGTTGTTCGTGAGGAAGGTCTTGTACTTACGGTATCGGAAACAGGTTACGGACGGCTTTCAAGTCCTGATGATTACAGAGTACAAAGCAGAGGCGGCAAAGGACTTACAAATTATCATGTTGACAAGTACGGAGATGTTGCCGCTATCAAGGTAGTTAATCTTGATGATGATATTATTATGATATCTCAGGATGGTATAATTATAAGAATTGCTGCTGAATCAATAAGAATATGTGCTCGTCCGTCAAAAGGTGTAACCCTTATGAAGGTGAACGGTGAAGACAGAGTTGTAACAGTTGCACGTGCACCCCACGAAGAGGAAAACTCTGATGTATCAGATGAAAATAATGAATCTGAAGATATACAGACAGAAGAAAAAGCCGATGAAGAGAATCAAGTAAGTGAATAAATAAAACTCCCCGAAAGGGGAGTTTGTTTTAGGAGATAAATGATGAAAAAAAACTTAATTCTTATTATATTTTGTTTTATGTTTGTATTTTCAGGGTGTTCAAAGGCTGATAACAATGTAAATGTTAATGCTCCAGATAAAATTTCTACTGTTGATGAGGCAAAGATTAAACAGAATTTTTCTGCTTCAGAAAAAAGTAACAACGTAAATGGAATGAGATACAATATTAACCTTGAACAGTTTTCGCAGAAATATAATGAGATGCTTAAAGAGATGGGCAATATTGATATGATCAATGGCAGGGGTTGGAAAAAAAAGGGCGGAATAAAAACGGATTCCAATGGTGTCAAAATTCAGTATTATTATTATGATGACGATAAAATTAATTTTACGGCAACCGTAGAAACTGAAACTGATAAAATTATGAATATTGGCTTGGGAACTACCATGAGCAATTTTGTTTCTATTAAAGATGATAGGAATTACAGTGATATCGTACTTATGAAAAGCGGTGTAATGGCAGCATCAGCATGCGGATATGCTATTGATCAGGTTAATATTCTGCAGGATATATTTTATAGGACAACTTTTGAAAACACCAGTGAAATATGGTATGAAGGAAATGTATTTTGCTTAAGTACAAGCGAGGATAAAGGTAATAGCGAAAGAAGTACTATGCTTTTCAGGGTATTTCCAATATCAGATGAATTAAAAGGAAAGTGGAAAATAATTGAATATGAAAATTATATTGCAAGCTTGCCTGCTGATAATGTAATTAATAAATAAAATAGTTATACATAATAATATTAAATGGCATTGGAAAAACGAGTATGTTCTTTACTTACTGAGGAATACGACATTAATATATAGTTTTTTACGTTAAGTTTATAATGCTAAAATATTATTTGATTAAAAATGATATTTGCTTGAAAGCGGAGGAAGTATGAAACCCGAAAAACTTATAGAAATTCTGGGAACAGCATCAAAACTAAAGGAGAATACTCGTCATTCATGGCTTGCAAACGGAAGAAGAGAAAGTGTTGCAGAACATTGCTGGAGATTGTCACTGTTTGCTTACTTTATTAAGGATGAATTTAAAGACGCTGATATTGACAGAGTTATCAAAATGTGCATGTTCCATGACATGGGTGAGATATTTACAGGTGATATTCCCTCATTTTATAAGACAAAAAGTGATGAAAAATCTGAGAATGAGTTATTATTTAAATGGGTCAGTTCATTACCGTCTGCTTACAGAGAAGAACTAACAGATATTTTTAATGAAATTCAGGAAAACAAAACGATAGAGGCAAGGCTGTTTAATGCGCTTGACAAGCTTGAGGCTGCTATTTCACATAATGAGGCGGACTTAGATACATGGATTCCTCTTGAATATACTCTTAACCCCGAATATGGGTATGAACAGTGTTTGTTTTCGCCGTATTTAAGAGAATTAAAAGAAAAGGTGAAGCAGGATTCCCTTGATAAAATAAAAAAAGAAAACAAATAGCTGATTATGTTATTTGTTTTCTTTTTTATGTTTTGATATAAGTATAAGATATTTATAAATATACAATATTAAAGTGTGTTTATTATTTCCGCAATAAATTTTTGTATTTGTGTGACATCAATAATTGAAACGTTTCCGTCTTTGTTTATATCACATCGTCCGTTATCAAATTCCAGATCAACTATAACCTTTTGAATAAAGGTTGCGTCCTCAATATTAATATCAGTATCGCCGTTTGCATCACCTTTTTTAGTATAAATTGATTTATAGTCTGTTCTGTACAGTACAGCAAGTTCATCATACATTTTTGATATCAGACGGGGTTGAAAATTATTTATATTAAAGCCGCAGCCGCTCAGATTCATTTTTGCAATTTCAAGGCCTGCCGGACTGCTTTGACGTTCTTCAAAACCTTCAGATTCTGGTCCCGTACCGTTTAATTCAATTGACGATCCGGTTTTGCTGTTAAATGATACATGTCCGTATTCGTCATGATATTTTGTAATAATAAGACTTGTCGAATTATATGTATATCCTGAAAAACTTTTGTTACTGTCATTATACATGCCGTCAGGACCGAGAAGATTGCATGAGATTGCCGCAAGTCCGTCACGGTCAGTATATGAACCTATACGCGTTTCTCTATACCAGGGATTACCGGTGGTTGCAGTTGGATGAATAAGCATCGTACATCCCATTGCAGCATAGAAGCGGGCTATTTCAGGATAAAAATGTCCGTCGCGGCAAATATCGACTCCTATTTTACCCCACTGAGTTTCAAATATATATGGAGTATTTCCGCTAACAGACCAATTGTTCTCAAAACCTGCTCTGTGAATTTTACGGTAAGAATCAATTCTTCCGTCGGGAAATAATATAGCAGCTGAATTATATACTTTTTCTTTGCCGCCGTCAGTTTTATCATGAATAGCATTATTTTCCTTTTCGGGCATGCCAAAAATAATATACATACCGTATTTTTTTGCATATTCTGAAAGATATTTACTTGACGGACCGGGTATGGTTTCTGCAAGTGCAATTTGCATAGAGACGCCGTATTTCTTATAAAAAGGATCGGAAGAAGTATCAACAAAATCATATCCTGTCAGGACAGTTTCGGGAAAGACAAGAATATCCACGTCATTTTCGCCAGCTTCAATAATATATTCTTCCATAATTTTTAGTGTATCATTTTTATTTCCCCAAATGCCTGCCATATTTGCAACAGCAGCAGTCGGTCCGTCGGATATTTCACTCTTATACTTTAAATGTGAACCGGCATCCTGAATATCAGCGAGTCTGTCATACCATAAGGCATAATCTTCCGGAGAAAAGTCTTCATCCCGGCAGGTGGTTCCGGTGAACGCAGTAAAGGAAGATGTATTTGTCAAAAGACCTTCCTGCAATGTTATTATATCAGCAGAGTTACCAAGACTGTTGATAGAAGCTCCTGCATAGTAATTGGTACCTTTATTTAAAATAACAGAACCTCCTGGAAAATCATAGGTAAGAGTTTCATCAGAACCAACAAGATTAGCGCTCATCAGGGTATATCCGTCGCGGTCAGTATTGCTTTCAATGCGGTTTTTATAAAACCATTTCCATCCTATATCATCTTTGGTTCCATTACCGTCAATGTCCTCAAAATTTTTTGCCGAAGCTGAGAGATTAAGCAGAATATTGCATCCTTTTGCGGCATAATATCTCCCGATTTCCGGAATTTCATATGTATCATCACCAATACTGATTCCTATAAGACCAATGTTTTTAATATCTATAAGCAATGGATTTTCTCCTGGAATACACCAATTTCCCTCAGAAGGGCTAATTTTTTGGTAAGTTTTTACTTGTCCGTCAGGAGAACATATAAAAGCAGAATTATATGCATGCGTTTTATTGTTCTCGATTAATTCGGGAGCGCCGTATACTATCCACATATTGTATTTTTTTGCAAGATCAGAAATTACTGTAGCAGTGTGTCCATTCCTAGATTCAGCAAGATTTATTATCATTTTATAGTCATCAGATTCGGGGTCATCGGAATAAATATATCCTGTTAAACACATTTCGGGGAACAGAAGTATTTTTACTCCCTTATCATGTGCCTTTTCAATGTAGGAAATCATTGATTTTGTATTTGCATCTTTATTACCCCAAGCAGGATGAAAATTTACAACTCCCAGTTCATTTGCCTTAAAATAATGAGAATAATAGGGTTGTCCGCGTCTGCCATAACGATTATAATTCTTTGCAAGGGCTGTGGCCGATAAGGAAAAAATAAGTACGGCAGACAATAACAATGAAATTATTCTTTTAGTCGTTTTTAATTTAAATGAGTATTTCATATATATTCCCTTAAAAAGGCGCAGACAAGTGATGTCTGCGCTAATTTTTATGCCAGTTCAATTAAAATAAATGCCGGTGACAGCGGAGGTACATAAAGCTTTCCGTTTTCAAGTCTTGAACCGAGTACTGCAGTTGCATCTGAGTATCCGGGAGGCGGATCAATAACAACCTCATGGTCATACAAATTAAATGTACAATATAATGAGGTTCTGTCATCATGACGAATATACGAGAGTCGCCTGTCTTCAGCGTATACATTAAAAAATTCACCATCCCAGAGAGCAGAGCATGATTTGCGTAAATCACCCAGCTGTTTGTGCCATTCAATAAGCTCCTTGTTTTCTTTCCCCCATGGATAGCAGCAGCGGTTAAACGGATCACGGTAACCTTCCATTCCTGCTTCATCACCATAATATACACAGGGAAATCCGGGAAGAGTATATTGCATAGCAACTGCAACCTTGAGCAGTTTTATACCTGTCATACGCTGTTCCTGACTCAGATGTGTTTCAGACTGCCACTTTCTGTCTCTGCCGTTTAAAGGTTCTCCGGCTATAACAGTAAGTGCACGTTCAGTGTCGTGAGTAGAAAGTGAGTTCATAAGAACGCGCAAAACTGGACGGGGATAATTTTCAATAACGCTCATAATGGCGTCCATTGTATACCTTGCATTCTGTCCTCTGCAAAAATCCAAAATTGCATTTCTAAAAACATAATTCATAACCGAATCAAGCTGTTCCCCTAACAGGAATTTACGTCTTGCGCCGTAACTTTCCTTGTTGCTCGCATCTTCCCATACTTCACCTACAATAAACGCCTCAGGATTTTCTTCTTTAACCGATTTTCTGAGTTTTTCCATAAATTCATCAGGAAGCTCGTCGGCAACGTCAAGTCTCCATCCTGAATTGCCGCATTGCATCCATTTTTTAATAATTCCTTCCTTACCGTTAATATATTCATTAAAAGCAGGGTCGGTTTCTATTACTTCCGGCAAAGTATAAAAGCCCCACCAAGAATTATAATTATTTGGCCAGTCATTGAATTTATACCAACTATAATATGGTGAGTTTTTGTCACGATAAGCTCCTCCGTCACCATACTTTCCGTTTCTGTTAAAATATATGCTGTCTGAACCGGTGTGAGAAAATACACCGTCGTTAATTACATGTATACCTCTTTTTTTTGCTTCAGCACACAGAATTTTAAAATCTTCTTCTGTGCCCAAAATGGGGTCAATTTTTGAATAATTACCCGTGTCATAACGATGATTGGAATAAGCTTCAAATACAGGGTTAAGATATATACAGCTTACACCTAAATTTTCAAGATAATCAAGCTTTAGAGTAATGCCCTTTAAGTCCCCCATAAAGAAATCGCTGTTTGTAATTTCTCCTTTTTCATTCGGCTGCCATTGCGGAAGTGCATACCAGTCGTTATTCCGCTGATAATCCGTACGGTCAATTTTCTTTTCTATACCGCTGTAATAAAATCTGTCAGGGAAAATCTGATACATAATTCCCCCCACAGGCCATTTAGGTGTATCAAAACCTTTTTTATAGCAGGTGATCTGCCAGCTTCTTCCGGGAGAGTCTTCGATTGAACTTTTTTTGTAAGCATCTGATGGTACAACATACCGAATGCCGTGAGGACAGGTCAATTTAAATCCATACCAATACAGCCCTACTCTGTCAGGTGTAAAATCACATTCCCAAATTTCAGTTGATTCGTCAAAATTTCCGCACCACAACAGCTTGGTAAACATCCAGTTATAATCGTAATCGTATTTTACACAAAGCTCTGCCTTTTGAGCATGTTCACTTTTTGGTATGAGTATTCTTAAATGAATTTTAGTACCTTGTTCAACAGCACCAAACGGAGAGCGATAATATATTTTTCTTGAATCAAAAACAACGGGCATCAAATCACATCCTCGTATTAAATACTATTCACAGTTTTTTATTTGTTATGTTGCAGATAAACAAAATATATTTAAATTCTATCATATATATAGTGATTTTTCAATGCTAAAAATTAATGTGGGCAGTAACAATTAAGTAACGAACGGAAAATATTGTTACAATGTTAACATTACTCTTTAATATTTACAAAATATATATTATAATTTATAATGGATATTTATAAGAAGAGGTGTATCTTATGACTAAAAAAAGAATAAGCGTACAAATTGAAGGCAGAAATTATGCGCTTATTACGGCTGATGATGAAAAATATGTCCAGAGTGTAGCAGAAGAGGTGGTGCGGCATATTCGTAAGGCCGCTCAAAACAGTAAACAGCTCGACACCCGTGACTGCGCTGTGCTTGCTGCTCTTGATTTTTGTGATGACCGAAATAAAGCTGTCAGAAAAAATAAGGATTTTGTCGGAAAGGCAGATAAAATAATCCAGCAGACAAATGATTTAAATAAAATGTGCAAAGAATACAAGGAAAAACTGACTGAGGCAATAAATGAAAATACTAAACTTACTAAAAAACTAAAGGAAATTGAAAAGCAGTTCGCTGTGCTTAAATTTGAAAATGAGCAGTTAAAAAAGAAAAACCCAACGAAAACTGTCACAAAGAAACAAGAAGAAATACCTTTAAAGGTTTTAAATGATAAACATATAAAAAGTGAAGAAGAGATTAGAAATGAAAGGCTGCTCGGCTATGTGCCAATGAGACAGTATTCATTGTTTGATGATGATAAAAATGAATAAAATAGAAATACTTGCTCCGGCAGGCGGTTTTGACAGTGTAATTGCTGCTGTAAGAAACGGAGCAGACGCAGTATATCTCGGCGAAAAGTCCTTTTCAGCCAGGGCGTCCGCAAAAAACTTTGATGAGAACGAACTTAAAAAAGCAGTTTCATATTGTCATATTCACGGGGTAAAGGTATACGTTACCATAAATACAATTGTTTTTGATGATGAATTTCAAAATCTTAAATCTGCAATAATTCTTGCGGCAAATTCAGATGTTGACGCTCTCATAGTTCAGAATATGGGTGTTGCAAGGCTTGCAAAAATGCTTGTACCTGAATTGCCGCTGCATGCGTCTACTCAAATGAGTGTGCATACGGCGTCAGGAGTCAGGGCTTTATATGAAATGGGTTTTAAAAGGGTTGTTTTATCGCGTGAGATGAGTAAAAATGAGATAAAAAAGGCGGCGGAAATTCCCGTTGAGCTTGAAGTATTTGTTCACGGTGCATTATGTATGTGTGTATCGGGACAATGTTATTTTAGTGCAATGCTTGGTTCACGCAGCGGAAACCGCGGTGCCTGCGCACAGCCGTGCAGACTGCCTTTTTCAGTGGGAAAGCAAAATAACGGATACGCTCTCAGTCTCAAAGATAATAGTCTTGTAAATCATATTGGAACATTACAGCAGATAGGTGTGAAATCTGCAAAGATTGAAGGACGAATGAAAAGACCTGAATATGTTGCAGCGGCAGTAAGAGCGTGCAGAGAACAGAGAGATTTTGGAGTTATCAGTGACGAAGCTGATAATTTATTGAAACAAGTGTTTTCCCGTACCGGTTTTACGGATGGCTATTTTATGTCGAGAATCGGCAAAAATATGTTTGGAACGCGCACAAAAGATGATGTTGTATCTGCAAACGAAAAAATATTTTCATCAATAAGAAACACCTATAAGGATGAAATACGAAATGTTGATATCCGGGGAAAGTTTACGGCAAAAACTTTACAGTCGCCGGTATTTGAAGTTACAGACGGAATTCACACAGTGTGTAAAGTTTCAAAATCAGTATGCGAACAAGCAGAAAAAACACCTCTAACTGAAGAAAAATGCAGAAAACAGCTTGAAAAAACAGGCGGAACAGCTTATAATTTTAAAAATATAAAAATGGATATTGATGACAATATATCAGTTCCAATGTCATTAATCAACGCCTTAAGAAGAGACGTGCTGAAAGAGCTGGATAAAGAAAGAGCAAAGGTTCACAATTATAAAATAAATGATATTGCTGTCGTAATGCCGGAAAGACTAAATGGCACCAATAAACAAACTGTACGTGCAAGAGCAGCGGGAACTAAACTTGGCACTGCATTTAAGAATTGTGAAATAGTATATATTCCTCTTTTTTCAAATGAAAAAGAAATAAAACGCCTTATTTCTGAAAATTATCACATAGGTGTAGAAGTTCCTAGAGGGATGTTCGGAAGAGAAGAACAGATTGAAAAACAGCTTGCAGAAGTTAAAAAGGCAGGTGTTAAAGATGTTCTGTGTCATAACATAGGTGCAGTCTATACAGCCAAAAAACATGATTTTGTACTTCACGGCGGATTTGGTCTTAATTTGGTAAATACATTTGATTTAATGTGGGCTCAGGAATATGGGATAAAAGATGTTGAGTTAAGTTTTGAGCTTAATTTTGAACGAATAAATGCACTTGGCGGAAGTATTCCGAGAGGTATAATAAGCTACGGTTATCTTCCTCTTATGTTGTGTCGCTGCTGTCCAAATAAGAGTATGGATATAAACTGCAAAACCTGCAAAAATCACTCAAAAATGAAGGATAGAAAAGGGAAACAATTTTTTCTGAATTGCGACGGAAACTGTACGGAAATTTTAAATTGCGTGCCCCTTTTTATTGCTCATGAAGAAATTTCAAATCTTTCCACAAATTTCAATACACTGAGATTCAGTGTGGAAAACTATGTGGAAACCGTGGAAAATGTTAAAGATTTAAACGCAATTCCGATGTTAAAAGACAAATTCACACGAGGATTGTACAGACGAGGCGTTAAATAAAATGTTGAAAATGTTAAATTAAGTAAATATTTTTTAAAGGAAAAATAAAAAATTCTTTATACGAAAAATAAATTTTTAATTTTCCTCAGGATAATTTTAAAAGAGAAAATTAAAAGAAAATATGAATAAAAACTGCAAATTTTGCAGGAAATGAAGGATGAGTAAAATGGAACTAAAAATAAAAAAACTTAGAAAAGATGCAAAAGTACCACAAAGGGCTACAAACGGTTCAGCAGGTATGGATTTGTACGCATGTATTGATCAAAGTATTACACTTGCACCCGGACAGCTTGCCGTTGTGCCTACAGGGATAGCAATAGAACTTCCAGACAACAAATGTGCGGCATTTCTTTATGCCCGCAGCGGACTTGGAGTAAAGCACGGAATTTGTCTTTCAAACGGCGTTGGTGTAATTGACAGTGACTACCGAGGTGAAATATGCGCAGGTCTTTGCAATGTATCGGATAAGCCATATACGATTGAGCCTTTTGAAAGAGTGGCGCAAATGGTAATTGCACCGGTACTTACACCCGATGTTGTTGAAACAGATGAACTTTCGGATACATTAAGAGGTGAAGGCGGATTTGGTTCTACCGGTAAAAAATAGCCGTGTATTTCGACAATTTATCATTGCATAACAACAATGATTATATTATTATAAATTAGTAGACGTATCTGAGAAGAAACAAAACAAATGTGATGTTTTTTACGTAGTAAAAAGAGTGATTTTGGGAAAAATACAGCATAGCAAATAAGGAGGCTGTAAAATGTTTTCGTTTTCAAAGGATATTGGTATTGACCTTGGAACTGCAAACACACTTGTCTGTCTGAAGGGTAAGGGAATAATATTGCGTGAGCCAAGTGTTGTTGCAGTAGATTTAAGTACAGATAATGTGATTGCAGTTGGTTCGCAGGCAAAAGAGATGATAGGAAGAACGCCTGGCTCAATAGTTGCAGTTCGTCCGCTTAAGGACGGAGTGATTGCAGACTTTAAGATAACGGCTAAAATGTTGCAGCATTTTATTAAAAAGGCGGTAAAACCGGGTATTTTTAGTAAGCCCCGCGTCATAATATGCATGCCGACAGGCGTCACGGAGGTTGAGAGGAAAGCTGTTGAGGACGCTGCTTCCAGGGCAGGAGCAAAGCCCCCGGTTATTTTAATTGAAGAACCAATGGCGGCGGCAATAGGAGCAGGGATGCCGGTTGATGAGCCGACAGGCAGTATGGTTGTGGATATCGGCGGAGGAACAAGCGAGGTTGCAGTAATTTCATTGGGTGATATTGTTACCGCCTGTTCTGTACGGGTCGCTGGCGACAAATTTGACGAGGCAATTTCAACATATATAAAGAAAAAATACAATCTTTTAATCGGTGAGAGAACAGCTGAGGAAATAAAAATCAAAATTGGGTCGGCATATCCTTATGAGGACGAAAAAAATATGGTTGTAAAGGGCAGAAATCTTGTTGACGGTCTTCCAAAAGACATAACAATTACTGCACAGGAGGTAAGGGACGCACTTGCAGATCCCCTTATGACAATTGTTGAAGCAATCAAGACAACGCTTGAAAAAACACCGCCCGAGCTTTCTGCTGATATTATTGATCACGGAATTATGCTTACCGGCGGCGGTGCGCTGCTCAGGGGGCTTGATATGCTTGTGATGCAGCAGACGGGTATGCCCGTTCATGTTGCAGAAAGACCTCTTGACTGCGTGGTAGACGGTGCCGGAAGACGTCTTGTTAAGCCCGCAGGTGTACAGTACAAGCATAACAGGTGATTAAAAAGAATTTTTACGGGTATTCCAAAGAGCTTATTTATCGGGCTTTTTGGAATATCGAACTTCAAATTAAATAAATTATACTGTTATCTGAATTTTTGTTACGGGAGAAATTATGAATAATAAGTTTTTACATAATAAAAATTTAAAAGCTCTTATTATTACGCTCGTCATACTTGTGGTGATGGGTGTTTTCTCTCTTGCAGACAATTCTGTTATTTCAAGTGTAATTAATGGTCTTACAAAAGGACTTTCACAAGTCAGCGCTGCTGTCTCAAGCAATGATACTGCAAGTATTTCCGATATAAAAGATGAGAATGCAAGGCTGAAACAAGAAAATGCAGAGTTAAGAGAACAGCTCGTTGACTATTATGATGTTAAAGCAGAAAATAAAAGGTTGCAGAAGTATTATAATTTAAAAAAAGAGAATCCGTCCTATACAATTTGTCCGGGTACTGTTATAAGACGTGATACGAATGATGATTTTTATTCATTTACACTTGATATAGGAGCTGTCAACTCAGTTAAAGTCAATGATCCTGTAATTACGGAAAACGGTCTGATTGGATGGATAAGCAGTGTTGATGCGGTTACATGCAAGGTAAAAACTATACTTTCTCCGGATACTAAGGCAGCAGCATTGGATAAGCAAAGCGAAGACAGCGGAATTGTCAGCGGAAGTGCCTCTTTAAGTGATAATAATCTTACTCAGCTGACAAAAATTGCGGAGAATAATAAGATTAAACAGGGTGATATAATTGTTACTTCGGGAACCGGCGGGTTATATCCCGAAAATCTGATTATAGGAAAAGTAAAAGAACTTAGATTTAATTCCTATGACACCACAAGATACGCAATTGTTCAGCCGTACGAAGATATCCGCACTGTTTCGGCGGCAGCAGTCATTACAAATTTTGACGGTAAGGGCGAGGTAAAAACCAAATGAAAGTAAATTATACTTTTTTTAAATATTTTGCCTATACGCTTGAAATATTGATTTTATATGTTATACAGGGCACACCTAATTTTGTTCCGGAACTATTTGGCAGCAAACCGCTTTTTTTAATACCTGCTGCAATTTCAATAGCTTCAGTTGAGAATAAAATTCCTTCGCTTGTCTTTGGTGCGGTATGCGGTTTGCTTTTAGATATCGGAACAGGCGGAAGCATAGGTTTTTTTGCAATTTTACTGACAGTTATATGCTATGCTGAAGCACATATTTTTAAAAAGTATCTTGTACCCTCATTTGTTTCTGTTTTTATAATTTCGGCTATAGTAATTCCATGCATTATATGTCTTTATTTTTTTGTGTTTTATATTTTAACAGGAACAGCTGAGTGTGGCTATATATTTGTTAATCACTATATTGCAAGAATAATATATACTCTTGCAATGATTGCTCCTTTTTATTTATTAAACAGTTTTATAAGCAGAAAATCCGATTGAAGTTATTATATTCAGTAAGTGTTGAGAGGTGGGACATTTGCAGCCGGTCAAACGAAAAAAAACAGATAATAAGGGCAAAAAGTCAAGAATAACAGTGTGCTTAATAATTACAGTTGTAATTTTTTCTGTCTTTGCGCTAAGGCTTGTTGACTGGCAGATTATCCATGGCGAAGAGTACAGGTCGCTTGCAAACCGTTCAACAGGTTATACTGAAAAGACTGATGCAACAAGGGGAGAAATTCTTGATTGCAACGGAGTAGGTCTTGTGGTAAACAAAACACACTATAAGGTTGTGCTCGATAAGCTTTATATTGAAGAAGATAAGTTGGACAGCATAATTTTGAGTCTAATTGATTTGATAAATAAGACCGGTGACAAGTGGGAAGATACTGTTCCTATAAAGATTAATCCGGACGGTTCATATGCATATGTAATCAATAAAAAAGACGAAATAAATTATATGCTTTCTGACGAATTTCTGGATTTGGATGAAAATACTGATGCGGAAGAGTGTTTTTCAGAACTTGTAAAAAGATATAATATTAATGAAAATTATGATGCGGTACAAACAAGAAATCTCGTGTCTGTGCATTATAATATGGAAATCAACAGGTATTCAAATTCAAATCCGTATATTTTTGCAAAGGATATAAAACAAAGTTCAGCAGGCGCAATATGTGAAAACACTCAGGGAATCAGCGGTATAGATGTACAGACTTACCTTGTAAGAGGCGCCGAAGACCCGGATATTGCACCTCACATTATCGGGGCGCTGGGTTCAATTACGGAAGATGAATACAAGGCCCTTACAGCTGATAATAAAGATTATTCCCTTGATGATAAAATAGGAAAGTTTGGGATAGAACTTGCTTTTGAGGATGAGCTCAGAGGCAAGGGAGGTACAAAAGTTATTCAGCGAAATTCTGACGGTACGGTTATTGATACGGTTGAAACAGAAAATGCATGCCCCGGCAACACAATATACCTTACAATTGATTCAAAACTTCAAAAGACGGCGGTTAAATCACTTGAGCAAAATGTTAAAGATGCAAAAGCCCAAGGAATTTTGGAGAGCCGGGCATATGGTGAAAAAGGACATGGCGAGGATTGTGATTCAGGTGCGGTTGTAATGCTTTCAGTAAAAGATTTTTCCGTGCTTGCATCAGCAAGTTACCCTACTTATGATTTAAATAAATACAGTGAATACGGCGGTTACTATGTGAAGCTTTCGCAAGATGAAAATTCCCCAATGTATAACCGCGCGTGTGTCGGAAGCTATGCCTGCGGTTCAGTATTTAAACCGTGTGTTGCAGGAGCGGCACTTGAAGAAAAGATAATAGACAGTAAGACTGAGATTTTCTGCAAGCAAAATTATGATTATTATCCTACAAATATTGTAAAATGCATGCATTATCATGGAGATTTAAATGTAACGGGTGCAACAATACAGTCGTGCAATTACTTTTTTGCCGAAACGGGAAGAATGCTCGGTATTAATACAATGTATCTCTATGCACAAAAATTTGGACTTGGAGAGTATACAGGCATTGAAATAGAGGAATCGAAGGGTACTCTTGCCGGACGGGACAGTACTTCATGGCAGGCAGGAAATACAGTTCAGGCAGCTATAGGACAGTCAGATAACGCGTTTACGCCGATTCAGTTAGCCGCTTATACGGCAACAATAGCCAATGACGGAGTCAGATTGAAAACTCATATTGTTGATAAGATAACAAATTATGAGCATACGGAGAAAGTCAGGGATTTTCCTGCGGAGAATTTGGGTGACTGCGGAATATCTAAAAAAAATCTTGATATTGTAAGAAACGCTATGCTTAATGTTACTCAGGATAGCAGCGGTACTGCGTATTCTGTGTTTGGCAATTACAAAATAAAAGTTGCTGCAAAGACGGGCACGGCGGAAAATGCAGGATCTGACCACGCAACATTTATTTGTTATGCTCCGTTTGACAATCCGGAAGTTGCAGTATCAGTGGTAATAGAAAACGGAGTAAAAGGCAGATATGCTATGCAGGTTGCAAAGGATTTGCTGGATGAATATTTTAAGAAATAAAGTGGGCTGTTTATGCAGAATTTTGTAATCTTATAAACGGCAGTTGTGTTATTTTATATTTATGAAACTGTGCAATAAGTAAAAAAATAGAAATTATTTTATAAACTATCACTAAAATATTTACAAAAATTTTGTGTGATAAAAATTTTATTGTTTTATTGCTCTTTATCGGATTTTGTGATAGAATAAAGCAGAGGTAGTATAATTATGGATAATGTTATAGTTGTTGCTTCAGGCAAAGGCGGTACAGGAAAATCTACCGTTTGTATTTGTTTGTCCGTTGCGCTTGTAAAACAGGGCAAAAAGGTTTTGCTTATTGATTGTGACTGCGGAATGCGCGGGCTTGATATAATGCTTGATATGGAGCGTGATATTATTTTTGACGCGTCTGATGCAGTATGCGGCAACTGTACTTTCAGCGAAGCAATCTACAAAAACAGAAATAATGAAAATCTTTATCTTATGGCAGCTCCGTTTGATACAGAAAACGAGCTTAGTCCTTCGGTGTTTAAACAGCTTGTTGATTCTGTAAAGGACGGTTTTGATTTTATTATTATTGATTCACCTGCCGGAATAGGATCAGGTTTTATAACTGCTGCGGCTCCCGCTGACAGAGCTTTGATTGTTACTAATGCAGAGCCTACAAGTGTAAGGGGCGGCATTAAGGTAAGAAGAAAGCTTGAAGCATTAGGCATAAATAATATACGGCTTATAATAAACAGATTCGACCGTAAGTTGTTCGCACAGCTCGGTTTTTATGAAAATCTTGATGATGTTATTGATGCAACGCAGACCCAGCTTATTGCACTTGTACCGTTTGATATTCGCATTTCGGTAATTATGCAAAGAGGTGTAGCGGGTCTTAACTGGAGTGCGGCGGCATCTGTTTTTGACTGCCTGGCGCTCAGGCTGCAGGGACAGAGGATTCCTCTTGCCTACAGAGGATAAAACGGATTTATTTTTTTAGAATTTTGAAATTAATGTTTGGAGGAAGATGGCTATGAACATTGCCCTTATAGCTCATGATGAAAAAAAAGAACTTATGGTTCAGTTTTGTATAGCATACTGCGGCGTGCTCAGCCGCAACAATCTTTGTGCAACGGGAACAACAGGAAAGATGGTTTCTGAGGCAACCGGTCTTACAATCCAGAAATTTCTTGCAGGATCCCAGGGTGGAAGCCAGCAAATTGCTGCACGCATTGCATGCAATGAGGTTGATATGCTTCTGTTTTTCAGAGATCCGTTAAGTCCCAAACCAAACGAACCTAACGATATGAATATGCTTAGGCTTTGTGATATGCATAATATCCCTGTTGCTACAAATATAGCTACTGCCGAGGTTTTGATTCACGGTCTTGAAAGAGGCGACCTCGACTGGAGAAATATTTTAAAGTAATTAGGGTATACAGTATATGTTAATGGTGAGAAAACATCAAAATTACAGGTTTTTCATCATTTGCGCGTTGCGCTGCTTATCAAACAAGCCCTAATTTAATATAACTTTGCATATCGGGTGGTGTAACGCTGCCCGATTGTTGTGTTTTTACGGATACTTTTTAACACCGTTTACTATAAAAGAATGTAATTTACGGAGGGAAATATGGCACTTATCACTAAGAAAATAAAGGGAACCGAGGATGTTTTGCCGAAAGAAAGTTATAAATGGCAGTTTACAGAGCAAATTATGAGAGATGAAAGCCGAAAATTTGGCTTTAAAGAAATTCGCACCCCGGTTTTTGAACATACTGAATTGTTTGCCCGGGGAGTAGGTCAGACAACAGATGTTGTGCAGAAAGAAATGTATACATTTGATACCAAGGGAGGCGAGAGCGTGACGCTTCGCCCCGAGGGAACGGCAGGAGCTGCAAGAGCGGTGCTGGAACATGCCCTTGAAAATGAAGGACTTCCCGTAAAGGCAAGTTATTTTGTATCATGTTATCGTTATGAAAAACCTCAGGCAGGCAGACTGCGTGAATTTCATCAGTTTGGCATTGAGGAATACGGTACTTCGGCTCCGGTTGCAGATGCGGAGATTATTTGTCTGGCGCAGAGCATAATAGACAGATTGGGATTATCTGATATAAATCTGGAAATAAATTCTATAGGATGCCCGACCTGCCGCGCAGAATATCATAAAGCATTGAGAGAATATTTTGAAGGTTACAAAAGTGAACTTTGTGATACCTGCAATTCACGGCTTAATAAGAATCCTATGAGAATACTCGACTGTAAAAGTCCGATTTGCTCACAAATTGCAAAAGATGCTCCAAAGATTACCGATTATCTGTGTAATGAGTGTAAAGAGCACTTTGATGCAGTTAAGAGCTGTCTTGATGCGGCGGGCATAAAATATACAGTAAATCCAACGATTGTCCGCGGTCTTGATTATTATACAAAGACAGTATTTGAATTTGTAACGGACTGCATTGGCGCACAGGGAACAGTATGCGGCGGAGGAAGATATGACGGGCTGATTGAGGAACTTGGCGGCAAGCATATGCCCTCGCTTGGTTTTGCAATGGGTATGGAAAGACTGCTTATGGTTATGGATAAGCAGGGCATTGAAATTCCCGATTTTGACGAATGTGCACTTTATGTCGCAACTATGGGAGAAAAAGCTAAGCTCAAGGCTTTTGAAATTACCGGCGCGGTACGCAGCTGCGGTATGATTGCCGAAACAGATGTTATTGGCAGAGGACTGCGTGCACAGATGAAATACGCTGACAAGATAGGCGCAAAATATTCAATGGTACTTGGAGATAATGAGCTTGAACAGGGATATGCAAATATTAAAAATATGAGCACAGGAAAGCTTACAAAAGTGAATTTGGACAGAAGATTTACAGCTGAGTTTATTGAAATGCACACTGATGATGAAAATTCCGGTGTATTTTTATGCCGATAAGCACAAATATAATGACAAAGGAGCAAATGAATAATGGCAGAATTTATGACAGGGTTAAAGCGTACGGATTACTGCGGTGACCTGCGTATTACAGATGTTGGCAGAGAGGTCACAGTTTGCGGATGGGTACAGCGCTGCCGTGACCTTGGCCAGCTTATATTTATAGATTTGCGTGACCGTACAGGAATTGTTCAGCTTGCCTTTAATGATATGACCGACAAAGAGATTTTCGACAAGGCCTTTTCCTGCCGCAGCGAATTTGTTCTTGCGGTAAAGGGACTGGTTTGTGAGAGAAGCGCAAAGAACACAGAAATTCCAACAGGCGAGATTGAGGTAGTTGTGACCGATATGCGTATACTTTCTAAGGCACAGACGCCTCCGTTCGAAATTGTTGACGACTCAAGCACAAATGAGGAATTGCGGCTTAAATACAGATATCTTGATCTTCGCCGCCGACCATTGCTTGATAACCTTATGATGAGGAGTAAAATTGCAAAGGTTGCAAGAGATTATTTCTATGATAAAGGTTTTGCAGAGATTGAAACACCGATGATGATTAAGTCTACTCCTGAGGGAGCAAGAGATTATCTTGTTCCGTCAAGAATACATAAAGGTAAGTTTTATGCTCTACCACAATCTCCTCAGATTTATAAACAGCTTCTTATGCTTTCCGGTTTTGACCGCTATATTCAGCTTGCACGCTGTTTCCGTGACGAGGATTTGCGAGCAGACCGTCAGCCTGAATTTACACAGATAGATATGGAACTTTCATTTGTTGATGTTGATGAGATCCTTGAAATTAACGAAGGTTTTTTCAAAAGACTTTTTAAGGAAGTTCTTGGTATCGAATTGGCTACGCCATTCGAGAGAATGACCTATAAAGAAGCAATGGAAAGCTACGGTTCCGATAAGCCTGATATTCGGTTTGATATGAAAATACAGGATATTTCGGATGTCGTAAAGGACTGCGGTTTTGGTGTGTTTACCGGAGCAATTGAAAACGGCGGTTCTGTAAGAGCAATTGTTGCAAAAAATGCGGCTGCTGTTTACACTAGAAAGGAAATTGACAAGCTTACCGAGTATGTCAAAGGAATTGGTGCAAAAGGGCTTGCTTATGTAAGATGGGTTGACGAGCCTAATGCTTCTTTTAAAAAATTCATGACGGAGGAAGAGCTTAGTGCAGTTTATGAAAAACTGGGAGCTGAAAAAGGCGATGTTATACTTATTGTCGCCGACAAAAACAGCACGGTGCTTTCAACTCTTGGTGCGCTGAGACTTATGGTTGCGAAACGTCTTGAAATCATTCCCGATGTATATAAATTCCTGTGGATCGTAGATTTTCCGTTTTTTGAGCTTGATGAAGAGAGCGGCGAGTGGATAGCAATGCATCATCCTTTTACAATGCCAAAAGAGGAATGCCTGCAGTATCTTGACAATGATCCGTCAAAGGTTATTGCAAAGGCATATGACCTTACTCTCAACGGTGTAGAGTTGTCAAGCGGATCCATGCGTATTACGGATTATGAGCTTCAGCAGAAAATGTTTAAGGCGCTTAAGCTCACTGATGAAGAAATCGATGCTAAATTCGGATTCCTTGTTGAAGCTTACAAATACGGTGCACCGCCTCACGGCGGAATGGGTATCGGACTTGACAGAGTAACGATGCTTATGTGCAAAGCAGAAAGCTTGCGCGATGTTACTGCCTTTCCAAAGGTACAGAATGCAAGCGAGCTTATGTCAGCATGTCCTGCTGAGGTTGATAAGGAAAATCTTGATGTTTTGGGAATTCAGATTAAAGATACTAATGAATAATCTGCATTTTAATATATTAAACGGAATAGATATTTAGATATGGATATTGGAACAATTATTACAATTGTAATAGCATCTGCTATAGTTATTGCTGCAGTTTCAGGTTTTGTAATTGTCAGATATAAAATAAAGAAATTTTCCCGCGCTGTTTTTGGAACTGATTCACTTATTGAAGGAATTAACGGTACGAAACAAAATCAGGAGATGATGAGGGAAACACCGCGTTCGCTTCACGGTATGACCTCGGTTTATCTGCCGATGATAAAAAAGGATTTTCCCGAGTTTGAATATGAGCTTTACAGAAGCAAGGCAAATTCGCTTTTACGCAGTTATTTTAACGCTGTTGCTTCAAAACAAGTATCATTAATTGCCGAAGAGACTTCATTAACACTTAAGAATAATACACAGGGGATTATTGATGATTTAAATTCGCAAAATGTTACTCAGAACTTTGACGAGATTAATCTGTATGATACCCAAATTGCAAGATATATAAAGAACGGAAAAACGGTCTCTATAGTGTTTGAAACAGCAGTGGGATATTATTCTTATGTTACTGACAGTGACGGAAAGGTTGTTTTCGGCAGCAGAGAGAATAAAATGCAAACTGTATATGAGGTTGAACTGGTATATATCCAGGATGCGGACAGCATAAAAAGTCAAGTTACTGCACTTGGGATTAACTGCCCTAACTGCGGAGCACCAATTAAAAATCTCGGAGAAAAGTTTTGCGAATATTGCGGGACTGGGGTACAAGAAATAAATATCCGAGCATGGAAGTTTGATTCCATAAAGGAACAGACTCTTCAAAAACGGCAATTCTGATTAGTAAAGACATATATGATATTATGGCGGCGTATTTTACACGTCCGAAATTTATTTAAAAAGGAGTTTTATAATGGGTATTATTAAGGCTGCAATTAATGCTGTCGGAGGAGCTCTTGCCGACTCTTGGCAGGAGGTCATTGAACCGTCGCCTATGGGTGACAACACTCTTATTTGCCCCGGCAGACTTGTTTCGCAAAACGGCAAGAGTCAAAACAAAAAAGGCTCGGAGAATATTGTTTCAAATGGTTCGGTAATTCATGTTTACGACAATCAAATGATGATTTTGCTTGACGGCGGAAAGATTGTTGATTTTACTGCTGAACCGGGTTATTTTAAGGTAAGCAACAGCTCCATGCCTTCACTTTTCTGCGGTCAGTTTGGCGACTCAATCAAGGAGACCTTTAACCGTATTAAATTTGGAGGTATTCCTTCTCAGAACCAAAGGGTTTTTTATATTAATCTCCAAGAGATTAAGGGTATTCCTTTTGGTACATCAACGCCGGTAAATTATTTTGATAATTTTTATAATGCAGAGCTTATGCTGCGTGCACACGGCACATATTCAATCAAGGTTGTGGAGCCGTTCAAGTTTTATCAGGAAGTTATTCCGAGAAGTGCAATTACCGAGAACAGAGCAGTCGATTTCGCAGAGGTAAGACAGCAGTATAATGATGAATTTACAGGTGCACTCGGTTCTGCTATAAACCAGTATTCAGCAGATGGTGAAAGAATTAGTTATATAAAGTCGAAACAACGGTTACTTGGTCAGTACATGGCTAAAACTCTTGATGATGAGTGGACACAGACTCGTGGTATGGAAGTTTTTTCAGTAGGTATGGATGTTTCCTACGATGAGGACAGCCAGGCACTTATCAATATGCGCAATAAGGGTGCAATGCTTTCGGATGCCGCTGTGCAACAGGGTTATGTTGCTGCAAATATTTCTGAAGGTTTAAAGGATGCCGGTTCAAATGCAAACGGTTCAATGGCCGGTTTTATGGGAATGGGTGTTGGCATGAATGCCGGTGCCGGTATTCTTGGCGGATATCAGCAGAATCCGCAGTATAACAGTCAGCAGCCTCAGCAGTCTCAGCCGCAGGCTTCACAGCAAAATAGTTCATCAGCTACTGACAGCAGCTGGACTTGTTCCTGCGGTGCTGTAAATACAGGAAAATTCTGCTCCGAGTGCGGTTCAAAGAAACCTGAAGTTTCTAAAAAACGTTTCTGCACAAATTGCGGTTATGAACTTAATGAAGGCGCAAAATTCTGCCCCGAATGCGGAACAAAGATATAAAATGCTATATTGAATTAGACAATAAGGGGTAAAATATGGCTACGGTAAACTATAAATGTCCTAATTGTGCTGCCCCTCTTAAATTTAATCCCGACAAGCAGATGTTCAGCTGTGAATATTGTATGTCTGATTTTGAAGAACAGACAATACAGCAGTTGTACGCTCAGAAGGAACAAAAGGAGAGCAGTGGCGAAAAAGCTGAGAAAACAGCTCAGGAGAAAAAAACAGCAGATAAAGACGAACAGGAAGAAGCAGTTGTATATAATTGTCCAAGCTGCGGTGCAGAGGTTGTAACAACAGCATCAACAGCCGCAACAACCTGTTTTTATTGCCAGAATCCTGTTGTACTCGGCGGCAGACTGTCTGGTGAATTTAAACCTGACCGTGTTATTCCGTTTGCGCTTTCAAAGGATAAAGCAATTGAGAAATTTTTGGAGATGTGCAAAAAGAGATGGTTTCTGCCTAAGGATTTTGCGAGCAAAAAACAGTTTGATAAGCTGACAGGAGTGTATTTTCCCTATTGGTATATAGATACACAAAGACAGGCAAGTATGACTGCTCTGGGCAAAAAGATAAAAACATGGCGTGCAGGCAACAAACGTTATACCGAAACAAGTACATATAGATTAGTGCGCAGCGGTGACCTTATAGTAAAAAATGTATTTGAACGTGCATTGAAAAGTCAGGACAGAGATATGCTGCAATGTGTACATCCTTTTGATCTGACTAAAGCTCATCCGTTTGCCATGTCGTATCTTTCGGGATTTCAGGCTGAAAAACGTGATATTGAGCGAAATGATATTCAACAGCAAGTAAATCAGCAGATGCAGAAATACTGCCAAGACTTGCTTAAGGAGACAATGTCAGAGTATACGGGCGTTGTAACCGAGAATTACAATGACACTACCGACCTTGAGGCATGGAGCTATACTCTGCTGCCTGTATGGATTGTTACTTATAAGTATAAAGAGAAGATTTTTCCGTTTGCAATTAACGGACAGACTGGAAAAACCTATGGAGAGCTTCCTGTGTCAAAGGGCAGACTCGCAATCCTTTTTGCAATAGTTTTTGTTTTAATAATGGGATTAGGACTATTGGGAGGGCTGCTGCTATGCTTATAAAGTATGCTAAAAGATTTTCTGCTGCTGTGTTTGTTGTTTTGATAATTATATGTACACCGTTTTGTGTGTTTGCAGAAAGTACAGGCAGGCTGATAGATGAAGCCGAACTTTATACTGCTGCACAACAGGAGGAACTTAACAAACAGCTTAGGGAATTAAGTATTAAAACCGGATGGAATGCCGTTATCTATACAAATTATAACGGCTGTGATGAAGATGATATTAAGGCGTACAGCAACAGATATTATGCAGATAATTATGGAAAAACTTCTGCAGGCGTTATACTGACCGTTGATATGCTGGGCAGAGCAGTAGACTTTCGTGCTAAAGGCGGCGCAATGCAATATTTCAGTGATAATCGGGTTGATACTATTCTTGATGATATTAAAAGTTGTTTGTCCTCTGAACAGTACTATGATGCTGCGGAGTGTTTCATTAAATATATCGGCGATTATTATGATGCAGGTATTCCCGAAGGAGAGTCTAACGAATATTTAGATATTCAGGAACAGGAAGATCATCCGTTTCTTTATGTTGTAACACATTATGGAATATTTATTGTGATTGCTTCGCTTGGAATTTCTGTGCTTGCTGTTGTTTTAATAAGATATCGTTACAGCCGCAACGGCATGCAAAATATTTATGATTTGCGTGCAAACAGTAAAATAAATCTTACCGATAAACAGGATGTTTTCCTTACAAAGCATGTCTCCGTTACAAATATCTCAAGCTCATCTTCTGGCGGAGGCAGTCACTCGGGCGGAGGTTCAAGCGGCGGAGGCGGATCAAGTACAGGAGGAAGCAGAAGCTTTTGATGTATTGACGCAGACTAAATTATTAATTATAAATATATTTTGTTTCTGACACTGAAATTATATTGAGGTGAAAGACAATGCAGATGTATTAAAGGTATAAGTATACCTATTATACAAGGCGGCGTTTTTCACGCCGCCTTTTTGTTTGATATCAGTGAATACGGAAAGGAGAAAATATGGAAGAAACAAGAGTAGCAGTAATAAGCATTATTGTTGAAAAGCCTGATGCAGTATCACAAATTAATGAAATACTTCATTTCGCTTCTGATTTTATAATAGGCAGAATGGGTATTCCCTATCGTCAAAAGGATATAAATATAATAAGCGTTGTTGTTGACGCGGCACAGGATACTATAAGCAATATTTCGGGAAAGCTCGGCAAGCTGTCCGGCGTTACCGTAAAAACTGCATATTCAAAGAAATAAGGTACTATGAAAAATATTGAAATTATTGAAATGCTTGAAACCGAACACACGGCACAAAAGAAAGAACTTATACAGCTTATTGCAACTATAAGCGACAGCGAGGTTGAAATTCTACGCAAAAAGGCACAAAAGTGTGCTGTTAAACACTTTGGCAATAAAGTGTTTATTCGAGGTCTAATTGAATTTTCAAGTATATGCAAAAATGACTGTTATTATTGCGGAATCAGAAAATCGAATAATAACGCTGTTCGCTACCGACTCAATAAGGAGCAGATTTTGTCATGCTGCAGCAAAGGATATAAGCTTGGATTTCGCACCTTTGTTTTACAGGGAGGTGATGACGGCTTTTTTACTGATAATGTTTTATGTGATATTATAAGCACAATTAAGAGACTTTACCCGGATTGTGCAGTTACATTGTCAATTGGTGAACGGAGCAGGGAAAGCTACAGGAAGTTATTTGATTCAGGCGCAGACCGTTACCTTTTGCGTCACGAAACTGCGGATAATGACCATTATGAGCGGCTTCACCCAACTCAAATGTCGCTTGAAAACAGAAAACAGTGTC
Organism: uncultured Ruminococcus sp.; assembly: GCA_910585865.1. GTDB lineage: Bacteria > Bacillota > Clostridia > Oscillospirales > Acutalibacteraceae > Ruminococcoides. The sequence continues at coordinate 307,491 of CAJUGO010000001.1, read as the reverse complement.
TGTATGATCTAAAGGAGATTGGATTTCAGACAGGAGCAGGATTTATGGTGGGATCACCGTATCAAACCCCGGAAATACTTGCTGAGGATTTGCTGTTTATACAAAAGCTTAGTCCGCAGATGTGCGGAATAGGGCCGTTCATTCCGCATAAGGATACGATATTTAAAAATGAAAAAAGCGGCAGCATAAGGCTTACACTTGTGCTGCTTTCGGTAATAAGGCTGTTAAAGCCTAATATACTTTTGCCGTCTACAACAGCTCTTGGTACAATTGACGCAAAAGGACGGGAAAAGGGTATTTTGCACGGAGCAAATGTAGTAATGCCGAATCTTTCCCCTGCAGAGCACCGGAAGGACTATTCACTCTACGATAATAAAATTTGCACGGGAGAAGAAGCGGCAGAATGCATTATGTGCCTTTCCAAGAGAATTAAATCAATCGGTTATGAAATTGTAACAGACCGTGGAGATTATAAAGAAACAGGAGAAGTTGATTAAAATGAGTAAATATGATAAAAGGTCTTTAAAGGCAGAAGAATTTATTAACGATGAAGAAATTATGGCAACGTTGAAATATGCCGATGAAAACAAGGACAATATTGATCTTGTAGATAAGATTATTGAAAAAGCAAAGATGAGAAAGGGAATTGACCACAGAGAAGCAAGTGTTTTGCTGGCATGTGACAATCCTGAAAAAATAAAGGAAATTTATGCTCTTGCAAGACAGATAAAAAAGGATTTTTACGGTGACAGGATAGTTATGTTCGCACCGCTTTATCTGTCAAACTATTGTGTAAACGGCTGCCTTTACTGTCCGTATCATGCAAAAAACAAGCATATCTGCCGCAAAAAACTCAGTCAGGAAGAGGTAAAGAACGAAGTTATTGCGCTTCAGGATATGGGACACAAGCGCCTTGCAATTGAGGCGGGCGAGGATCCTGTAAATAATCCGATAGAATACATTCTTGAATGTATAGATACAATTTATTCAATTAAGCATAAAAACGGAGCAATCAGAAGAGTCAATGTGAATATTGCCGCAACAACAGTTGAAAACTACCGCAAATTAAAAGACGCCGGTATAGGTACGTATATACTGTTTCAGGAGACCTATAACAAAAAAAGTTATGAACACCTCCATCCGACAGGACCTAAGCATAATTATGATTACCATACCGAAGCTATGGACAGAGCTATGGAGGGCGGAATAGACGATGTTGGCATAGGTGTATTGTTTGGTTTGGAACTTTACCGATATGAACTTGCAGGAATACTTATGCACGCAGAACATCTTGAGGCAGTTCACGGTGTAGGACCTCACACAATAAGCGTTCCGCGAATAAAGAAAGCGGATGATATTGATCCTGACCAGTTTGACAACGGAATTGATGATGAAACCTTTGAAAAAATAGTTGCTATTATAAGAATTGCAGTTCCGTATACGGGCATGATTATCTCAACAAGAGAAAGCAAGAAAGTTCGTGAAAAAGTACTTGAACTGGGAATTTCACAGATAAGCGGCGGGTCGCGAACAAGCGTAGGCGGTTATGTTGAACCTGAAGAAGAGGATGAAAATTCGGCGCAGTTTGATGTGTCTGATCAGAGAAGTCTTGATGAAGTAGTAAAGTGGCTTATGGAACTTGGTTATATTCCGTCGTTTTGCACAGCTTGCTACCGTGAAGGGAGAACAGGAGACCGGTTTATGGCTCTTTGCAAGAGCGGTCAGATTCAAAACTGCTGTCATCCAAATGCATTAATGACTTTAGAGGAATATCTTATGGATTATGCAGGAGAGGACACACGCAAAATTGGAAACGAGCTTATTCAGAAGGAGCTTTTAAAGATTCCCAATGAAAAGGTGAGAAAAATTGCGCAGGAGCACATTAATGATATTGCAAACAATAATAAACGTGATTTCAGATTTTAATTTTGCGCAGCATAAAAAACAGGCAAAAACCAATCATTAAACTGCATTCAGCTCTATCAAATTTACTGATTTATTTGAATTTAACTTCTTGTCTGTTTTTAAGTTACTTACAATAAAGTTAAAAAATAAATCCGGCGATTTTGAAATCGTCGGATTTTGTTATTAGTGCTAAATTTTTAAAATGCCGGATGCAACAGCAAAGTAAATAATCAGTGACAATGAGTCGCATACCGTTGAAATTAACGGATTTGCCATAACTGCGGGGTCGAAACCGATTTTACTTGCCAAAAGAGGCAGACTGCTGCCTACAATTTTTGACATCATGATTGTGCCTACAAGAGTAAGAGAGACTACAAGAGCAATCCATAATGCATTTTCGCTGCCGTTTAAATCAAATATCATCAGTTTGATAAAGTTTGCTGCGGCAAGCGTAATGCCGCACAATATTGATACTCTGAATTCTTTCCACAATACTATAAACATACTTTTAAACTCGATTTCACCGAGCGACAGCGCACGAATAACGGATACTGATGCCTGTGAGCCGGCATTACCGCCCGAACCTGTAATCATTGGAATAAATGAAGAAAGTATAATTACATGGGCAAGTACCGCCTCAAACGAAGAAATTATAGTGCTTGTAAATGTTGCTGAGAGCATAAGTACAAGAAGCCATGGGATACGCTTTTTGTAGATACCCCATACGCTTGTTTTCATATAAGGTTTGTCAGAAGGTAATACAGCTGCCATCTTTTCAATATCTTCGGTAGCTTCTTCCTGAATAACGTCGATAGCATCGTCGATAGTGACAATACCGACAAGTCTGTTCTCGTTATCAACAACAGGCAGAGCAAGAAAGTTGTAGTTTGAAAATTTCTGGGCTACCTGCTCCTGGTCATCAAGGGTGTTAACTGCAATAACATTTTCCTCCATCATATCGTTTACGATATCGTCATCCTCAGACAGAAGTAAATCTTTTACAGTCGTGATTCCTATAAGCTTATTGTTGTCATTGGTTACATAGCAAGTGTAGATAGTTTCTTTGTCAACACCTGTTCGTCTTATTCTTTTTATTGCCATTTCAGCGGTCATGTCGGGTCGGAGAACAATAAACTCCGTCGTCATAATTGAACCTGCACTGTCCTCAGGATATTTTAAAAGCTCGTTGATTTGCTTTCTCATATCTTTATCAGCCTGGCGCAAAATTCTTTTAACCACATTGGCGGGCATTTCCTCAATAAGGTCTACGGCATCATCGACAAATAGCTCGTCAACAACCTCTTTAAGCTCGCTGTCGCTGAAGCCGTGGATGAGGAACTGCTGTGTTTCGTCATCCATTTCTACAAATGTTTCTGCCGCAAGCTCTTTTGGCAGAATACGAAACAGAATAGGCATTTTTTCATCCTGCAGCTCTTCAAAAACCGCGGCAATATCATACGGTTTCATAGTCACAAGGATATCCCTGAGAGTGTTAAACTTTTTTTCTTCAAGCAACACTCTGATGGTTTCTGTAAGAGTTACATTAACCTGTTCCATCATCTTTCCTCCTTTTTTGGTTTGTCGGGGAGTAAAGACGGTGTTACCCAAAGGGCATTATTAAATTAATAAAAACAAAATGAACGCAATGCGCACATTTTGCTGCAACTTCGCCCGGGTACAGCGCCTTTATTACCGTCTGCGTCCATTAAGTTTTCACCTCGTTATAAAAATATTAATACAGAAAAACTGTCTTTTTTAATTTTATTCTTTTTTTTAGATATTGTCAACGGAATTTATGCACAAAAACATACTTTATATGGCCAACCTCTTAATATTTCTTGCTTTTTAAAAAATATAATGTATAATATATTTGTATTATTAATTAGGGAGTATCTGAAAAGTAATTGATATGCCCTAAATTCAGGAGGATTCAATATGAATGATATGGTCAAAAAATATATGCCCTATGCAATTATTATTTTTGCAGTTTACATGATTGTTCCGCTTATTTTCATTATAGCGCCTATGGCGAAATTTTCTGCCATTGCTTATTATTTTATTTTTCCGGCAACAGCAATTGCTTGTTCGGCAATATACTGTTCAAAGCACGGACTTGATTTTCTTTTTGCCCTCATTGCACCTATAATATATTTGCCCAGTATGCTTATATATAATGGCGGTTTTTCATCTAATAATATTGCAACAAATCTTATTTTACTTGTTGTTTACCTTGTATCAGGTATATTTGGACTGTTTTTGGGTGACCTTGCACTTGGGGACGAGCGCAGAAAAAGAGAGCAAAGAGAAAAAGAAGAAGCAGAGGAAATGATGCTGGAAGCAAAGAGAAGAGATGAAATGGAGCTTGAAAGAATTGCAAAGGCATCATCAAATTCATCGAATGACGACGATTTTGATTATGACAAATACCTTTCAGACATCGACAGACAGGTTTCAAATTCTTCAGAAAGCGAAATTGACGATATTTTAAATGAGTACGGATCAACAAGAAGATGATTAATAAAAAAGGCAGCAGAGCATGTTAAAGCTCTGCTGCCTTTTTGCTTTTATAGGAAACTGAACGAACAAATGCAGTCTTAAAATTAACAGACCTATTTTAAGACTGCCTGTCCGTACTGGATGAAATATCAATTTGTTTTTGCGTTTAGTATTATAAATTGTTTTTCGTCAAAATTTGTTTTCATAGACCATTCGGTTGCAATTCCGTTTTTCAGGCAAAATATTTGAAGGAGATTGTCAATGCCGTTGTCTTTCCATGCCTGGAGAAATTTTCTGGTCGGATGACTAAAAATATCTTCGCGGAGTTTATTGTCATCTTTAATATGGCTTAATTCTCCCGTAATGCGTATCTGTTTGCCGATTCCCTGAAAGCATAGCTCAACTTTAGGGTTTTTTATAATTTGAGAAAAAACATCTTTAGTTGAAGCAGTGTGAAATATTATACCGTCATCATCTGCCCTGAACAAAAGCATACCCCTTACACGTGCCTGATCACCGTCTGTTGTTGCCAAATGAAATACAGGATTCTCATTCATTAATTTATAAATTTCATTTTTTGAAAGCATATATTATTCACTCCTTTGATTTTACTTATATTATAGTTAAAAAGAATAAAACATGCTTTCAAAATAAAACCGTATATTTATAAAATACAATCAAAAAAATTGAGAAAATTATTCATGATAAAGTTCTCTAAATTCGGAGGGTGACATATGTACAATGTTTTTAAAACACAAAGTGAAATGAGCATTGCTGCTAAAACCACAGCGTGCGGCAATTTCCGTTATACGAATATCCTTTCTTCTCAGCAATGTCTTTGATTTAGCTATTCTTGTTTCTATAAGATATTCTATGGGAGTAAAGGATGTCTCTTTTTTAAATAATCGGTTAAGGCTTGATTCGGACATGTATGCTGTTTGAGCCAAATCTTTGACAGTAATTTTTTCATTGAAGTGCTGTTCTATATATTGCTGTACTCTGCCAACAGAATAGTTTGATGAAACAGACCTCATATCAATATTTTCTCCAAGAATACTTCTGATAATCCAATGGGTAATTAAAGTTGCCTGCGCATCCAAGGTTATATCAGAATTTTTCATGGATTTACTGGACTCGAAAGCAAAGGTGTTGAGAGCTTTTAATATATCACAGCAAACTGAAAACTGATGTCCTGTAAATTCGGGCAAGTCATTGCTGTAAAGCAGGTACTGCTCCTCAAAATACTTTTTGTCAATCATAATGCAGTAATATCTGCTGAATTTCTCAGATATTTCATTATGCGGAATGTCAGGTGACATAATCTCAGCGTAGTAATGCTTATTTTTAATTTCTATTTTTGGATTAAATCCTAAATCTTCTTGAAAAAACACGATAATTATCATATACGAAGGGTGAGCGTGATTTTTTTGCATAGCATATCCGCAATGTTCCGTGCTTGGAATAAATAACCCAAGTTTATTATGAACATAGCAGTCAACATATTTAAGTTCATCTTCTTCAAGATATTCTCCGACAAGCGACTTTGTAATATTAAAATTTTTCAATATATGCACCTCCTCACAGATAAAAGGTTTTTATTTGTGTTTAAGTATAATAAGGGAAAACAATTGACAGTTTATTAAACAAAACCGCAGAGAAGCTAAACTTCTCTGCGGTAAATTTAGAATAAAGCTAAATTATTCAGCATCCTCAAAACTTGCAAGCTTTTCAAGATGAGCATACTTCTGCTCGGCAACTTTTTCAGCCTGTGTAAAGAGTTCTTCTGCTCTTTCAGGGAATGAACGTGTAAGTGAATTGTAACGAACCTCACCCATAATAAAGTCACGGTATGATGCTGTCGGAGCTTTGCTGTCGAGTATAAACGGATTCTTGCCCTCGTCAGCAAGGCGCGGATCATAGCGGAAAATATTCCAGTAACCAGCGTCAACTGCTTTTTTCTCCTCAAGCTGAGCAATTCCCATACCGCCCTTAATACCATGATTGATACATGGAGCGTAGCAGATGATGAGTGAAGGACCGTTGTAGCTTTCAGCTTCAACCATAGCCTTAAGAACCTGATTGTTGTCAGCTCCCATAGCGCACTGTGCAACATATACATAGCCGTAGCTCATTGCAATTGCTGCAAGGTCTTTCTTCTTAACAGCCTTACCTGCTGCTGCAAACTGAGCAACAGAACCTACAGGTGTAGCCTTTGAAGCCTGGCCGCCTGTATTTGAATAAACTTCTGTATCAAATACAAGGATGTTAACGTTTTCGCCTGATGCGATTACATGGTCAAGACCGCCAAAGCCGATATCATAAGCCCAGCCGTCGCCGCCGAAGATCCACATGGACTTCTTAGCAAGTTCATCCTTGTCAACTAAAGTCTTTTTAACAAGTTCGCCAACCTTAGCATCCTCTGTGTTCTTTTCAAGTTCTGCAATAAGAGCGTCAGTTGCAGGACGGCTTGAAGTTGAGTCTGTAACAGTGTCAAGGTAGTTCTGACAAGCAGTCTTAAGGTCGTCGCTGTCAGTATCCTTTTGAATATTTTCAACATACTCAATAAGTCTGTTGCGGATAGCCTTCTGACCGAGAGCCATACCAAGACCGAACTCAGCGTTATCTTCAAACAATGAGTTTTGCCAAGCAGGACCAAAGCCCTTTTTGTTGCTTGTGTAAGGTGTAGCAGGAGCAGAAGCACCCCAGATTGATGAACAGCCTGTTGCGTTTGCTATAAACATTCTGTCGCCAAAGAGCTGTGTTACAAGCTTTGCATAAGGTGTTTCACCGCAGCCTGCACATGCACCGGAGAACTCAAGGAGAGGCTGTTTAAACTGACTGCCCTTTACAGTTGAGAACTTGAATTTCTCATTTACTTCAGGCTTCTCGTCAAGATCTAAAGCATAGTCGAAGATAGCCTGCTTAGTACGCTGTGAATCAATAGGTTTCATTGTGAGAGCTTTTTCACCCTTCTTGCCCGGGCAAACCTGTGCGCAGGCACCGCAGCCTGTACAGTCAAGAGTCGAAACAGTCATAACGAATTTAAGATCCTTAAGACCGATCATCGGAATGCTCTTGGTTCCCTCAGGAGCAGCAGCAACTTCGTCGTCAGTCATAGCAACAGGACGGATTACAGCGTGAGGACAAACAATAGCACACTTGTTACACTGAATACAGTTGTCTGAGTTCCATTCAGGAACATCCACTGCGATTCCTCTCTTTTCAAAAGCAGAAGAACCGTTAGGAGCTGTACCGTCAACATGATCCATAAATGAAGATACAGGAAGCTTGTTGCCCTTGTAAGCGTTAACAGGCTTTAATACGCCGTTTACATATTCAACGAGAGCACCTTCGCCTGAAACTGTGTCAGCAACAGCATCGTCTGTGCAGTTAGCCCATTCAGCAGGGATGTCAACCTTCTTGAGGTCTTCCATACCGCGGTCAATAGCAGCGTAGTTCATATCTACAATAGCCTGACCCTTTTTCATATATGATTTCTTAGCAGCAGCCTTCATAAGCTCCTTAGCCTTATCGGCAGGAATAATGTCTGCAATCTTAAAGAATGCTGACTGGAGCACAGTGTTGATACGGCCGCCGAGACCGATTTCTTTACCAATCTTGATACCGTCGATTGTGTAGAAGTTAATGTTTCTTTCAGCAAGAATCTTTTTCATCTTGCCCGGAAGTCTCTGTGATAGTTCATCAACATCCCAAGCACAGTTGAGAAGGAATGAACCGCCTTCTTTAAGGTCGTCTACAATATCGTATTTATCTACATATGACGGATTGTGGCAGGCAACAAAGTCAGCTTTGGAAATATAGTAAGTTGACTTGATTGGTGTGTCGCCGAAACGAAGGTGAGAAACAGTAAGACCGCCTGACTTCTTTGAGTCATAAGCAAAATAACCCTGAGCGTACATATCTGTGTTGTCACCGATGATTTTGATTGAGTTCTTGTTAGCGCCTACTGTGCCGTCTGCGCCGAGACCCCAGAATTTACAGCTGTGTGTGCCCTTAGGAGTTGTATCAGGATTTTCAACAATATCAAGTGAAAGATTTGTAACGTCATCTACGATGCCGATTGTAAATCTCTTCTTTGGAGAATCAGCTTCTGCATTTCTGTATACAGCAATAATATCTCCAGGTGTTGTGTCCTTTGAACCAAGACCGTATCTGCCTGTAAATACTTTTACGTCTGCAAAGTCAGATCCGTTGATAGCAGCAAGAACATCAAGATAGAGAGGTTCGCCGATTGAACCAGGTTCCTTTGTTCTGTCAAGAACAGAGATTGTTTTAACTGTCTTTGGAAGTTCGCTGAGCATATAGTCAGCAACGAACGGTCTGTAAAGGTGAACTTTAAGAAGACCGACTTTTTCGCCTGCTGCGTTGAGGTAGTCAACAACCTCTTCCACACAGTCACAAACAGAACCCATAGCAACAATAACATGCTCAGCATCTTCTGCGCCATAGTAATTGAAAGGTTTGTAGTTAGTGCCTATCTTAGCATTAACTTTGTTCATATATTCAACTACAACTTCAGGAACTGCGTCGTAGTATTTATTACAAGCTTCTCTTGCCTGGAAGAATATATCGTCATTCTGAGCTGTACCTCTTGTTACAGGGTGCTCAGGGTTAAGGGCACGGCGGCGGAAAGCCTCAACTGCGTCCCAGTTAAGCATATCGCCGAGATCTTCATAATCCCATTCCTCAATTTTCTGAACCTCATGAGAAGTTCTGAAACCGTCAAAGAAATGAAGGAAAGGAACTCTGCCTTCAATTGCTGCAAGATGAGCAACGGCAGCTAAATCCATACATTCCTGCGGGTTGTTTGAGCAGAGCATTGCATAACCTGTCTGACGGCATGCATAAATATCTGAGTGATCGCCGAAAATTGATAATGCGTGGCTTGTAAGTGCACGGGCAGATACATGAATTACACCGGGCAAAAGCTCGCCGGCCATTTTATACATATTAGGAATCATAAGGAGCAAACCCTGTGAAGCTGTATATGTAGTAGTTAAAGCACCTGCTGCGAGTGAACCGTGAACTGCACCTGAAGCGCCTCCCTCGGACTGCATTTCAGTTACCTGTACTTCTCTTCCGAAAAGGTTTTTTACACCCTGTGCCGAAAATTTATCGGTAAGGTCAGCCATTACAGAAGAAGGGGTAATAGGATAGATGGCAGCAACATCTGTGAATGCATAAGAAACATGAGCAACAGCACTGTTACCATCCATGGTTTTCATTTTTCTTGCCATTGGAATTGTCCTCCTTTAATAATCAAAGCGGCACAAGGAAATGCTGCCGCAACAATGTGTAAATTTGATACGGTAAAAGACCGTACACACATGATGTACAGTACAGACACATTGTATCACAATAAATTTTAACACTTAAATTAATGTTTGTAAAGTGTTATATATAAGAAAATACGGAAAAATTCCCTATTTTTCTTTTGCTTTTTACATATTATCTGTTTAAAGGGTTCAGAAATATATTTTAATGATTTTACCGCCAAACGACATTTTTGGCATCTTTTTGGTATCAAAGTTTATTTTCTTTTCGGATATAATTTATTGCCTGTGACAAATCACTGCAAAGATATCCAATCATTGGTTTGATTTCTTCTGTCGGCGGCAGATAATCAGGAACCATAACGGTTTTCATATTTGCTGCAAAAGCTGATTTTATTCCGTTTATGCTGTCTTCAAAAGCAACACAGTTTTCGGGCAGTAAACCAAGTTTAGCAGCGGCAGTCAGAAATACTTCGGGGTGCGGTTTGCCGTTTTTTACATCATCACCGCATACAAATGTGTCGAAAAAATTATAAACTCCGGACATTTTAAGCAGTTTTAAGGCTGTTTGAGATGTGGTTGAGGTTGCAAGCGAAATTTTAAATTGCTGAACTTTTAAAAATTCCAAAAGCTCAATTAAACCCTTTTTTAATGGAACACCTTCGTTTTCGACTCTTTTCATGAAAATTATTCTTGAACGTGATTTAAAAGAGTCATATTCAAAATTATTGCCGAAAAGGCTTAGATAATATGCTTTTGATGCGTCGGCTCTCAAACCAATAGTGTTTTTAAAAATCTCAAGACTGTATTTATATCCTTTTTCGTCCATCATTGCCTGCCATGTTTCGTAAACGAGCCGTTCGGTGTCAAACATTAATCCATCCATATCAAAAACTGCGCCTGTAATCATACAATCCCCTCCGTTGATTTGTCTATAATAGCACAGTTGGGATTAAAATACAAATGTTGAAATATATATAATTAAATGCTATAATCATTAGTATTAATGATTAAAATAAGTAAGGTAAAATAATTTTCAAAGGCTATACAGGTTTACATTATGACATCAATTTACAGCAAACCAATAAAAGCAAATATAATACTTAAATTTACATTGCCTACTGTGCTGATGATGATTTTTATGTCGATGTATACGGTGGTTGACGGTATTGTGGTAGCAAACTGCGTTGGAAGCGACGCTTTGTCTGCGATTAATATTGTATATCCGTTTACACTTGTATTTATGGCGTTAAGTCTGATGTTTTCAACCGGGTCAAATGCAATTATAGCTAAAAAAATGGGAGAAGGAAAACAGAAGGAAGCCAACAGTTTTATGTCATCAGTAGTTATTGTTGCAACGCTGTTTTCCATTGTGATAGCTGCATTATTTACCATATTTGCCGAACCTCTTTATATGATGTTTGGATCAGACAAGACTATACTGCCATACTGTACAGAGTACGGCAGTATAATGATACCGTTTGGTTTTGTTATGACGTGGCAAATGCTCAATCAGTCATATCTGATAACAGCAAATAAGCCAAATACAATGCTTGTGTTTTCAATCCTGTCAGGATTAACAAATATTGTGCTGGATATTTTGTTTATGGCAGTTCTTGATTGGGGGATTGTCGGTGCAGGGATTGGTACGATAGCCGGAATGGCAGTAGGGGCAGTTCCTATTCTTGTGTTTTTTAACAAAAAACAGCCGCTGCATTTTGAAAAACCCGTTTTTGATACAAAAGGGATTCTGTTCTCAATGGCAAACGGTTCCTCTGAGGCTATTTCAAACCTTGCAACAGCAGTCACGACTGCACTGTTCAATGTTCAGATGATGCATTTTGAAGGCTCCAAAGGAGTAGCGGCAATCAGTGCAATTCTTTATGTTCATTTTATCTTTGTAGCAGTTTCGTTCGGTTTTACTTCGGGAGTTTCGCCGATAATCAGTTTTCACTACGGTGCGAAAAACACGGACAAGCTGTGCAGGCTGTTCAGGTTGTGTCTTAAAACCGAGGCATTTGTTTCATTGATTATGTTTGTGCTTGCAGAGGTTTTTGCATACCCGTTGATTCGGATATTTTCGGCGGGGGATATTGAATTTGAAGATATTGCAATAAACGGGTTTAGAATTTTTGCGTTGAATTATCTGCTCTGCGGAATTAATATTTTTGCATCAGGTTTGTTTACGGCTCTGAATAACGGTAAAATATCGGCGATAATTTCAATAACAAGAACATTTGTAATTGAATGTGCAGCCATGCTTTTACTGCCTGTTGTATTCGGTATAAACGGAGTTTGGTCTGCTCTTCCGGTTGCTGAGGCAGCTGCAATAATTATATCAATTATTTTTATGTCAGTATATGCAAAACAGTATGGCCTTTCAAAACAGATTAATCAGGAAAAATGATTTTGTGTATATGCAGTCTGTGTTATGGCTGTAAATTATAATTATTTGTTCGCATATTTGTAAAGAACATATCTTATTAGATATAAAAAGCGAAAGTGAGGAGAAACAATATGTATGACTGTGGATTTACAAAGGAAAATAATTGGTTCAGGTATCGTGCCGCTGCAATTATTATTGAGGATGGCTGTGCTCTTTTTGCCAGCAATCAAAGAGATGATTATTATTATTCAATCGGCGGTGCGGTTCATATGGGAGAAACTGCGGAAGAGGCTGTGCTGCGTGAGGTATATGAAGAGACGGGTGTTTGTTATGAGATTGATCATCTTGCAGTAATACATGAGAATTTTTTTAATGATAATACAGGAACATTAAATGCTCTGGAGTGTCACGAACTGAGTTTTTATTATATGATGAAACCAAGGGGAACAAAAGAGTTAAATAGCAGCAGTATAACAGCTTTCGGAGATAAAGAGCTTATGCACTGGGTACCACTGGAAGAGTTGGGTAATGTTAGGGCTTTTCCGGTGTTTTTAAAAGATTATTTAAACAGCGATCATAGCGGAATTGAGCACATTGTGACAGATGAGAGAGTTACAGGCAGGATTACGGATGATTGGGACAGGCTCTACACTGCGGCTAAAAATGTAATAAATCCCAGAGAAATTTCTCCGTTCATTGAAGCAGGTTCAGTTGGTGCTGCTATTATGTCAAAAGAGGGAAATATTTATACGGGAGTTTGTATTGACACAGCGTGTACCATGGGAATGTGTGGGGAGCGCAATGCAATTGCAAACATGATTACTAACGGTGAAAGCCGTATTGCAAAGGTTGTAGCCATAGATTCCGACGGCAAAGTGGTTGCTCCGTGCGGAGTATGCAGAGAATATATGATGCAGCTGGATAAGGACAGCGGGGATATTGAAATTCTTTTGGATTTAGATACAAGAAAGACAGTTACATTAAAGGAGCTTGTACCTGAATGGTGGGGAACTTCAAGATTTAAAGAAAATTTGTAAAAATTCATATTAATTTGCAGGTTTATGATATTTGTGGGCAATTTTTTGACTATGCAAAAATTTAAAAAGGAAGTTAGAAATGGATAAGGAGAAAAAACAATATATCCTCCATTACGCGGTAAGTACATTAGGAGGCTTTTTTGGAGGATATGCCATTTTTAATCACTGTGATTTGTTTGGTAATGCACAGACAGCTAATCTCATACATATAGTTTGTAAAGTTTTCAGTGCAGATTTTACCGGTCTGATTTTTCTTATCGGTGCATTAGTTGTATATATTCTGGGAAATGTTATTTATGTACTTATTAAAAGATTTGTAAAAGCAGATGTACGGGTAATTAGTCTTATTATTTGTTCCGCTGCGATAACTGTTATCGGCATATTTCCAAATATAAGCAATCATTATCTGGCAATTTTGCCCATACTTTTTGTTACTCCCATACTTTGGAATGCATTCAGAACAGCGGGTGAATATGTTACTTCTCCAATTTTTTCAACAAATAATCTCCGTGTTGCAACAATTTCGACTGTAAATTATTTTTTTGATAAAGATAAAAATCAGCAGACAAAGGCAAAATTTTATTGGCTTACTATTGCAAGCTTTCATGCAGGAGTTGCCATGGCTTGTACAGCAAGTGTGTTTTTCGGCGCGAGCAGTATTTGGTTTGGTTTTATTAATGTATTATTAGGAATTGCGGCATATTTTAATGAAGCCGGTTTACACATGCAGTTTGTTAGAAAGATTTTTTTATCACGGTAAGGTAATATAAAAAAGTTAATTTAAAAAAGCAAAAGGCTGACTTAACACTTTATTTGTGAAGTCAGCTTTTTGCAATACGAAAACCTAATATTTGTTGTAATTTATTTGCAAATCATTCTCTTAACTTATTCAGCTTTTCAATGTGTTTCATTCGTTTGTACCGGTAAAGTATGTTTTCTGCCCATTCACGGTCAATCTTGATGAAACCTTTAAGTTTTTTATCTTTAAAAGCAAGCTGATCTATAATTCCTTTTGATTTGCTGTAAATTTCGAGACGTGCAGTCTGAACATACGGCGAACGGCTGTCTCCGGCAAAATATGTAAATCCCATGGTATTGCTTTCGCGGTCATACATTGAAAGATATCCGTCGACAATTTTTGCGCCGTTAAGCTTTTTTGAAACAGTCTGGCTAATTGCAAGTTTTGTAAGTTCAACCGCCATATCATCAAGTCCTGATTCAAAAATAAATATTTTTTCCTTAAAAGAATTAAATGTAGGTACAATGCGCTTGTTTATATTTCGCAGATTACTGTATTTTTCTTCCAGTTCTTTATCGCAAAGCTGGAATCTGTCAATTTTTGGGATAAGATACACCATAAAACGGTTTTTCATATCGTTATAAAGTATGGGATAATTAAGTCTTGCTTTATAACTGCATGACGGGCACATCCAAGAGAAAAGCTCACCGCCAAGAACCTTGCTTCGCATATTTTTATTAATTGCAGTATTAATGCTCGTATATATTTCGGATTTGCAAAGCTCACCGCACATAGGGCAAACAATTGCTTTAATAATTTTATTGTCAGGCACTCAAAACCACCTCTTTACAGACAATTATATCAATTGGCAGTTGTTTTAACAAGTAAATTTTAAAAAAATATTGATTTTATCAAAATAATCTGTCATAATAATATATAGAGTTACAGGATAATTATTAGCACTGTGTGCGTTTGAGTTAAGGAGATTTGCCATGACTATATTTGATTCCGTAAAGGGAACAGTTAACGCTGCTGTGGATACTATATCGGCAGTTACGCAGACTATTGTTGAAAAGAACAGAACCAATGCTAAGCTTAACAGACTAAGGCTTGTTATGAAAAGCGAAAGCGAGCTTATGAACAGAGCTTATATTGCTCTTGGAAAAACGTATTATGACAGTGAAAAGAAAGGTGCAAAAGTAAGCGAAGCCGACCGTGAAAAACTCTTTAAAGTGATTGAAAAATCCAAGGCAAAAATCGCCAAGGCAAGAGAGTGTTACAGAAAAATTGTTGACAGTCAGAATGATATTTTTTATGGGGCACCCGAATCACACGAGTACAATTCTTCCGAAATTGTTGACATAACGGTTGCATGTTCAAATGAGAATGAGTACACATCGTCGCCTTTTGGAAGTGTTCAGGACACAGCTTCTCTGGAAGTTGATTCAGCTGAGAATATTACTGTTGCAGAAACAGTGCCTACAGCTGAAGAAAAGCTGTCTGATTTAAAGGAAGAGTTGAAGCTGAAAATTGACAGTACCGAAAAGTTTGACGGGGATTCTGAAAATGATGAAGCAGAGGACAGCGAGTCCCCTGACGGAGAACTTTTCTGATAGAAACAAATTTTACTCAAAACCTGCCGAGTATTCGACAGGTTTTATTTTTTTTATGGAGTAGAATTACACATATTGCGGTAAGTGTACATTGAAATTATTTAATGTATATATTAAAATTATTCAAAGTCAAAGCGATTATTTTTGCATTTAAGAATTAAAACTGTTTAAAAAAATATTATAATGAATTAATATGCACAGCAAAGAACTATACTTTGATTTCGGAGGCGGCATCTTGAAATTAGGACTTGATATAGGCTCAACGACGATAAAATGCGTTGTGCTAGGCGAAGAAAACCAAATAATATACAGTACATATGAACGCCACTTCTCACAAATTACCGAGAAAATTGCACAGATACTCGAGACGGTTCGTTCAAAGGTTGACGGTGTCGATAAGGCACTGGTCGCATTGTCAGGATCTGCAGGCATGGGTGTTGCCGAAGCAAGCGGTATAGACTTTGTTCAGGAGGTATATGCAACGCGTGTCGCTGCAAATACGTTTATTCCGGGAACGGATGTTGTAATTGAACTAGGCGGAGAGGATGCAAAAATACTTTTTCTGACAAATGGTCTTGAAGTTAGAATGAACGGTACATGTGCAGGAGGCACAGGTGCATTTATTGATCAGATGGCTGCTTTGCTTAATGTGCCGCTTGAGGAACTTGACAATCTTGCAAAGCAATACGAGAAGACCTATACTATTGCGTCACGCTGCGGTGTGTTTGCCAAGACTGATATTCAGCCTCTGTTAAATCAGGGTGCAAGAAAGAGCGATATTGCCGAAAGTATCTTTAATGCAGTTGTAAGTCAGACAGTTGCAGGTCTTGCTCAGGGGCGAGAAATAGAAGGACAGGTTGTTTATCTTGGCGGACCTCTTACATTTATGAGTGAATTAAGAAACTGTTTTGACAGAACCCTCGGCACAACGGGAATTTGTCCCCAAAATTCGCTTTATTATGTTGCCTGCGGTGCGGCTTTGTGTGCTGAAAATGCCATTGACTTTAATAAAGTAATAGAGGAAGTTAAGAATTACAGAGGTTCGGGCAATTTTGCCTTTAATCCTCCGCTTTTTAAAAATGAAGCAGAATATAAAAAATTTACTGAACGTCATGCAAAGGCTGATGTAAAACAAAAAGATTTAAAGGGATACAGCGGCAGGGCTTATATTGGATTGGATGCCGGCTCAACAACTGTTAAGGGTGTTGTGCTGAATGACAGCGGAGAGCTTCTTTATTCAAAATATTTGCCCTCAAAAGGGAATCCTGTTGAGATTATCAAGGATTTTCTTGAAGAAATTTATGATATAAATCCCGATATAAACGTTGTTTCATCCGCTGTAACCGGTTATGGCGAGGATATCATAAAAAATGCCTTTGATGTTGATTTTGGCATTGTAGAAACTATTGCACACTTTACAGCGGCAAAATATTTTATGCCGGATGTTGAGTTTATTATTGATATCGGCGGACAGGATATTAAATGTTTTAAAATACATAACGGTGCAATTGATAACATATTTCTTAATGAGGCGTGTTCTTCTGGCTGTGGAAGTTTTTTGCAGACATTTGCAAATGCTTTGGGTTATGATATTGCCGATTTTGCACAACTGGGTTTGTTTGCAAAGCGACCGGTAGATCTCGGTTCCCGCTGTACGGTATTTATGAATTCCAGCGTTAAGCAGGCCCAAAAGGACGGCGCAACTATAGAGGATATATCGGCGGGTCTTTCATTAAGCGTTGTAAAAAATGCTCTTTATAAGGTTATTCGGGCGTCAAGTCCGGAGGAACTCGGAAAAAGAGTTGTAGTTCAGGGAGGTACTTTCCTGAATAATGCTGTTTTGCGCGCTTTTGAACAGGAAATGGGCGTAGAGGTTGTACGTCCGAACATAGCAGGTCTTATGGGAGCATACGGCGCTGCACTCTATGCAAAAAAGAAATCCAAGGGAGAAGGAAAAAGTTCCCTTGCGGACAGCGAGGCACTAAAAAACTTTGTTCATGAAATAAAAGTTGCTAACTGCGGAATGTGCAGTAACAACTGTCGCTTAACGATTAATTCTTTTGGCGGCGGAAGAAAATTTATAGCAGGCAACAGATGTGAGCGTCCTATTACAAAAAAAGCTCCGTCATCTGATTTGAATATGTATGAATATAAATTAAAACTAATTGATTCGTACGAACCGATTGAAGGTCTAAGAGGCAAGCTGGGGCTTCCGATGGGACTTAATATGTACGAGATGTATCCGTTTTGGTACAGATTCTTTACAGAACTTAAGTTTGAAGTGTTCCATTCTCCGTATTCAACCAGAAAGCTGTACCAGCGCGGTCAGCAGACAATTCCCAGCGACACAGTTTGTTTTCCTGCAAAGCTGATTCACGGTCACATTCAGACGCTTATTGATCAGGGTGCAGAGACTATATTCTATCCCTGCCTTTCCTATAACTTTGATGAACATCTCGGAGATAATCATTATAATTGTCCTGTTGTTGCCTATTATCCGGAAGTTATAAAAAATAATATGAAAGATATCCGTAAGGTTCATTTTATAAAAGAATATTTCGGAGTCCATCGTCCTAAGGATTTCCCCAAAAAGGCTTATGAAAGGCTTTCTTATCATTTTCCTGATTTAACCTTAAACGAGGTAAGAGTTGCGGCAAACAAGGCATATGAAGAGCAGGAGAGATACAGAAAGAAAATATTGGAAAAGGGAAATGAAATAATAAGAAGAGCAGAAAAAGAGGGCAAAAAGATATTTGTGCTTGCCGGCAGACCGTATCACGTTGATCCCGAAATAAATCATGGAATCGATAAGCTGATTTCAGGTTTCGACGTTGCCATTATAAGTGAGGATGTTATTTCGCCAAGAGTTCAAAAGTTTAATACAACTGTATTGAACCAGTGGACGTATCATTCACGTCTTTATGCGGCTGCAAAATATGTTACAACACGAGAGGATATGGAGCTTGTACAGCTTGTATCGTTCGGATGCGGTGTCGACGCTATTACTACTGATGAAGTAAGAGAGATTCTTGAAAAAGAGAATAAGATTTATACCCAGATAAAAATAGATGAAATAACAAATCTCGGAGCTGTAAAAATCCGAATCCGCAGCCTGCTTGCTGCACTTGACAATGATTAAACGAAAGGATTTTTTATATGGCAGAGCTGAAGTATGACAAAAAAACTGGAAGACTGCTTTTTACAAAAAAAATGAAAAAGGAATATACAATCCTTATGCCGAATATGGCTCCTATTCATTTCAAAATATTGCAGAATGTGTTTACTCATTATGGATATAAATCGGATTTGCTTGACACAACAGGTCCGGAAATTGCGCAGACCGGCTTAAAATATGTTCACAATGACACTTGTTATCCTGCGCTTCTTGTAATAGGTCAATTTATAAATGCACTGCAAAGCGGAAAATATGATGTACATAAAACTGCGCTAATGATTACGCAGACGGGCGGCGGATGCCGTGCTTCTAATTATATCTTTCTTCTCAGAAAGGCTCTCAAAAAAGCAGGTTTTGAATTTGTTCCGGTAATTTCGCTTTCTTTCGGCATGGAACATAACAGCGGTTTTTCTCTTACTCTTCCGCTTATCAGACGGTTCGTCGGAGGCATAGTTTATGGAGACCAGCTTATGCTTTTATCAAATCAAACTAAGCCATATGAGGTGAACAAAGGCGAGAGCATGGCGCTGGTAGAGGAATGGATAAAAAAGATTTCCAGGTTTCTTATTGACGGAAAAGGGTATACCCTTGAGGAAATTGATGAAAATCTTGATAAGATTACTAAATCGTTTTCAAAAATTGAACTTAACAGGGTTCCAAAGGTCAAGGTAGGTATCGTAGGCGAAATCTATGTTAAATATTCAAAGATGGCGAATAACGGTCTTGAGGATTTTCTGGCAGAGCAGGACTGCGAAGTGTGTGTGCCCGGACTTATGGGTTTTGCTTCATTTAAGGTGGATAACCGTATTGAGGATTGCAAAATGTTTGGCGGAAGTACAGTAAAATACAAATTTTGTCAGATACTTCTTAATTATATCACCAAGCTGGAAACACTTATGATTGAGGCGGCTGAAAAATACGGTTTTATACCGCCTCATAAATATGCTCACACAAAAGAACTTGTAAAGGGTATTATAGGTTACGGCAGCAAAATGGGCGAAGGATGGCTTCTTACTGCTGAAATGCTTGAACTTTCCGAAACCGGCTATGAAAATATAGTTTGTACACAGCCGTTTGGCTGTCTGCCAAACCATATTAACGGAAAAGGAGCAATAAGAAAGATAAAAGAGGTCAGACCCAATGCCAATATTGTTACCATTGACTATGATCCGGGAGCTCCAAAAGTAAATCAGGAAAACCGTATAAAACTTATGCTTGCAGTTGGCAGGGAGGAGCTTAAAAAGAAAACAGAAGTCGAAAGTGCCGATACTGTAAAAAAATCAATTAATTAAATTATGGATGTCTAAAACTCTGCTCGTAGACCGGGCAGAGTTTTTGTTTTCTGATATCAGTTATTAAGCAATTATAAGTATTAATATGAAGGCTTTTTACACAAAGAATTATTATGTTAAAAAAAGCAATGATAATTATACAATCTTAAACACAGTTAGAAACCAAAAATGTGTTTGGTATGAAAATGGTGTTTAATGTATGAAATGCATCAGATGCTTTCTGATGTATCTTTGTTATAACAAGGTGAAATTTATGAAAAATAAACACAAATCAGGTTTCTGCATGTACCTTGCCCGCTTATTAAATTTTAAGGAGATGCGTGAGCACAAATTCAAAACAGCAGTATATATAGTTCTCAGAGTAACAATAGTTATAATACTCATTACAAGCATAGTTAAGGGCAAATGGGAAAACACAATGACTTGTGTAATGTCACTGGCGCTGCTGATGATACCTTTGTTCATAGAAAAAAAGTTGAAAATCGGACTGCCGACTGTGCTTGAAACTATTACGATTTTATTTGTTTTTGCCGCGAATGTAATGGGAGAGCTTGGTGCTTTCTATGAGAAAATCCCGTTGTGGGACACAGCTTTGCATGCAGTAAACGGTTTTATTTGTGCCGGAGTGGGATTCGGTCTTACTGATATACTTAACCGTAACGAAAAAGTAAAAATTAGTCTTTCCCCAATATTTGTGTGTCTGTTTTCTTTTTGTTTTTCCATGACAGCGGGGACAGTATGGGAGTTTTTTGAATTTGCAGTTGACTCGTTACTCGGAAAAGATATGCAAAAAGATACTGTTATTAATGTTATTAATTCTGGGCTTATATCCGGTAAATCGGGTACAATCGAAAAAATAAGCGGAATCAGTTCAACGATTGTAAACGGAAGAGAGCTTGGAATTGATGGATATCTTGACATCGGACTTATTGACACAATGAAAGATTTGATTGTTAATTTTGTTGGGGCAGCAATATTTAATGCCGCAGGATTTTTCTATTTGAAGGGCAGATTAAAAGGCAAAGAAAACGCCGCAGGCTTTATAGATAATTTTATTCCTAAACCATTAGAGCATTCAGATAAAAAAGTTTAAATAATAACAACAGAGATACTCATAAAAACAGGGTATCTCCGTTGTTAAAAATTTTTATTCGGAAGTCTGCAGGTCCGCTTCTTCATTGCTGCTGTCATCAACTATACTTTTGCCGCGCCAAGTGCCCCTAAGCCATCTTATGAGAACAACTATGCCTCTGAATATTTCATCAGCTGCCATGCCGATCCATACACCGACAAGTCCCATACCGAATACTGTGCTTAAAATGTACACAAGAGCAACTCCGAGTCCCCACATTGAGAAAATGGCAAGTATTGTAGGAAATTTAACATCACCGGCAGCTTTCATGCTATTGATAATAACAAGATTTGTTGTTCTTCCAAATTCCAGAATAACTGAAATGAACATAATGAACGAGCCAAGTTTAATTACTTTTGAATCGTCTGTAAAAAACGAGAAGGTTATCGGTGAAAGCAGCCAGTTGGCAATTGCAGCGGATATTGATATAATCATTGCAAACCGAAGTGTTTTAAGCACCCGTTTGTATGCGTAGTCGTAATCTTTTGCGCCGACACTGTGTCCCACTATGATCTGAGTTGCTGATGCAGCGGCAAGGGCAATCATATAAGTGAACATGGAAAGCAGATTCGCATATATCTTTGTATTAATGGCAATAATCCCCATAGTGTTTACCAAAGCAGTAATAATCAGCTGGGAAAAGTTATATGAGATATTTTCGCCGGCTGTAGGTATACCGAGTTTAAGCAGACTTTTAAGTGCGTCAAACGGAAAAGGTCTGAGATATTTCAGGCTGAAACGTCCTTTAATAACAGTATAAAAATATATTACTGTTATTATAACTGTAAGTACGCGGCTTACACATGTTGATACCGCAGCACCTGAAGCTCCCAGTCCGATAACTTTGAGCGGTCCGTACAAAAAAAGATAATTTCCTGCAATGTTAAAAATGTTCATGCCAAGTGATACAATCATGCCAAAAAAAGTTTTGCCGTTGCTGTTAAAAATCTGGCTGAGTGCTCCTATCATTGCCTGCGTAAAAATCGTGCCGCCGACTATTTTCATATACATATCTGCTTCGTTAAGCATTTCGGCGGGTACCTGCATTAGCCGGAGCAGATTTTTGCTGAACAGAAATACAACTATGCTTATAATAACACTAAGCACAAGGTTAAAACTGAGTGCAACTGTGTAAATCATGTTCATCTTGTCCTTTTTTTCGGCGCCAAGGTATTGACTTACGATAATGCCTGTAGCACTGGAAATAATAGTAAATGCAAGCGTAAGAAAGCTGAGCAAAGAATTTGCGTTGCCGATTGCGCCTACCGCAGTGCTATTGTAGTTTGACAGCATAATCGTATCTACATTTCCAAGTGATACCGCAAGCAGCATCTGTAGAAATATGGGCCATGCCAGGCGGAAAACTCCCTTTTCTATAACAGAGTCGGTTGATTTTTGTTTAAGTGAGGATTCGGGCATATTTCTGCCTCCTTATGAATATAATCGGATATTGACCTCGGTTGTTTTGAGGTGTATAATAAAATTGCCTACTGCAATATGAAAGGATAATATTTATGAATATATGTGTTTTTGGGGCTTCAAGCGAGCAAATCGACAAAGAGTATTTAAAAACAGCTGAAAATCTTGGCAAGAGAATTGCACAAAAGGGACACGGTCTTGTTTTTGGTGCGGGAAAATACGGAGTAATGGGAGCTGCAGTGCGCGGAGCAGCTGCTGAAAAGGGAAAAATAATAGGTGTTACTCCGGAATTTTTTATTGATATGAAGGTAGTGTTTGAAGATTGTACGGAGCTTATCGTAACAGATACAATGCGTGAGCGCAAAGGTATAATGGAGGATAAATCGGATGCTTTTATAATTTGCGCGGGCGGAATCGGAACCTTTGAGGAATTTTTTGAGGTACTTACGCTTAAGCAGCTCCGCCGTCATTCAAAGCCCATTGTAATATATAATGTTAAAGGTTACTATAATGCAATGCTTGAAATGCTGCAAAATGCAATAGACCGAAATTTTATGAGTGATGATTTTAACAGACTTTTTACTGTAGCTGATACCGAAGAGCAGGTCTTTGAACAGATAGAAAATTATAGTCCGTACAGCTATAACAAATATAAATTTTTAGAAGAAAAATAGTTTAAAGAATTATACTAAACAATTTTATTATTGCCCTAAATATGGTGAATTTGCATTTGCACCTTTATATACTCTGTAGGGTTTGTAAATTTTTTAATTCTTCTGGCAGAAAGGATGTGTAAATTAAAATGGCTGATAAATGTGAATTCTGTGCTTACTTTGTTGCTGACGAAGAATTTGGTGATTACTGTAGCATTAACCTTGATGAAGACGAAATGGCAAGGTTTCTTACTCAAAAATCTGATCAATGTCACTATTTCAGATTATACGATGAATATAAAATTGTGCAAAAACAAAATTAACAGAGAAATGTGCAGATATTTAAATGTTTTGCAAATAAGTCTGTTGATTTTGTCTGTTTCAAATTAAAATTGTCGATATTTATTATTTTAACGCTAAACCCCTTTGTTGAAAAGGGGTTTTTTTGTGATTTTTTGGTTTATAATTATTATGTAACAGGTTTTTAACAATATATTAAACAAAAAAGTCAAAAAAGGACATATTATGTAGCTTTGTAATAAAATTGTTATTTCTGTTTTTGAAAATTAATTATTTTGAACAAATAAACACTTTTTGACTTATTCAGTGTATACAAAAATAATTTAAAGCTACAAATATTATTGACTTTTAGCACGTTTTAGTATAAGGTATTATTATATTAAAAGTAAAATTAATGCCAGATTATGGCTATATAATGAGAGGGAGGAGTGTTTCCGATGAGTTTTTTCGGCAGAATAGTTGATAAAATGGTCAGCGAAAATGTTCCGAGAAAAAGACGCAAAAGATTAATAGTATTTGTTGCGATAATAACACTTCTTTCAATGACGACGGCTACGGTTGCCTGGTTTACCGTGAATACTTTTGCCGGTGTAGATCAGCTTGATTTGCATATCAGCGTAAGTGCACAGCTTAAGGTAGGGATGGAAAATTACGGAACAGATCTTGACCGTTATACAAAAGTTATTACTAACGAAATGATTGACAGCTATCTTGGCAAGCATGATACGAGTTTGGATAAGATAGTGCTTGACCCTGTAACTACTACAGACGGTGTCAGATTTACAAATCAGCGCGGTACTGTAAGAGAGGCTAATGACCGTTCATATTTGGAATTTGAGTGTTACTTTATTGCAACCGAGGAGATGTGGGTACATCTTACCACTGAAAGTACCAAACAAGGTAACGATGACGGCACAAAGGTTACTACGACATCAACCGGTCCAAAAGCAGACGTTGTAAACTGTACAAGAGTCGACTTTACGGCAGAAGGCAGAGGAAACGGCACAGCAATTTACGAACCGAACAGAAGCACTCCTGTAAACGGACAGACAACTTTTGATTTACCGTCGGGTGCAATGGTATATTCTAATAACACCCGAATTTTCCATTTAAATCAGCTTGAACCTACAAAGGTTACAATCAGACTTTGGATTGACGGTGAAGACCCTGAATGTGATGATGATGTTCAGGAAGCACAGCTCGGTGTTCAGTTAGGATTTATCGGCTGCGACGAAAATAATCAGCCAATATCTTAAAAAAGACTTTAAATTATAACATATAAACTAGATTTACAGGAGTGATTAAATTTGTTCGGAAATAAAAAAACTAAAATTGAACAACCGATTACTCCGGAGGAGTTAAGCAAACTTAATGATAAAAAGATGGCTGACTCCCAGATTGAACATTTCCATATCAAAAATGACTCAATGGAAATTGTCAAATACAAAAAGCGCAGAAAGATACTAAGTATTATACTTACTGTTTGTTTGATAATCCTTATTATTCTTTTCCTTGTATCAATGCTTGTTACCCAATGGGGCGACCTTATCATCAGTGTTGATTCGCCGGCGGTTAAAAAAGGTATCGTGCTGAGTGAAGATCCGGAATTTAAAACTCAAAGCGCTTCTCTTACTGCCCAGCAGGTTAAGGACGTTACCAATATTACATATGCTTGGCTTCCTGTTGATCTTGACACAAGTGAAAACGGAGCTCATAACGGAGATAACTATGTTGCTTATACTTTCTATTGCAAGAATAACGGACAAGTAAAACTTGATTATGATGCTGTTCTTGAAATTGAGGGTGTTGCAAAGTCAGCCGATGAAGCTGCCAGAGTAATGATTTACAAAAATGGTAAGCCGTCAATTTACGGCAAGGGAAAGTACAAGGATCGCAATACTGCCGAGACTGACTGTACAAAGTTTGAAACAGATACAAGGATAATGACTACATCGACAGAAGAATTTAAAGTTGGAGATGTTGATAAATATACAATCGTTATCTGGATTGAGGGTAATGACCCCGAATGTATCGATGATATCCGCAACGGTCATGTAAGAATGAGAATGCTGTTCTCAGTTCGTGATGATGAGACAACTGCACCGCAATAGTTGAAGGTATTTAAATTTTCTTGGTATTAGGTGTTCACGCACTAATATAAAAACAAATCCCTATGGTGTTTTAGGGACAAAAATTACTTAGGAGGAATTTTTCTATGAAAACAAATTCAAGAAAGAAACTTTTAGTTTCTTCAGTAGCAATGCTTCTGGTAGCAATGCTTGCACTCGGAACAGCAACATACGCTTGGTTTACATCAAGCACAACAGCAACAGCTAACGGCATAAATGTTATGACAACTAAGGCTTCTGAACTTCAGATTTCAAGTGTAGGCACTGACTGGGGTACACTGATTGATTACGGTATTCAGAACAAGGTATTGCTTCCTGCATCAACAGCTAACGGTGTTGGCTGGTGGAAGGCTGAGGCTGCAAACAGAGATGATTTTGCTGCTAAAGCAGGCACAATTAATGCAATCGCTGAAGCTGATAGAGGTGCTTACCGCTTTAAGGATCAGCTTAATGTAAGAAATAATGGTGAAGCTGATGTTGAAAATGTAAAAATCACTTTCTCTGTTCCTAACAACTACCTCAGAGTTGCTCTTGTAGAAACAGATGGTAAAGGAGCAAATCTTGAAAACACAGGCGTTTTCAAAGAGAGTGTTTTTGCTATTGATGACGCTCCATACGATGCTATTGCAGGCAAAGCTGATACAATAGCAATAACACCTGATGCTACTGGTACACTTACTATTGGCACACTTACAAGCGGTGAAGCAAAATACTACAACCTGTTTGTATGGTTTGAAGGTCAGGATCCTGACTGTAAAGATACAAATGCCGGCGCAATTATCGACGATATTAAGTTTACAGTACATGGTGAGACAGCAAAGCAGAACTAATTTTTAATTAGTATAATTTTATTGCAAGTTAAAACAGCAAATACATAAATTAATTGGAGACCCCTTATGAAGCAATTGTTAAAGAGAATTATAAACATAGTAATAGACGTTATTGTCGTATTGATTCTGGCAGTTTCTGTTTTGATAGTAGCACTGTCATTAACAACAAAATCATCAGGGGTCCCTCATATTTTTGGAATTGCACCATTAAGTGTTCAGTCAGACTCAATGCATGATACTTTTGATTCAGGTGACCTGTTATTGAGTGAAGTAACAAATGACCCTTATTATGAGTATAAGGTGGGTGATATTGTTACTTTCCCTATTGAGATTGGCGGTGTAGAAACTTACAATACTCACAGAATTGTAGAGGTTATTGAGGATGAAAGTATAACCTACTACAAGACGCAGGGTGACAATAAGAATACTAATCCCGAGCCTGATGAAGATTTGCAGACTTCGGCATCAATTGTTGCTAAATATACAGGCAACAAAATTGACGGACTCGGAAATGTATTAAGCTTTATCAGAACTCAGCTTGGATTTTTCCTTTGCGTTCTGCTCCCGATGATTATCTTCTTTGTATATGAAGCCATCAGGGTTATTCTAAACGTTATTGCTTATAACAAAGAAAAGGCTGTTACTGAGGCTCAGTCAGTAATTAATAATGCTGAACTTACAGAAGAGCAAAAGAAAAGAGCAATAGAGGAGTACCTTGCATCAATAGGAGAAAAACAGAGCGGCAAAGCTGAAAATGAGCCAACAGTACAAACACCTGCTGACGGCAATAATTCCGCTGACAGTTCAGATAACGCATAAAAATTTAAAATTTGTCCCTAACGCACATAAGGGCGTAAAAGTATAGTAACGGAAATATTTCTTTTCCGTCTTTATACGGCGGAAAAGAAATATAATGTTACCAATATCTGCAGCATTTATAACAGTGCGGTAAATAGATGCTAGTTATATTTTATCGGTTCGTCAGATGCCGATTTTACAGAAGGTTAAAAATCTTTTGTTTAAAAAATGAGAGATAGATTTTTTTAAGGAGACGAAGTACCGTGGATACAGTATTTAAATTTCTATTTGATTTTCTCGGTCAGTTTTTTGGCTCTTTGTGGTCAATAATAACCGGTTTATTCGGCGGAATAGGCAGCGCCTTTGATTTTCCCGCTTACATAAACATCATCAACGGCTATACTACCGAGTTGGGTGGTCTTGCATGGGGTATTGCCATTCTCGCCATAGTACTTCTTATTGCTGTACTGGGTCTTATTGTATGGCTTGTTATCGTCGCCGTAAAAAAGTTTATCCGTTCTCACCGCAGGAGAAAAGATACGGATTCTCTTGTTAAAGAAGTACAGGCTCTTAATAAAGAGGTTATGCGTCTTAATCTCGAGAAAGATAAGATTCTTTCAATGAAGGTTTCTCAGATTGGTCTTAATCCTAATGAAATTGCTGAGCTTACAGGTGAAGAAATTGAAGCTCTCAATAATGGTGAGGAAGAGCCGGAAAATGGCTCTCGTTTCTACAAACTTACTGAAATTGATCAGCTCTGGGCAGATTATGTACCTCCTGTATATGACAATGAGATTACTCTTCCGGAGTTCTGCGAGCGTTTCCGCTTATTTGCTTGTTCAAGACTTGGTCTTTATTATGATATTAAGCTTATCAGACTTTTTGTTGCATCTTTTGCTTCAACAAGACTTATTATATTACAGGGTATTTCAGGTACAGGTAAAACCTCACTTGCATATGCTTTTGGTAAGTTTATCAATAATCCGTCTATTATTGCTTCTGTTCAGCCTTCATGGCGTGACAGAACAGAGCTTTTCGGTTACTTCAATGAATTTACAAAGAAGTTTAATGAAACAGAGCTTCTCCGTGCAATGTACGAAGCTTCTTATAATGAAAACATCTATGCTGTAATCCTTGACGAAATGAATATCGCTCGTGTTGAGTATTACTTTGCTGAAATGCTTTCAATTCTTGAAATGCCGTCACGTGACGAATGGGTAGTAGATATCATTCCAAACGCATGGCCTACTGACCCGAAACACATTAAAAACGGTCAGCTGCAAATTCCGCCTAATATGTGGTACATTGGTACAGCAAATAACGACGACTCTACTTTTGCTATTACAGATAAGGTTTATGACCGTGCTATGCCTATCAATATCGACACCAAGGGTGTTGCTTTTGAGGCAGCCGACACACCTCCTATCAATATTAGTTATAAGCACTTTGAGGATATACTTAACGATGCAAAGGCTAAGTATGTTGTTTCAGAAGAAAGTCTTAAAAAGGTTGGACTTCTTGACGACTATGTTATTGAACATTTCCGCATAGCTTTTGGTAACCGTATTGTTAAGCAGCTTCGTGATTTTGTTCCTGCATATGTTGGTACTGGCGGAACAGAGGTTGACGGTCTTGACTATGTTCTTGCCCGTAAAGTATTCAGAAAGTTTGAATCTCTTAACCTATCTTATATTCGTGACGAAATTGACGGTCTTTGCGCTTATATTGACGAACTTTTCGGCGAACAAAATATGAATGAATCAAAGGATTATCTTCGTATGCTCAAAAAGCTTGTATAACTGGCGATATAAGGGCGAACTCTGTTCGCCCTTAAGTTGGTAATACACTGGCAAATGGCATATTGTGTATGATAGACAACAATTCATAGTCAATTGTTAAATTAAGGAGTACATATCGATGGCTGATTTTGGTAAATATTACAGAGCCTACATGTATATGCAGGATGTTCTGAAAAGTGATTTTACTTACAATTACATAACCGAAGGCCTCAAAGACGGTGACAAGGGCAAAGATGCACTTGACGGTAAAACTAACGAAAAAGTTATTGATATGGATTGGGTTGTTGCCATTGAGGAAACACTTCCTTATATCCAAAAGGCAATCGACGAGCAGCGCCGTTTTATAAAGCAGGTGGAAAACGTTGTACGTATTGAACTTGCAAAGAAAATCGGTCCCGAGTCTGTTAAACATCTTTCTCAGCACACAAACTTTATTGCTAAAGTTGAAGATGGTATGGTTACACCCAACAAAATCCTTACTACTGAGCGAGAAGAAAGTTTTGCTATCTATGAAAACCGTGTACTTATGACACTTATTCGCAAAGCTTTGCACTTTGTTGATGATAAATATTCTAAAATGAAAGATGTCCCTAATGACAGTTATAATAAAATTACTATGACCCGTCATTTGGATTTTAATGAAAAAAAAGTTGATTTTACATTCAATTATGTAAATGAATCGCATGAAACGCTTGCAGATGATCTTGATGTACTTGATGTTTCGGAGCTTTCAGATTTCGACCGTATTAGACGTATTCGTGCAACTCTGAATGAGTTTTTAAATACTCAGTTAATTAAGGAAATATCTAAAGAGCCTGAAGTTCGTCCGCCGATTACACAGACTAACTTGCTCAAGAAAAATCCTAATTTTAAAAAGGCAATGGAGTTATGGACATTTCTTGACAGCTATAAGCGTGACGGTTTTGAAATTGTTGGTGAAGAATATCAGGGCAAAATGGATGGGACTGTTCAGCAGGATGTTTATTTTGCAATGGGCTTCCAGCATTTTATGATGAGTATTGCTACTAACCCGGGTCTAAGAAAAATGCTTCAGGTTAAGTATGATGAAGAGAATGCCCGGTTAGCCGAAGAAGCTGCAAAACCGCAGAAAACGCGTGAAGCAGTAATGAAAGCACAGCTTGATGCAGTGCGAAAAGAAGAGATGGAAATTCGTCTCAGGGAGATTCGTGAACGCGAAAAGAAAATCCTTGAGCTTAATAATGAAATTAAGAGCCTTAAGGTTACGCTTGAGCAAAAAGAACAGCAGATTTTGACATTAAAAGGTCAGATTTCTGCATTGCAGGATCAGCTTGCTGAGGTGAAGGAAGAGCTTAAACAGACTAAGCTTAAACTCATGGAAGCTGAAAATGAGATTGCTAGGCTCAAAGAAGAAAATCAGCAGCTTAAAGATAAAATTGTTGAGCTGAATAACAAAATTGACGAATTAAACCGGACAATTGACGAGTTAAACAAGCAGATTATTATTCTTAACGATCGTATTCAGGTATTGATGCAGGAGAATGCTCGTCAGCAGACAAAAATTAAAGAACAGGAACAGCAAATTGAAGAACAGAAATCTCGTATTTCCGAACTTGAGATTCAAACAGCAGAACAGCTTGCTGAAATTGCGGCACTGACAGAGAATCTAACAAAATGTAAAGCGGAAATTGAAGAGGGAAACAAGAAGATAGCTTCTCTTACTGACGAGAAAGAAAAATTGACCGATACTCTTCAGACTGAGCGTCAGCAGAATAAAGAAACAATTAAAAAGATGAATGTTGATTTTGCTGAAATGACGAGAAAGACTGAAGAGGCTCATAGAAACGAAGTTAAATCTTTACAATCGACAATTGATGAAGCTGATGCAGCGCATACCAAGTATGTTGCCCAACTCAATGCCGAGTTTGCCGACAAAACAAATGCAGCTGAACAAAAAAGATTAAAAGACATGGCAGATTTGCAGAAGGAACATGAAAGCCAGCTTGAAAAGATTAATCAGGCAAATGCTAATGCAAGTGCAGCTGTTAATGCTAAGCATGCATCAGAAATCCGCAAAGTGCAAAAGTCTGTTGATAAGCGTGTTGAAGCAGCCGAGAAAGCTGCTGAGAAACGAATGCAGGCCAAGGTTGCTGAGATTAAGAAAAATGCCCAGACAGAGATTCGCAATGCAGAAAAGAAGGCTAATGACAAAGCTAACATCGCGAAAGAAGAAGTTAGAGCAATTAAAGGGTCAACCGACTTATTCAGCCGCGACTATTCTTTTGGAAGCATAGAAGTTATTTCCGCATATGCAGAAACTCTTGTTAAAAACGGAACAACAAACATTGCCAAATTGCTTACTTCAGCTTCAAAATCTGTTAAGGCGCTTTGTGTTTGCAGAAGTAAAAAAGGTGTTGTTCTTAGTTCTTATTCGTCTTCAGGTGTAAAGGTTGTTAAGCTTTATAAGAAGCAGACTGATCTTGAGACAGTTTTGGCAGATATACCTGAGCAGCTTAAAGGAATATCCGATATCCCGGTTTGCGTAACATTTTCCGGAATAGACAGAATAATTGCTCAGAATTTTGAAAGCACTGTGAGACAGGCAACAGGACGTCCGGTTCAGCTTGCTCATAATAAATCACTTAAAGCAGACGGATATGTTGCAATTTATTTTGGTAAAGATTAGTAAATGAGAGGCAGTTAAATGAAAAATACTACTGCGCCCAACAGAAAGACGGGCAGAATGATAGCTAAAAACTTAATAATTCTGCTGGTTGTTGTTTTGGTTGCAACCCTTGCAATTTGGGCGTGGTTTACCAAAGGTCAAACATCGCTGGCAGACGGCATCAATCTTAGCTCTAAGGCTGAAGGCGTTGAAGTTTCATGGGATGAAAATGGTGAGTATTACGAGAATCTGACTGCGCTTACTGCCGGAGATGTAATTGAAGGTGATGTCGGTCTTGCTAAAAAGCTGGATCCAAATTTAGCATCACTTAAGTTGATTACAGGCAATGGAGAGAGTTTTTTTGAACCATTGCTTAACCGGAGAACAGGTGAGGTTATTCTTAATGAAGACGGTTCTTGGAATGGCTCAGATATTACTCCCGAAAACTCCGAGGGTAAATATATTGATGTTGATCTTTTCTTTAGAAGTGAAGTAGAGAAAACTATATATCTTTCAGGAGACAGCAGAGTAACTCCTAAAAATACAGATGAGCGCTTAAGTGAATATGGTAATTTTTCAAAAGACTATATTTGCTCTGCCGCGAGAGTAGCATTTCTTAATGAAAATGGAGATTGTAACTTTATTTGGGCGCCGAATTCTGATTATGAACTAAAGGAAAATGCAAGCGGATATACTAAGTATACTAAGGTAGATACTGAAACTATTCAGATCTCCGGAGGCGGCGGTTCGGGTCTTGACGGCGGTGCTGAGGACGATGGAAAGCAATATTATTTGTGGACATATGAAGATAAGCCTATTGCTTCTTATCCCAATAATTTTGATGATTTTGAGGCTCGTCCGTTTACATATGACAGCAGCATAAGATATTTCGTTACGGAATTTACTTTTTATGTTCCCACGTATTCTAATCCGTCAACAATACCGCTGATTATTAATAACACGTCAGATAAGAATATGATAAACAGCAGCGATATGGATTACATTAAAGGTGCTGACAGCAAGGATATAAGTAAAGAGAATCAGTTCTTTTATGTTACAGATACTAACTTTAATATTGGTAATATGAACTGTACTAACGGTATGTATGGTAACGCAGAGTATATTAGTAACGGTGACCACATGACCGTAAAGTTTGGATATAATCCTCAAACAGGTATTCTTACAATTTTAAATTACGATAATGGCAACGGACAGTCATTTGACTTAGGCGGGAGCGGTTCACCCATTACGCAGGAAGTTAAGTACTACGAAATTGATAATGATACCAATCTTTCACTTGTTAATGCCGGAAACGCAAAAGCAGTGTCATCAAACAATAATACTGTTAAGCCGGTAAGTTTTAGAGCTCCTGGCACAACAAATGTTTTACCTGCCAGCATTACAAAAAATGAAATTTTCACAGCCAAAAAAGGCGGAGGAGATAAGTCCAAAGCAACATATCAATTTGTGAATATAACAAACAACAGATATTTGACTGTTACAGGCTCTGGTGTTTCATATACACCAAATAGCGGTACGGACTTCTATTTAAAATATGTAGAAGGAATTTCAGGACCTGTTTTGCAAACTGCAAACAATATGTGCCTTATCTATCAAAAAGGCGGATTTGTGTTGGTGTCGGCTGACAAAGTAACAGAAAGTAATTTTGTTACAATATACACAGGAAGCAGTTATGAATTTTTAACTGGGTCGTCAACCGAGAGTCACACATTTTATAAGAGCGGCAATACAGCCCTTTCGCCTTTGGACAGTACTACTGTACCGCCGTTGTTTTCGACAAAATCGACAGAGACCTCTGCAACAATAATTGGCAAGGTTTCAAGCACTAAGAATATTCCAGTAGCTACTCTTGCAAAAGAAAAAGAGACTGATAGATATTTTACTGCACATATAATTATTCGTATTTGGGCAGAAGGAACAGACCGTGACGCACTTACACCATTGGCGGGCGGAATGTTTGAAACAATGCTTCACTTTACATCGACTTTACCCAAAATCAGTTAGGAGGAATCAGGTTGAAAAATATTAAAGCTAAATCAAGCAAAAAACCGATAATAATTGTAAACCTGGTTCTTATAACCGTACTTATGGTTGTTGCGGTTTATGCATGGTTTGCAGTTAATGCGGACAATCATGTGAAAATGTACGATATAGAAGTGCATTCGGATAATCCTTTGCAACTCTCCTTTGACGGAACTACATGGAGCGAGGGTCTTAATCTTAACGATTTTGCAATTGACGGTAAAAAAGTTCTCGAGAATATGAAATTTATCGAGGTTACAGGTGACGGAAGCAAGTTTAATATTCCAACATTAATACAGCATGACAATTATGCTCTTCCTGATACTAGTACATCTTCTGTTTGGAAAGTTGCAGCAGCTAACGAGGACTATCTGGATTTTACAGTTCACATGCGTTCACAAGATCCGCTTGACGTGTATTTTAGTTCCGCATCTTTTGCTGAACCGTCTTCTTCAGTTGTTATAGGTGCTGACTGCGGAAACAAAAGTTCTTATGGTGATTTTTCAAAAGACTGCATTGTAGGTGCTCTCAGAGTAGCGGCATATAAAGATACTGACAGAAAATTTATTTGGATAACAAATCCTGAATATCATTTGGATAATGTAAAGGGCAGTTCTTCTTATGCTATGGAGGTTGATAAGACTGCTTCAACAGTTTCAGCAACCAACTTTACTTGGAATAATCCGTATACACATTTTTACTATGAAGTTTCGGGAACAACCAAAACAGCTAAGTCGTTATCATCGACTTTAGCTAACAGCCAAGTATTTGCAGGCAACTTGCCGAATACTGAAAGTGCAAAGCCGGCAGATACCAGAACCTTACTAGGTACTCTAGACGGTACAAAAAATGCCGACGGATACTATGAAGATACTGTTACATTCAGAGTTTGGATTGAGGGTTGTGACACTGAAGCACGCCGTGCACTCGTAAACGGCAAATTTAATCTTACAATTATGCTTGATTCGTTTGCAATTCAGTAAAATATATGCGATAATATTTAATAAGGAGGTGCCGAGATGGAAAAG
Organism: uncultured Ruminococcus sp.; assembly: GCA_910585865.1. Classification (GTDB taxonomy): domain Bacteria; phylum Bacillota; class Clostridia; order Oscillospirales; family Acutalibacteraceae; genus Ruminococcoides. The sequence continues at coordinate 272,779 of CAJUGO010000001.1, read as the reverse complement.
AGAAAAAGTAAAAAGTTAAAATTTGCTCTGTCTGTTTTGGCACTTGTTGAGGTAGTTGCTCTTGCCGTTGGTATTACTTTCAGTTGGATGGAAGGCGGCAAAAGAGGTAAAATTGAAGAGGAAGGCATTACGATTTCATCAAGCAGTAATCTTACAATGTTTTATAAAGATGAAATTACTAATGACATCACTCTTGATCCATGCAAACTTGAGGAAGTTTCGAGCAAGGACGGAAGAAATTTCTTTTTCCCAATGCTCGACACAGAATCAAATCAAACAGCAAATATGACGTTTCGTGAAGGAACGGCTGCTGACAGAAACAAGAGATACATAAGTGTTGATTTTGACTTAAAGGCAGGCGACACAACCGCTAAGGTTTTTCTTGGTTCTGGCACGTTGTTAAGCAGCAATAATTCTAAAGTTCTCAATGCACTCAGAATGTCTTTTTCATTGAATGACGGTTCTGAACCGATAGTTTTTAAGCCAAACCAGATGCCGGGTATAAGCGGCGTGACATTCAAACCGGTTATTTCTGTAAGTGATGGCGGCAAAGCTGTACAAGGCACACAGACAACAAAGGGTTATGGTGACTACTATTATAAAGGCGCCAGCAGTACTCCTATTTTTACTGTTGATGCCAAGCAAACAAAGCATATTACTCTCAATATCTGGCTTGAGGGAACTGAAATTGACAGTGATGTTGTTGCAGAACAAGATTTAAAGATTTATATCGACTTTACTACGTCAGTTGATGATTTAAAGAAATATAATTTTGTAGATAATACACACGGCGTTGACGATCCTATTCCTGAATACTGGATTACTAATAAGGATAATTATCAGGGTCAGTCATATCCCACAATGATGTATGTTTATGATAAAACATCTGACCGTTATTATGCAATGAATAAATCAGCAAATTACAGCACAGATCATACATGGACTGCATACGTGCCTGACACAATTACGGACTTTACTTTCAGACGTTATTGTGTTGATATTGATAATTGGTGGAATGAGTGGGTACCGTCAATGACAATTCCCGCTGATTCAAACGGAAATCATACATATGTGGCAATCTGCGGTAAATCTGGTGTGTATTCAGGTTCAGGTCTGACTCCGTGCGGAGGATACTGGAAGGATTCAAAAGGAACATTCAGAGTCTATTTCCAGGATAATGTAGGTTGGGGTAATGTTTATTGCTATGCTTGGAATGCGGCTGGTAAGGCTTCTTCAGCAACTGGTGCTCATCCTGGCAAGAAAATGACTTATTCTCACAAAAATGAGGGCAATAATGTCTACTATATTGATTTATATGAATCAGATAATTTAACAGGAATTCAGTTTAATAAAGATAAAAGTACTGATTCGAGATATCAGTATGAATTTGACGGAGCAGATGCAAAGAAATATTTATTTAACGGACTTGTTGTTTGGTATAACAGCAGCAGTTCTAACGGTAAGTATTTGTATCAAGGTTCAGTTAACAGTTTGATTTTTAATTAATAATACAATAAATTAAAGGGGGTGCCAATGTTGAAAGGGAAAAGATATAAAAAGTCAAATGCAAAGCAAATTATACTTTCAGTTACGGCACTTCTTGTCATTTTGCTCGTTGCTGCCGGTATTACTTACAGTTGGATTGAAGGCGGCGATACTTTTACCATTCAAACTGGCAGCGATACTGATGTTCAGACGGCGACAAAGCCAAATACACAGGTGAAAAAGGGATTGAAAATTGACCCTTTATCAAACAATACAATTTCGCTTAATGAAAATTTTGACAAAACTACTAATGCATCGCAAGACTTGTATTTTTCACCGGTTTCCGGTGACGGAGAAAATTTCTTCTTTGCAACAAAATTCAATAATGACGGCGTTGCTTCAGCATTTAGACCGGCAAATACTAATGATATAGGAACGAAATTTATTAATTATAATTTTAATATAACAACTGAAAAAAAGTGCTATCTTGCATTTGATGGCAAACCAAAATTTATAGTTCGCAAAAATGGCAGCGTTGTTAATGATATAGACACTTCCGCTTTTAGAATTATGCTTAAAAGCGGTGATGAAAAGCATGTACTAACTACTGCTGACAATGCAACAACCGACACAGTAGTTACAAATGCTGGCGGTACATCTACTAAAAATGTACAGGTAAAGTCAGTAAAAGATTATGTATATAATTCAAGCAATAATAACAAGCTTTTTAAATATGAAGCTAATCAAAACGGAAACGTTGAAGTCTCTGTTTGGCTTGACGGTCAAAACTCAGAATCTGCACTGCTTGGCTCTGAAATTGATGTTGACATGAAACTTAAGGTTTCACAGGAAATATTTAAAACTAAAGTTTATGTTGAACCAAGAACAGATAACTTTACTCCATATCACGGATATGCTTATAATGATGCAGAAACAGTATATGAATTTGGTGCATGGCCTGGTACATCTATGCTCAAAGATATAGAAACAAATTATTACTATTTAAAGAAAGACGACACTTCCGACAGTTATAACTTTATAGTTAATAATGGCAAGAGTGGCGGCACGGCTGGAGCCTTGCAGTACCCGTCTGGTGACAGCAGCACAAAGCTTAAGCTTGATACAACAGGCGAGCCGGATGCTAATGGTTACTATACCTATGTTCTCCGCAATGACGGAACTTGGGAAACCTTTGATGATACGAAGGTTAAAGTCAGCGCTGAAACAAAAGTGTTTAAAAATGATGGTATTACAACCCAGCTTAGCGGAACAACAAAGGGTACCATAAGCATCAATGGAGAAACAGGAAAAACATCGTCAATAAAAACTGTATATTATGATAAGGGTACTACCGAATTAACTTTGACTGCTGACGCTAAAACTCATTATAAGTTTATCGGATGGTATGAAAATGCAGATTGTACAGGAACCCCTGTTCAAACAGAAAATACTTTTACATATACGGTTGATAATAAAACAAGAAAAAGCTATTATGCAAAGTTCGTAGAAGATCCGAAGTATACTGTTACTTTTGGTGCTTCAACATTTGAGGACGGTGTTCAGGTTGATGATGGATTTACTGGCGGTAAAATCAGAATTAACGGAACTGAACGTACAGCGCAGTATACTGCAGAGTTTTATGTAGATACTGCAATAAACGGTAATCCGATTGCAAACACCGGATATACATTCGACGGCTGGTATTCTAATTCTGCGTGCACAGGAACAAAACTAAATTCCTTAAACACAACAGTAAAAGGAAATGCCCGCTACTACGCTAAATTTGTTGCAAATCCTAAACATGAAATCAGGTTACAGGCAGTAACTGCACCTTCAGGTACAGGCGGCACATTTACAATTAACGGAACTGCGGGAACTACTTATACCGAAAAACAGGGAATGTCAGTTACTATAAAAGCAATTCCAAGTGCAGGCTACAGGTTTGTTGGCTGGTATACAAATATAGGATGTACAGGACAGCTTGGAAGTGACTATACTAACCCTGAGCAGACTGTTACAATTGGTTCTCAGGAGTTAACATTCTATTATGCTAAATTTATAAAGACCTATAATGTAACACTTAAATCAGTTACTGACGGTGTACTTAACGGAAACGGCGGTACAGTTCAGGCAGGAACTGCTTCAGCAGGCGCAACATCAGTGACTGTTGCCGATTATAATTCAAATGTAAATATTAAGGCAGCTGTTAAGCAGGGATATAAATTTGATGGATTCTATACTGCTCAGACAGGCGGAGAGTTAGTAACATCATTGCCTGACGGTTACAAAGTAACAGCAACGTCAGATTTGACATACTTTGCTCGTTTTACAACGAATACTCAAACTACAACCATTTACATTGTGCCGAATAATACATATAGTCCTTATTATGTATATGCTTACGGTGCAACAACCCAAACAAAATATAATGGTGCGTGGGGAGAGAAAAAGGTAAAAGCTGTGCTTGACAGCGCAACCGGATATTACAAGACAACATTTACTACTTCTGAGACAGGAGAGTTCCGTGTTATAATTCATAATGGCAACGGTGCACAGTATCCTGCTAGCGGGTTAGAAGGCCGCAAGGGTACAATTGGCGGTACATATCTGTTTACATTTGATTCAACAGGCGATCTCAAACCGTTTGACTCGACAACATATACTGTTACACTGAAAGCAAATACCGATGGTGTGGTAAGCAGTACAGGCGGTACGGTTCAGATTGATTCAGCTGCATCCGGTGCTTCTTCAAGCAAGTCGGTATTGTCAGGTAGTAAGGTAACCTTAAAAGCAACACCAAAATCAGGTTATACTTTTGATGGAATCTACAACTCAAGTGATCAGAAGGTTTCATCCGGCACAAATACATCCTGCACGGTTACAGTTACAGAAAATGCTGAATATTATGCTAAGTTTGTAAAGAATGCAGGCAAAATATCAACAACCATTTATGTTGAAAGCAGAAATTATGCTACGCATTATTTACATGTATATAATGAATCAGGTACAAAACAGTATACTGCAAAAGGCGGTTGGCCCGGTGATAAGCTGGAACTCGACAGTGCGACTGGTCTTTATAAGTATACCTTTGAGACTGATGACCCAGCCGGTACAAAATTCTTTGTAATTGTTAACAATAATGCAGGTTCTCAGTATCCGTCCGGAGATAGTCTATATGGCAATATAGGTGGCACATACTTGTTTAAGTCAGATTCACCAACAGGTCTTATGCCAACTTACACCCCAATCAGCAATAATTATGTCTACTTTGATTCAAGTGCTTGTTCATGGTTTGAAAGCGACAGCGCAGTCCTTGCAGTAAGTACAGATAACGGAACCAGCTATATTGCGGCAAAGACTATAACAAGCTCCGGTAAGAAGTACTGGTATTACGATTTACCTTCCGGAACCACAAGCTTTAGAATAGGACGTAAGACATCTTCCGGAATATGGAATACGTTTAGTGTAACTCGCAGCGGTACAAACAACCTCTATACTATAAACAGCGGTTGCACAGGTGGTTCCTGGAGTAAATATACAGGAACCACTCCTAATTAAATAAAATATGAAAGGCGGTGATACCATGAAAAAAGCAAAAGGCAATTTAAGATTCTTATCTCATATATTGGTATTTTCTCTTTGTCTGATAATTGCCGTGGCTGCAACATTTGCATGGTATAACCGCTCGACGCTTGCCTCTGTTGGTACAGCAGGAAAGCTTACATACTCTCAGTCAGGCAATGTATCGGGTGAGGGATGTCAGTTAAAAACTTATATAGGCACTGACAACGACGGCGAAATTACATATGATAAGGAACTTACCGATATACATGCTCTTACAACACAGCCGGGCGCGGTTAATTATTTCAGAACTGTTATTACAGATGTTTCAACCTCCGGTAATGGCTCTTCGCTTTCTGTGTATCTTGAAAATCTAAAATACAGTACTGCAATGAACGGCAATGTTAATGTCGGACTTACAGCTCCCGAAAAAACCTACAAACCGGTTAATTCACAGCAAATATGTCTGGAAGATAACATAGTTATTGAACGAAATGGTGAAATTACAGTAGACTGGTTTATTGAGCTTAGTGCGTCTTATAGCAGTTCAGCTGGCGAAATTCAGCTTGGAAATATGCATATTGTATATAATTAACAAAAAGCTGTAATATTTTTGAAAGGTTTTAATTCTCTTGAGAAAAATAAAAAGCATTTTATCTGGTATAATATTAATAATAACTTTTATTTTGGTTATTTTGCTTTTTTTGACAAAGATTTCAGGCGAAACACCGCAGATATTCGGCTACCAAATTTTAAGAATATCATCACAAAGTATGGAACCTGAGCTTATGATTGGTGATATAATACTTTCAAAAAATATTGATGATATTTCTTCTGTGCATAAAGGAGATGTTGTCACATATATTGGTGAAACAGGCGATTATGCAGGCAAGCATATTACTCATGAGGTAATAGTAGAGCCGTATAAAACAGACAGCGGGTATTTTCTCCAAACGCAGGGTATAGCTAATGATGTTTCTGACCCCGTGATATCAGCTGACAGCCTTGTAGGAACCATGTTGTGTAAGCTTACGGTGCTCAGCGTTGTGTATAATTTTTTTATGACTCCGTGGGGGCTTATAATAATTTTAGGTGTCCTTGCAATTTTATTTATAAATGAAGTTTTTGCTCTCAAACAGCTCATTAAGGAGAATGACAATGAAGAGGAAACAAATGAAGATTGTTTCACAGCGCCTCATGCTGATGAAGAAACAGATAATTAAATCTACAGTTAGGTCAAACGCCAGAGCGCTTTCACTTTTGTTGTGCATGGTTGTGCTTTTAACGAGCGTTTCAGTTACTTTTGCTTGGTTTGGCTCAACATTTGAAAACCTTAATACTGTTATAACAATGGGTGAATATTCTGCTGATATCAGTGTGTATTCTGCAGACGGTACTCTGGTTGAGAATAAGGCTGCTGAAAATGGAGACAGCATTTCCTTTGACAACACCAGAAAGTTGGACGGATGGTCTTCCGGCGATGTATCGGCTTATTATATTTACGCTGACAACACAGGCGAAATTGATATAAAAGCATACCTTACATTTATTTCCGATTTTATTTCATCTGATAAAAATGATAAAGCAGACTATACATACGCTAAAAAACATTTTGCATATTTTGTTTCTGATATAACGGAATCTGCCGGAGAAAGCGGAGGCTTTAAAAACTTTATTAAAAGTAATGAGCTTCCAACAGCCGAATACATAGTTAAGAACGGCAGCACTTTTGCTGATGACAGCAAGAAATTACTTGCAGGTGAAGTAAAAGCTGGTAAAAACGCATGTTATGCCCTATATTTTTGCTGTTACGACTTACCAAATAAGTTTGTTAGCAATTCTTTTAGTTTTACCTTTAAGACATCAATAATCACTTCTCAGTCAGGTGCGCCTGAAGAAAAGGATAATTTAAATACAAGCAAGCAGCAGAACGAAGCCTTTACAGTTGCTCCTTCTGATTCTACTAAGCCATCAGATGCTTCTAAAACAGAGCCTTCTTCTTCCGCTGTATCTCAGAAGTCCACGGTTGCAAATAAAGCAGAGTGGGTATGGAAGTATAACGATTCATCACATAAAACTGTAAAGCTTACCGGATATAACGGAAAGGCAAAATCAGTTATTATCCCATCAATTGCAGATGGTTTACTTGTTACTTCTCTGGGAAGCAATCTTTTTGAGAACACGACTGTCGAAAAAGCGGTAATTCCCGGTTGTATAAAATCTTTTGAAGTTAATACATTCAGCAGTAATCTGAAGAAGATAGAAATTCAGGCAAAAACATCTGTAAATGATAAAATTTATAGCAGTCCTTTTGTTACAGATGGTCATGCAATTTATACATCTGATATGACAGCACTTGTTCGTTATCTGCCAATGAACGTAAATGGTGATTTTACATTGCCGGCTGATGTAACCTATATTTATGATAATGCGTTCTATGGATGCAGTAATTTGAAAAAGGTTACTATGAATAATGTTGATTATCTTACTTCTTCAACTTTTGCAGGTTCATCGATTGTTGATTTTAACCTTTGCTCGGATAAGATTGTTAAGTCTGTGGGCAGCAAGGTGTTTGGAAATGCAAATAAGGTTACAATTCATGTTCTCAAGTCAATGAGCACTGCCTATAAATCTGCAAAGGCAACACGCGGTTATAAAGTAGTAAATGATATTCAGGTAAATGTGTACGAGAACTATCCTTATACAGAGATTGATGGACTTAAGTATGTAATAATGAAGAATGGTTCAGAATATCTGGGTACAAAATACACCTTTGGCAGCAACGAGTTTGTTATTGTTACAGGATTCAGTTCAATTCCGAATGATGGTAATGTAATTATTCCGGCAACTATTATTTGTGATAATAAAGCTTACAATGTCGCTGCTGTAGCTGAGAATGCGTTTAAAGGATGTAAAGATATTAAATCTGTTGTATTGCCGAGTCATAAGGTTACATATTCCGCAAGTACATTTGCTAATTGCAGCAATCTTGGTGCAATTCAATACGGTGATGTTATTCCATATGATTTAGCAGAAGATACAAACCAATAAAACAATTTAACGGGGCTGTCTTTAAAAGTCAGTCCCGTATTTTTACTTTATGAGAATTTGTTGAATAATAGTCGGCAGTATTATACTGTTTGCTAAAAACTGAGACAGCATTAAGTTGCTTTTATTAGAGGGTATTATGAAAAAGACAGGAAAAATTCTGAAAAAAATAGCCAGTGTATTTTGCTGGATTATAGTTATTATACTTGTTGGTATGGTTGTTCTTTCTTTTATTTCGCGGATAACCCACAGTACGCCATCTGTGTTTGGATATTCATTTTACAGAGTATCAAGCGGAAGTATGGAACCGGAACTAATGGTAGGGGATATAATACTAGATAAAAAAGTTGAAAACCCTAAAGAACTTAAAGTTGGGGATATTATCACTTTTGACGGCGGTGCAGAGACAAATAATATTCCTATTACACATAAAATTATTAAAGCACCATATGAAGATATAGACGGATTATGGCGGCTTCAGACTAAAGGCGTCGCTAATGATCAAGCGGACGCTGAGATTACATTAGAGAAGGTGCAGTCCGTTATGATTTGTACCATACCTTTTCTCACACAAGTATATAAAGTATTTCTTTCACCATGGGGATTGATTATCTTTATAGTTTTGATATTATTCATCTTTTTTGATGAGATTATCAACATAATTAAAATTGCAAGCGGCAGTTATGATAGCACAGAAGAAAAAGAAGATATAAATGATATAATAAGCAGATTACAAAAGGACAGTGCCGTATCTGATGAAAGGAGCAGTTCTGACAATGTTGATGAACAACAATGAAAATAATATTGAAAAATCTCTCTACGACAGAATTTATGAGGCAGTAATGCAGATTCCGTATGGCAGAGTTGCAACGTATGGTCAGATTGCGGTTATTGCAGGCAACAGAAATTATGCAAGAATTGTTGGTAATGCATTGCATAAAAATCCGGCTCCGGGAATAATACCTTGTTACAGGGTGGTTAATGCTAAAGGAAGGCTTGCACCTCATTTTGCTTTTGGCGGGTCGGATGAACAAAGAAAACTGCTTGAAGCGGAGGGTGTTGAGGTGAAGGATGATGTTGTTGATCTCATGAAGTACCAAATGAGGTAATTGTATTACTGAATGTTCAAGGGTTTTATTAATTAATACGCAACATTTTATTACAATAAAAATGGCTTAAACTCTGGCATTTTCACTGTTTTTTTGTATTGATTTTTTTGTCGAATTATGATATAGTTTAATCGATAATTATGGTTTTGGCGTTGGATATTTTCAATGTTTTAAGGTGAATTTTATGGATTTTAAGCTTATAGCCGTGGATATAGACGGAACACTTACTAACACAAAAAAGGAGATAACTCCCCGCACCAGATATGCTCTGCTTCAAGCGCAGCAGCAAGGGAAAAAAATAGTTCTTGCATCAGGAAGGCATCCTATAGGAATTACCCCGATTGCACGGGACTTGATGCTTGACCGCTACGGCGGCTTTATTATGGCGTTTAACGGAGGGAAGATAATCAACTGTGAAACCGGGGAAACGGTTGTAAGTAAGATGTTTCCTCTTGAGTATCTTTCTGACATTGTGGGAGTTCTTAAAGATTCAAATATAACAATTAATACTTATAATGATAAGAGTATTATTTCTGACAATAAAGTCAATGATTATTCTTATATAGAGCGGGATATTTTAAAAACCGATATGATTGTAGTAGACGATTTTATTTCGGCGATAAGATTTAACATTAACAAGATTTTGCTTGCCGGTGAGCCTGACGAAATTGATAAGTTTAATGAAATATTTTCAAAAAGATATGATGGTTTGCTTGATGTATACAAAAGCGCGCCGTATTTTCTTGAAATAATGCCGTTTGGCATAACCAAGGGGTCAATGCTTCCGCTGCTGCTGCAAAGGCTTGGCTTAAAACGAGAGGAACTTGTAACATTTGGGGACAACTACAATGATATGACAATGATTGGATATGCCGGTTTTGGAGTGGCAATGGCTAACGGAGAAAAAGACGTCAAAAAAATTGCGGATTATGTTTGTGAATCGAATGATGATGACGGTGTAGCAAGGACTCTTGAAAAGTTTATATTAAAATAAATTAATAGTAAAAAATGGCATATAAGCTGATATATCTATAGGATATGTTTGCGTATTTTATGCAGAAATTGCCGTTTATTGTTAATTTTAACTTAATCAATTCAAAATGCAGTCATTTTTGTGGATTTTGTATAAATTAGAGAATTAATCTTTGTGAGGCACTAACAGAATATAATTCTCACAAAGAAAAATACAACTGCCTTTCTAAATTATAATATTATTGTGTAATTATATGTCATAAGGAGGAGAATCTATGGCAAATTTAAAAAAATTTATTGCTTTGATTTTGACAGTATGTGTTGTATGCACTGTCGGAGTTTTTTCAGCTAGCGCGGCAAATGCTGATAATGACAGCAGCACATCTGAATCAAGCAGCATTAAGGTTCACTATTACTGTGAAGAGGGTGTACCTACAATTTATTACTGGAACAGTCTTCCGCAGAATATAACTACGGAATACCCCGGTGCAAAGATGACAGCTGAAGGTGATAACTACTATAGTTACACATTTAACAATGTAACTAAAGTCAATATGATGTTTGTTGTAAACGGCAAGCAGTCAGCTGAACTGACAAGAAACACCGGCGAGTGGTGGTATAAGGATAAGAGATGGCACAACAAATTCCCTTCTCCAATTGCTTGGGAGCGCACTGATTTGCGTGAAGATTCCATTTACTTCGTAATTACTACTCGTTTTTTTGACGGCGATACAGGAAACAGCATACACTGCTGGGATGACAGCAGCGCAAACAACCCTGATTCAGATCCGGCATGGCGCGGCGACTTCCAGGGTTTAATCGACAAACTTGATTACATCAAGGCTTTGGGTTTCTCAGCTATCTGGATTACTCCTGTTGTGTCAAATGCATCTGGCTATGACTATCATGGATATCATGCTTTTGATTTTTCAACTATTGATCCGCGTTATGAAAGTGAAGGAGCTACATATCAGGATCTTATTGATGCAGTACATGATAAAGGCATGAAGCTTATTCAGGACGTTGTTTGGAATCACACAGGTAACTTTGGTGAAGCAAAGCTTGCTCCAATGTTTACAAAGGAATATGAAACAGTTCAGGATTTAGCATCAATTAATTGTATGGTTCAAATCCCTGATTCAGACTTTGCAAAAACATTCCCGCTTGATGTATATAACAACCTTGAACCAGGACGTCAGTATGATGCAAGACTTAATATAATGAAGGATACCAAGAAATTGGATGCCGGCAGTCATGATACTCAGAACTATTATCATCACGAGCCGTCACTTTCATGGGGTTCATTTACAGAGCAGGCAGGTCAGATTGACGGCGACTGTGTAGATGTTAACACAGAAAATCCTGAAGTTGCAAAATACATAACGGATTCATATCTTAATTATGCACAAATGGGTGTTGATGCGTTCCGTCTTGATACTGAAAAGCATATTAACAGATGGACATTAAACAGCGCATATTTCCCATCCTTTATGAGCATTGATAATTTCTACATTTTTGGCGAAGTTTGTGCAAGAACACATGAAGTTGTAAATGAGGGCGGTCTTTCAAATACTCCGTTCTTCTATACATGGGCTGAAACTGATTCAAAATGGGCAAGCAACTGGAGCACTACTGATGCAAGCGCTAACTATGACAACAGTGTAGCTCATTTCGGTGCATACCAGACAAACAGCATTTCTATGAAGAGTAAAAATGCTCTTCTTGATGGTGTTAAATATCATACTCCCGATTACAGCCAAGCAAACGGCACAGGTGTAATTGACTTTAGAATGCACTGGGCTTTTGGCAATGCAAGTGATGCGTTCAGAGCTGCAGTAAATTGTGATGAAAACTATAATGATTCAACATGGAATGTAATGTATGTTGATTCTCATGACTACGGTCCTGACTCAAACAACCGTTACAACGGCGGCACACAGTCTTGGGCAGAAAACATGAACTTGATGTTTACCTTCAGAGGTATTCCGTGCGTTTACTACGGCTCAGAGGTTGAGTTTATGAAGGGTGCTCCGGTTGACAAGGGCTTATCTGCACCGCTTTCAACAACAGGACGTGCTTACTTTGGCGATTATCTTGAGGGTTCTGTAAGTGCAAATGATTTTGGTAAATATTCAGCAACAGGTACAGTTGCTGCTACATTAAAATCACCTCTCGCAGTACATTTACAGCAGCTTAACCAGATTAGAAGAGCGGTTCCTGCACTTCAAAAAGGTCAGTATACTAGCAGCAACAGCTATGTATCAGGCGATATGGCTTTTGTTCGCCGTTATACACAGGGCGGAACTGACAGCCTTGCATGTGTAGCTATCTCGAATGGTGCAACATTTAAAAACATTCCTAACGGCAAGTACATTGATGCTGTTACAGGTGATGTTAAGAATGTTACCAACGGAACACTTACTGTTGGTTCAATCGGCAGAGCAAATATGAGAGTATATGTATGTTGTGCTGACGGATTTACAGGTATTGACGGACAGATTGGTACAAATGGTACATATTTAAAGTAATAACAACTTTATAAATTTAAAGGGGGTAGTTTATATTACCCCCTTTATATTATATATACTGTTTTTTGCTGTTGTAAATTAGCAATCTTGCTTATAGACATATTGTAAGAGACTAAATGCAAAGTCTAAGAGAATATGTAAATTAGCTGTTCAGAAATTATTTTATTAAAGTTCGACAGGGTATATATTTTTACTGTGATATAAATATAAAAATATGTATAAAAAATTATGCATTTGGTATATAAATGAAGAAAAAAATTAATGACAGTTCTGCTACTATTGTATCTTTTCTTTTTTTCGTTTTTATGTTATAATTAGTATGTATAGTAAAATATAAAAAGGAGTGAAATATATGGCGCAAATTATAGGCGACTATTCAGATATTACACCGGAGATTCATTCTCTCGCCCAGAAAATGGCTAAAAACTCCATAATTGATTCGAATTTATACAGTAAGTATGATGTTAAGCGAGGACTTCGTGATCTCGACGGCAAAGGTGTACTTACAGGACTGACTGATATTTCAACAATTAAGCAGAACAAGCTTGTTGACGGTAAACTCGTTCCCTGTGACGGAGAGCTTTATTACCGTGGCTATAATGTTATAGATTTGATTAGCGGAATAACAGATGATGATCGTTTTGGTTTTGAGGAAGTTGTTTATCTTTTGTTATTTGGTGAAATGCCAAATCAGCAGCAGCTAAAGGATTTTAAAGATCTTATTGTTCGTTACAGAACTTTACCTCAAAATTTCGTTAGAGATGTAATTTTAAAAGCTCCAAGCGAAGATATGATGAACTCTATTGCTAGAAGTGTTCTTACTCTATTCTGCTATGACAAGAATCCTAATGATACATCTATAGAAAATGTTTTGAGACAATGTATTCAGCTTATATCAGTATTTCCAATGCTGACTGTTTACGGCTATCATGCATTTAATCATTATCTGCGTGATAAGAGTTTGTATATCCATCGCGCAGAGCCTACTATGTCAACTGCCGAGGTTATACTTTCCCTGCTTAGACCCGACCGTAAGTATACGCCTCTTGAGGCTAAAGTGCTCGATATGGCGCTGATACTTCATATGGAACACGGCGGAGGAAACAACTCAACTTTTACAGCTCATGTTGTTACGTCATCCGGTACAGATACGTATTCAGCGATAGCAGCAGCACTTTCTTCTCTTAAGGGGCCTAAACACGGCGGTGCTAATGTTAAAGTATACTATATGTTTGAGGACTTAAAACACAATGTCAAGGATTGGAATGATGACGACGCACTTACGGAGTATCTTGAGAAACTTCTTGACAAAAAAGCTTTTGACAGAAATGGTCTTATTTACGGTATGGGACATGCTGTTTATACAATATCTGATCCTCGCCAGATTATTCTTAAAGATGCAGTAAAAAAACTTGCTGAAGCAGAGGGATATGATGCAGAATTCAACCTTTATGAAAGAGTGGAACGGCTTGCACCGCAGGTTATTGCACGCAAAAGAAAAATATATAAAGGTGTTGCAGCAAATGTTGATTTTTACAGCGGATTACTTTACAGTATGCTTGATATACCTTGCGAACTGTATACACCGCTGTTTGCTACGGCCCGTATTGCAGGTTGGAGCGCGCATCGTATGGAGGAGCTTGTCAATTCAGGCAAGATTATTCGACCGGCATATATGAGTATTTCAACTGAAAAGAAGTATACAGAGCTTAAAAACAGATAATTTAGTAATAAATAAGGGCAGGATAAAACATCCTGCCCTTTATTTTGTAAATAGATACATCATATATTATTGATTGGTTTCATTATATATTGCACGGCATCCCCCAATAAACTTCGGTCGTGTTCTCGCCGCAAGCAAAATTGCATTTCCAATATGGTCTAGGTTTAGTCTTACTGGGACAGCAACCTTTTTAAGATGCATACCAATCAGTGTTCCTCCAATATCAAGTCCTGCGTCAGCCTTGATTTCCTCAAGTGCTATTGGGTCTTTAAAGGTTTTATACGCAGCAGTAGCAAAAGAACCGCCTGCCTTTGGCTGTGGAACGACATTTACTTCTTCATAGGTTGTTGGCACAGCATCACGTTCTATAATAATGGCTCTGTTTAGATGTTCACAGCACTGGGCCGCAAGGTAAATGTTTCTCTCGCTGAGTTCTTCATAAATACCCTTAAAAACAGATTCAGCGGCTTCGAGATTTGAATTTTTTCCTATAGTTCCTCCTGAAATTTCGCTCGATGAACAGCCCACGATTACAATATTTCCGGATTTAAGCTTTGCAATATCGCAGAGCTGAATAATTGCCTGCCTTGCCTGATTATATAATTCATCCATTTTATCATCTCCATTTTATGATACTTAGATTATAACACAGATAGATATAAATAAACATCTTTTTATTAATTTCTATAAAAAACACATCTTATTTGTATGTAAACAATATAAGATGCGTTTTATTTTATTTTCATGCAAATAAAGCAGAGAATATGTGGCAATTAAATTAGAAGCAAGCTTATAATTAATTTTTATTGTGCAATAAATTTAAGTCCGCCGTTTTTTGCATATTTTTCTGCAGCAGAGTCTTTTTTGCCGTAAAGAATAAAATCGTCTATTAAAACATTGTCTAATTTATCATTCATTTCGTATCCGATACCGCAGTTGTTCATTTGTTTAACAGATGCAGGAACTGTAACCTTTTTTAAAGATACGTCCCCAATAAATGCATTGGGTTCAATAATCTCAACGCCTTCTTTTATTATAACTTCGTCAATATAATCATCAAAGCTCATAGCGTAGCTGCGGATAACCTTTACGGTACCCGGAATAACAACGGTTACATGGGCATCGTGATAATAAGAGTAAAGTTCTTCAATTTCAACAACATTACTATTCTCAATCTTTTCGGGGATTTCAATTGTTATGGTTTCTGAATTGTTTGAATAGTCATAATCAAATCCGGTAATCACCAAGCCGTCATAATCGTCGGATTTTTTGTAATAAAAATGAGTTTTTTCGTCGAAAAGTATATTGTCATCATCAATAATTCCAAATGACGGCTCAGTATTAATTGAGAAGCTTTTATCAGTTGTTGAATAATTGCTCGCTTTGTCCAAAAAGAATAAGCAGACAATAATTGCCGCAACAATTCCGATGATTATAACAATACCGGAAATAATACTGATAATAATTGCTGTTGTTTTGCTGTTTCTTGCCTGGTTAATCTGTGTTTGATTGGTGAACTGTTGATTCTGATAGTTACTCTGCGGGTTAGTAAACTGCTGACCAAAGCTTGTTTGATTTACAGACGGCTGACTGTTATCATAGGATTGTTTGTTGGGGTTAAAATACTGATTAGCAAATGCGGTGTCTGCACCGTTTATTTGCGTTTGTGGTGTCGTTTCAGGCGGTTGATCCTGCGACAATGACTGAGCGTCATTGTTTATCGGAGCCGGAGCTCCGCAATTGGTACAGAATTTGCCGTAAATTTCATGACCGCAGTTAGTACATTTCATTTTAAAAATTCCCCTTCCTTTGTCAGCTTTTAATCTGCCATTTTAAAAAGTATTACAGCTTTGCTTCAATTTTTGCAGCAGCTTCATCAAGATAACTGCCTTCAAAAAACTCAACCTTACCGTTATCTACACTTGCGGCTAGTTCAGAGTCTATCGGAAGTTTAGCAATAACATCAGTGTTGTATTGTGCAGCTATGTCGTCAATATGACTTTCTCCGAATACAGGATGTTTTTTGCCGCAGTCGGGACACATAAAGTAACTCATATTTTCAACAAGACCCAATATAGGAACATTCATCATTTGTGCCATTTTAACTGCTTTCTGAACAATCATTGAAACAAGCTCCTGGGGTGAAGCAACAATAATTATACCGTCAAGGGGAATGCTCTGGAATACTGTAAGAGGAACGTCACCTGTTCCGGGCGGCATATCAACAAACATATAGTCAATATCTTTCCATACTACATCTGTCCAAAACTGCTTTACAGTGCCTGTTATAATAGGTGAACGCCACACTACCGGATCGGTTTCGTTTTCAAGCAGAAGGTTAACTGACATGATATCAATGCCTGTCAGCGTAGTGACAGGTATAATTCCCTGATCGCTTCCCATGCATCTTGCACTTATACCGAATGCCTTTGGTATTGACGGTCCTGTTATGTCGGCGTCAAGAACAGCGGTTTTTTTCCCAAGTCGGTTAAAGGTTACAGCCAGCATAGATGTTACAAGACTCTTTCCAACTCCGCCCTTGCCTGATACTATACCGATTACTTTTTTTACGCTGCTGTATTCATTAAGATGTTCATGCAAATCCTGCGGTTTTCTGTCTTTACAGTCGGATGAGCATGAAGAGCAGTCATGATTGCAATCCATTTTTTACATCTCCAATCAATAATTTCCGAATAATAATTACTCAGATAAAATATATTGTACCACAATTAAAATTGTTTATCAATTGTTATTCGTCACCATCAATAACGATAACATCATTTTCTTTGTCAGATTCCTCGTCGGGGTCTTCAATAGGCTGCTCAATATCTCCGCCTTCTTCGGATATATCGGGCAATGGGTCAGTGGAATCCGGAATATCCGTGGGCTGAGAATCAGTTGAAATCTGTGAAGTTTCATTTTGAGTCAAGTCAGAGGCACTGGTGTTAGATTCGGGGTCAGATGGTGGTTCAGGAAGAGTCTCCGGGTTCTGTTCATAATATTGCGAATCAGTGTGAGGGACAGTCTGATTCGGGACAGTAGTTGCTTTTACATATGTAGTTGCAGCAGGCGTTTCTATTTCATTGTTTCCCGTACATTGTGTCAGTACAAATATAATTGCAGCAATTAAACATATTATAGCAGCGACAATGAAAATAATTGCAGCATTTTGGCTGCGTTTATTTTTTTTGTGTTTTGATTTAGCAGCTGTATTTGAGTAATCTTTCTCATAGTTGTCGTCATGAAGATTGTATGAATAGCCGTTGTCATCTTCATCAGTCTGAAAGTTAAAATTATCTCCGTAATCGGGCACAGCGACATTATCATTTTCGGAAACATCACGGCGTACGGGCATTATTATGTCATTATCAAACTCATCTAAGTTGTATTTATGAGAATTATCTTTATTATTTAACTTTTTAAAATCATCCATGTTTTTATCCCCCTTTAAAGTCATATGGTAATTCGCTGTATATAAAAAATAATATTGTACATTGAAATAATAAAACAGTCATGTCATTTTGTCAACATTTTTTAATATAGATAAATTAAAGTTGATATTAAAAAATGATGAAATTTAAGTTAAACCTGCAAAGCCGGATGTGAAGGGAAAATAACTTCAGTGTTTTATAATTTTTTAAGCGGTTTCACAAAATGAAAAACACCCGCATAAACATGCAGGTGTAAATGATTTTTATAAAAATTATTCGGTTTCCGAATCTGTTTCTTCCGTAGTGTCACTTTCTGTATTTTCAGCTGATTCTCCAGCTTCAGCAGTATATTTAACTTCTTCATCTGTTAGTGCAGCTTCAAGACCGCCTTCAAGCATTTCGCCGTTTACTTCGTTTTCTGCATTCTCTTCGGCAATTTCATAACCGCTGAGGAAAGTGTACGGGATTCCGTAACCAAGTGCAATACTTGCTAATGTTACAATAACACTTACGCTTGTTCCGTTTGATGCAAATACATCATTAAGAGGCAAACCGGGAGCAAGGGAAGCAATGACAATGTAAAGAGACGGAATCACAAGTACAATTAAAGTAACAAGTGAAAAACGCTTTACAGCTTTTCCGTCACCTACACGGGTTGCATAAAATACCAAAAGGCCGAATACTGCAAAAACAAGTATCGAAATTAACGCTCCGATTGTTGTTGGTAGAGTGGCAGTGTATTCTGAGAAAAAGTGGGCGCATACAATAAATGCAAGAATTAAAAATGCGGAGAAAAACAGATTGATTGTATCTCTCTTATTAGGTTTTTTCAATTTCAAGACCTCCGAACATATTATACTAAGAAAATTTTAACATTGATATGTGACAGTTTTGTGAATAAAAAGGATATATCGGTATCAAGTTTTTTGTTTAGCGGCAAAGCAAGCCCAGCCGTTGTCAATATGTTCCTCTATTATATCAAAGTGTCTGCTTACAGATTCTTTGACTTCATCAGCACGGGTGTCAATAATGCCGCTCATAATATAAACTGCATTATCTTTCATAAAGTCCTTGATACCCTCTGATAAAAACATTATCGCATCAGCAACAATATTTGCAAGAACGATATCATACGTACCTTCGACCTTGTCAGTAAAACTGCCGCAGATTGCTGTAAATCTATTGCTGACGCCGTTAATATCTGCATTTTCCCGTGCGGTTCGTACGGCAACTTCATCAATATCAACTCCCACGGCGCTTTCAGCTCCCAACAAAAGTGTTGCAATTGAAAGAATACCGCTTCCGCAGCCGATGTCCAGCACTTTGTCACTGTTTTTGAGATACTTTTCACACATTTCAAGGCAAAGTCTGGTGGTTTCATGTCCGCCTGTTCCAAAAGCAAGACCCGGGTCAATATTAAGAACCTTGCGCCCGGCGGCGTCATAATCATCACGCCAGCTCGGTCTGATTAACAGCTTTTCGCCTACAGGAATGGGATTAAAATATTTTTTCCAGTTGTTTCTCCAATCCTCTTCTGCGCAATTAAGAAGTTCGATTGAATGGTTTATTTTTTCTGAAGTGTATCTTTCCGACAAAAAGGCAACTGCTTCAGCAGGGGAAACATCAGGTTCAAGATAAATGTGTACATAAGCTTTGTTTCTGTCTTTGCTGAGCAAAGACTCATCAATTAAATCAATATGAGCTATATCCTCAACCTCTTGTTCAAGATTGGTGTAATCTTCAATATAAATTCCGTAAGGTACAACAACATTAGCAATATCGCTTGCTTTTTCAACATCCTTTGAGTTTACGGAAATTTTAATTTCTGTCCAAAGTTCCATATAGACCTCATTAATCGTTAAACATTTTTTTTATTTTGTCAAAAAAGTTTTTGCGCTGAGCATAATTTTTGTCACCTGTTGCGCTTTCAAACTGTTTTATTATATCCTTCTGCTTTGAGTTAAGATTTTTGGGGATTTCCACAGTAATTCTTACATACTGATCACCCTTGCCTCTGCCGTTAAGGTGCTGGATTCCCTTGCCTTTAAGTTTAAAAACATCGCCCGGCTGGGTTCCTTCATGCACCGAATAAGTAACTTTGCCGTCAAGTGTAGGAACAACAACTTCTGCGCCCAGAGATGCCTGTGCAAATGTAATAGGCATATCGCACCATACGTCATCTCCTCTGCGTTCAAAGACAGGATGGGGACGTACATTTATATATACATGAAGATCTCCGGCAGGTCCTCCGTTGGTGCCTGCATTGCCGCGTCCTCCCACATTAAGAATCTGCTGGTCTTTAATACCTGCGGGAATTGTAACATCAACTGACTTGTTTTTGCGCTGTTTGCCTGTGCCTCCGCACTTTTTACATGGGTTATCAATAATTTTGCCCTTGCCGTGACATGCATCGCAGGCTCTTTGAGTTTGCACAACTCCAAAGGGCGTTCGCTGATTTATAGTAACCTTTCCTGAGCCGCCGCAGGCTGAGCAGGTTTTAGGCTGTGTGCCTGCCTGCGCTCCTGTTCCGTGACATTCACCGCAGGTTGATATACAGTTGTAATTTATAGTTTTTTTGCAGCCCTTTGCTGCTTCCTCAA
The DNA here is from genome assembly GCA_910585865.1 of uncultured Ruminococcus sp. Taxonomy (GTDB): domain Bacteria; phylum Bacillota; class Clostridia; order Oscillospirales; family Acutalibacteraceae; genus Ruminococcoides. Next base: position 252,322 of record CAJUGO010000001.1, on the reverse strand, counting down.
AAGAAATGTAAATACTGGATTCCACGTCGCCTCCGCGCATTGGGGCATTGGCATTGTTTGATCTTCTTCCTCCAAAACCGCCGAAGAAGCTGGAAAATATGTCATCTAAGTCTATGCCCTGACCAAACGGACTTCCTCCGCCTGCGCCCCCGCCGTAGCTTGGGTCAACGCCTGCATGGCCAAACTGGTCATAACGCGCCTTTTTATCCTTATCAGATAAAATCTCATAAGCCTCGTTGACTTCTTTCATCTTTTCTTCGCATTCCTTATCACCCGGATGTAAATCGGGGTGATATTTTTTGGCACATGCTCTGTAGGCTTTTTTTATTTCATCGTCGCCTGCACCTTTGCGGATACCGAGCACCTCATAATAATCTCTCTTTTCTGCCATAATTATTCTCACCCTTCAAGCTTTGCTTTTACAGCAAGCGGTACATTTGTATTATGTTTATAGAATGACAGCAAATTATTTTGCCGTTACAGTGTTAAAAGGAGCCGCCTTTTAAACAGCTCCTTTAACTACATTTTAACACATATTAATTGTTGTCGTCAACATCTGTGAAGTCAGCGTCATAAACATTCGGATCGCCGCTGTTGTTTGGCTGTGCACCGCCCATGTCAGGAGCACCCTGCGGAGCGCCCTGAGCAGCAGCCTGCTGATACATTTTGGCTGCAATATCATTAAGAGCTTTCTGCAAGTCATCCTTTGCAGCTTTCATCATTTCTGTGTCGTCTTTGGATATTGCCTCTTTAAGGGCAGATACCTTTGTGTTGATTGTATTTTTCTCGTTGTCAGCAATCTTGTCGCCGTTTTCGTTTACTAGTTTTTCAGCTTGATATACTATATTTTCAGCTTCATTTTTAGCGTCTACAGCCTCACGGCGCTTTTTGTCTTCGGCAGCAAACTGCTCTGCATCCTTAACTGCTTTTTCGATGTCCTCTTTGCTCATGTTTGTCGAGGAGCTTATTGTAATTTTCTGTTCTTTACCTGTGCCGAGATCTTTTGCGGATACGTTAACAATACCGTTTGAATCTATATCGAAAGTAACCTCAATCTGAGGAATACCGCGCATTGCAGGAGCAATTCCGTCAAGTACAAACAAACCGAGCTGCTTGTTGTCGCGTGCAAATTCGCGCTCACCCTGAAGAACGTTGATTTCAACCTGAGGCTGATTGTCAGCGGCAGTTGAGAAAATCTGCTTTTTAGTTACAGGGATAGCAGTGTTCTTTTCAATAATTTTTGTCATTACACCGCCTAATGTTTCAACGCCAAGTGAAAGCGGAGTAACGTCAAGAAGAAGAAGGCTTTCTACTTCGCCGCCGAGTACACCTGCCTGAATTGCTGCACCGATAGCAACACATTCATCGGGGTTGATTCCCTTAAACGGATCTTTTCCAATAAGCTTTTTAACAGCGTCCTGAACAGCGGGAATTCTTGAAGAACCGCCTACCATAAGAACCTTGTCAATCTGGCTAATCTGTAAGCCTGAATCTGTGAGCGCAGTGCGGACAGGACCCATTGTAGCTTCTACAAGATCAGCTGTAAGTTCATCAAACTTAGCTCTTGTAAGAGTAAGGTCAAGGTGTTTAGGACCTGTTTGATCAGCAGTAATAAACGGAAGGTTTATTGAAGATGTTGTTACGCCGGAAAGTTCAATCTTAGCTTTTTCAGCGGCTTCTTTTAATCTCTGCATTGCCATCTTATCAGATGAAAGGTCAATGCCTGTTTCAGTCTTAAATGATGATACCATCCAGTCAATAACTCTTTTGTCAAAGTCATCGCCGCCGAGACGGTTGTTGCCTGCTGTTGCGAGTACTTCCTGAACGCCTTCGCCCATTTCAATGATTGATACATCAAATGTACCGCCGCCGAGGTCATAAACCATAACTTTCTGATCGTTCTCTTTATCAACACCGTATGAAAGTGCAGCAGCTGTAGGCTCATTAATAATTCTCTTAACATCAAGACCTGCAATTTTACCTGCGTCCTTTGTAGCCTGACGCTGAGCATCAGTAAAGTAAGCGGGAACTGTGATGACAGCCTGTGTTACTGTTTCTCCCAGGTAAGCTTCTGCATCAGCCTTGAGTTTTTGAAGAACCATTGCTGAAATTTCCTGCGGGGTGTAGCTTTTGCTGTCAATTGTAACCTTATAAGCTGTACCCATTTCTCTTTTTATTGAAGCAACTGTTCTTTCGGGGTTTGTGATAGCCTGGCGTTTAGCAACCTGGCCAACCATTCTTTCTCCGTCTTTTGAAAATGCAACTACGGACGGAGTTGTTCTTGCACCTTCTGCATTGGCAATTACTACAGGCTCGCCGCCCTCAATAACTGCTACACATGAGTTTGTAGTACCTAAATCTATACCTATCATTTTAGCCATAATAAATTCCTCCAAAAATTATAATATGTTATTTATATGTTAATGACAATCAGTCACAGTTAGCAACCTGTACCATTGCGTGGCGAATAATTTTATCGCCTATTTTGTAGCCTGTCTGGAATACCTGAGCAAGTGTGTTCTTGCCGAGATTTTCATCGTCAATTTTCGATATTGCATTATGAAGATTCGGATCAAATATATCTCCTGTTTTTCCATAATGTTCAATTTTCAGCTTTTCAAACGATTTGGCAAGCTGATTTGAAATAAGTTCAATACCCTTTAATATTTCAGGGTCACAATCTTTTAGATTTGCAAGTGCCATTTCTACGCTGTCAGCTATAGGAAGAAGCTCAGTTACAGCCCTTGCGGTTGCATCGTCGTAAATCGAAAGCTTTTCACTTGCGGTGCGCTTGCGGTAATTGTCATATTCGGCCGCAAGACGAAGGAACTTTTCTTTTTGTGAAGAGATTTCTTCCTCAAGAGTTTTGATTTTTTCTGCGGTTTCATCCTTGGGCTGTTCTTGATCTTTTTCTTCTTGAATGTTTTCTGTTTCTGGTGTTTGTTCTTGTGTTGGTGCAGTTTCTTTTATTTCTTCATTTTTTTCAGATTTTTTCTTTGCCATTTTTATCCTCCTTCAAGGACTTGGTTTATTTTTTACATTAATGCGGTTCGTTTGCATTAATGAGAATTAGTATCAATAAGTTCTCCGATAAGTTCGCTTGCACAGTCCGAAACACATTCGAGAATCGAAATTACTCTGCTGTAGTCCATTCTTACAGGACCTATAACTGACAAAATACCCGACGGATTTGATTCAATGTTATACCGTGTGGATACAACGGCGCTTGATGAAAGCTCTATTCTGCTGTTCTCAAGACCAATACTTACCGATGTATCAAGCGGAAGATTTTCAAGCATTTCTGCGAGATCTTGTTCGTTATTAAGAAATTCAACTACGTTGCGCGCTTTAAGAAAGTTCACATCGGACATAAACAAAAGCTTTGTAATTCCGCTCCTGCAAACGCTTACCGTTCTTGCAGCTTTTGCCGCTTCCATAATTGCTATAAGAACTCCGGGCATAAACAGTGAAAGTTCACCGAATTTTGCAGCCGCTGTTTGAATAAACGGACGGTTGACAGAGGAAAGTTTTATTCCTGAGAATACATCATTTAAAGCTTTGTCAAATACCTCAAGAATTTCAGGTGTTATAACAAACTCACATCGAAACAGTTTTGTTTTTATGATGCCGTTTGACACAATAACAACAGCCATTGCTGTATGTGATCCTGTTTGAACAAAACTTATACGGCGGATTCTGATGTCTTCGCCGTTAGGCGTAGTTGTTACGGCAGCATAACCTGTAAGTTCGGTAATAATACTTGACGCTTTGCTCAAAATGCCTTCCGGGGAATCAGCGTTTTCATAGAGCTTTGATTCTATAAATGATTTGCCGCCCTGTGAAACAGGCGTAACAGTCATTATATTATCAATATAATATCTGTACCCTTGTTGAGTCGGTATTCGTCCTGCTGATGTATGGGGCTGAACAAGATATCCTCTGTTTGTAAGATCTGCCATTTCATTGCGTACAGTTGCGGATGAAATTTCAAGTCCCGTTTCATTGATGACTGCTTTTGAACCGATAGGTTCGCCGGTTTGAATATAGTTTTTTATGATTGCAGATAAGATTTTCTCTTTTCTTGCAGCCAGCTCCATACCGGTCACCTCTTTGTGCTGGAGTCGGATTTTGCCGTTTTAGCACTCGAGTGTTGAGAGTGCTAACCGCTATAACTTTAATATAATACCAAAGTCAGTAAAAGTCAAGGATTTTTTTGAAAAATTTTCCGATTTCATATAAAATTCACATTTTGGTTTTTATGCAATCGTTATAAAAATATGCTGATTGACAAAAACATGCCCTTTACATTATAATTACCTTAAATTACAAATATATCATAATAAATGACCGGCAGTTAGCGCTGTTCGTCAGATATTAAAAATTAATGAGTAGGAAAGTGGTAATATGGCTGATTTTTTACAGTATATATATGTGTTTTTGTGGGGAGCTCTTGCTGTTCTTATGTTTGTAACAGGTTTTAAACAGGGTGCGGTTGCATTTGTTTTGTCATTGTTTTTTGTATTTATGACGGTTTGGTATGCCTTTAAAAGCTTTGGCGGTTATCCGATGTTTGAGGGTGAATTGGGTATAATTTTTCGCTGTGTTCTCGGCGGATTTTTTGCACTGTTTATCGTTATTTATTTTATGACAAAACTAAGAAAAAATAAAAAATAACCGTATGCTGCGGTTACTTAATTTCATAAATCAGAAAATAATATATTAATAATAAATGAAAACGCCAAACCTGCGGTAATAGGTTTGGCGTTTTCTTGTTCTTAAAAAATGAGGGGTACAAATACAAACCTCTTTGCCGGTTTGTATTGAGGAGGGTAGAACAACTATACTCGACGGTTGCGGTTCCGTCTCTTGAGTACAGTTATATTAAACATCATATTTATGAAAACTAAGTGAAATCAAATTGAAATTAATTTGAAAAAATGATGACTTTTGTAAAAAAATCAAAAAAACAATAGAAAAATGAAACAATTTTTAAAACAAATGTTTGATTTATTTGAATTACTGTGGTATAATAGTCTCATAAATTCAACTATTATAATCTCTGAGTTTATTTGTCCGACCAGTTTGCCGCTTTGCAGTAACGAGAAAAAATACTAAGAAACTTTGAAAGGTGCGTAGCGTATGAAACCTTTAAGCAAAAGTCAACAGAAAATTTTTGATTATCTGAAAGAATGTTCAGCCGAGGGCCGTGTACCGTCGGTTCGTGAAATTTGTGCTGAGACGGGGCTTAGCTCAACATCAACGGTGCATCATCACCTTAAAGCTCTTGAACAAAAAGGTCTTATTACACGCGAACATGGTGTAAACCGCTGTATTCAGATAAGCGGAGAAGAAAAATCGGTGGGGATTCCTGTATTAGGCAGGGTTGCAGCCGGATATCCGATACTTGCGGTTGAGAATGTGGAGTGTTATGTTCCGGTATCAGAAAGTGTTAAGCGGGGCAGAGACTTGTTTGCCCTGAGAATACAGGGTGAGAGTATGATAAATGCAGGGATTTTTAATGACGATATTGTAATAGTGCACCGTACGCCTGTTGCCGAAAACGGTGAAATTGTGGTTGCTTTGGTAGGTGATGAAGCGACGGTTAAGCGTTTTTACAAGGAAGACGGACATTTTAGGTTACAGCCGGAAAACGATAATTTTGAGCCCATAATAGTTGATGATGTAGTGTTGCTGGGGAAGGTTATATCGCTTATAAGAAATTACGAATAAAAGAGGAATAGTATGGATGTTAAATTTTATGACAGTGTAGACGACAGCTTGCTGAAATTTGCCGTTATAGTGTCAAAAAGCGGCGGCAAATGGGTGTTTTGCAAACACAAAGAAAGGGATACCTTTGAATGTCCCGGAGGTCATCGCGAATACGGAGAGGATATTGTTGATACGGCAAAACGGGAATTATATGAGGAAACAGGGGCAATTAATTATGATATAAAACCCGTCTGTGCATATTCGGTAACGTCAAAGGATAATTTTAACGGAGAAGAAACCTTTGGAATGTTATATTTTGCAGATATAAAAGTTTTTGAAGAGGAATTACACAGTGAAATTGAAAGGATAGAACTGTTTGACAGCTTTCCTTACAAGTGGACTTATCCGCTTATTCAGCCGAAACTTTTGAAAAGAGTTGAGGATTTCTTAAAATAGGCTGATCCGCAGAAGCTTTTTGCGGGGCTTTCAGACAAAAGAGTGATAACTATGTACGAAAACCTGATATACGAGAGATATTCCGACGACAGAAAATATAAGTACGAAATATATAAAAGAATCAACGAAATGTATGAAATATGCATCCTGTTTAGGGAAACCGATGAATATGTCGGAAGAGATTGGTTTCAGTATACAGAGATGAACAGTATAGCACATTTTACGGATACTTTAGAGCGGGCAATTGAGATTGGCGACGAGGAATTATATAATTTGTAATAAAGAAGGGCTGACATTGTTAAACTTGTCAGCCCTTCTTTTGTTATCAGTTCTTTTTGTATTTTAGAGGTTCTGTTTCATATACATTGTTGCCGTTGCTGTCAATAGCTACAATACATGGAAAATCTTCAACTGTGTATCTGCGTATGGCTTCCGTGCCCAAATCTTCATAGCACAAAAGCTCCTCTTTTTTAATGCTTTTTGCAATTAATGCAGCGGCGCCGCCGATGGCAACAAGATAGACGCCTCTATTGCGTACGATTGCATCTATGACATCCCGGTTTCTTGCGCCTTTGCCTATCATTCCCTTAAGTCCCAAATCTAAAAGAGAGGGGGCATATTTATCCATACGGTAGCTTGATGTAGGGCCGGCCGGACCTACTGCATATCCCGGCTTTGCAGGAGCAGGACCGACATAGTAGATAAGCTCGCCTGTTATATCAACAGGTAAAGGCTTGTTATTTTGAATAAGTTCAAACAGCCGTTTGTGTGCCGCATCTCTTCCGGTAATTATTGAACCCGTCAACAATACATTGTCACCTGCTTTTAGATTTTTTATATCATTATCAGTTATCGGCAGATTAATTTTTTTTGTCATTTAAAAGTTCCTCCCATTCATATTACTGCACTTGCATGTCTTGCAGCGTGACAGCAGATATTAACTGCAACAGGCATACCTGCAATGTGAGTTGGGGAGGTTTCAACATTAACGCCTAGAGCAGTGGTGTTTCCTCCAAGTCCGGCGGGACCAAACCCCATTTTATTGATTTCTTCAAGAAGTTCATTTTCAAGTTTTGCATACCTTTCGTCCTCGTTGCGTATATCAATGGGGCGGAAAGTAGCCTTTTTTGCAAGTTGTGCGGCTCTTTCAAAGGTTCCACCGATACCGACTCCGACAACAATAGGCGGACACGGATTTGGACCCGCAATTTGTACTGTGTCAAGTATAAACTTTTTTACACCCTCAATACCGTATGATGGGGTGAGCATTTTAATTGCCGACATATTTTCACTGCCAAAACCTTTGCCGCCTGCTATAATTTTAATTTGATTTCCTTTTACTATTTTTGTATGTATAATAGCCGGAGTGTTGTCATTGGTGTTTGTTCTGTCAAATACGGGGTCGCTGACAACGCTTTTGCGCAGATATCCGTCAGTGTATGCACGGCGCACACCCTCGTTTACGGCGTCATCAAAGTTTCCGTCCTCAATAATTACTTTGTCGCCGTATTCAACAAAGAGAATTGCCATGCCGGTATCCTGACAAAGAGGAACTTCCTCTTTGGCGGCAATAATATCGTTTTCAATAATCTGGGAAAGCACGCTTTTGCCTACGGGTGAGCTTTCGTTTTCTTTTGCGTTTTCTAGTGCAGACATTATATCTTTGCCGATAAAGTAGTTACAGTCCATAAACAGTTTTTTTACTGTATCTGTTACAGTCTTTGCTTTTATTCTTCTTATTTCCATACCATTTTTCCTTTCTCAAAATATTACATTGCCATCGTATATTATAAAACTTTTAACCGAGTATTTCAATACGATAATAACGCTGTGCTGATAAAATGATTTTTTGTTTTGATAATACAGAAGTTCTAAACGGAAATACGCCTATGTATTAAATGCAAATATTGTGGAAAAAATGACTGAAATAAAGGTTTGTTAACAGAAAATTTGCTTATTTAGACCAAGTATATTAAAACATTTGCGATGATATACCCGCCTGATTCATAATTTAAATCAGGCGGGTATGTTTTAGTGTGTTAAACGGTGTTTACAGTAACTGCTTTTTCCGCATTCGGGACATTTTAAATGTCTTTTGGTCAGAGTATGACCTCCTTTAATATAAGCTCCTGCTGTTGGTTTAAATCGGGTGCCGCAGTGTTTGCACTCAAATGTGCCTGCGTCCATATCAAGAACACATGCTACTGCAATACCGCCTATGATGACCAACAGGGCTATTGCAATCATCACGATTCGCAGCCATACGGGCATTTCAAGAGCTCCTGCAATAATAACCATCGGAATAGCGGCAATCATCGTAATGACAACTACAATGTGCGCTAAAATAAGTTTCTTTTTGCTTGCTTCTTTTTCATTTACAAGATTCATTATATTTTCCTCCGCTTTCTTTTTGTAGTCAGTGTCGGTCAGTTTCTCTCCCGAAAACAACTCGTTGAGACTGACGTTCAGAGCCTCACATAGCGGCAGCATCAGCGAAACCTCGGGCATACCGTTTCCGCATTCCCATTTGCTGACTGTTTTGTCGCTTATCCCAAGAATATCAGCAAGCGCCCGCTGGGTTAAGCCCTGATGTTTTCTCATTACTGAGATAAATTTCCCGATTTTGGTTTGATCCATAATTGACACCGCCTTTCATTGAGGATATTGTATAATGAATACCCGAAAAGTTACACCCACGCTCCGTAGAGTAAGCAAAAATCAGTACTCTGCGCATTGTAGATAAATTAATTTTATTTTAATACAGCTGATTAACCATGTCAATTGTTTGTATTTTCCAGTCTTTTTGATTTACATAAATTAGTTTGTATGCTAGAATAGACGTAAAACATACGTGAAATTCAAGACAATTCTTAGGGCTTAAAATACAATGGAAAGACGGCGTTTTATGATTGATACAGTATAGATGTTTTGTGATTTTTTAAAAAATCGACATAATCCTGTCACAAATAACAGTTAAAATAAAAACAGATTTAATAATGCAGTTTTATAAAAATAAGTACATAATGAGAAAAGGTGAATTAAAAATGAGCAAAATACTTGTGGTAGACGATGAATTTAGAATAAGACAAATTATTAAAAAATATGCTGAGTTTGAAGGATATGCCGTTGAGGAAGCTGTTGATGGCATGCAGGCAATTGAGATTTGCCGTGAAAAAGAGTTCGACCTTATAATTATGGATGTAATGATGCCTGAGCTTGACGGGTTTTCAGCGTGCAGAGAGATTAGAAAATTCAGACAGACTCCCATTATTATGCTTTCTGCCAGAGGAGAGGAATACGATAAAATTCATGGCTTTGAGCTTGGAAGTGATGATTATGTAGTAAAGCCGTTTTCGCCAAAGGAGCTTATGATGAGAGTGAATGCCGTAATAAAACGCTCAAGCGGCAGCGATAACCAAAACAACGTTAAAAAGGATATATTTACTTTTGAGGGTCTTTCCGTTGATTTTTCTGCAAGGATTGTATCAATTGACGGTGAAAGAATTGAAATGACGCCAAAGGAGTATGAGCTTTTCTTTTATATGGTTAAAAATAAGGGAATTGCGCTTACCCGTGAAAAACTTATAAGCGAGGTCTGGGGATATGATTTCTTTGGTGATGAGCGCACACTTGATACTCATATAAAGCTTTTGAGAAAAAGTCTTGGTGAATACAGCAGATGTATAGTTACCTTGCGAGGGGTGGGATACAGGTTTGAAACGATTTAACAGGCATTTTATGCCGCTTCAGTTCAAACTGCTGTGTTATTTTCTGTTGTTTGGCGTAATAATAGTTATTGTACTTTGGATTTTTCAGACCTTTTTTCTTGAATCATTTTACACAATGACAAAATCTTCTCAGGTAGAAAAAAATGCGTCAATTATTTCAAAATCTATAGAAGAAAATAAAAATGTTCAGGGTACAATTGAAAATGTGGCAAGCTACAATTCGCTTTCGGTATATGTATATGATTCAGATTCTCTGTTTTCGCTTAAATACGCATGTGAATATGACAATCCTGCTACAACACTTAATTTTGAATATCATGATGTGTATACTTATTACAAAAATGCCATGGAAAATGACGGGCAGTATATGTGTATCACAAGCAAATACGGAGAGGAAAGTTTAAGGATAAAATTTAAGAGCCGTATGCTGGATGGATTTGCAACATCAGATATGCCGCAGACCGAAATTAGATATATAAAAGACCATTCAGATAAAATCCAGAATATGGTATATGCCGACATAATTAATTTGCGTGACGGCAGTGAATGTTTTTTGCTTGTTACTTCATCAATTACTCCGCTTACAAATACGGTGGAAATTATCAGGGACCAGCTGTATATTGTTACTTTTGTCTTTGTTTTTCTTGCTGTGATTTTTTCTTTGTATGCAAGCCTTAGAATTGCAAAACCGATTTCAAAGACTAATAATGCGGCAAAAGAGCTCGCAAAGAAAAACTATAATGTCGATTTTAACGCCCGGGGATATCTTGAGGTTGAAGAACTTAACGATACGCTGAATTATGCAAAAACTGAGCTTGCGGCAACCGAAAAGCTGCAAAAGGAGCTTATTGCAAACATTTCTCATGATTTGCGTACACCGCTCACAATGATAACCGGCTATGGCGAGGTTATGCGTGATTTGCCCGGGGAAAATACGCCGGAGAATATACAGATTATAATTGACGAGGCGACAAGACTCTCAAGCCTTGTTAATGATCTGCTTGATTTGTCAAAGCTGCAGTCAGGTTCAATCCAGCCTGAAAAAACACAGTTTTGCCTTACGGACAGCATAGAGGATATTTTTTCCAGATATTCAAAGCTAAAGGAGCAGGACGGATATAATATCGTGTTTGAGAACAGTGAAAAAGTATATGTTTACGCTGACGAGCTTAAAATTTCGCAGGTTATCTATAATCTTATGAACAATGCTGTTAATTATGCCGGTGAGGATAAGACGGTAATCGTTACACAAAGAGTTAAGAACAGAAAGGTTATTATAGAGGTGACTGACCACGGTGAGGGAATTCCTGCCGAAAAGCTTGAATATATCTGGGACAGATATTATAAGGTTGATAAGGAACACAAACGCGGGGTTATCGGTACTGGACTTGGTCTTTCAATTGTAAAGGGAATACTTGATGCCCATAATGCCCGTTATGGTGTAAGAAGCACAATAGGAAAGGGCAGTACCTTTTGGTTTGAGCTTGATTCGCTAAACAGTAACACTAAACATCATACAGACAGATGATTTGACGTGTTTTGCAGTTATTCATCATAAATATAAGAGAAGCCGCTGCATTTATGCAGCGGCTTCTCTTATAAATTTATGGGTTGTTATAATAGTTTAATTAAACTTTCACCGGAAAAATCAGGGTTGCAGTAAAATTCCTTTTCCAACATTTCGCTGTTTTCGTAGGAATGTTCAACTTCTTTTGAGTAGCGCTGCATAACAAGAACCCGCTGTTTAGGGGTCAGCTTTTTATCAGAAGACAAAATATGACCGATAACCGTATATGCACACACAATCCGTTTAATTGTTGAAATCACATCAAAGCTGTCAATTGCCGTTAGATAGTATCTGTAGATATAATATTTTGAAAGTATGGTAAACTCTCTGTCAAAATTTTCAGATATTTTTTGAATGCGAGCCTGTTTTCCTGTTTCCTCCAAAAGGTTACGCCAGTCCTGATTCATTATGTCAAGTTTTAAGTGAAGCTCAAATATAAACGAGCTGTCTGCTTTTACGGATTTTGCTAGACTAGTTTCAATTTTTGGAATTTTATATATATCAAAATCTTCCTCATCAATTATATCCTGAATTTTCATATTGAAAGCAAGACAGGTCCTGAGCCTTTCGGTGAAATTCACAGACAAATCATTTAATATGTCAAAAGTTATTTTGCGAGCCGCTAAAAGAAAATTCATCATACCGGTATCGAAGCCGGCTTTTTTATCAGAGGTAACAGAAGTTTCAAAGTTAAAGATTTCATCATGTGTAAGCATAAGTCTTGCCGCTTCAGGACATGCAAAGGACAGCATATACTCGGTGAAATAAGTGTAATCCTGAGAAATTCTTGGAAAGCTTTTACAGGTGGAACATAAGTGCTCCTCGCCAAGGTTTATGTATATATCACAGAGCATTTCGTTGTTCCAGAAAGGACATCTGCCGTTTTTTGAAACAAATATTCTGTCGCCGTCACCATCAATGGCCGTAAGACGTTTTAGTTTTGCGCCAAATTCGCCGCCGACAGTTTCATAGAAACTCTGACTTTTGTCATCAACAACAACATCCCAGTCTTTGCAGCAGCTGTCGGGGCATTCATCTGCAATACATTTAAAGTTTTTATAATAATTCGGGTAAAAATATTTCATAGAATCAGCCTTGCTTATAGTTTTTATTTCCTCATAAAAATTAGGGTGTATAGAATATACAATGAATAAAACATTTTAAAAAATAAAAAGCCGTTCGATTGGAACGGCTTAGTACTGCAACTTATTCGATTGAACTGTCGAGGTATTCCATAAGCTCCTCGTCGTCTTTCTTTTGCTTATCTTTTACAATAAAGAATGCTGTAAGAGCGGCAGAAACGGCTGCCACTGCGGAGATTATGCCGATGATTAAAGCAAATTTATTATTTTTCATATAAAGGCCTCCAAGTATATTAATATTAGCAATTATTATCTGCCGTTTGTATAGTTATATTCTAACATTTTTTAATAAAAAGTCAACACATAAACAAAAAAAGCAGAGAATTAACTCTGCTTTTAAGCTCTGTTAAGAAATATTGCAAACTCTTACGCAGAAGCGTTGAGTCTTTTAGCAAGTGAAGATTTGCTTCTTGCTGCTGTGTTCTTATGAAGAATACCCTTTGCTGTTGCCTGGTCAATTTTCTTAATAGCAAGACGAACTGCCTCTGTTTTGTTGTCAGCATTAGTATCAACTGCAAAATAAGCTTTCTTGATAGCTGTTCTTAAAGCTGACTTTGTAGCCTTATTGCGAGCTGTTTTTGTAGCAATAACTTTAACGCGCTTTTTAGCAGATTTAATGTTTGGCATTGTCCCACCTCCTTAAATTTATCGGTCATATAGGAATTATGATATCACAAAGAAGTCTAAAAATCAAGTATTTTTCAAAAAAATCTCGGATTTTTAGCATTTTTTATAGGCTAAGTAAATCGGCAACAATATCTGGTATAGCTATGTGATTATATGTCAATATACAGATGATAAGTAATTAAGTAAAGACTAGTTAACCTTGATTTTATCAAGAAGCTCACCGACTTTTTCACGGAATACAAGATCAGCTTTTTCGTCCATGGGAGTAGGGTCACGGTTTATAAGCACAAGCTTATTGCCTGAAAAATATCTTACAAAGGCTGCTGCCGGGTAAACGGTCAGACTTGTTCCGGCAATTATAAGTGTGTCGGCATTTTGAATTGCCGACAGTGCGCCGGATACGGTTTTATCGTCAAGACTTTCCTCATATAGTACAACATCGGGCTTTATAATCCCCGAGCATTCACACAGCGGAATATCCTCAGATGCCTTTATAAACTCTGCACTATAGAATTTTTTGCAGTTCATGCAGTAATTTTTCAGGATACTTCCATGAAGTTCATATACATTTTGACTTCCTGCTGCCTGATGGAGTCCGTCAATGTTTTGTGTAATAACTGCGCTCAGTCTGCCTGCTTTTTCAAGCTCCGCAAGTTTGAAGTGAGCCTTGTTGGGCTTTTTGTCAAGACATAATATTTTATCCCTGTAGAAACGGTAAAATTCACTTGTATTATTTACAAAGAATGTATGACTTAAGATTTGCTCGGGAGGATAGTCGTATTTCTGATTATACAAACCGTCAACACTTCTGAAATCGGGTATGCCGCTTTCGGTTGATACTCCTGCGCCGCCAAAGAAAACTATATTTCGGCTGTTATCAATTATATTTTGAAGCGCATCTGTTTTGCTCATAATAATGCTTCTTTCATACTTTTTACATAATCGCACACCGGAGCAAGACAATCTTTTCCGTGCTCGGCAATAATTTTTACGATTGCAGAACCTACTATGACGCCGTCAGCATATTTTGATATTTCTTTAGCCTGAGCAGGAGTTGATATGCCAAAGCCTGCTGCACACGGTATATCTTTTACCGATTTTACAAGCTGTACCATTTCTCCTATGTTTGTTGTTATTTTATTGCGCACACCTGTTACTCCCATAGAAGTAACACAATAAACAAAACCCTGAGCTTCCTTGGCTATCATTTTTATTCTGTCGTTTGATGTCGGTGCAATCAAAGAGATAAGCTCGACGCCGTATTTGCTGCACGATTCCGACAGTTCGGATTTTTCTTCAAAGGGAGTATCGGGAACAATTACGGCAGATATCCCGCATTCTTTGCATTTTGACATGAATTTGTCTGTGCCGTAAACAAATATGGGATTCATATAGGTCATTACTGCAAGCGCACATTTTACCATAGGGCGTACTTTTTTTACCATATCAAATATTTTATCGGTGGTCGTACCTGACGCAAGTGAACGCAAGTCTGCTTCCTGTATTACAACCCCCTCGGCGATGGGATCGGAAAACGGAATGCCGATTTCAATAATATCGGCGCCGTTTTCACTCATGGCTACAAGTAGTTTTTCGGTTGTTTCAAGGTCGGGGTCGCCGGCCGTTATAAAAGGAATAAATGCTTTTCCGTTTTTAAACGCGTTTTTAATATCAGTCATGAATATCCTCCCCTCTGTATCTTGCAATTGCGGCAACATCCTTGTCGCCCCTGCCGGAAAGATTTACAACAATAATTTTGTCTTTGTCCATTATAGGTGCAATTTTCATACAATGCGCCACAGCGTGAGAGCTTTCAATTGCAGGAATAATCCCCTCTGTTCTGGAGAGGTATTCAAATGCGTCAACAGCCTCATCATCGGTTATCGGAACATATGAGGCTCTGCCTGTATCACTGAGGTTAGCGTGTTCCGGACCTATTCCGGGATAGTCAAGTCCTGCTGAAATTGAGTAAACAGGTGCAATCTGACCGTACTCATTCTGGCAGAAATATGATTTCATACCATGGAAAATACCAAGTGTACCGTTGGCAATTGTAGCGGCATTTTTCGGATTGTTCACACCGAGTCCGGCTGCCTCGCAGCCTATAAGTTTAACACTTTTATCCTTAATAAATTCATAAAATGCGCCCATTGCATTGCTGCCGCCGCCTACACATGCCATAACAACGTC
Source organism: uncultured Ruminococcus sp. (assembly GCA_910585865.1). GTDB lineage: Bacteria > Bacillota > Clostridia > Oscillospirales > Acutalibacteraceae > Ruminococcoides. The sequence goes on along the minus strand of CAJUGO010000001.1, from coordinate 236,903 downwards.
CGGAAGCTTTCCTTCCTTTTCCATAAGCTGAGCCTTAATTTCCTTACCGATAACGCTTTGGAAGTCACGCACTACAGTGGGGAAGGGGTGAGGGCCCATTACTGAGCCTAAAACATAATGGGTATCAGATACACGGTTAGTCCATTCACGCATAGCTTCGTTTACAGCATCTTTTAAGGTCATTGTTCCTGTTTCAACAGCATTGACTTTTGCTCCCAGTAATTTCATTCTGTAGACATTAAGAGCCTGACGAATTGTATCTTCTTTGCCCATAAATATTTCACATTCAAGACCAAGCAGCGCCGCTACAGTAGCAGTTGCTACGCCGTGCTGACCTGCACCTGTTTCAGCAATAACCCTTGTTTTGCCCATCTTTTTAGCAAGCAGGCACTGTCCCAGACAGTTGTTAAGCTTATGTGAGCCTGTGTGATTTAAATCCTCACGTTTTAAATAGATTTTTGCACCGCCTAAGTCCTTTGTCATCTTTTCTGCGTAGTAAAGACGAGAAGGTCTGCCTGCATATTCACGCATAAGTGTATTGAGTTCCGAAACAAATTCCGGATTATTTTTGTAGTGATTATACGCTTCTTCAAACTCATTGATGGCATTCATCAGCGTTTCCGGTACAAATTGTCCTCCGTGAATGCCGAATTTTCCTTTTGACATAGTATTTATCTCCTTATCCACCCAGTAATCACTTTACAGAGATTCCTATCATAACAGTTTTTCCGTCGATATTGTTCCAGACTGAATGAGGGATATTGCCTTTTACAAGAAATGCTTCGTCTTTCTTTAGAAAAATAGTTTCACCATTCAGAAGTATTTTTGCTTCCCCTTCTGTAACAATAAATAAATGATTATGATTATGTGTGTGCGGTTCTTTAGGACCGCCGCCGTTTAAATCAATGTAAGCAATTGCTCCGTCAATAATTTGTCCCATATTTTTAAATAGCTGTTTTGCTTTAAAATTAATGTGGTCTGGCGGAGTTATAAAACTGTTCATTTTATTTTGCTCCTTATCATAAAAAATCATGATTTATACAAGTGGTGCACCGTTGAGTGCTTCAAGTGCGGCTTTTTTATTATGATTTCTCATAAGAGTTTCGCCAATAAGCACTCCGTTTACGCCCGTTGTCTTTAAATCTTGAATATCTTCGTTTGTTTTTATTCCGCTTTCGCCGACAAACAGAATATTGTCGGGTACAAGTTTTCTGAGTTTTGTACAGGTTGAGATATCAACAGTGAAATCCCTAAGATTGCGGTTATTTACTCCAATTACCCTTGCTCCTGCATCCAGCGCTGACTGTACTTCTTTTTCCGTGTGAGCCTCAACAAGGGTCGATAAGCCGAGAGAATCACACAGCCTGATCCACTGCTTGATTGTGTTTGTGTCAAGCAGTGCACAAATTAATAATACAGCTGATGCTCCTATTGTTTTTGCTTCGTAAATCTGATATTCGCACACGGTAAAGTCCTTGCGGAGAAGCGGAATTTTTACATTTTTTGATATTTCCTCAAGATATTCATTCTTTCCCTTAAACCACTGCGGTTCCGTGAGGACTGATATTGCAGCTGCTCCTGCCTGTTCGTATTCCTTTGCAATCTGAACATAAGGAAAGTTTTCTGCAATAATTCCCTTTGACGGGGATGCTTTTTTTATTTCGCAAATATAGGATAGTCCGCTTTTTGCGAGTGCTTTTTCAAACGGAAAGTCAGTGTTTAAATTCATTGAAAATGCACGGCTTTTAATTTTATCAAGCGGCATATTTGTTTGTATATCATTATAACGTTTTCTGTTTGCGTCTGCAATAGTTTCAAGTATCATTTTTGACCTCATCTATTTGTTGGAAGCATATGCAAATTCTTTGACTTTTGCCAACGCTTTGCCGCTTTCTATTATTTGTTTAGCAAGCTTTATGCTGTCAGCAATACTGTCTGATTTGCCACCTGCAATTAATCCGAGTGCAGAGTTCAGCACGACGATATCAAGTTTTGCTCCGGTAATTTTACCGCTTAAAATATTCTTTGTGATTTCAGCGTTTTCTGCACCGTCACCGCCGGCAAGCTCAGACATATCATATGTTTTCATGCCAAATTGCTCAGGGGTGATGTAATAGGTATTAAAACTGCCGTTATTAATTTCACAAATTTTTGTCTTGCCTGTGACAGTTACTTCATCCATTCCGTCTGACCCGTGAAAAATAAATCCTCTTTTTACTCCTAGGTTTGAAAATACCCGGGCAATAGGTTCAACAAGTTCATCGGAATAAACTCCGGTAACCTGAAGGTTTGCACTTGCAGGATTTGTAAGCGGTCCCAACACATTAAAAATATTTCTTGTGCCGATTTCTTTTCTTACAGGGCCTACATACCGCATAGAAGAATGATAGCCCTGAGCAAACATAAAGCATATTCCTGTTCTTTTAAGTACTTCTGTGCTTTTTTCAGGAGTTATATTTATATTGATGCCAAGTTTTTCAAGGCAGTCAGCGGATCCGCTTTTGCTGGACATGGAGCGGTTTCCGTGTTTTGCTACAGGAACTCCTGCCGCAGCAATTACAAATGCGGCAGTTGTAGAAATATTAAAGGTACCTGTGCCGTCTCCGCCTGTACCGACAATGTCCAGAACATCTGTCTGAGGTTTGATATGAAGTGCTTTGCTGCGCATTACGGCTGCACATGCTGTGATTTCGTCAATTGTTTCGCCTTTCATACGCAAAGCGGTTAAAAAGGCCGCAGTTTGTGACTGTGTAGCTGTTCCTGACATCATTTCGTTCATTACTTGTGAGGCTTCTTCAAATGTTAAGTCTGTATATGACACAGCTTTTCTTATTGCTTCCTTTATCATTGCATCAGATCCTTTCTATATTTTTATAAAATTGGCTATAATTTGCATACCGTGTGATGTAAGAATTGATTCGGGATGAAATTGCAGTCCGCAGATATCATAGTCTCTGTGCTTAACGCCCATAATTTCGCCTGATTTATCTTTGGCAATAACGACAAGCTCTTTTGGTATCGTGTCATTTTGAGCGATAAGTGAATGGTATCTTGCGCCCTCAATAACCTGTGGTAAACCGGCAAATATTTTGAAACTTGTATCAACCGCGATTTCGCTCTTTTTTCCATGCATAAGTTTTTTTGCATGAGTAATTTTCGCACCGAAAACCTCACATATTGCCTGATGACCAAGACAAATTCCCAAGATTGGATATTCACCTTTAAGTTGTGAAATTACCTGTTCACAGATTCCTGCATCCTTTGGATATCCCGGTCCGGGAGACAGTATAATGTGTGACGGATTGAGTTTTCGTATCTCATCAATTGTGATTTTATCATTGCGCACAACTTTAATATCGGGGTTTACGTTTCCGCAAAACTGAACCAGATTATAGGTAAAGCTGTCATAGTTATCTATAAAAAGTATCATGACTCATCAACCTCCCATGCATTTTTTACTGCATTCATAACGGCAAGAGCCTTGTTATAGGTTTCAGTATATTCATTTTCGGGTACGCTGTCGGCTACAATTCCTGCGCCGCTCTGAATATATACTTTGTTATCTTTCTTTACAGCCATCCTAATGGCTATGCATGTGTCAAGATTACCGTTAAAGTCTATATATCCGAGTGCACCTCCGTAAATTCCGCGAGGAGTTTTTTCAAGTTCCTCAATAATCTCGCACGCTCTTATTTTGGGTGCGCCTGACAATGTACCGGCAGGCAGCAGGGACTCTATTGCATCAAAGGCATCCAGACCATCTTCAATTTGGCCCTCGACTTCACTGCATATGTGCATAATTTTGGAATATCTTAAAATCTTTTGGTATTCAGTGACTTTGACGCTGTTAAATTTTGAAATCCTTCCGATGTCGTTTCTGCCTAAGTCGACAAGCATATTGTGTTCGGCAAGCTCTTTTTCGTCACTGATAAGCTCCTCGGCAAGTGCATCGTCTTCTTTTTTAGTTTTTCCGCGGGAACGTGAACCGGCAATCGGAAAAGTATTGAGTACACCGTTTTGCAATTTTACCAGGGTTTCGGGGGAGGTACTGATAATTTCATCGCCGTCAATTGACATATACACCATATACGGTGACGGATTAGTTGTTCTCATTACACGGTAGGCATTAATCAGTGAACCGCTGTATTCGGCTTCAAACCGTCTTGAAACAACACACTGGAAGATATCACCGTCATATATATATTCTTTTGTTCTTTTTACCATTTTACAAAATTCCTCTTTTGTAAAATTGCTTTTAAACTCTATATTTCTGTCACTTTTCAGTTTGGGCAGTGAATCATTGCCGTTAATAATTGAAACAATCGCTGCAATATCGTTTTTTGCCTGATTATACTGATTCAACAGGTCATTGGTTTTCATATTGACAATTATAGTCAGTTTTTGACTGAGATGATCATAAGCAATTATCTTGTCAAAAAGCATTAAGTCAAAATCATTTGAAGTGTCTTTTTTTAGTTTTAATGTCGGTTCAGTACATGCTATCATAGAATAGCCCCAGTATCCGACAAGACCGCCTGTAAACGGTGGAATATCCTCAAAACGAGGTGTTTTATAGCTTGCAAGGTACTCACGGACTGCGTCATACGGTTTGTTGGTATAAACAATTCGTTCTCTCTCGCCCTTAACCGTAAGAACATTATCTTTATAAGATAGTCGTGCCTTGGGATCAAATCCGATAAAAGAATATCTGCCCCATTTTTCACCGCCCTCTATGCTTTCAAGCAGAAAAAATTTATCTGATTTGCACGCAATCTTTCTCAGAAGAGTTATGGGAGTGACTATATCAGCGTAAATTTCTTTGTATACGGGTATAACACTGTAATCATCCTTTAAGGTTAAAACCTTTTCATAAGACGGTTTAATCATATTTACACCAACCTTTCCTAATGATAATAATATCCGATAAAACCGGCTATAAAGTCTTTATTGGGTATTAGTACAAAAAACAAAAAAGACTTTTGTCCCACAAAGGGACAAAAGTCTGATAAACAACTTCTGCGGTACCACCCAAATTGACGATAAACGTCCGCTTTAACAGCATACTAACATATGCTTCTCACTGTAACGGTTGAGCTCCGTCGGAAACTACTCGCCTAAGCTTTCGGTCCGCCCTCACAAGTCCATTCAGAAATTTCTCCGTTATCGGCTTGCACCATCCGCCGACTCTCTGAAAACATTAAAAAATCTTACTACTCCTGTTCATAGGTTTTAAACTATTGCTAATATTATATGTATTTTTTTTAGGTTTGTCAACAATTTATTTTTACATTTGTTTTAAAAATGCAGTTATTTTTTCAAATTCCATTGAATGTGATGCTTTTACAAGTACAACATCACCTTTGTGCAAAAGGCTTGTGAGTGCGCTTTCTGCGCTTTCAATGTCCTTGTACCATATGCCGTTTGCTCCTTTTGCAAGTTCTTTTGCAAGAGGTCCTACTGCAATAATAAGATCAATGCCCTTCAATCTTGCATATTCTCCAGTGTCAAAGTGAAGCTTTTTTTCATCGATACCCAGTTCTTTCATATCCCCCAGTACAGCAACTTTTCTGCCTGTGAAATTACACAGAGTATCAATAGATGCTTTTACTGAGGTAGGATTTGCATTGTAGCAGTCGTCTATAATTTTTAGATTATTTGTATTAATCACATTTGCGCGGCTGCCTACGGTTTTGTAGTTTTCAACTCCCTTAATAAGCTGATCATTGCTGAGTCCAAGTAATTTTCCAACAGCCACGGCTGCAAGGGCATTGCTGACCATATAATTACCTATTGCGGGAATTGTAACAGAAAGACGTGTGCTTTCAAAGCAAATTGTGCAGCTGATGCCGCCTTCTCCGTTATTTTCAATATCTTCAGCATGATAATCATTGTCAGCGGCAAATCCAAAGAAAATGGGTTTCTTACCTTTTACTTGTGTTATTGTGTATAGCTTGTCATCATCACCGTTTAGTATGTATTCGGCATTACTGCGTGCACTGGCAAACATTTCTGTTTTTGCCTTTAAAACTCCGTTCCTGTCGCCAAGATTTTCGAGATGACAGTCACCTATAACAGTCAGCACGCAGATTGTCGGCTGTACCATATCAGAAAGACGCGTCATCTCTCCAAAATCGGAAATGCCCATTTCAATAACAGCAGCCTGTGCATCTTCTGGCATTGAAAGCAATGTGAGCGGTACTCCCAGCTCATTGTTCAAATTTCCCTGTGTTTTGTGAGTTTTGTATTTTTGTGAAAGCACTGAATAGAGCATTTCTTTTGTAGATGTTTTTCCTACACTGCCCGATACTCCGATAATAGGAATATCAAACTTATTTCTGTAAGCCTTTCCTACGGCCTTGACTGCTTCAAGCGTGGAATTTACAAGAATATAAGGCTTTGACGCATTTTTAATTTCTTTTTCGCAAATTGCGCATACTGCGCCCATATCGTAGCATTTTTCAATATAATTGTGACCGTCAACACGCTCGCCTTTAATAGCAAGAAACAGACTGCCTTTTTTTATCATACGGCTGTCACGCTCCACAGAGGTGATTGCAGTATGTTTAAGATGTTCATCGCCGACATACTTTCCGCCGCAGGCAACGGCAATTTCTTCAAGTGTAAAGTGCTTCATATTATCTCCGTTATAATACTAAAATTCAGATTTTGAACTGCTGTATTTTTGCAGTGAAATTTCAATTATTTTTTCGCACAAATCAGCGTATTCCAATCCTTCAACGGCAGCTTCTTGGGGAAGCAGGCTTGTAGGTGTCATACCCGGAAGAGTGTTTGCTTCAAGACAATATGTAAGACCGTCCTTATCAAGTAAAAAGTCAACTCTTGCATAGCTTTCAAGGTGCAGTGCGTTATATGCCTCAACAGCTGCTGTGCGTAATTTTTCATCTGTTTCAGTGTCTATGTCGGCAGGACAGGTCTCAACTGTAGCGCCTGCCTGATATTTTGCGGCATAATCATACATTCCTGATTTTGGGGCAATCTCAATTGGGGGCAGTGCCTTTCCGCCAAGAATACCGATGGAAAATTCTCTGCCGGATACGAATTGTTCTACCACAACTTCATTTTCAAATTCAAAGGCTTCTTTAACGGCAGCCCTGTAATCATCAGGGTTTTCAGCTTTGGCAATGCCTACGCTGGAGCCTCCGGAACAGGGTTTAACAACACATGGAAAGCAGTTCCAGTTAAGTGCGTCCTCCATGCTTTTGTACAATTTGCCTTTTGGTGTATTGATATTGTTTTGAATAAATACACTTTTTGTAAGTCCCTTATTCATTGCAAGGGCAGATCCAAGGTATCCTGAACCGGTGTATTTAATACCAAGTAAATCGAGGGCAGCCTGCAGTTGTCCGTTTTCGCCCTCTCCACCGTGAAGCGCAAGGAACGTGATGTCGGCTTCTCCGCATATCTCAATAACATTTGTACCTATGAAACGGTCTGATTTATCAAGCCGGTTTTCCTTAACCTCGCAGATGTCAGCAATAGTTTTGCCGACGCTTTTATTTGTTGTAAAGCTGTAATTGTTTTTAAACAGTGCGTCAATATCACAGATATTTTCTTCGTATCCCGTAAAAACATCCAAGAGAACAACATCATGGCCTTTTTTGCGAAGTGCATCTGCAACAAGTGAGCCTGATGAAATAGACACATCCCTTTCTGTGCTGAGTCCTCCTGCAAGAACAACTATCCTCATAAAACTACTCCTTACTTATTCTCCGATTATCTTAATTAAAGCGTGCTTGCGGCGCATACCGTCAAGCTCGTAATAAAAAATCTGTTCCCATGTTCCAAAGTCAAGTTTGCCGTTTGTTATGGCACATACCACTTCCCGTCCCATAACGGTGCGCTTTAAATGAGCATCAGCATTATCTTCAAATCCATTGTGTGCATATTGATTGTACGGTTTTTCAGGTGCCAGCTTTTCCAGCCAGCGTTCATAGTCGGAATGAAGTCCGTTTTCATCATCATTAATAAATACAGATGCCGTAATATTCATCGCATTTACAAGTACCAGTCCCTCTTTGATACCGCTTTCATCAATTGCAGATTGAACATCTTCGGTAATGCGTATAATTTGACGCCGCTTTGGAGCATTAAACCATAATTCTTTGCGATAGCTTTTCATCTTATCACCTTATTTAAACATAAACTGATTATTGTCGGGTTTGTATTTTTGTAAAACATTTTATTATTTATTATAATATCATATCAGCTTTATTGCAAGAAAAAAACAAAATTATGCTGTTATTATTTTACAGCTATGCGAACGGCGGCTTTTGTATTTTTATATTGTTATGAATTTTAATTAAATGCTTTTAATCCAAAAATGAATTAAAAACGTGCTGTTAATCCATAAATGGATTGATATATGCCCGCCGTGAATAATTGTATTAATTTCCATTTGTTTTTTCATAATTTATAGGGTTGTGCAACAAAGGTATATTGTTATACAATATAATTTAGAAATAATTAAAAATAAAAGGATGGCATAAAATGCAGTTATATAAAAACTTTTGCAAGGAAATACTTGACGAGAACGGAAGACTTGTTGATTTTGAACTTGATTTTGCCGATAACTATAATTTTGGTTACGATGTAGTTGACAAACTTGCAGAGCTTGCGCCTGATGAAAGGGCAATAGCATGGACAAACGAAAACCGGGATAAAAAAACATTTACGTTTTCTGATATTGGCAGACTAAGCAATAAAGCCGCGAATGTGTTTAAAAAGTACGGTATAAAAAAGGGAGATAAAGTACTTGTTATCTTGAAAAGAAATTACGAATACTGGTATGTAGCGCCTGCACTTCATAAGCTTGGTGCCATTATGATTCCTGCAACAAATCTTCTTACACAAAGTGATATTGCATACAGAGTTAATACTGCTAACATAAATGCTGCCATATGTACTCCTGACGGAAATACAGCGGAGGATGTACTTGCAGTAGCCTCTCAGGCGAATACATTAAATACCGTTTTTGTTCCGCGCCGATATGTTTTTGGGGCAGTTGATTTTACAGCGGAAGTGGAAGAGGCAAGCGATGTATTCGACAGAGTTGATACTAAGGCTGCGGAACCGGCAATGATTTATTTTACATCAGGAACAACAGGCTACCCCAAGGCAGTTGAACATAATCATATATACACTCTTGCGCATATTATTACTGCAAAATACTGGCAGTGTGTACAGGAGGGAGGACTTCATCTTACAGTTGCCGAAACAGGTTGGGCAAAAGCCTCATGGGGAAAAATTTACGGTCAGTGGCTTTGCGGTTCAGGTGTAATGGTTTATGATTTCGATAAATTTTCTCCGGGTAAGCTGCTGCGTATTATGGAAGAATACAAGGTAACTACATTCTGTGCACCGCCGACTGTTTACAGATATTTTGTCAAAAAAGGATTGAATAAATATAATTTAAGTTCACTTGTACATCTTACAACGGCAGGCGAAGCTCTTAATAATGAAGTGTTTGACAAGGTATATGAGCAGACAGGGATTCATCTTATGGAGGGTTTTGGTCAGACTGAATCTGTGCTTATGCTTGCAAACCTTAAGAATACTGTTGCAAAACCCGGATCTATGGGCAAACCAACTCCGCTGTATGATGTTCATATTGTTGATGAAAGCGGAAAAGAACTCGGTACAGATGAGGTAGGCGAAATTGTAGTTTATCCGCCCAAAGATAAACCGCAGCATGGTATTTTTATTTCCTACTATAATAATGCAAAGCTCTATGAAAAGGTATGGACAAACGGTGTTTATCACACAGGAGACACTGCATACAGGGATAAGGACGGTTACTTCTGGTACGTTGGAAGAGCCGATGATCTTATTAAAACAAGAGGTTTTCGTGTGGGCCCGTTTGAAGTTGAAAATGTTATAATGCAGTACCCAAATGTGCTTGAATGTGCAGTAATCGGAGTTCCTGATGATGACAGAGGACAGGCTATAAAGGCTATTGTAAAAATGACAGACGGCACACCGCATGACAAAGATTTGGAAAATAAGATAAAGACTTTTTGTAACAAACGCATGGCAAGTTATAAATGGATTCAGATTCTTGAAATTGTTGACGAATTTCCCAAGACCGTCAGCGGAAAAATTAAGCGTACAGAGCTAAAAAAGGAATCATAATAATATTTTAAAACACTTGAGTATAACTAAAAAGTATTTAACACGGCATGAAACTTTGATTTTCTGAAATGCTGAATTGTAAACCTGTAAAATTTACAATTTGCTTTTGCATTAGTATTATCATTTTTTTGCTGGTGTTGAGTATTGCTGACAAAGCAGACTGTATCAAAGCTTTATTTGTTTTGATATAGTCTTTTTTGTTTGTATGAATTTGGCAGGGAAATTGATTTTTTATAATGTTTAACTGTATGCCGGGACTGAACACAATGCCATAGATTTAACTTTAGATTATGTTAATATAAATAATTCCGCAACTTGTAATCCGGCAAGACAGTTGTAAAATCTGTATAGCTTTGCATCATTTAGGGGCGTTATTTCTGTATTTTGCCGCTTATATTGTTCCACTTACCCCCAATATAATGACAAATGCTTTGTTAATATATATAATATGCTTACAGAATAAATGAAAGGAGTCGATTTACTTGAGGGTAGAATTAAAAATTTCATCGGAAATATCTGAGCCGTATGCTGTTATATATGCATCATCGGTAACAGAGGATGTTAAAAATGCTATTTCATTTTTTGAAAAGGAAAATCCATATATTACGGTATCCGATAATGAGCGCATAACGGTTTTGCAGCCGGAGGAGATTTTTATGGTACGTGTTGAAAATGATCATACTGTAGTCTACTGCGAGAAGAAGAGATACAAATCTTCAAAACGTTTGTATCAGCTTGAAAAAGAGCTTGGCAAAAATTTTATGAGAATCTCCAAGTCAACGATAATAAATCTCAGGCAAATTTATTGTGTAGAGCCGAGTTTCGGCATGATGTGCATAGTGCTGAAAAACGGCAGCAAGGACTGCATTTCACGAAAATACCTTCCTGATTTTAAAAAATATTTAGGTTTATAAGGAGTGTTTTTTATGAGAAAAATAATTAGCAAAATTGCAATTGGAATAAGCTGGGGTTTTACGGTTTTAACCATGATTTTATTTGTAGGAGTTATAATCAATCCCAAGTTTCTCAGTACAATTTCCCAACAGGAGTTTATAAATTATGTGATTTGTTCTGCTGTTGTCGGACTTGGCTTTTCCGTGCCGACGGTTGTTTATGACAGTGAAAGGTTATCTCAGCCGATAAAGATATTTATTCACTTGGGGATTGCTTTTGCGATATATATTCCAATTTCTCTTATAGCAGGCTGGATTCCGATAAATCAAGGCTTTATTACAATGGCAATTTCTTTTGTGTTAATGATTATTATTTCTTTTATAGTTTATTTGGGTTTTTATTTTTATTATAAAAAAGAAGCCAATAAAATGAATCAGAAGATTCAAAGTATAGAATGTGATAAATAACAAAAAGGGTATGACTTAATTCGATTAAGTCATACCCTTTAAATTTTGGTAGATAATAATTACTTTTTGTAGCTTGTGTGCCAGATTTCCTTAGCGTACTCAACAATAGCACGGTCAGAAGAGAATTTTCCTGCGTTAGCAACATTCATGAGGCACTTTTTGCCAAATTCTTTGCGGTTAGCATAGTCTGCATTTGCCTTGATTTTTGCGTCAACGTAGAGAGGAAGGTCATAGATAAGGAAGTAATGGTCAGCAACCTGCCATGATGTGCCCTTAAGAAGTGCGTCATGAAGTTCTCTGAAGCTGCCTTCGCCCTGTGCGCCGTCGTCATCAAAAGTACCGTCAATAAGAGTATCAATAACTCTTTTAATTTCAGGATTAGCATCATAAAGAGCCTTAGGATTATATCCTTCTGCCTTAAGTCTTTCAATATCCTCAACTCTTGCACCGAAGATATATTCGTTTTCTTCGCCTGCACACTCTGCAATTTCGATATTTGCACCGTCATATGTGCCGAGAGTAACTGCACCGTTGAGCATAAATTTCATGTTACCTGTACCTGAAGCTTCAAGACCTGCTGTTGAAGTCTGTTCAGAAATATCAGCAGCAACAACAATCTTTTCTGCATAGGATACATTATAGTTTGATATAAAGTAAACCTGAAGAAGATCCTTTGTATCGGGATCGTTGTTTACAAGATCAGCAATCTCGTTGATGTACTTAATGATTGCCTTAGCTCTTGCATAACCGGGAGCAGCCTTTGCACCGAAAATAAATGTTGTAGGAGTCCAGTTTGTGAGCTTCTTGTCTTTTAATCTGAAGTAGATTGTCATAATGGAGAAAGCGTTCAAAAGCTGTCTCTTGTATTCGTGAAGGCGCTTAACCTGAACATCATAGATTGAATCAGGGTTAATGTCATAGCCATCCATCTTCTTAATATATTCGGCAAGCTGAACTTTCTTTTTCTTCTTGATGTTGTTGAACTTTGTAATTGTTCTTGAATCCATGCAATCATTTAACTTTGAAAGAAGAGAGAGGTCTGTAAGCCAAGCGTCAGAGCCAACCTTTTCTGTAATAAGAGCAGAAAGCTCAGGGTTGCACAGACCAAGCCAGCGGCGCTGAGTAATGCCGTTTGTCTTGTTCTGGAATCTTTCCGGATATACCTGATACCACTCTTTAAGAACATCATCCTTAAGAATTTCCGTGTGGAGCTTGGCAACACCGTTTACATAAGTTCCTGCATATGTTGCAAGTCTTGCCATATGAACAACATTGCCGTCAATAATACGCATTTTAGCTTTCATATCTTCGCTAATGCCTTTTGCGGTAAGCTCTTCCTGACACTTGTTTGCAATAAGGCAGATAATGTGATAAATTTCAGGAATAACCTGTGTCATGAGATCAGCAGGCCATTTTTCAAGAGCCTCGCCGAGTACAGTGTGGTTAGTATATGCGCAGGTTTTTCTTGCTATTTCAAATGCCTCGTCAAAATTGAGTCCCTCAGCCATAATAAGTCTTACAAGTTCGGGAACACATGATACAGGGTGTGTATCATTAAGCTGAATAGCGTTTTCTTTAGCAAAGAAGCTGAAATCATTGCCGTGTTTAGCTTTGTAGCGGCGCATGATATCCTGAAGTGAAGCAGAGCAGAAGAAATACTGCTGCTTTAGTCTGAGAACTTTGCCTTCATACTGATTGTCGTTTGGATAAAGAACTTTTGAGATGTTTTCAGCATCGTTCTTTTCCTTAACAGCCTTGTCATATTCTGTATTATTAAATGCAGTAAAATCAAAATCATCAACAGCTTCTGCCTGCCAAAGGCGAAGTGTGTTAATGTTGTCTGTTTTGCATCCAATAACTGCCATATCATAAGGAACGGCCTTTACAGTCTGATCTTTGAATGAAACAGTTACAGCTTCATCTTCGCAACGAATGCACCATGGATCTTCAAATTTCTGCCAGTTGTCGGCAACCTCAACCTGATAGCCGTCTTCTATAAGCTGTTTAAAGAGACCGTATTTATAACGGATGCCGTAACCGTCAAGTGGAACCTCCTGGGTTGCAGCACTGTCAAGATAGCAAGCTGCAAGACGGCCAAGACCGCCGTTGCCCAGAGCTGCGTCGTCGATTTCCTCAAATACATTGATGTCAACGCCTTTTTTCTTGAGCATTTTCTTAACATCCTCAAGAATGTTGAGACAGTAAAGGTTGTTGTACATCATTCTGCCCATTAGGAACTCAGCCGAAAAGTAGTAAGCTCTGCGTTCGCTGTTATGCTTAGCTTTGCTTGCTGCCCATTTGTCAGCGATTTCGCCCATTACAGCCTTACCAAGAGAAAGATGAAGTTCGGAAGGAGTGAGCTCTTCAACCTTTTTGCAGTACATTGATTTAGCTGTGAGTTCAAGCTTTTCCATTATATTACCCATTATTTAATCCTCCAGTCGTCCGCTATTTTCAGACATAGTTTTTAATTTATCTGCAAGCTCATCTGTTAGAGCTTCGCTGTCAAGACGCCATACCCAGTTGCCGCCTAAAGTTGACGGAATATTCATTCTTGCCTCTGTGCCCAGACCCAGAATATCCTGCATGGGTATAATTGCCATATCAGCCTTGCTTTCGTAAGCCGTACGGATAAGCCCCCAGTTAAACGGTTCATCCTCAGGCATATTGCAGTAGTTTCTTGCAAAGTTTATATCCTCGGGCTTTGCTGTTTCAAGCCAGCCTATCAGGGTGTCGTTATCATGAGTGCCTGTGTAAACAACACAGTTTTCCGTATATTTATGGGGGAGATAGTCATTTTCCTCTCCGCTGTCAAATGCAAATTCCAAGACTTTCATTCCGGGGTAGCCTGTCTGATTCATAAGTTCGGTTACATCAGGTGTAAGCGTTCCCAAATCCTCTGCAACGATATCAATCTTGCCGATTTCATTTTCCATCATTTCAAAGAATTTAATACGGGGACCTTCAATCCATTCTCCGTGAACAGCGTTTTCAGCAGGATACGGAATTGAATAGTAACTTGCAAAAGCTCTGAAATGGTCAATACGAGTGATGTCAAAAAGCTTTGAGGCAGCTTTAACACGCTCAAACCACCATTCATAATCAGTTTGCTCAAGGTATTCCCAATCATACAGCGGGTTACCCCATAACTGACCTGTTTCTGAGAAGTAATCGGGAGGACATCCGGCAACTGCTATAGGATCTCCGTCGTCATAAAGCTGGAACAGCTCGGGGTTTGCCCATGTGTCTGCGCTGTCCATTGCAACATAAATCGGCATATCACCCAAAATGCGTATGCCAAGGCTGTTTACGTAAGCGCGGAAAGCTTCCCACTGTTCATAAAATTTAAACTGAATAAACTTCCAGAAATCAATTTCATTTTTAAATTTGCGTTCATAACGCTTTATTGCTGCTTCCTCATGCATTTTGATTTCTTCATCGGGCCATTCGGTCCAGGAAATCATATCAAAACTTTTCTTAACAGCCATATAAAGCGCATAATTCTTTAACCATTTACTGTTTTTGCGCTTAAATGAAGTAAATGCTTTCTGGTCGCCTTTTTTGAAGTTATTGTAAGCAATCTTTAAAACCTCAAAACGGCTGTTGTAGATTTTTTCATAGTCAACCTCTAAAGCGTTTGAACCCCAGTCAAAGCTTGTTATTTCCTCTTTTGTAACAAGACCTTCGTCACAAAGGGTATCAAGGTCAATGAGATAAGGGTTGCCTGCGTAAACCGAGAAAGACTGATACGGTGAATCACCGTAGCTTGTAGGACCAACGGGGAGTATTTGCCAGATTGTCTGACCCGACTTTTTCAGGAAATCCGCAAAGTTGCGGGCTTCTTTGCCGATGGTGCCTATTCCGTAGGGGGATGGAAGCGAAGTAATCGAAAGAAGGACTCCTGCGCTTCTAGCCATAAAAATCAACTCCATTCTGACGGATATTAAATTTTAACGCTATGGTATTTGGGCATAAAAATACCCCACAACACCACAGTAACAAAACAATTCTATCACATAAACTAAATTTTTACAAGTTTTTTTTAAACATTTGCATCAATACTACAATATACTCAAAATAGTAAGCAAAACTGCATCGGAAGTTAGTTTTCTTATATATCCCCTGGAATTTGTCCTGTTAATATTACCACCAAGCATCAGTTTAATAGCGTAACTTTTGTCTTTTGTGCATATACCGCAAAATACAAGACCTACAGGTTTTTCCGGCGTTCCTCCTGTCGGACCGGCTATGCCTGTTGTGCTTACTGCCAAATCGGCATCTGCAAGCTTTCTTACTCCTTCAGCCATCTGCATGGCAGTTTCAGCTGATACAGCACCAAGTATTGAAAGTGTTTCTTCAGAGACACCGAGAACTTTATGTTTTATGTCATTTGAATATGAACATATACCGCAGTCAAACACTTCGCTTGAGCCGCTTACGGCTGTGATTCTTTCACTTATAAGTCCTCCGGTACAGCTTTCGGCAGTTGAAAGCTTTATTCCTTTTGCCTTAAGCTTTGCGACAACTTTTTCCTGCAAGGTATCGGCGTCAAGCTGATTTTTTCTGAGCAGCTGAATGACATCAATATCTGTTAGTGTAATCATTAAAATCATCTCCGATGTTTTATAATAGCAGTATTGATATTTTAACATCTGGCGGCTGTTATTGCAATTACTTTTGATTTTTGGTATATTATTAGTAAAATATGCAATTAGAAGAGGATTATTTATGGCATGGTTTTTTACTGAGCAAAATATCTGTACAAATCAATATACTTTTACCGGTGAAAATGCAAAGCATATTTCAAAAGTACTGCGCATGAAAATCGGCGAAGAGATTACTCTTGTAACCCCTGATAAAACACAGTGTGAATGTAAAATTGCATCTATATCAGGCGATGATGTAACGGTTGATATTATATCCGAAAAACCTTGCGGACAAGAGCCTGATGTTTTTGTTACACTTTATCAGGCTTTGCCAAAGGGAGACAAGATGGATTACATAGTGCAGAAATGTACAGAGCTGGGTGTAAGCAGGATTGTGCCGGTGATTTCTGCGAGATGCGTTTCGCGTCCTGATAAAAAGTCGCTTGCAAAAAAGCAGGAGCGCTGGCAAAAAATAGCTCTTCAGGCGGCAATGCAGAGCAGACGCGGAGTTATTCCCGAGGTATGTCCGTGTGTTTTGTTTAAGGAAGCCGCCGAAATTTCAAAGGAAAATGACATAACGATTTTCTTTTATGAGATGGGCGGAGAATCAGTAAAAAAAATTCTGACAGATAAGCCGGAATCTATAGGAATATTTATTGGCAGCGAAGGCGGATTTGAGCAGAGTGAGGCTGATTTAATTGTAAACAGCGGCGGCTGTCGTGCAACACTGGGAAGGCGAATTTTAAGAGCGGAAACCGCTCCGCTTGCGGCGCTCTCAATTATTATGTATCAGACAGATAACTTTTAATATCAAATAGTTTGCCCAGATTAGGTGCGACTTTATGTTGCTTTTTATTTTAGACAACAGCAAAGGAGATAAGATGAGATGATTGGAATTATATGTGCAATGCAGATTGAAGCCGACGGAATAATCGCACTTGCAGAAAATAAGGCAACTGAGGATATTGCCGGCATGAAATTTACTACGGGTACAATTTACGGCAGGGAAATTGCCGTTGTTGTTTGTGGTGTGGGAAAGGTTAATGCTGCAATGTGTGCGGTAGTATTAATTGAAAAGTATAATCCTGAGGCTGTTATAAACAGCGGAGTTGCCGGGGCCTTGTCACCCCTTGTAAGCATAGGGGATATTGTTGTTGGAACAAAAGCTGTTGAGCACGATATGAACATAACAGCATTGGGCGACAAGCAGGGTGAGGTTTCTTTTCCTGACAAAAAAATTATGTATTTTGAATGTGATAAAAATATTGTTAATGTTCTTTTTAATGTATGTAAAAATTTTCCCTGTACGAATGTAGAACAGGGAACAATTGCAAGCGGCGATATGTTTGTTTCTGAAAGAAAACAGCGTGTAAAAATCAACAAAGAATTTGATGCCCTTGCCTGTGAAATGGAGGGGGCGGCAATAGGTCATGTGTGTTACAGCTATAATATTTCGTACGGAATTATTAGGGCAATATCCGATGATCTCGATGAAAATAAGGGAATGGATTTCGTGAAATTTTGTGAACTTGCAAGCAAAAAGACAGTTGAAGCAATAAGCGGTTTTATAAAAGAATTCTAGGGGCTATCTGAAAACTCAAAAAAACTGTCAATTTCTACTAATACGGGTGATTTCATCGTAAAAAATGCTCGAAATACGTCAGTATTTCTGCGCTTTTTTACTTGAACTCACCTCGCCTTAGCGAAATTTTCAGTCATTTTTCTGTTTTCAGATACGCCCTAATCTGTTGAGCAGGGATTTTATTTGTTAATAAAGGGATGATAGAGTGTTTGGGTTAGTTGGAACGTTTGTTAATACAGCAACCGTGCTCGCAGGAGGTGCAATCGGAATTGCTTTTAAAAAGGGGATTCCTAAGCGGGTAGGAGATTCGGTTTTTAAGTCGCTCGGGCTGATTACTGCGTTTATCGGAATATCTGGATGTTTGTGCGGTGAAAACACACTTGTTGCTGTTATTTCAATGATTATCGGTACAATAATAGGAGAACTTGCCGACCTTGACGAGCGTATAAACAGTACGGGTAAATTCATAGAGCGCAAAGTTAGCAGAGGCGATGGCAATTCAACGGTTGCACAGGGATTTGTGTCTTCATCACTTCTTTTTTGCGTAGGGGCAATGACAATAGTCGGATCACTCCAGGCAGGACTTGACGGTGACTGTTCAGTACTGTTTACAAAATCGGCGATGGACTTTTTTTCGGCTATGATTTTTGCAAGTACACTGGGTATAGGCGTATTGTTTTCTGCTGTATTTGTGCTTGTATATCAGGGTATAATTACTCTGCTTGCAGGCTGGCTTGAGCCGTTGCTAACAACAGCAGCAGTAAACGAGATGAACTGCGTGGGTTATATTATTATTATAGGACTTGCACTTAACATTATGGGAGTTACTAAACTAAAGGTTACTAATATGGTTCCGGCGATATTTTTGCCTATTGTATTTGTTCCGCTGTACAACTGGATTATCAATATGATTCCTGCATAACTAAAATTAAGGCTGTGCCCGTTTGTGAGCACAGCCTTTAGTAATTATTGTTTCTGGTTTTCTTTGATGGAATCTGTTATTGCCATAATCAAAATGTGAAGGGCAGGCACTATTATGCCTGAAAGAATTTGTATCGTATTTGCAGGTTTTGCCAACAAAAAGAACATTGACAATACTGTCAGCGCAATAATTATAACGTCTGTGATTATAAACCATTTTGGCGAAGAAGATTTATCTAATTTAAGAATAGTTATTAGTCCGTTAATAATCTCAGTTATACCTACTGCGGCAACAACTACAAGCACAGCATTGAAAAACATACTGCTCTTCATGCAGATAGATATATAAAGCAAAAGTGCGACCGTTCCTGCTGTAACAATTCCGCTCAGCATCATAATTGCTCCGACAAATAATTTCAATCCTCTGCCTGTCTTACCCATAGTATTGCCTCCGTACAAAATCTTATCATTATTTTACTATGAAGACTATTAACTGTCAATTAATTATTGAGAGATTGAATTTTTATTTTCGCATTATAATCATTAGTATTCCCATAATCAGCGGCTGATGTAAAAGATATATCCACAGGCTGTATCTACCCATTGTATTAAGCACAGGTATTTTTAGCATGAAAAACTGTTTAACATGTAAAATTTCGATAAGACGCCAGACAAAATAACCGACAGCAAACATAAAAATCCACGGGATAATGGGAAAATAATCAGATGAATGAAAATCCGCTGATTTAAAGCCTAGAAATGACAGACATTTGAAACTGTACATTGTGTCGGGCAGGTCTAATAGCTTTAATGTAAAAATTCCAATATATTTTTGAGGTATGCCATATGTTAAAGCAAACAGTATAACGGATACTGCAAGTCCGAAAACAGGATTAATTTTTTTAATATATGGTTTGCCGGTTTGCAAAAGTATCACTGCACATCCCAAAAAATTCAGAATGCCGAACCATACAGCCTGTTCGGGTAGTATAAGCGCTGTTACTGCGGTAATTGCAAAACCCAACAAGTTCAGTACTATACCGTTTTTGTATCCGTTATCTGAAAAGTTAAAAGCGATTCCCGAGATTAGTATAAACGAAATACAGATAAATCTTTCCCAAACTATAGTAAGCGGCTGAAAGCACCAACTGCTGTTTAAGCAAAAGATAACAAGTATATCGTAAATCAAATGATACGCAATCATATTTATAAGAGCAAATCCCCTCATGGAGTCAACAAGATGATAACGGGGTTTGTCTGTCATGAAATATTTATTCATTATTTATTCCTTTTCAATTTTGCTGAGAATACAATTACTGCCGCAGTAAGTAGTATTGCAGCATATGCAATTACCCATATAAGATCTGGCATAATGTCAGAATAATTTCCGTTTATTGCATTTCTGGCGGCATTTACGGCATGAGCAAACGGGAGAATGTTTGAAAGATTCTCAAACCATCCGCCTATGAGTGATGTATCAAACCATATGTTTGAAAACCATGCAGAAAGATTTGTAAGCAGTGCTCCGCAGACGCCTCCCACAGCTTTGTCGTTAAGAACAGTTCCGCACAGCAATCCTACGGCAATAAACACAATTGTTATGGGGATGTTTACTATTGCTGCAATAAGAATATTAATACTAAACATGAGTCCTAAAAACAGTGATGCCGTATAGCAGATTAATGTTTGTGCAACGGCCATTGGGATAAGCGGAAGAGTATATCCCAATATGAACTCACGAGCCTTAAGCGGAGAAGTAAAAAGGCGCATCATAAAGCTGGTGGTTCTGTCTTTTGATATAAGCATTGCTGAAAACAGTGAAATAAAACTTAGTCCGAATACCGTTATACCTGGAGCTAAATTTTGAATCTGAAACAATACGGTTGCATTTTGTGCTTCTTTAGGAATGCCTGAGTTTATTGCTGAAAGCAGAAATAAAAGCACAAGCGGAAATCCCAGCCCGAAAAAAAGAGTAAGTAAGTCACGCAGGATTTCTTTTGTATTCCGTGATGCAAATGTCATAAATCTCATACTAAATTCCCTCTCCTGCAAGCTTTACAAATGCTTCTTCAAAATTATCAGTGTCTGCAAGCATTTTAAGCTCACTTGCAGTGCCTTGTGCTTTAAGCATTCCTTTGGCCATTATTCCTATTCTGTCCGAAAGCGACTCGGCTTCCTCCATATAGTGGGTAGTTAAAATTATTGTTATTTTACCCTTAAGTTTTTTTATGTGAGCCCAAAGTTCACGCCGTGCCAGAACATCAAGTCCGAGCGTAGGCTCGTCAAGAAACAGTATTTTAGGTTCGAAAATCAGCGCCATGGCGATGCTTAGCCGTCTTTGCCATCCGCCGGATAAAGTTTTTGCTCTGCTTTTTGCAATTTCTGCTAAATCGAACTGTTCAATTATCAGCTCAGACTTTTCCTTTGCAGCTTTTTTATTAAAGCCGTAGATTTTAGCCATCAGTTCAAGATTTTCTTTTACGGTAAGGTTTTGTGCGACAGCAGTTTCCTGGGGGGAAACACCGATGATTTCTTTTACACTGCGGCTGTTACTGACAATGCTTTTATCAAGCAAAAAGGCGTCTCCTTTTGTGGGCGGGATAAGAGTTGAGAGCATTTTTATTGTTGTAGATTTGCCGGCGCCGTTTACACCCAGCAAAGCATAGAGTTCACCTTTATTTACGGTCAAATCAAGTGAGTTTACGGCAATTTTGTCTTTATACATTTTGGTGAGTTTTTCGGCTTTTATTGCATACATATTGCTTTCCTTTCTTAATTACTTAAAGTCTTTTGAAAATAATCCCTTGATTTTTGCAACTGCAATGCCTCTTGTCTTGTCGCCAAGAACGAGCATTCTGTCACCGGATTTAATGTCAAACACCTTTCTGGCAAGCTTGGGAATAACTATCTGACCTCTTTCTCCTACCTTTACAATTCCGAAAACATATTTGCCGTCGTCAGATTCTTGTTCGTTTTCAGATGATATGTCAATATCCTCAAATGAACATATCATCAGCATTTCCACAGTAGTTTCAAAAAGCCGTGCCAGTTCTATGCATTTTATAACATCGGGCAGACTTTCTTCATTTTCCCATTTTGCCACGGACTGCCTTGATACATTAAGTTTTTCCGCAATGTCTTCCTGAGAATATCTGTGTTTCTTGCGAAGATATTTTAAATTCATACCAATCATATTTTTCGTATCTCCTTTGTGTGCAATTATACTATGTAAAATCAGCAATTTCAATCAACTGTTGTTTACATAAATGTTATAATTGGTTGCATTTGTATTTCAGTGTTTCAAGTATGTGCCAAATTAATGTTATAAATTTAAAATGGCTTTAACAGAAAGAATAAAAAAGAAACAAAACATTGTGTCGGGTTTTGTGATACTGCCGGATATTACCCGAATATAAAGCCTTGTTGTTTGCAAATATTTTAATATAAAACAAAAAGCTGACCAAACCGGTCAGCTTTTAGAATGATTGTCTAAAAAATCAGCAGAAGAAAACATCCATTTCTTTTTCTTCACCGTCAGCTACAAAGTAGGCTTTGCTTTCCTCGGGTTTAAGATAAACTGAAATTTCCTTTGCTTCTTTGCCAAGTGTAGTCTTCACATTGTTAATAACATCTTCAACAGAAACCTGAGCGCCGCCAAACTCAACAAAAAAGTTTACTTTTGTTTCGGCAGGTTTCTTTGGAGCAACTTTCTTTGGAACTGCTTTCTTGGCAGGAGCTTTCTTTACAGGAGCCTTTTTCTCAACAGCAGTTTCAGCTGTTTTTTTGGCAGCTGTTGTTTTCTTAGCAGATGCAGCAGTCTTTTTTGTTTCTGTTTCTTTTACAGCGTCAGCTGTTTTTGCTGTTGCTTTCTTTGTTGTTGCCATAGGTAGATTCCTTCTTTCAAAGATAATAGAATATTGCAATTGACATGATGTTTTCTTATTAATATGTATTATACATTTTGAAAAAATAAATGTCAACAAAGTATATAAAATTTCGGCAGTTAGTACATATTTGCCCAAAAAAGAAAGAGCGATTGGTGAAATTGCACTATAATTATGGTTGTGCTTTGTGCATAATGTCGTTTTTTGGAGATGCTTTATTTCAAGTTGCTAAGTGAAAATTGAAAAAAATTAATAGGTGTGATAAAATATGCATTATGAAAACTTTTTTAAAGGAAGTATAATTTGTGTTAAATAATTTTTTGGTAATTGCACAGCAGGTACTTGTATTGTTTGTATTAATTGCGGTGGGATTTTTGTGCGGAAAAAAGGGGCTTCTTACCGAATCCTCCTCACAGCGGATAACTGATATAGTACTGTACGTAGTAACCCCATGTGTAATGATTTCTGCATTTCAAAGGGAATTTACTTTTGAACTTCTCGGCAGTATTTTTATTGCTGTTTTATGTGCGTCTTTGATTTTTACTGGATCAATCTTGTTTACAAAATTAATTTTTCATGACAAAGATGAAAGCAGGAATAGGGTGCTGGGGTTTGGCACCGTGTTTTCAAACTGCGGATTCATGTCGCTGCCTTTGCAAAAAGCAATTCTGGGGGATGACGGTTGGTTTTACGGATCAATTTTTGTAGCAGTGTTTAATGTGTTTGTGTGGACTTATGGTCTTGTGTCTATGAGCGGGGACAGAAAACAGATGTCAGTAAAAAAACTTATTTTTAATCCCGGCATAGCGGGAGTATTCGCTGCTGTTGTTCTTTTTGTGTGCAGAATTGATTTGCCGTACATAATAAGTCAGCCCGTTGATTATCTTGCTGCACTCAACACTCCGCTGCCCATGCTGATTATAGGTTTTTACCTTTCACAAGCTGATTTCAGAAAGGCTTTTACAGATGCAGGAGCATATGCAGCAATGGGCGTAAGACTTGTGGGGATTCCCATTATTGCAACATTTATAATGGCATTGTTTAAGGTTGAAAGTACGATTTTGGTTGCTTTTGTTATTGCATGTGCTGCACCCACAGCAGCAACGACAACTATGTTCTCTGCAAAATATAATCGTGATACGGAGTTGTCGGTAAGTATAGTTGCTTCTACAACGATACTTTCAATTGCAACAATGCCGCTTGTAGTTGCACTGGCAAGTACGGTTGCAGCATGATAGACGGTGTATGTACAGGTTGATTTATTGACTATAAAGTTGTTGTGTTCCGGTGTGTGTATATATGTTAGCTTTAAGGAGTAAATAGTATGGCAAGAACTTCAATGCAAAAACAAAAACTGCTTTGTTTAAGAAAAATTATGCTTGAAAAGACCGATGAAAATAACGGTCTTACCATAGCTGAAATTATTTCTGAACTGCAAAGATACGGAATAAAGGCAGAACGGAAAAGTCTTTATGATGATTTAAAAGTTCTCGAAAATTACGGTATGGATATATGCCGTACAAAAAGCTCCACTGTAAGATATTATGTAGGAACCCGTGATTTTGAAATGCCGGAGCTTAAACTGCTTGTAGATGCAATTCAAAGTTCAAAGTTTATAACACACAAAAAAAGCCTTACCTTGATAAAAAAGCTTGAGGGCCTTGTCAGTATATATGAAGGCAAACAGCTGCAGCGCCAGGTTTATGTATCGAACAGAGTCAAAACAGTGAATGAAAAAATATATTATAATGTCGATAATATACACAACGCTATTTCAAATGATAAACAGATATCATTTAAATACTATAAATGGGAACTGAATTTTGAGACAGCGGAAAGAATAGTAAAAAAAGAGAAAAAAGAAGGTGCGTTGTATACGGTTTCACCTTGGGCTTTGTGCTGGGAGGATGAAAACTACTATATGATCGCCTATGACAAAAATGCAGAAATGATAAAGCATTATCGTGTGGATAAAATGGATGATATAGAAGTAACAAATGATTTACGCGACGGAAAAATAGTCTTTGATAAACTTGATATTGCAGGTTATTCAAAAAGCGTTTTTTCGATGTTCGGAGGCGAACAGGTTACGGTAAAACTTTTAGTTGACAATGATATGGTGGGTGTTATTGCCGATCGTTTCGGTACCAATATTTTTGTTTCAAAGGCAACGGACTCAGCTTTCTATGTATCAGTTAAGGTTATGCTCAGTCCCCAGTTTTATGCATGGGTGTTCGGTTTGAGAGGCAAAGTGAAAATTCTTTCGCCTCAACGGGCGGCAGATGAGTTTAAAAAGCAGCTGGAGGCTGTTTCTGAAAATTATTAATAATTAAATGAACAGCAAGATTTAATTAGTATCACCTCGATTTTAAAATATAAAAACTATTTTCTGAATTTTTATTTACTAATTTTTTTAAAATGAAATTTTGCCGTAAAAGTTTAATATATTTATATAAATGCATAAATTCATGTGAATAAGTCAAGATTTGTGGAATCTTTATTATTTAATTTTTTATGATGAAATGTAATTATTTTTTGAAAAACAGTTATTATTATTGACATTTTATGACTAAAATATTATTATTGTAACACCATATTCTTCTATAAAGTAAGAAGATGACAAAATTTTTATTATAAAGTGAGGGGGATATTATGAGTTTTGATTTCTTGCGTTCTGCAACAGCATCTAGTTCGGCATTCAGAGTTGTTTGCGGAGAAATGATTATTGACGATTTGTGGAATGTCCACAGCGAAGTACTTATTGCCTGCGTAAGAGAAGGTGCGATGAAAGTTGAAATGGCTACAAGCTCGTACCGGTTAAACAAGGGTGATATCTACTTTATCTCACCAAATCAAAAGTATAAGATTAACAACTTTGGAAATGCGGTAGTTGAGGTTATTTTACTTAACCTTTCAAATCCTAACTCGGTTACTCAGGAGTACATACCTCAGAGTTATATCAGGGGGATTTCTACGGGTAACTGTACACAGTTTACAAAAGTTTCACCGACTGATACTTTTTACAGGCAATTGCTCGACAGTTTTAATACAGTGATTGCAGCTGAAACTGACAAACGAGAGTATTTTCAGCTGCTTGTGCACGGTAAGATGTATGAAATTTTCTATATCTTTTTTTCAAATGATCTTATTAAGATTTTTAATGTCGAGACACAAGGTAAAAAATATCGGGCGCTTAGGAGAATTACAGAGTATATTAACAATAATTTTTGTGAAAATATAACACTGGATATAATAGCAAGGAAAACGGGACTTAGCCGTTACTACATATCGCATCTGTTTAAAGAACTTATGGATACAACTTTTGTTAATTATCTTAATGAGCTTAGACTCAACCGTGCCGCCATGCTGCTTGCAACAACAGATACACCTGTTATCGAAATTGCGGGAATGTCCGGCTTTAATAATATTTCAAATTTTAACAGGGCATTTAAAATGTATTACGATACTACACCTTCAAAATACAGAAAAAGTGAGCGGCAGGTATTTTAGAGCTGTTTAAAAAACGATAATACATTCGGCTGACGAAGATTTTTTCTCAGTTGCACATAATGCGGTTTGTTTATCAGATTTATGTGTTAATAACTAAAAATATAGAGATTATGCCGGCTTGTTGTCGGCATTCTTTATTTTACAGGGAATTATTTAAAGAAAATGGGTGTCGGTTAACATAAGTTGTCTGACGGGATTGTATGCAGCGTTGAATTGTTTTATTTTTATATTATTTTTAAGTTTTTTGAAAAATATATTTTTCTAAAAGATACAAGTTGAAAATAAAAATATCATATGCTAAAATATAAGCTGAATCATACTGATTGGTATTCGGGTGAGATATATGCTGAATTTTTTTAAAAAAAGGATAAATATGATTCTTTCGGTTATACTTGTTCTGCTGTCAGTTTTTATTGTAATTCAAACAGTTTTTACAAATAGTATCATAAGTGCCGGTGAATCAACAGCTGATATGGCCATGGCGGATGTACGCGTGAATCCAAATATTCCGGATATAGCAGCAACACAGCAATTCACTGAAGCGTCGGCTGCTTCGGAAACACAGCCGAAAGAGACTGATGGCACAAAGGCTGAGAAAGCGACAAAAAAGACGACTAAAGCTCCTGAAAAGTCAACCGCTGCAGCGACAACAGAGCAGACAGTTGTATATGCCACTGCAATTCCGCCGGAACATCCTGCGGATTATCAGGCTCAGTGGAATGCCGGTTACCTTATTGCAATAGATAATCCGGATGATACATATGCCTGTGGAAAAGTCACGCTTTCAGATTATGACAGGGATCTGCTTGAAAGACTTTGTATGGGAGAGTTCGGTTCGGGTGGCTTTATCGGAGCGGCGCTTATTGCGCAGGCAGTAAAAAATGCAATTTGTTTTGACGGTTATACAAGTGTTCAGTCGGTTATTGATGACTGCCACTATACAGGAAGAACAGACATAGGATCAAACGAAGAATGCAAACAGGCGGTCAGATATATTTTTGACGAAAATCACGATGCTGTTCAGCACAGAATTATGTATATGTATAATCCGCTGCTTGTGCAGAGTGCATTTCATGAAAGTCAGAATTATATACTTACATATCAGGATGTCAGATTTTTTGACCGTTGGGGATATTAAATTTATTTAAATCTGTATACTGAAGATTGATTAATTTGCTTTAAGTGTAAATATTTAATGCAAAATGGGCTGTCTCACGTTTTCTTAGTGAGACAGCCCGTTATTTGTATTGATGTTATTCTTTTATAAGAGTTTTTGTAATTTCACTTATATACATTTTATGATAATCATCATTGTACCACTTTTTTACACCGTCACCGTCTGTTATGCTGTCTTCATTAAGCGACTGTGCATACATTTTTTTGCATACAAGTACAAGTTTTGCTTCTTCAAAATATACGGCTCCGTTTTCGGTGAAGGCAGGAGTAAGTCCGGTTTCTTTCGCTTTGTTATAGTCTCTGCCGCTTTTTGAGCCGCAGAATTTCAGAGCATCTCTGTATTTTTCGTCAAAAAAGCTCATTGTATAGTATTCGTTGTTTTCCATAAACTCAAACGTGTATCGTTGGGGACGGATAAAGGTAAATGCACATGGTTTTCCCCACATAATTCCTGCTCCTCCCCAGCTGATTGTCATAGTGTTAAAGTTTTCTTTGGTGCCGCCTGTTACAAGTGCCCAGTCGTCGCCTATAAGCTTAAATATATTTTCTGTAATTTCTTTTGCTGATATCTCCCTGAATACTGACATATAATCATCCTTTCATAATACAATATGATTTTTGTTTCTGACTTAGTATATCAGATTTCCTTTAATTGTTCAATTGACGGTTTAAAAATTTTTCTGCTGCATTTATAATGAAATGAATATTATTCAGTATATACACAAAAATATTCATTATTATGCATATTTAAATGCATAAAATGAATATTCATTTTTTATGAATATATGCATTTTTAGAAAATAATAAGCGTAAACTGAAATTTTTAGGCTTAAAATATGGCTGATAAAGCGAATAAACAGCAAAAAACAACTATTCTAAAGATATTTTGCCAGTGCTGAAAAAATTTTGAATATTTATTCAAAAACACTTGATTTTTTTAAAACAGAGTGTATAATGTAATAGTAACAATTTGAATTTTAATTTTGGAGGAGTTTAAAATGGCTGACAATAAAATAAAAAAAGTAGTTCTTGCATATTCAGGCGGTCTTGATACTTCTATTATCATTCCGTGGCTTAAAGAAAATTATGACAATTGTGAGGTTATCGCTGTTTCGGGTGATGTCGGTCAGGGCACAGAGCTTGATGGTCTTGAGGAAAAGGCTATTAAAACAGGCGCTTCAAAGCTTTATATTGAGGACTTAAACAAGGAATTTGTCGATGAATATGTTATTCCGACAATTAAGGCTGGAGCAGTTTATGAGGGCAAATATCTTTTGGGTACTTCATTTGCACGTCCTATTATTGCAAAGAGACTTGTTGAAATTGCCAAGGCCGAAGGTGCAGACGCTATCTGTCACGGTTGTACCGGCAAGGGAAACGATCAGGTTCGTTTTGAACTTGCTATCAAGGCTTATGCTCCCGATATGAAAATCATCGCTCCTTGGAGAACATGGGAATTTAAATCGCGTGAAGAGGAGATTGCATATGCGGAAAAAATGAATATTCCGCTTAAGATTAATCGTGAAACAAATTATTCAAAGGATAAGAACCTCTGGCACTTGAGCCACGAAGGACTTGACCTTGAAGATCCTGCAAATGAACCGATGTATAACAAGGAAGGCTTTTTGGAACTTGGTGTATCTCCTGAGCAGGCTCCCGATAAGCCTGAGTATGTAACAATATCATTTGAAAAAGGCGTTCCTACAAAACTTAACGGTGAGGAAATTGACAGCGTTGAGATGATTAAAAAACTCAACGAAATTGGCGGAAGAAATGGTGTGGGTATCACAGATATTGTTGAAAACCGTCTTGTAGGTATGAAAGCGCGCGGAGTATATGAAACTCCGGGCGGTACAATTCTTTATGCTGCGCACTCAAAGCTTGAGGAGATTTGCCTTGACAAGGACACTCTTCACTATAAATTAAATCTCTCAAATACATTTGCAGAGCTTGTTTACGACGGCAAGTGGTATACACCGCTTCGTGAAGCTCTTTCAGCATTTGTTGACAGCACTCAGGAATATGTTACAGGTGAGGTTAAGTTAAAGCTTTATAAAGGCAACATCATTGATGCAGGCGTAACAAGTCCGTATTCGCTTTATGATGAAGAAATTGCTACTTTTGATGAGGATGAGGTTTACGACCAGAATGACAGCGCAGGCTTCATTAATCTTTTCGGACTTCCAATTAAGGTTCGCGCAAAGAAAGGCCTTATCAAATAATTTGCCAAATCAGCTGATGGTATCAATAAATCAGGGGCAGGGAATTTCTCTGCCCCGATAAGTGTTTTTAAGGTTTTTTATTTTATATAAAAATCCAAGATGTGGTTATGAATATTCCGGTTTATATTGTGTGGTATATAATTGGTTTTGGTCTGATTATGAGCGTCGGATCAGTTAAAAATGAGAGAAACGGAGAGGACGAATAAAACATGCAGCTTTGGAAAGGACGCTTCAAAAAGGAGCTTTCAAAAACAACTAACGATTTTAACAGTTCGATTTCATTTGACAGCAGAATGTATAAAGAAGATATAGAGGGCAGTATTGCCCATGCAACAATGCTAGGAAGATGCGGAATTATCAAAGAAGAGGAGTCCGCTGATATTATTCAGGGATTAAAAGGAATTTTGGAAGATATCGAAAACGGCAGTCTGCAGTTTGATATGGAAGCTGAGGATATACATACATTCATTGAGGGAGAGCTTACTAAAAGAATCGGGGATAACGGAAAAAGACTGCACACTTCACGCAGCCGTAATGATCAGGTTGCAGTGGATATAAAGCTTTACCTAAAAAAAGAAGTTGTAAATGTAAAAAATCTTGTTGTGGATTTAATTAAGGTAATTGCAGAAAAGGCTGAAAAGTACAGCGAAACAGTTATGCCGGGATATACTCATCTTCAGCGTGCACAACCCATTACCTTCGGACATCACCTTTTGGCTTACGGCGAAATGTTGTTGAGAGATGTCTCTCGTCTTGAAGATTGTTTAAAAAGAATGGATGAAATGCCGCTCGGTTCATGTGCACTGGCAGGAACAACTTACCCGATTGACAGAACAATTACGGCAAAGCTCTTAAATTTTGACAGAATAACAAACAATTCGCTTGACGGTGTTTCTGACAGGGATTATTGTATTGAGTTTGCCTCGGTGCTTTCAATAATAATGGTACACCTTTCGAGATTTTCAGAGGAAATCATTATGTGGTGCAGCTGGGAATTTAAGTTTATTGAACTTGATGATGCATTTTCAACAGGTTCGTCAATTATGCCGCAGAAAAAGAATCCTGATATTGCTGAACTTGTAAGAGGAAAAAGCGGCAGAGTATTCGGTGATAATATGACCCTGCTGACCATTATGAAGGGTACGGCTTTAGCTTATAATAAAGATATGCAGGAGGATAAAGAGGCGATTTTTGATGCGCTCGATACGGTTAAAATGTGTCTTACAGCCTTTACACCAATGCTCGACACAATGCGTGTTATCCCTCAAAATATGCGCAAGGCTGCGGCAGGCGGCTTTATCAATGCTACCGACTGTGCCGATTGGCTTACCAAGAACGGCGTTCCTTTCAGAGACGCATACAAAGCAACGGGCGAACTTGTTGCAAGATGTATTGAACTCTCGACAGACCTTGAAAATCTGCCTATGGATGAGTACAAAAAGGTTTGCGATGTGTTTAACGAGGATGTTTACAACGCAATTTCACTTGAAAAATGCACAAACGACCGTACCGCATTCGGCGGACCTGCATCATCAAATGTTAAGGCGCAGGCTCAAAGAGTATCGGAAATTGCAGAGAAACTGTAACGCTGTAAAAAATAATAAATATTTAAGCAGAATAAAATAATAAGGCGCACAGAGTGGGCAGATGGATATACGGAATATACGCATAGCCGGTGTTCAGCGGAGCTAAAGATAACATTAATGATATCCTTTTGCAAGATTAAAACTAAAATAAAAAGGTGAAATATATGAAAATAAAAGCAGGTATTGTAGGAGCAACAGGCTATGCGGGTGCAGAGCTTGTAAGACTTCTCACCGCACATCCCGAGGCTGAAATTTCGGCAATAAGCTCGGTTTCATTTGAGGGCAAAAAGATAAGCGAGATTTATCCGTCATATTCATTTTTGAATGATATGGTGTGTGAAAATCAGGATGCTGTTGTTGAAAAGAGCGATGTAATATTTGCCGCGCTTCCTCACGGGCTTTCTCAAGAGCTTGCCGCAAAGTGTATTGATGCAGGCAAGGCATTTATAGATTTAGGTGCAGACTTTCGGCTTGAAAGTGAAGATGAGTACACCGAGTGGTACGGCGGAACTTTTCTTGATAAAGAACTTCACGAACAGTCGGTTTACGGTTTGCCCGAATTTTTCAGAGACAAAATTAAGGGTAAAAAACTTATTGCAAATCCCGGATGCTATACCACTTGTTCACCGCTTGCTATTGCACCTGCAATAGTGAACGGACTTATTGAAACTAAAGGGATTATATGTGACTGCAAAAGCGGTGTAACGGGTGCAGGCAGAAAGCCTAATCAGAGCAATCATTATCCTGAACTTAACGAGGGCTTTCATGCTTACAAGGTAGCAAGCCACCGCCATACCCCCGAGATTGAGCAGACGCTTTCAAGGTTGTCGGGAGAAAAGGTGATTATTACTTTTGTGCCGCATTTGCTTCCCGTTAACCGTGGAATTTTAGCAACTGTTTATGCTGATATTAAAGACGGTGTGTCTTTTGAGCAAATCAGAAAGGCATATGAGGATTACTATAAGGATGAATTTTTTGTAAGACTTCTTGATGACGGTAAGTGTGCTGATATCCATAACATAAAGTATTCAAACTTCTGCGATGTTTCAATTCATCATGATGCGCGTGCAAACAAGCTGGTTGCATGTGCCGCAATTGACAATATGGTAAAGGGCGCGGCAGGACAGGCGATACAGAATATGAACATTATTTTCGGGATTGATGAAAAAACAGGGCTTGTAATTGTACCTCCTGCATTCTGATATTTTGCTTTATAGTAAAATGTCCGGAAAAAGCCTGTAGGAAAGATTAAGTAATATCAGGCCGGCTTTTCAGATTGTATGCAGTGTTTAGCATTTAATTAAATATGTGTTATTAAAGGTTGATTTTATGATTTATAAATTTATTGAAGGCGGAGTAACCGCTCCTAAGGGCTTTACTGCACAGGGTATTTGTGCATCAATTAAGCCGTCCAATACAACAAAAAAGGATTTGGCGTTAATATACTGCGACACAGTGTGTAACAGTGCTGCTGTTTTTACAAAGAATCTTGTTAAATCCGACACGATTTATGTTACTAAAAAGCATCTTGAAAATGGAAGAGCACAGGCTGTTATTGTTAATTCCGGCAATGCAAATGCCTGCAATGCAGACGGATATGAAAAGGCTGAGCAGATGTGTGCTTTGGCAGCAGAAGCACTTGATGTGAATGTTAATGATGTAATTGTTGCATCTACCGGTGTAATCGGGCAGGTGCTTCCTATTGAGCCTGTCAAAAAAGGTGTTGAGGCAATGAAAGGCACATTGTCAAAGGAAGGCAGCACAAATGCGGCAGAAGCTATTATGACGACGGATACCGTAAAAAAGGAATGGGCTGTACAATTTGAACTTGACGGAAAAACTATTACAATCGGCGGAATTGCAAAGGGCAGCGGAATGATTCACATCAATATGGGCACAACACTTTCGTTTGTGACAACCGATGCTGCAATTTCATCGAAAATGCTTAAAGAAGCTCTTTTGGAGGCAGTTGAAGAAAGCTATAATATGGTTTCTGTTGACGGTGATACCTCCACTAATGATACTTTGGCTATTATGGCCTCCGGCAAGGCTGGCAATATTGAAATTGCCGAGAAAAATGACAATTATAAATTATTTACTGCCGTGCTTACAGAAGCTTTTAAAGCTGTTGCAAAAAAGCTTGCGGCTGACGGAGAGGGCGCAACGAAGCTGCTTATTTGCAGGGTGAGCGGTGCAAATACAAAAAATGATGCCAAGATTATTGCAAAGAGTATTATTTGTTCAAGTTTAGTAAAGGCTGCAATGTTCGGTGCGGACGCCAACTGCGGAAGAATCTTATGTGCTGTCGGTTACAGCGGTGCAAAGGCTGATGTTCATAAAATTGATGTCTCCTACAAGTCGGCAAAAGGGGAAATTCTTGTGTGCAAGGATGGACTGGGACTTGAATTTGACGAGGAAAAGGCAAAGGAAATCTTGCTTGAGAGCGAAATTGAAATATTAGTTGTTTTAGGTGACGGCTGCGGCAGTGCCGAAGCATACGGATGTGACCTTACATATGATTACGTTAAAATTAACGGTGACTACAGAACATAATAAAGTTATGCAGTAAATTTTCTATAAATATATTGGGGATTTAGATATTAAGGATGATAAAAATGGATACTTCACAGAGGGCAAAAATTCTTATACAGGCAATGCCGTATATAAAAAAATATGCAGGCGAAACTATTGTTGTAAAATACGGCGGAAATGCGATGATAAACGAAGAGCTGAAGTCGGCTGTTATGAGTGATTTAGTTCTTATGCAGCTTGTGGGAATAAATGTTGTTCTTGTTCACGGCGGCGGACCTGAAATTAATGCGATGCTTAATGCTGTCGGCAAAGAAAGTAAGTTTGAAAACGGAATGCGGGTTACTGACAAGGAAACAATCGATATTGTTCAAATGGTGCTTGCAGGCAAAGTAAACAAGAGTCTGGTTCAGCTGCTCGAACGTCACGGCGGCAAGGCACTCGGTTTGTGCGGTCTTGACGGAAAACTGCTTATGGCTGAAAAGCTTGTTACAAGCGCTGATCTCGGTTATGTCGGTGAAATTAAAGAAGTTAATCCTGCTCCGCTTAAAAATGCTATAAATGACGGATATATTCCAATTGTTGCAACTGTTGCAGGAGGATATGACGGAAATGTATATAATATTAATGCTGACCTTGCTGCGTCACACATTGCTGCCAAGGTGGGTGCAAAAAAACTTATTCTTATGACCGATATTCGCGGCCTTTTGCGTGATGTCAATGACGAGGAGTCTTTGATTCCCGTTGTCAATGTCAGTGAAGTTCCAATGCTCAAACGCGACGGTATTATCAAGGGCGGAATGGTGCCAAAAATAGATTGTTGTGTGGAAGCTGTCCGCAATGGTGTAAGCCGTGCCCACATAATCGACGGCAGGCTTGAGCATTCAATATTGCTTGAGTTGTTCAGTGATGAGGGTATAGGAACAATGTTTTACTGATGCTTTGTAAAATAATACAACAGATTTGAGGGTGCAAATATGATTATCCGTGAAATGACAATAGAAGATTATGAAGAAGTTTTTGCTATGTGGCTGACTACATCAAAACGTGCACTTTCAAGAGCAGATGAAAAACCGCAGATGGAAAGATATCTTAAACATAACTGCGGAATGAGTCAGGTGGCCGTAATTGACGGAAAAATCGTAGGCACTGTGCTTGCTGGTCATGACGGAAGGCGAGGTTTTATCCATCATATGGCTGTTAAGCCCGAGTACAGAAGACAAAGAATAGGTCACGCCCTGGCAGATGCTGCTATAAAAAAGATTAAAGAACAGGGAATAGATAAAACTCATATTTTTTGTTATAAAAACAATGAAACCGGTCAAAGCTTTTGGCGTGATTTCGGTTTTGAAAGGCGTGACGATGTATTTGTATACTCCTTTGAAAATGATGAAATATAATTGTGAAAGGTTCTGGTAATCTTGAATACAAAAGAAAAAGATTTAAAGTATATTATGCATACATACGGCAGGTATGATGTTGCTCTTAAAAGTGCTAATGGGGCAACAGCATATGATGAGGACGGCAAAAAGTACATAGATGTTTCTTCCGGCATAGGAGTAAACAGTCTTGGCTACTGTGACAGAGGCTGGGTAAAGGCAGTGGCTGAGCAGGCGGGTACAATTCAGCATATGTCAAATTACTTTTATTGCAGTCGGGCAAGTAACCTTGCTGAAAAGCTTTGTACGCTTACGGGGCTTTCAAAAGTGTGCTTTGGCAACAGCGGTGCAGAGGCTAATGAATGTGCAATTAAAATTGCCCGTAAATACAGCTTTGATAAATACGGCGCACAGCGCAATGAGATTATAACTTTAAGAAATTCCTTTCACGGCAGAACGGTAACCACCCTTGCGGCAACAGGTCAGGATGTATTTCACAATTACTTCTTTCCGTTTACCGAAGGTTTTAAGTATGTTGAAGCAGATAATCTTGACAGCTTTAAAAATGCGGTCAGCGGCAAAACCTGTGCTGTTATGCTTGAGCTTATTCAGGGAGAGGGCGGATTAAATATTCTCAGCAGGGAATATGTTCAGTCACTTGTAAGATATTGTAACGAAAACGACATCCTTGTTATAATAGACGAGGTTCAGACAGGCGCAGGCAGAACAGGCAGACTGTTTGCCTTTGAGAATTACGGCATAACGCCCGATGTGATAACAGCTGCAAAGGGACTTGGCGGGGGACTGCCGATTGGGGTGTGTATATGCGGAGAAAAGCTTAAGGATGTTATGACCCCGTCTACTCACGGAACTACATTTGGTGCAAATCCTGTGGTATGTGCAGGTGCAAATTATGTTGTTGATAAAATATCTGATACTGAGTTTTTAAACGAGGTTGAGACAAAAGGAAAATACCTTCAGCAAAAACTTTCATCAATTGATGGTATTAAAAATATACGGAGAATGGGGCTTATGGTCGGCATTGAGCTTGAAAGCGCAGATGCTCATGATATAGCTGTAAAGTGTGTTGAAAACGGACTTCTTATCATAACGGCAAAAGCATTGCTTAGAATGCTTCCCCCTCTTACCATCTCTTATGAGGAAATTGATGAAGCTGTTAAAATACTTGAAAAAACAATAAAGGAGAACAACTGAAATGAAGCATTTACTTAAACTTGAGGACTGGTCAACAGAAGAAATCATCAATACATTAAACCTTGCCGACCAGCTTAAATACGAGCAAAAACATGGAATTGAGCATAAAATCCTAAAGGGAAAAACGCTTGGTATGATTTTTGAAAAATCAAGCACTCGCACACGTGTTTCGTTTGAGGTAGGAATGACCCAACTCGGCGGTTATCCGTTGTTTTTATCTTCAAATGATTTGCAGATTGGCAGGGGAGAACCGGTTGAGGACACTGCTCGCGTGCTTTCACGTTTTCTTGACGGAATTATGATTCGTACATTTGAGCAAAAAGAGGTGGAGGCCCTTGCTGAATACGGTTCAATCCCGATTATCAACGGTCTTACAGATTACTGCCATCCGTGTCAGGTTCTTGCCGATCTTATGACAATACGTGAGTTCAAGGGCAAGCTTGAGGGACTAAAAATGTGCTTCATTGGTGACGGAAACAATATGATGAATTCTCTTATTGTCGGTGCACTCAGCACTGGCATGAGCTTTTCAGCAGCTTGTCCCGAAGGATATATGCCGCCCCGTAATATTATTGAGTTCGGTGAAAAATACGGTAAGGAAAAATTTGAAATTGTGCGTGACCCGATGGAGGCTGCAAAGAACGCTGATGTTATATATACAGATGTATGGGCGTCTATGGGGCAGGAGGAAGAAAAGAAAATCCGTGAAGCTGCATTCGAGGGTTACCAGGTGAACTCTAATCTTATGTCGGTTGCAAATGATGAGTGCATGGTGCTTCACTGTTTGCCGGCTCACCGTGGTGAGGAAATTACTGCCGATGTATTTGAAGCTCATGCAGACGAGATTTTTGAAGAGGCTGAAAACCGTCTGCATGCTCAGAAGGCGGTGTTGGTACAATGCATGGCTGACAAAAAACGTGAGGAAAATTAAAATTATTTTATAAAATTAAAAGAGCCCGGCACAAAACTTATAGCAAGTTTTGTGCCGGGCTCTTTATAAAATTTATTGAAAAGATTTGCAATTACTTGTTCATGCTTTCGTAAACTGCAACTGCGCATGCAACTGTAGCGCCTACCATTGGGTTGTTGCCCATACCGATAAGACCCATCATCTCAACATGAGCAGGAACTGAAGAAGAACCAGCGAACTGAGCATCGCCGTGCATTCTTCCCATTGAGTCTGTAAGACCGTAAGAAGCAGGACCTGCACCCATGTTATCTGGATGGAGAGTACGTCCTGTACCGCCGCCTGAAGCAACAGAGAAGTACTTAACTCCGTTTTCATTAGCCCACTTCTTGTATGTACCTGCAACAAGGTGCTGGAAACGGGTTGGGTTAGTAGAGTTACCTGTAATTGAAACGCCTACATTTTCCTTCTGCATAATTGCAACGCCCTCGCGAACATCATCTGCACCGTAGCAGCGAACTGCAGCTCTTTCACCATCTGAGAAAGCCTTTTCTTCAACAACTTTAAGTTCAGATGTGAAATAATCAAATTCTGTCTTTACATATGTAAAGCCGTTAATTCTTGAGATGATATAAGCAGCATCTTTGCCAAGACCGTTAAGAATAACTCTGAGCGGCTCTTTTCTTGCCTTGTTTGCATTGCGGGCAATACCGATAGCACCCTCAGCAGCAGCAAAGCTTTCGTGACCTGCAAGGAATGCAAAGCACTTTGTTTCATCTCTTAAAAGCATTGCTCCGAGGTTACCGTGACCGCGGCCAACATTTCTCTGCTCTGCAACAGAGCCGGGAATACAAAATGCTTCAAGACCGATACCGATAGCTTCAGCAGCATCGGCAGCAGTTGTAACGCCTTTTTTGATAGCTACTGCACAGCCGAGTGTGTAAGCCCAGCCGGCATTCTCGAATGCGATTGGCTGTACGCCTTTAACGATATCATATGGGTCAAAGCCCTTATCGTTACAAATTTGTCTTGCCTCTTCAAGATTTGCAATACCGTATTCGGCAAGGCACTTCTCAATTTTAGGCATTCTTCTTTCCATACTTTCAAATGTTACTGCCATTATTGTGTCCTCCTTACCGAATTATTCTTCACGAGGGTCAATGTACTTAGCTGCGCCGTCAAAACGACCGTACTGACCGATATTATTTTTATATGCTTCATTTGGTTCAACGCCGTGACGGATATCTTCAAGCATCTTACCGAGCTTTACAAACTGATAGCCGATAACTTCGTCATTTTCATCAAGAGCTGTTTTAAGAACATAGCCTTCAGCCATTTCCATGTAACGAACGCCCTTTGCGTTTGTGCTGTACATAGTACCAACCTGTGAACGGAGACCTTTACCAAGATCCTCCATACCTGCACCAATAGGAAGACCGCCCTCTGAGAAAGCTGTCTGGCTTCTGCCGTAAACGAGCTGTTCAAAGATATTTCTCATAGCAGTATTGATAGCATCGCATACAAGGTCAGTGTTAAGGCACTCTAAGAGTGTCTTGTTAGGGAGAATTTCAGCAGCCATTGCTGCGGAATGAGTCATACCCGAGCAGCCGATTGTTTCAACCAGCGCCTCTTCAACAATACCATTTTTTACATTAAGTGTCAGCTTGCAGGCACCCTGCTGAGGCGCACACCAGCCGATACCGTGAGAAAGACCCGAAATGTCTTTAATCTCATAAGATTTTACCCATTTGCCCTCTTCGGGAATAGGCGCGGGACCATGCTTAGGTCCTTTTGCTACAGTGCACATTTTTTCAACTTCTTTTGAATAAATCATGTGTACTTCTCCTTTCAATAAATTGCTGAGTTTCAAAATATACTCATACACCTTTATTATACGGCTAAGCACGACATTTTTCAAGCATTTTATTCAATTTTATTCCAATGGGGTAAATTATTGGAATAAGAGCGTTGTATATATATCGTGCAAACTGCCGAATATTTATTTAATATTCCATGCTGAAAATTGCGGCAATTTTCTCTTTTTCTTTCAGTATAATTTGTCTGTACTCTGTGGCAATATATCCGTTTTTTACAAATTTGCCGAGTGTTTTGCTAACGGTTACTCTTGATGTGCCTACGGTATTTGCAATTTCCTCATGAGTAAGATTTACTATTCCGTTTTTCTCGCTTTCAAGGAGCAGGTGTGCAATGCGCGCGTCTGCCTGCATAAAAGTCATTGAGTCAAGCTGTGATGAAAGCAGCCGAATGCGGTTTGCAAGAATTTCAAGCAGTTCAAAGGCAAGTCTGGGGTGATTTGAAATAAGCTCTGTCAATTTTTTTTCATCTATCATGATTACTTCTGTGTTTGTAATGGCTTTTGCTGAGCTTACTCTCGGTTTTTTGTCAAAAAAAGCTCCCTCGCCGAGAAGTTCGCCGTGTGATGCGGTATTAAGCGTTTTTTCCAATCCGTCAACAGATGTCATATATACCTTTACCTTGCCTTTTTTCAGGTAACAAAAATTATTGGCTGTATCACCCTGAAGATAAATTATTTCATTTTTGGCAAATTTCCGTGCTGTACTTACATTTTCAATCAGTTTCTGCATATCTTCACGCATTTCGCTGTTAGCGTGACTGTAAAGAATTGAGGGGGTGTCCATATTTTCTCTCCTCAGTAAAACCATGTATTTTCTACCGTATGTTTACTATAAATAATTTCTTTAATTGTAACATAGTTTACAATCTTTTTGCAAGGCTTATGCAATAATGTTATTAATACAGATTAAGGAGTGATTTATTATGGGTATGACTATGTCACAGAAAATTCTTGCGGCTCATGCAGGACTCAGTGAAGTCAAGGCAGGTCAGCTTATTGAGGCAAAGCTCGACATGGTGCTTGGCAATGATGTAACATCTCCCGTTGCAATTAATGTTTTTGAGGAAAACGGAGCAGCCGCGGTATTTGATAATACAAAAATTGCGATGATAATGGACCACTTTACTCCTAACAAGGATATAAAGGCGGCAACTCAAGTTAAACAGGTTCGTAAATTTGCAGACAAATATGATATCAAAAATTATAAGGATGTAGGTCAGATGGGTATTGAGCACGCTCTGCTTCCCGAGCAGGGGCTTGTAGGACCCGGATGCCTTTGCATAGGAGCAGATTCACACACCTGTACCTACGGTGCGTTGGGGGCGTTTTCAACAGGCGTAGGTTCAACCGACATGGCAGCCGGTATGATAAGCGGCAAGGCTTGGTTTAAGGTTCCTGCTGCAATCAAATTTAATCTTACAGGAAAGCCTCAGAGATATGTAAGCGGAAAGGATGTTATTCTTCATATTATCGGTATGATTGGTGTTGACGGTGCACTCTACAAGTCGATGGAGTTTGCAGGAGATGGATTAAAATACTTAAATATTGATGACCGTCTGTGCATTGCAAATATGGCTATTGAAGCAGGCGCAAAAAATGGTATTTTCCCCGTTGATGATATTACACGTGAATATTGTAACGGAAGATATCAGGGAACGCCTGTTGAGTATACGGCTGATGAGGACGCTGTGTATGATGAGGAATATACAATTGATTTAAGTTCACTTAAGCCAACAGTTGCATTTCCTCATCTTCCAGAAAATACCAGAACTGTTGATGAAATAGGTGAAAAGGAAGTTAAAATTGATCAGTGCGTGATTGGTTCGTGCACAAACGGCAGAATTTCCGATCTTAGAGCTGCTGCTGAAATTTTGAAGGGAAGAAAACTTGCTAAAAATGTAAGATGTATTATCTTTCCGGGTACACAGCAGATTTGGCTTCAGGCTATGCATGAAGGATTATTTGATATATTTATTGAGGCAGGAGCAGTTGTTTCAACTCCGACTTGCGGACCTTGTCTCGGAGGGCATATGGGTATTCTTGCGGCAGGCGAAAAGGCAATTTCAACAACAAACCGCAATTTTGTAGGCAGAATGGGTCATGTTGAAAGTGAAATATACCT
The DNA here is from genome assembly GCA_910585865.1 of uncultured Ruminococcus sp. Taxonomy (GTDB): domain Bacteria; phylum Bacillota; class Clostridia; order Oscillospirales; family Acutalibacteraceae; genus Ruminococcoides. Next base: position 195,838 of record CAJUGO010000001.1, on the reverse strand, counting down.
TGCAAGTCCCGCAGTTGCTGCTGCAAGTGCAGTTACAGGGTACATTACAGATCCCGCAAAACTTTAAGAAAGGCAGGCAGTTGGTATGAATGCAAAAGGTACAGTTCATAAGTTCGGCGATAATGTAGATACAGATGTTATAATTCCTGCTCGTTATCTTAATACAGCCTCTCACAAAGAGCTTGCTGCTCACTGTATGGAGGATATTGACGCTGAATTTGTAAATAAAGTTAAAAACGGCGATATTATGGTTGCTGAGAAAAATTTCGGATGCGGTTCATCGCGTGAACACGCACCAATCGCAATTAAGGCAAGCGGTATTTCCTGTGTTATTGCCTCAACATTTGCAAGAATCTTCTACCGCAATTCAATTAATATCGGTTTACCGATTCTTGAATGTGATGAAGCAGCAAAGGATATTAAAGACGGAGATGTTGTTTCCGTAAACTTTGATACAGGCGTAATCACTAATGAAACAACAGGCAGAACCTATCAGGCAGAGCCTTTTCCCGAGTTCATTCAGAACATTATTAAAAAGGGCGGACTTATTAATTCAATTATGTGATTCTGAGTCAGAAAAAGCGGCGGATACAGTTACAAACTGTGTCCGCCGCTTTTATTTTATTGTATGAAGAAAATACTTCTTTTTAAAATTCCCCTCATATGTGCAATTGCCGTTCCGTAATTTGTAAAGGGCACATTGCAGTCAATTGCGAATTTCATTCTGTATTTTACCTCACGGGCATTAAGCATACAGCCGCCGCAGTGAATTACCAGACTATACGGGGACAGATCTTCGGGAAATCCATTGCCCGAAGAAGTCTCTATTATAAAATTCTTTTTCGTATAATTTTTCAGAAGCCTTGGCAGTTTGACTGTTCCGATGTCCTCACACTGTCTGTGATGTGTACAGCCTTCGGAAATCAGTATTTTATCGCCGTCTTTGAGTTTGTCAATTGCCGCTGCACCTTTTACCGCTGTTTCAAGAAATCCCTTGTATCTTGCCATTAAAATAGAAAAAGAAGTAAGAGGGATGTCGTTCGGGACAATTTTTGATACCTGCTCAAAAGCCTGACTGTCAGTAATGACAAGAGACGGTTTTGTGCCGAGTTTTTCAAGCGTTGACTTAAGTTCCGTATCTCTTACTGAGATTGCCGCTGCACCTGTATCAAGAATATCTCTGATTGTTTGCTGCTGGGGGAGTATAAGCCTTCCCTTCGGAGCTGATGAATCAATCGGAATAACAAGTACAACCAAGTCGTTTTTGCTAATCAAATCGCTGCATATTTTGTGTTTGGTATCATCTGTTTTTGTAATATTTGCAATTATTTCTTTTAAAGCTTCAATATTTTTATTATTAAGTGCACTTACCGATATTCCGTCAATACAGTCAGTATTGTTCGGCAAATCACTTTTGTTATAAGCTACAATGTAGGGAATCTCTTTTTGTTTAAAGATGTCAATCAATTCATTGTCGGCTTGGGTTTTGCCTTCGGTCGCGTCAACAACAAGCACAGCCGCATCAACACGGTTGAGAACCTGCTTTGTGCGCTTTACTCTCATTTCTCCCAATGTGCCTTGATCATCAAAGCCGGGAGTATCGATTATCACAACCGGACCGAGCGGAAGAAGCTCCATTGCCTTTGTAACAGGGTCTGTAGTAGTTCCCTTTATATCGGATACAACAGAAATCTGTTGATTTGTAATTGCATTTACTAAACTGGATTTACCGGCATTTCTTCTGCCGAAAAAGCCAATGTGCAGCCGCTGCGAAAGCGGTGTATCGTTAAGTCCCATATTGTTCATCTCCGTGCTAATTATATAATTATGTTTAAATCATTAAATACAATAAAGGTTGGTATCCCAAGCCGGAATATAAGGGTGATGGCGCAAATAAATTCTGTATGCAGGATTAATATCTTTAATCAGCAGTGCAAGCCTGAAAAGATCCTCAAAACGGTGATAAGCAGAAAAATTAAGCTTAGGCTTAAAAGTTCTAAGCGTATTTTTCATTCCCTCAATAGTCTCGTAATCTGCACCTTCAACATCGGCCTTAATATAGGTTGCCTCCATACCGCACAGAACAGTATCAACACGCGCAACCTTTGTAATTATTCCGGAATCTGAAATTGCACTGTTTCGACCCGCCTTATTGTTGAAGGCAAGCTCGGTGTTTTTATTGTATGCGCCAAGCTGCCATAAAGAAGTTTTTTTCATCTCACTGCAATGAGCCTTAAGTTTATTAAAATTTTTGGAGTTAGGCTCTAGAGCAGTGATATGTTTATAGTATCCGTTAGTATAATATAAAAATTCATCTATGGTATCACCGTTATATGCACCCAAATCAACATAGCTTTCATTACTTCCAAGCTGAAGTATTTTTAAAAACGCTTCGTCCTTGTCTGTTGTAACAGGGGGGAGCAGATCGATTTTTCCCGTATAGTAGAATTTAAGAATGTGTTTATAAACATCTTTTGATTTTTTGTCTTCCAGAATATCATATGCTTGATTTATTTCGTTATTATATAAAGTAATAAAGCTGTTGTCAAACAAGACGTTGCCAAACACGGGGACACTTGGAACAACAGTTTCATGCAGCTTGGATATTTTGAAAATATTATCCATCACATCCGGCAGCTGGCTTGCAAAGCAAAGCACTACGGTGAAATCTTTAAATTCCCTTTCTATGTCGGAAAGTTTTTTAACCGTAAAGCCGTGAAAACTTTGACCGCGTACAAAATCATCGCTTGCAATAACTGCATCTGCATTTATTCCGTATTTTTTAAAGGCGCACAATACTTTATCAGCGCCGTCGCCCATACCATATAATACAATGGGTTTGGCGTTGTTTTTAAGTTTACTCCATACATCCGTTTCGTTTTTTAAAATATCCGTAATCAAAGAAAATCACCTTATAAGGAAAAATAATTACTTAAAAAATAAAAACGCCCACCCTATTGGGTGGACACTTTAATGTGTTGGCATCTCCCTATTTTCCCGGGCCGTCACCAGCCAAGTATTTTCGGCACCACTGAGCTTAACTTCTGTGTTCGGTATGGGAACAGGTGGACCCTCAGCGTCATCAACACCAACTAAATTTATTTGTTTTTCGAGAACAGTTGTTATTATACTACGCTTTGTTTCAAATGTCAACACTTTTTTTAAAAAAATATTATTTTCTTTTACTTGCTCATATAAAGCAAAATTATTGACTTAATTGTAAAAAATGTGTACAATAAAATAGATTGGAATGATTTTTAATGAATAATGTAAATAAAATTAAATTAATGTTTTCTTCACTGTCTGTTTTTAAGGGGATTTTAAACAGAAGTATTCCAAAGGCTTTTTACAGGCTTCTTCTTTCACTTGATAAGGCGCCTGATGAGTTTTTGAATGCCTACGGAGGATTATGTTCACTTTTGTATGAGAGAAACTGTGCAGACGAGTTTGCTTTTGCAATGACTGAAACTGCATTGTTTGATGATAACTGTTTTGCAAGAGCATCAGCAGCAGGCAAACAAAATTTGATGCCTGACAGTGTGCTTGAAGCAGTAAAAAATGACTGCAATGCAATTCTTGCTGCGGCTGAACTTAGTTCAGATGAGATTATTAAGTCATATGCTTATTATGATGAAATTGCGGACATTGCAGAATTTCTTCCGAGATGGAAAAACGGAAAGTTTGCACAATGCTTTAAGGACTTTGACGGATCACTTGACAGACTATCCAAATATTACAAGGAAAACGGCTGCGGAATGTTTGCCCGATATAAGGCGTTTATCTGGCGCGGCGGTGATATTCAGCCTGTGATTCATCCCGACAGTATTGACATGGATTCATTTACGGGTTATGAACTCCAGCGTGAAAAGATAGTTAGCAATACAGTTTCATTTATTAAAGGAAAAAGCTGTAATAACTGTTTGCTTTACGGTGACAAGGGAACAGGTAAAAGTTCAACTGTTAAGGCAATAGCCAATGAATTTTGCAAAGACGGGCTGAGAATTGTTGAGATGCCAAAAGAGAATTTAAAGGATTTTCCTGTTCTTGTTGATAAAATTACGGCACTGCCGCTTAAATTCATTATTTTTATTGACGATTTATCCTTTCAGTCGCAGGATGAAAGCTATACTGCACTTAAAGCGGTGCTTGAAGGAGGACTTGCTGCCCGTCCCGATAATGCGCTGATATATGCTACATCAAACCGCCGTCATTTGATTAAGGAGAAATTATCCGACAGGTCATATGCGGTTGATGATGTAAATATGCGCGACAATATGCAGGAGAGCCTCTCTCTGTCGGACAGGTTTGGTCTTTCAGTGTGCTACAGTATTCCGTCTAAAAAGGAATTTTTGGAGATTGTCTGTTCACTCGCAGAGGAGAAAGGAATAGATATATCATTGGAGGAACTTACAGAGGGCGCAGAAAGATTTGCACTTGCAAGAGGCGGACGCTCTCCAAGATGCGCAAAACAGTATATTGAATCCCTTTTTTACTGATATTGCTTATAATTTTATATATAAATAAACGGAGGAAAAAGTTATGAAAAATAAATTTATTTCGGTTCTGCTCGTGTTTGCAGCAGTTACAGCGTCGGTACTGTCTCTGACAGGCTGCGGAGATGATAATTACCCTGTTGATGTAGCAAACTTTGTTATTGAAAATGAACCTGAAAATATAGTTATTCTTGATGCACCTACTGCCGATATTGTTTCATATACAGGATATGATAAGAAAATGGTTGGTAAAAGCGATGAGGTTGATCAGGAGTGGCTTGAGGTTGTTCCAAGTTTCGGAAGTGCACAAAATCCGGATATTGAAAAAATCAAATCAAGTGAGACTGATATTGTATTTGCGGGCGACAGTTTGAGTGATGAATCAAAGGCTGAACTTGAGAGCAATAATATTAAGGTTATAACAATGGCTCAGGCTCAGACAGCAAAACAGCTTGAAACAAGCTATATTACATTGGGAAAAATTCTGGGAGGTAAAGTTACCGGATCAAATACAGCTGCAGAAGCTTATTCGGATCTGCTTGATGAAATGGACATGATGAAATCTTATGTTACTTCATCAAAGACTTCTGATGTGCTCGACACAGTATGTTATCTTTTTGTTGAAAACGGAAAACTCAGAATGATGTCCAGCGGTACATACGGAGATTTGCTTTTAAGCTATACCGGCGCTGTAAATGCGGCGGTAAATATTGAAGATAATCTGGTTGACGTAAATACACTTAAAATTGCAAATCCCAATTTTATTTTTTATGCTGATGATGAAACCTATAGTAAGATTAAAAGCGATCCGGTGCTCGGTGCACTTACTGCAGTAAAAACAAAGAAAATGCTTATGGTATCTGAAGAAGAAATGAACCGTCAGGGACAGACTGCAATTAATACATTAAAGAAGATGATATACTTTATGTATCCCGGACTTGCACAAAGGGAGAATGCTTCAACTCCGGGTGCGTCTGCATCAGAAACAACACAGCCGCAAAGTATCGCGGGAACTTCACCTGTTTCGGGTACGACAGCGCCATTAAATACAGTGCCGTCTGATTCCGCGACTTCTGTTGCATCAGAATATAAAATTACAATCACTCCAAATCTTTCGCTAAAAATAGAGGACGAGAATAATAATGTTAAGGTTATGCAGCAACGCCTGTATGATTTGGGATATATTACTGATAAAGGGAATATCACAGGCTATTTCGGTGAGATTTCCCAAAGTGCGGTAAAGGAATTTCAGAAGAAAAATAGTATTAAAGAAACAGGGGCGGCAGACAATGCGACTCTTGTAGCCATGTTTGATGTTAATGCAGTTAAGGCAAAATAGTTTCGGTTAAGTTAAACATAATAAATTGTGTATTTAAAAAAGGCATCGGGTAAACTCTAAATTAAAAGGACATCAGAAAATTTAATCTGATGTCCTTTATTAAATGCTGTAAAAATTATATTATTGAACCGTAACGGTTATATCAACAGAATCAGTCCTGTTAAGTACGTCAGTGACAGAATAAGTTACTTTATATCTGCCGGTTCTGGAGGGTACTACATTTCCGGTAACGGTTATGCGATTTGTAATATCATTTGAACATGTGTCAACAGCGCTTACTCCGCCTAACGGATAAAATTGATCGCCTTTTTTTATTATACAGTCATTAGCTCCGCTTATTACTGGAGTTTTACTGTAATAAGGATTGTCACTGCTGTTGTCTGTAGGATCCCAACCGCAGTTTTTGTCGGATATTTTGATTGTTTCAGGTTTTCCCAATGGACCGGGATCATCATCATCATAAATTGTAACCTGTGTATTGTTGGGACAGTTATCATATATCCATTTGGTATCCGAAGCAGCCAATCTTACACATCCCAGTGAGGCTTGTCTGCCGAGTTTGTTGAACTCCTCAATCTCAATATCATCAGAATTTGCTGTATAGTAAGGAACAGAATGAAACAGATAATCTCCTGAGATTCCGCTTACATAGTGCCCGTAAACTCCCTGATAAAGTGCATGCCATTCATTTTTGAAGTAAATTCCGTATGTTCCTGTGATGGTGGAGTTATTTGCTCCCGTAGAACATACCATGGCTCTAACGGGAACTGTATATTTTCCGTTTTTATCATAAGTGTATACAGTCACGCAGTTTTGACGTCGGTTGACCTTAATTTCGTACAATTTGTTGCTGCCGCTTTTTTTGTTTTTGTAAAGAATATTATCATTAGCGGTTATGCAGGTCGAAAACCTGTCAATATCTTTTTTATCCGCCTCGGTGACGATAATTTTATATTCTGCCTTGGATTTGTCAGAAAAGTTCGCAGTAATTTTTGCCGTTCCTGTTGATATTGCGTCAACACGGCCTCCACTGTCGACTTCTGCAATATCAGTATCTGAGCTGGCAAAGCCGGTAAGAATGCTTTCTTCTTTTTCGGTCAGCTCCAAAAACTTTGTTTCTCCCTGTTTAAGCTTTACATCGTTTTTTATAAAGGTTTTAGCGGAAGGAGTTGTTACCTTTGGTATTGTTGATTCAACTTTATTGTTGTATGCAGGCGCGGCAGGAACGCTGCGTATATTATTTTGAGCATCGCACAGTACTGCTGCCGATATTAAGACGACGCAAAGAAAGGCAAGAAATAACTTCTTTTTCATAGTTTTCCTTTCGATTTATATCAGATTTTTAGATTTTTACTATTATAACTTTTTTTATCAAATAAGGCAAGATATATTTTAAAATTCTAAAATATATGATAGAATACAAAGCGGTGATTAAAATGGCATATCCTATAAAACACTTTTTAACAATAACAAAGCACAGACATAAAGTAATAGCAAACTGTGCAAGAGCTGGAATTTTATGGCAGGGACTTATGCACGATCTTTCAAAATATTCTTTTGCAGAATTTGTACCGGGAGCAAAATTTTTTCAGGGTACGCGCAGTCCTAATGAACGCGAACGGGAAATTTACGGCTGTTCAAGAGCATGGATGCATCACAAGGGCAGAAATCGGCATCATTATGAGTATTGGAACGATTATAATCCGAAGACAAAGCAAATTGAAAATGTTGAGATGCCTGTTAAATATGTAATTGAAATGTTCTGTGACAGAGTTGCCGCAAGCAAAATATATAACGGAAAAAGTTACAGAGACAGCGACCCGTTTGAATATTTCGGACGAATACGAGGAAAGCACAGAATGCATCCTAATACGGAGGCACTGCTTGAAAAGCTTCTTATAATGCTTCGTGATGAGGGTGAAGAAAAAACTTTTGCTTATATCAGAACACTAAAAAAATAAGATGTTTTATTTAAAATTGCTGCTTTGCGGATTTGTTTTTTAGCTGTAAAATTCAGGAAGGTTAAAAAAACCTCAGGTATAAAATTGCTAAAAAAAATATATTTTAAAAGCTGAAATTATGGGAAACAGCAAAGTTTTTTTCTTATCTTAAATCGCTTGACAACTTGTTTTAAAAGTGTTATTTTAATGGTGTTATATGACTGACGGAATAGTGGAATTAACCACGTGAAGTATAACGATTTAAAGCCGACCGTCTGGGCGAAAGCTCGGATTAATTCGGCTTTTTTTACTTTATCATAGATTGTTTGAAAAGGACAGGCAGTTGGGTTTTTATAATATCAGGTTAGCTGCTTGGAAAAAATGCAATGTTGTGTTGCTTTTTATATGCATATTTTTACTTTTTTAACAAACGGAGGTAACAGATATGAGACAGGAATGGAGAAATTTTTGCGGAGGCAATTGGGAAACTGATATTGAAGTAAGAGACTTTATTCAGAAGAACTACACGCCGTATAACGGTGATGAATCTTTTTTATCAGAACCTACAGTTGCAACCAATAAGTTATGGAACAAGCTTCAGCAGCTCCAGAAAGAAGAAAGGCGCAAGGGCGGAGTCCTTGATATGGAAACCGATGTGGTTACGTCTATAACCGCTTATGGTGCAGCATATATTGATGATGAACTTAAAGATCTTGAACAGGTAGTCGGATTACAGACTGATAAGCCGTTAAAACGTGCATTTATGCCTTACGGAGGAATAAAAATGGCTGAACAGTCCTGTGAGATGTACGGCTATAAACCAAACGAGAGACTGCACGAGATTTTTACAAAATATCATAAAACGCATAACCAAGGTGTGTTTGATATTTACACACCCGAAATGAAAAAGGCGCGTCACAGCAAGATTCTTACAGGTCTTCCTGACACATACGGCAGAGGAAGAATAGTCGGAGATTATCGCAGGGTTGCTCTTTACGGTATTGACAGGCTTATAGAAGCAAAGAAAAAGGATTTTGCGGAAACTAACCGTCAGGGTATGAGACGCGGCGACTTCCAGCTCAGAGAAGAAATTGCAGATCAGATAAGGGCGCTTGCTGATATGAAGGAAATGGCTCTTTCATACGGATTTGACATTTCAAAACCTGCGTCAAATGCAAAAGAGGCTGTTCAGTGGCTTTATTTCGGTTATCTTGCTGCAATAAAAACACAGAACGGCGCGGCTATGAGTGTAGGGCGCGTTTCAACTTTTCTGGATATTTATATTGAGCGTGACCTTAAAAATGGGGATATTACAGAAGCACAGGCACAGGAGCTTATTGATCATTTTGTCATGAAATGCCGCATGGTCAAGTTTGCAAGAGTTGAGTCCTATAACCAGCTCTTTTCAGGTGATCCTGTATGGGCTACTCTCGAAGTTGCGGGCATAGGTATGGATGGCCGTTCTCAGGTTACAAAAAATGACTTCCGTTTTCTTCATACTTTGGAGAATATGGGACCTTCACCCGAGCCTAATCTTACGGTTCTGTACTCATCAAAGCTTCCTGAAAACTTCAAAAAATACGCCGCTCATATTTCAGTTACTACAAGTTCTATTCAGTATGAAAACGACGATGTAATGCGCCCTGTTTGGGGTGATGATTATTCAATTTGCTGTTGTGTATCTGCAACAGAAACAGGTAAGGAAATACAGTTTTTCGGTGCAAGGGCTAACCTTGCAAAGTGTCTGCTTTATGCTATTAACGGCGGAATTGATGAAAAATCAAAGGAACAGATAGGTCCTGAGTTCAGACCGATTACATCAGAGTATCTTGAATATGACGAGGTAATGAAGAAGTACGACGCTATGATGGATTGGCTTGCTCATCTGTATGTAGGGGCACTCAATATGATTCATTATATGCATGATAAATATTACTACGAAGCAGCAGAAATGGCGCTTATTGACACAAATGTAAGAAGAACATTTGCAACAGGTATTGCTGGGTTCTCTCATGTTGTTGACTCGCTCAGTGCAATTAAGTATGCAAAAGTAAAGGTTATCCGTGATGAAAGCGGTGTTGCCGTTGACTTTGAAACAGAAGGTGATTTCCCAAGATACGGCAATAATGATGACAGAGCAGACGAAATTGCTGTTTGGCTTCTGCGCACTTTTATGGGTAAAATCAGATATTGTCATACCTACAGAGATTCTGAGCCTACAACATCAATTCTTACAATTACATCAAATGTTGTATACGGCAAAGCAACTGGTTCGTTGCCGGACGGCAGAAAAGCCGGCGAACCTCTTGCTCCGGGAGCAAATCCGTCATACGGTGCAGAACAGAATGGTTTGCTGGCATCTTTAAATTCTGTTGCAAAGCTTCCTTACGAGTATGCACTTGATGGTATTTCAAATACGCAAACGATTAATCCTGATGCGCTGGGTCATAACGACAGCGAGCGTATTGATAATCTTGTCAATGTAATGGACGGTTATTTTGATCAGGGCGCTCATCATCTTAATGTAAATGTGTTTGGAACTGAAAAGCTTATCGACGCGATGGAACATCCCGAAAAAGAAGAGTATGCAAACTTTACAATCCGTGTATCGGGTTATGCAGTTAAATTTATTGATCTTACAAGAGAGCAGCAGCTGGATGTAATTGCCAGAACATGCCACAAAAAAATGTAATGAACAGCAATGAAATAAAAGGTTATGTCCACTCACTGGAGAGTTTTGGTTCAGTAGACGGTCCGGGCGTTAGATATGTAATATTTTTAAGCGGATGTGCAATGAGATGTCAGTTTTGTCATAATCCGGATACATGGAAACTTAATTCGGGAACACTGTATACAGCTGATGAACTGCTTGAAAAAACTTTGGCTTACCGTCCTTATTGGAAAGACAAAGGCGGTATTACGGTGAGCGGAGGCGAACCTCTGTTACAAATAGATTTTTTGCTCGAATTTTTTAAGAAGGCAAAACAACTTGGTATTAATACTGCACTTGATACAAGCGGAAATCCTTTTACTGTGCAGGAGCCTTTCCATTCGAAATGGAAAGAACTTATGCAGTATACTGATTTGGTACTCCTTGATATAAAGCATATTGATGATGAACAGCATAAGTTTCTTACGGGTCACGGAAATGAAAATATATTGCAAATGGCGCGGGAACTGTCCGATATGGACAAACCCGTATGGATAAGGCATGTGCTTGTTCCCAAAAGAAATGACAAAGATGAATATCTGGTGAAACTTTCTGAGTTTATCCATACTCTGAAAAATGTGAAGCGTGTTGAAGTTTTGCCATATCATACACTGGGAATATTTAAGTGGGAAAATCTTGGAATTAAATACCCGCTTGAGGGAATTTCACCGCCGTCAAAAGAGCGTGTTTTAAATGCTGAGAATATATTGTGCAATTAGAGTGTAAATACTCATTTTATAAGTAACAGGCTCTCTTTTTACAGAGAGCCTGTGCGATTTTACATAGAAATGGTAATTTAATATGAAAAAACTATCAGAAAATAAAGCAATAGTGCATCCGATACCACCATTGTATAATGAAAATTCAGAAGTGTTGATACTTGGCAGTTTTCCATCGGTAAAATCAAGAGAAGCTCGTTTTTTTTACGGGCATCCTCAAAACCGTTTCTGGAAACTGCTGGCGCTTTTGTTTAATGAAGCAGTGCCTGTTACCATTGAGGACAAGACAAGGATTGTGTTAGAAAATAATCTTGCGCTGTGGGATACCATTCATTCCTGTACCATCACAGGTTCAAGTGACAGTTCAATTAAGGATGTTGTGCCAAATGATATTTCGGTCATTTTGAATAACAGCAGGGTCGGCAAAATTTTTTGCAACGGTACGTCATCGTATAACCTGTATAATAAATATATTTATCCGTCAACAGGCATAGAGGCTGTAAAACTTCCGTCAACAAGTCCGGCCAATGCTGCATATTCTTTAGACAGACTTGCACAGTGCTGGAGGGGGATATTACTTTAATGCAAAGTTTATTTGCAATTTATTGGGAATATTACAGTGATAAAAATATAAATTAAAGTGATCGGCACGGTATTTGTATTGAACAGATACCGTGCCGATAAATTGTTTGGTATAACACAAATATAAACTTACGGGTTTATGGAAAGCACTGAAAGCACAAAATAAAAACTATAATTTTCCCATTTGTTTTTTTGAAAGCGCTAACATAACCGTACTTCCTAAAAATATAAAAATATACGGAAACAATATTGACCAAATGTCATCCGGGAAATTATCCGAAAGCATATTTATCGGTTTCAGAAAATCCGCGTTAGCATTCATGCAAAAGACTTCATATAGTATGCTGAATATAAAAGGAATGGCAATGCTTTTTAAGAAAATCGACAGTGATATTGATATGCTGAAAAATGCAAATGATTGACAAAAAAATATAAAAATGTATTTCCAATAATTAAAACGGATAATTATTCCATAAAGTAAAATGAGAATACAAAAATGCAGAAAATAAAAGATATATATCAAAAGAAGTTCAGGCAAAAAATTTTTTTTATATACTGTCAGAATTTCACGGCCGCTACCTTCTATGTATTCACGAAACCCGAAAAGTGTCCACCAAATTGCAAAAAACGGAAAGAAAGACTGAATATTAATGTATGAGAAATAATAACATGTATCATAATCATATTCGGCAGCAAAATTCATAAATGTCATAGAGGGGATAATGACAAACAAAAACAGAAGAGGAACAAAATAAAGCTTACCGATGCCTTTTAGTGTAAGCCGTGTGATTATAATTTTATTCAGATGTTTTTTAATGCGCATAAGTAACCATCCTCTATACTTGGAGATATACTGATACCGTTATCTAATGGCTTTTTTGAAAGAATATACAGATAATTGTTATTATCCTTTAATATTCTGTCTTTTATATAACAGTTGTCGGAAAGACTCCTTTCGTGGTTATCGCTGATAAGATAAGTTTTGTTTTCGGCAATTTTTGCAACCTGGGTACCTGTTCCCTGAAAGATATTTTGGCCCTTGTTTATAATAACTATATTGTCGCATACAGTTTCAACATCAGACACTATGTGAGTAGATATTATTATGGTTTTATCATTCCTGATTTTTTTAATAAGAGATTTAAATCTCATTCTTTCTTCAGGATCAAGTCCTGTTGTAGGTTCGTCAAATAAAATGATTTTGGGATCTCCCATTATAGCTTGTGCTATTCCTGCTCTGCGGACCATTCCCCCTGACAGCGAAGAAATTTTGTTATCTGTCTTGTCTGAAAGGTTGACCATTTCAACGCACCTTTTGATTTCTTTTTCCTGTGATACTTTTGGAATATTCTTTAAAGTAGCAAAATACTGCATCATTTCATACAAAGTCAATTGCTGCATCATACCAAATTGCTGAGGAAGATATCCAATAACCGAGTTTTCGGTGTTTATGTTACCATTTTCAACTGACAGCAATCCGCATATGCACCGCAAAAGTGTTGTTTTTCCTGAACCGTTAGGACCTAAAAGTCCGTAAATGCCGGAATTAAAATTGCAGGAAAATTCATTAAGTGCGATTGTTTTCTTAAATGATTTACTGCAAGCTTTTAATGAAAGCATAAACAGCACCGCCTTTCTTGTTATTTATTCACTAATTTTTTCTATGGTAACATTGTTTTGTTTTTCTGCAAATTGACTGTACCCTAAGGCCTTTTGTTGGATTAAACTCTCGGCAACTTGTTGTTTAGTTTCTTCATCAGTAATATTTGGAAGTAAAATTACGTTGTCTCCCAAAAAGGCGTAGCCCCCCAAACAAGAGTTTAGAACTGTATCATTTAGTTGGATAATAATATAATCTTCAAGATTAACACTGTCATTTTCAGAGGACTCAAGCTTAGTAAGGTGACTTTGAAGAGAGTCTAAATCATTTTCTGTAAAGCTGCTTAATCCCCACCCTTTTACCGTAATTTTGTATATATGATATTTTTCTGACTCACATTTCTCATAAAAACCGCTGAACAACATCGGGCAGTTTGTATATCCGTCAAAACTGTTCTCATTCCCGGATACTTTGTTAAGATTAGTATAAATAGGTTTTAGTGAATTAATTTTAACTGAAAAATCGGCCTTTGGTAAATTACAAACAGGAGTAAAAGTTCCAAAGTCGTTTACAAAGTCATAAAACCCTGCAATCGGATAGTACGGGAAAAATCCGGGTAATGAGCACGCCTGATAATTGCTGTATAATACTGAGGAATATCCGCTGTACTTGAACTTTAATGCTGAAGAGTCATACAAATTGTCCACCGTAACATAATCACCTTTGCGCTCATAATTAAGTTTTCGGTCATTATTGTCCGTTATTTCTGTGATATTATATCCGTGATACAGTGTGAATTTGTATTTTTTCAGATTGCTGTTTGACAGTGTTGTTTTAACTTCGGCACTTAACTCACGATTGATGCTTAAATCCATATTATATGACTTGACCTGAAAGTTTGGTTCCTCATTAAGCTTTTTATGATTTTTATAATAGACATAGTCGCTCATAGAAATACTGTCAAGCTCAGGCCCTTTTTCAATGTGGCTGCCTCCAATAAAATAACCCGATAAATTAGTTAGTGACAGTGCTATAGTAATAACAAATGCAGTTATTTTTATTTGTTTATTTTTTATGCTGCAAGACACGAAAACCATGAATAAAAACAGGAATATCCAGAAAAGTGTCAGATTCCATCTGTAAGGCTCTAAATACATGCCGTAATCATAATTAACAAAAAAGTCCAAATCATTCGGCAAAAAATATGTAAAGAAATATTTTAACTTCCAAAAATTAATGAATGTCATTTGGCTAAGGCTTCCGGGCAGGAAATCCGAAGCACTTGAAACAATAAAAATAATAAGGGCAATAAATGCATAGGATACAATTCTTTTGAATTTTCCGCCGATAATGATTCCTAAAAGAACAGGTATTATTCCGCCCAGGAAAGTATACAGAAAAAGAACAAATATTATATGCATCAGGTAATTAGTATCAGTCATTCCTGAGAGATTAAAAATTATAAAGTTAAATGCAAAGGCTAATATAAACTCTAATGCAGGTATTATAGATAAAACCGCTGTTCCGCTAAAATATATTCGTGCTTTTCCGTTTTTGTGGGAAAAGAGGGTTTCATCAGCCAAACTTAATTTGAATAGATAAAAAAATTCATAGGATGCGTAGAGAAGTACAATAAATGATATAAAGCAGGCTTCTAACGGTGTTTGTAAATAAAAGAGCACATCTCCGTTTAAAGAATAGCTGTAAATACCGTATATAAGATTTCCTATATAATAAATAAGCAATAGTCCTATGGGAATAGAAATATGTAAGGATTTAAATAATAATTTAAAATTTTGTTTTATCATTTTAATACCTCTGTTTTACTGCCGCACATAAGTTACGGGTCTTATGCACGGCGAATGTAAGCTTTGTTTTATCATGACTCCGACAAGCATAGGCGGAGTCTCTGCTTAATTTAGTGAAATGCTATGTTGGAATTAAGGTTAAAAAATTTAGTTGGTTGCAGTGATTCCTCCACCAGCAGAACAATTTTTACCGCCTATCCACCATGAGTTCATTTTTCCTCTCCACGATGATTTTGAACTTGCAGTATAGTATGTTGTTGCTGATACTCTATATCCCGGTTCAGCAAACACATGTTGTGCCTGTTTCCATCCCTCTCCTGGAATAGAATATTCGAGATACAGATTTACACCATCATTAGAACCAGGGTTATTGGAAAGATGGTCGATTCTTCCCTTTTTATATAACCCCAATGTGTTTGATTTAGATTCGGTTTGTGTTTTGTATAAATTCCATGTGGTTGATGCAGCGTATGTGTTAATCGAAAACATAAATGATAATAATATTATTATCACAAGAATTGAGATAGGTTTATGATATTTTTTGTGATTTGAATACATAGTATTTTCTCCTTTCCTAAATTATTATTTGTAATTGCTTTAAACCCGTAAGAATATTTAATTTTTAAAGCAAAACAGCCTAAGATAATTATTATATGTATTATAAATAATGATAATTAATACATATAAAATAGTGTGATTAGATATATTTATGTTTCTAGTTTATCACATAATATAGAATATTTCTATAGTTTTGTATTAATTTCTACATAAATTTTTTGCAAGTATTTTTGTGCATATCTAATAATAAAAATATATTATTAGATATATTTAATTTAATACATAGAAATCTATCGAAATATAATTACATAACATTGAGTATACTAAAATTAAGTTAGGATATTTTGTATACACGACTATTAGACAATTAGCTAAATAAAGACGCTTGGGCGTTGTGCCCAAGCGTCTTTTTGACTTGCCGTAAGTTTTTGCGGCTGTCACATTATTATGTTTGGTTTTTTTGCATTTGGTGCAGCATGACAAAGTGTCATATGTTTCAGTGTATACTTTATTGACTCTTGTCTTCCTTTGATTTTTATTTCCAAATAAAATAACTCTGACAGAGTTGCCGACGGCATACACTATGAAAGTGAACACACAGAAATTTAACATATTTACCTTCCCCCTTATACTTTTAATTATATAAGAGGTGATGTCCTATAAAAAGGACAGTAATGTTTTAATTATTATTTTCCTTATCATTTTAAACTCTTCTTAAAGCATGCCGGTCAATTATTACAATACCATAGTATTGAATAAAAGTCAAGGAATTTTTATACAATAGTATTGTAATTTTCATTTTATTGGGAGAACCTATGCTAAGTAACAATATAAAAATACTGCGCACAGCAAGAGGCATAAGTCAGGTTGAGCTTGCCAAAGCATTAAATGTATCAAAACAAAGTGTTTCAAATTGGGAGAATGATAACATTTTACCGTCAATAGAAATGCTCGTAAAAATTGCTCAGTTTTTCTCGGTGAGTACTGACTACATGCTTGGACTTGACAATAAAAAGCTAATTGATGTTGAGGGCTTGACTGAGGAACAGATTTCACACATAAAAATGATAATAAATGATATAAAAAACAAATAAACAGGCTGTATCTTATTTTGTGATACAGCCTGTTTGTTGCTTGTTATTTTAATGTATTAATGCACTGCTTAAAGGTTTCAATAACATACCACGCGTCGTCGTCGCTCATCTTTGTATTGAGCGGAAGGGTAAGCTGATTTTTGTGCATGTTATAAGCATTGGGATAATCTGTAATTCTAAAACCTTTTTTACTGTAAGCTGAAAGCAGAGGCAATGGTTTGAAATGAACATTGCACATTATGCCGTGTTCAGCCATCATATTGTAAAATTTATTGCGGTATTCGGCATCTTTGCCGATAAAACGGACAAAGTATAAATGGCCGCTGCTGCGATGATTTTCATCATAATGATTTAGTACCTGAATCGGCAAATCTTTAAATTCCTCATTGTAAAGTTGAATAAGTTCGTGCCGGCGTTCAAGAATTTTATCATACCTTGAAAGCTGTGCAACACCTAAAGCAGCGAGGACATCGGGCATATTACATTTGTACTGTGTGTCAACTACGTCATATTCCCATGCGGCAACTTTGTTTTTTTGATACGCGTCTTTGGTCTGTCCGTGAAGAGAAAGAAGCATATACTGTTTATACATCTCATCCTCATCGATACCATCGTGGGATTTATGGACAGCCGCTCCGCCCTCGGCAGTTGTCATATTTTTAACAGCATGAAAGCTAAAGGCTGTAAAATCTGCAATTTCGCCGCACATTTTGCCGTGCCATTTTGCACCGAATGCGTGAGCGCTGTCAGCCAAAACAATTACCCTGCCGAATTTTTCCTGGATTGGAGTTTTGGGACAGAAAACATTTTTTTTGCGTTCAACAGCCTCGAATATTCTGTCATAATCACAGATAACACCTGCAAGATCAACAGGGATTATAACTTTTGTATTGCGGTTTATTGCCGCCTCCATTTTGTCATAGTCCATTTCAAAGCTTCCGCTTTTGCAGTCGATCATAACAGGCTTTGCTCCTACATGATAAATAATTGAAGCGGTGGCTGTATATGTGTAGGCAGGCAGAATAACCTCGTCACCGGGTCCTATACCCAGAATTCTCAGCGTAAGTTCGGCGCAGGATGTTTGTGAAGAGAGGCATACGGCTCTTTCAGTATGACAGTACTGTGCAATCTGACGTTCAAAAAGCTTTGTTTCGGGACCGGTTGTAATCCAACCGGATTTTACAACTTTTATAACCTCATCTATTTCAGCCTGTGAAATATCAGGCGGCGAAAAAGGAATTTGTCTCATTCTAAAATCTCCTTGTGTACACAAGTTGCTCTAAAATATGAAAATATATACAATTCATTATACAACAGCTTCTGCCAAAAGTAAAGATTTTTATCTGAATGAGCAGTCCGTACAGAGTTGAGCATATAAAATGCAGAATATAAATTTGTTATTTGGCGGTTATTGTGCAGAGACTGCACATGATTGCTGCTGTACGGATTAATTCTGTAAATGTTCTGATTTTTCTCTTAAATATTTATTTTTTGTCGCAAGTCCGCCCCTTATATGGCGTTCGCTCTTGTTTGTATCTAAAATTTGACGAACTTCACGGTATAATGCCGGATTAAGAACCTTAAGTCTTTGGCTTACATCTTTGTGCACGGTGCTTTTGCTTACGCCGAATTTTTGCGCTGCCTTGCGCACGGTGGCTTTACTTTCTATTATGTATTCGCCCAGCATGGCTGCACGCTCTTCGACTATTCCTTTCATAAACAGCCCTCCAATCTGTCTGATAAATTTATATGCAGACGTTCAAAGGTGTATGCGGAACGGGGTGTTTTTATTACTTATAGTACAGGAGCTGTAACTCAATAAATAAGGTTTAATCAGTGAGATCAGTGCGTGTTTATTTTCTGTTTTTTGCCGAAATATGTTGTCTATCTTCCGTTGTTATGATATAATATTTTAGTATAAGTTAGTATAAGCAAAAGTAATAATGCATATTAAGAAAAACCGAATTTTTACTGTGCGGATATAGATAAAAAATAAAGCAGAATTGATAAAGTATTGTCAGAGGCGGTATAAAAATGAAAATTTCCGACATTTTTGAAACTAAGAGTAAGACAGTTTTTTCCTTTGAGGTTTTTCCGCCTAAGCGGACATCTCCAATTGAATCGGTTTATGGAAAGCTTGAAGAAATATGTGCACTGAAACCCGATTTTATCAGCGTTACCTATGGTGCAGGAGGAAGCGGAGAAAAAAACCGCACATGTGAAATTGCATCCAAAATCAAAAATGATTTCAAAGTAGAAGCAGTTGCTCATCTTACCTGCGTCAACAGCAGCAAGGAGGATATTGACAGAAATCTTGTTCAGTTTAAAGAATGCAATATTAATAATATTCTTGCGCTTAGAGGCGATATAGTTGAGGGTATTGAACCTAAGAAAGAATTTATGTATGCAAGTGATTTATGCAAATATATAAAAACACAGGGTGATTTTGATATAGCCGGAGCCTGTTACCCTGAGGTACACGGCGAGGCTGAAAACGAGGTTGAGGATGTATTAAATCTCAGAAAGAAGATTGACGCGGGCGCTCAGCACCTTATATCCCAGCTTTTTTTTGATAATTCTGCATACTACCGTTTTATTGAACGCACAAAAATTGCAGGAATAAATGTACCGATTGAAGCCGGAATTATGCCCGTGACCAATAAAAAACAGATTGAGCGCATGGTATCTATGTGCGGCGCAAGTCTGCCTGCAAAGTTTGCAAAGATTATGCAAAAATATGATACAAAGCCCGAGGCTTTGCGTGATGCAGGAATTGCTTATGCAGTCGAACAGATTGTTGATTTGATTGCAAACGGTGTTGACGGTATTCATCTTTATACGATGAACAGCCCATATGTTGCAAGAAAGATAACGGAGGCGGTTTCTAAACTGTTATGATGAACCTTGACAAACTAAACCGAAGGGAAGCGGTTCGCTATCTCGGAGGTTCGGGAATTAAGCTTAATTACAGAATGGATAGGCTGATGGACGAATGCGAAAAGGAGATACTTTCAAAATCAAATCCAAAATTTTTATACATTGAAAAGGATTTGCCTTGTAATGAGATTATTAAAGGAAATGATATACAAAACCATTTAAGCGGATGTGAAAAAGCGGTAGTAATGTGTGCAACTTTGGGAGCAGAGATTGACAGGCTGATAAGGATAAGTCAGATTTCTGATATGGCAAAGGCTGTCGTGCTTGACAGCTTTGCAAGTGTTGCAATTGAACAGGTTTGCAGTAAGGTTGATGAGCTTCTTGCACAAAAATACAGCGGATGGAACATGACTTTCAGGTTCAGTCCGGGATACGGTGATTATCCTATTGAACTGCAAAAGGATTATCTTAGAATTCTTGATGCACCAAGAAAAATCGGGCTTACAACAAATGATAATTATCTGCTTATGCCTACTAAATCGGTTACAGCGGTTCTAGGACTTTCAAAGGAACCTGTAAAACGCAGGAAACGAGGCTGTGCAGTATGCAATATGAGGGAAAACTGCAGATACAGAAGAAATGGGGAACATTGTGGATTTTAAAAAATATCTTGGTAAAAAGGAATTTATACTGCTTGACGGAGCAATGGGAACGTTAATACAAAAAAGCAAGGTCGAGTATGACTCGGTTCCCGAAACACTGAATATTTTGCATCCCGATCTTATTGCATCGTTCCATAAAAAATATATTGAAGCAGGTGCAGACATAATTTATGCCAATACATTCGGTGCAAACAGCTACAAGCTCAAGGACAGCGGATATTCGGCAGATGATATTATTTCGGCAGGCATAAAAAATGCAAAATCTGCGGCAGAGGGTACAAACACTCTTGTTGCCCTTGATATAGGCCCAATAGGACAGCTGCTTGAACCGGCGGGCTCAATGTTGTTTGACGAAGCATATGACTATTTTAAAGAAGAGATAATTGCAGGCTCTGAGGCAGATATAATTGTATTTGAAACAATGACTGATTTATATGAGCTTAAGGCGGCAGTACTTGCGGCAAAGGAGAACAGTAATAAACCGATTATTGCTACTATGACATTTGAGCGTAACGGAAGAACCTTTACAGGTGTTTCTCCTGCCTGTGCCGCTGTAACTCTTGAGGGTTTAGGCGTTGACGCAATAGGTGTAAACTGTTCTCTAGGCCCGGACGAGCTTGAACCGGTTATTGCTGAAATGTCAAAGTATACAAATCTTCCGCTTGTTATAAAGGCTAATGCAGGACTTCCCGACCCGAACAGTAATGAATATGACATTATGCCTGATAAATTTGCCAAGTGTGTGTGCAGTCTGCTGAAATACGGCATAAAAATAATTGGGGGTTGCTGCGGAACAACTCCCGAATACATTAAAAATATTAAGAAATCAGTTGCAGATAAAAAGTATCTCCCTCAGAAAAAAAACGCAGGCACAACCGTTTGCAGTGCCAGTACTGTTGTTGAAATAAACGGCCCGAGAATTATCGGTGAAAGGATAAATCCTACCGGCAAAAAGCTGTTTAAACAGGCCCTTGTTGACAATAATGTCGATTATATACTTACGCAGGCTTTAAATCAGGTAAGCGGAGGAGCAGAAATTCTTGATGTAAATGTAGGTCATCCCGAAATTGATGAAAAGAAGATGATGGTGCGCGTTATAAAGGCTATTCAAGGTGTTTGTGACGCACCTCTCCAGATAGATTCTACTAAGCCCGAAGTACTTGAAGCGGGACTCAGATATTATAACGGCAAACCTATAGTTAACTCGGTAAACGGCGAGGAAAAAAGCCTTAGAGAGGTGCTCCCGCTTGTTAAAAAGTACGGTGCTTCGGTTGTAGGACTTACACTTGATGAAAATGGAATACCGAAGACGGCTGAGGGAAGATTTGAAATTGCAAAACGCATTGTTGAACGCGCCGAGGCTGTTGGAATTGATAGAAATGATGTATATATAGACTGCTTAACGCTTACGGTCTCGGCTGAGCAGGAAGCGTGCAGAGAGACGCTTAACGCACTTCACAAGGTAAAAACTGAGCTCGGTTGTAAAACCTGTTTGGGTGTTTCAAACATATCCTTCGGACTTCCGAACCGTGAGCTTGTAAACAGAACATTTCTTACTATGGCGCTTGAAGAAGGGCTTGATCTGCCTATAATTAACCCGAATATTGAATCAATGTCCGGAGCTGTAAGAGCCTACAGAGTGCTTGCAGGCATTGATAAAAACTCAATTGAATTTATAAATGAGTATAATGACTGTGCTCCTGCGGTAAATGTGCCGAAGGCTGAAAGTGATATTGATATTTTTACGGCGGTTTACAGCGGACTTAAGAGCGAAGGCGCGGCAATTACAGAAAGGCTTTTAGAAACAACCGATGCAATGCAGATTGTCAATGAGATGCTCATTCCTGCACTTGACAGAGTGGGTGAGGATTTTGAGAAAAATAAAATTTTCCTGCCCCAGCTTATTCAAAGTGCAAACACTACACAGGAGTGTTTTGAGGTAATAAAAAAGCATATCTCGAAAACAAGCGGTTCTCCCGTCAGCAAGGGAAAGATAATTCTTGCTACTGTAAAGGGCGATATTCATGATATCGGTAAAAATATTGTTAAAGTACTGCTGGATAACTACGGTTATACGGTTGTTGATCTTGGCAGGGATGTTGACCCTCATCTGATAGTTGATACAGCTGTTGAGCAAAATATAAAGATGATTGGACTTTCTGCTCTTATGACTACAACACTTAAGAGTATGGAAGACACAATAAAGCTTGTAAGAGAAAGAAAAGAACTGCAAAATCCCGACGGCACAAGCAAATGCATTGTGTTTGTGGGCGGTGCAGTTCTTACAAAAGATTATGCAATGAAAATCGGTGCTGATTATTACTGCAAGGATGCCAAAGAGAGTGTTGATACAGCTAAGATAGTGCTGGGTTAATTCGTGATAAAAAATATAGGAAGGGGCAGGAGGGTTACTGTGTACAAATATAATAGATTAACCAATACTTCTGACAACTTTAGTTCAATAGATATTGCAAAATTTTTTGCTTCATTGATTGTTATAATCATTCATTTGAAAGAGTTTATTTCAAATGACCAAGAGTCTTACTTGTTTTTTATTACTATGATTTCTAAATTAGCGGTTCCGTTCTTTTTTATTTGTTCAGGATATTTCTTTTTCAAAAAGTGTGAATGGAATAATGGTAAAATTATAAACAGTAAATCTAACAGAAAAAAACTTTTTAATTATCTTAAACGAATATGTATATTGTATATAATATATTCTGTTGTTTACCTGTTCTATCTTATACCGTTTTGGTATAACACAAGTGGGATTTCGATACATACTTTTATTGATTATGGTGTTGCTTTCTTTCGTTCAGGCTCAGTTTATCATTTATGGTATATACATAATTTAATTTATGCAACATTATTAGGATATTTTTTACTTTCCTTAATAAATAAGCGGGCAGTATTATTTATATCAATAATGTTTTATACCGTAGGAGTGTTTGCGTATTCTTACTTTTGGATTGATTGTTTTCCTATCGATTTGGCGTTAAGGTTTCAGATTTTTGCTCAGGGGATGTGGAGTGTTGGTACAGTAGCATTTCCTATAATGTTTATTGGAATTATTGCCGGAAAAAGACACCGTTTCAGTTGTCAGCTAAACCTATTTTTATTTGCAATTTCATTTGTACTTCTTATAGCCGAATATCTTTTTGTGAAAGTTCATACAAAGGAAAGTTTTTCGTATCTTTTTTGCACTGTTCCGTGTACATATTTTCTTTTTTCTTCTATTGTATCTATAAATACTAAATTTTCTGTCGAAAAAATGAGACTGTTAAGACAAATGAGCACAATTATATATTGTATTCATCCTATGGTAATATATATCATAAAGGCAACCACAACTTTTGGTGAAGGTGATATTGCTGTTGTTTATACAATTGTTGCATTAAGTTCAATATTAATATCATATATAATTGTAAAATTATCATCTATTAAACTCTTAAGATGGTTAAAATATGCTTATTAATCAATATCAACAACGCAAAATTCAATTTGATTATTAATTCTGGGAATAATTGTATTGTTGCCGAGTCCAGAACAGATAATCATTTTTGTGTTGCCAAAATCATATTCTCCGATATCGTACTTAGGAAATAATCCTTGATTTGGCGTAATAAGTCCGCCGACAAATGGAATTTGAATTTGACCTCCGTGAGTATGACCGCAGGTAATTATATCAATTCCGCTGTCAGCAGCATAGTCGGCAATATATTCCGGCTGATGGTGCAATAAAACTGCAAAATTTTCCTTTGCCTGAGCTTTGAATTTATCCCAGAAATATCTGTCGGGTGTGTTATATTCGGGAGCAAATTCGTCATAGTACGGAAAGTCTGAAAGTCCGCCGATTAATATATTTTTTCCGTCCTTGGTAAATATTAATGATGTATTATCAAGCAGTACGGATCCTGTCGGGTTAATTTCAGCGGCAAAATCAATTTGATCTGTCATATCACGCTCGTGGTTTCCCAGGCAGCAGTATGTGGGGGCTATATCTTTAAGTTGAGACAAAACAGATTTCATTACGCTTGTATCGGTGTTGCCGCGAACTATCATGTCTCCGCAAACAGCAATAAAATCTGGTCTTTGCTTTTTTACCAACTTGATAAGCTCACTGTTGTTTTCACCAAACTGCTTATTGTGCAGATCGGAAATAATTGCAAAACGAAGTTTAACATTTGATTTTGAATTTTTTATCGTATAATTTGTAACTTTTATGTTTTGATTGCAGTACAGTCCGTTTGCAATGAGTAAAATTACAATAATTGCAAAAACTATTATAAATATATAAATAAATTTCTTCATTTGGTCACCTTAGAATTTTAATGTGTTTATTTTATGGTTGATTTGCTTTTTTGTCAACGAATTTCAGGCATAAATTGCATATTTATCGAAATTAAATTATTTGTTTGACAGAAATATTTTTTTATGTATAATATATTCAGAAGCTTGCTTAAATTTTTACAGCAGGTCAAAACTTTGTCATTTTTATCCAAAATATCAAATAAGGGGTATTTGTTTAATGGGAAAAATAAATATACGCAAGATTTTGCTCGCGTTTGCTGATATATTTATAATTGTTATCAGCGGAATTATTACAAATTTCTTATTATCATTTGTAGGTTTTATCGGTGCGGAGGCAAGCCGCGGTTTAGTTTATTACATTATAATTGACCTTATAATGTGTTTGTTTGCGCTGTTTGTAGCGGGATCATACTCAAGACTGTGGCGCTATTTTAATATCAAAGACTATCTTTCCTGTGGTTTAGCCGTAGTTATTGGTTTTGCACTGGGATATTTGGTATCATTCATTCTTGGTATACCTCAAAGGAAAATTTTTATTCTGATTTATTTTGTTATATCACTTATTGGAATATTGCTGTTTCGTTTTATGTTCAAAAAGGCTTTTCTTAATCTGACTGAGTACGGCAGGCTTGAAAACTGTGAGAGAACTTTGATTATCGGAGCAGGAAATGCAGGACGGATGATTTTGACTGAAATCGAAAATGCAAAATATGACGCAAACAGTCCGACAAGGAAGATTATTCCGGTATGCTTTGTTGATGATGACAGAACAAAGCTTAACAGCAAAATAGGCGGTGTGCCTGTTGTGGGCACTTGTCCCGAGATTGTGAAAATTTGTGATGATTATCATATAGACAGTATTATTGTAGCTGTACCGTCATGTGAAGAAGACGAAAAAAGAAAAATTCTTGATTACTGCTCTGCAACAGAATGTAAGATTAAAGTTATTCCTTATTTGAGTGAGCTTCTGTTTGATAAAGAGAATGTTCAGCTTATTGCACAGGCAAAAGAGATAAAAATTGAAGATTTGCTCGGCAGAAAACCGATTGAATTTGACAAAGATGAAATTGAGAAATTGATAACCGGAAAAGTTTGTATGATTACAGGCGGCGGAGGCTCTATAGGCAGCGAACTTGTAAGGCAGATTGCAAAATACAGTCCAAAACAGATTATTATAGTTGATATATATGAAAACAATGCATATGATATACAGCAGGAACTCGTATTGGAATACGGTACAAACATAAATTTGGTTACACTTATTTCATCAGTACGTGATTATGAAAAGATGGAGGTAATATTTAAAAAGTACCGCCCGCAGCTCGTTTTTCATGCTGCTGCTCACAAGCATGTTCCGCTTATGGAAACAGTGCCCGAGGAAGCTGTGAAAAATAATATTTTCGGTACTTTTAATGTGGCGAATCTTTCCGAATTTTACAATGCTGATAAATTTGTTATGATTTCAACTGATAAAGCAGTGAATCCTACCAATGTAATGGGAGCAACAAAGCGGGCTTGTGAAATGATAATACAATACAAGGCACAGCACAGCAGTCATACGGAATTTGTTACTACGCGTTTCGGCAATGTGCTCGGTTCAAACGGTTCTGTAATTCCGCTGTTTCGCCGTCAGATTGAGAGCGGATCGCCTGTTACCGTAACACATCCCGATATTATCAGATATTTTATGACAATCCCCGAGGCTGTTTCACTTGTGCTGGAGGCCGGTGCCATGGCAAAGGGCGGAGAAATATTTGTTCTTGATATGGGCGCACCTGTTAAAATTACAACACTTGCGGAGAACCTTATAAGAATGTACGGAAAAGTTCCGTACAAGGATGTTCCAATAGTTTTTACGGGCTTGCGTCCAGGTGAAAAGTTGTTTGAAGAGCTTCTTATGAATGAAGAAGGATTGAAATCGACTGAGAATAAAAAAATATTTATCGGCAATCAGATTAGTATTGATGAAGAAGATATGCTGTCCAAGCTGGAGCAGCTTCAAGAAGCTGCCTGCAATAATGACAGCGGTAAAACGGTTGAACTTTTGAGCAGACTTGTTCCAACATTTAATCATAAGATTAATTAGAGCATATCTGTGATACATTGTGTAAACGATAATTTAAAAAAGGAGAAAAGCGTATGTGCGGTATTGTTGGTTATGTCGGGCCTAAAGATTGCAGTGAGGTACTGGTTAGTGCACTTACTAAGCTTGAATATCGGGGTTATGATTCAGCAGGCATTGCTGTATTTGCAGATAATAATATTAATACTGTAAAGACAAAAGGAAAGCTGAAGGATTTAGAGGATAAGCTTTCAGAGGTAGGAAGCCCTAAGGGTCATATTGGTATCGGACATACCCGCTGGGCAACTCACGGCGAGCCTTCCGATGTTAATTCTCATCCTCACAGCGGAGCAAGAGTAACTATTGTCCATAACGGAATTATTGAAAATTACATAGAGCTTAAAGAATTTCTTGTTTCAAAGGGAAGAGAATTTTTGAGCGATACAGATACGGAGGTTGTTGCTCAGCTTCTGGATTACAAATATGACGGTAATCCGCTTGAAACAATAGATCGTGTGATGGCTGAACTTAAAGGATCGTTTGCACTGGGAATTATGTTCAGGGATTTTCCTGACAAGATTTTTGCAGTGCGCAGAGAGAGTCCTCTTATTGTCGGCGTAGCTGAAGGTGAGAGCTTTATCGCCTCTGATGTTCCTGCAATTTTGCAGTACACTAAAAATTATTATCTTCTTGACCATGATGAAATAGCTACTCTTTCAAGAGATGGTGTTTCTTTTGTTGATGAACACCTTGATCCGATTGAAAAAGAACTGAAAGTTGCCGACTGGGATATGGAGGCAGCTGAAAAGGGCGGATATCCGCACTTTATGATAAAAGAAATTAATGAGCAGCCGAATGCTATTAAAACTACAATTATGCCTAGGATCAAAGACGGACTTCCGTGCCTTGAGGAATGCGGCATTACACTTGATAAGATCAAAAATTTTAAAAACGTTACAATTGTAGCATGCGGTACTGCAATGCATGCAGGAATGGTCGGCAAATATGTAATTGAAGATTTGGCGAGAGTTCCGGTTACGGTAGATATTGCGTCGGAATACCGTTACAGAAATCCGATAGTAAACGAGGGCGACCTTGTAATTATAATTTCTCAGTCGGGAGAGACTGCTGACAGTCTTGCCGCTATGCGCCTTGCAAAGCGCAAGGGTGCTACTACACTTGCTATTGTTAATGCAAAGGGAAGTTCTATTGCCCGTGAAGCAGATATGCTTATTTATACGCTGGCAGGTCCTGAGATTGCTGTTGCTTCAACAAAGGCTTATATTACACAGCTTTCAGTTGTATATCTGTTTGCGTTTGAACTTGCTCTGGCAAAAGAGACAATAAGCTCTGCAGAGTGCAGACGTCTGGTATCGGCACTTATGAAAATGCCGGAGGCAGTTCAGTATGTTATTGACAACTGTGAGGAAAAATGCAAATATGTTGCAACAAAGCTGATTAATGCAGAAAGTCTGCTTTATATTGGAAGAGGACTTGATTATGCACTCTCAATGGAGGGTTCACTGAAACTTAAGGAGGTTTCATATATACATTCCGAGAGTTATGCTGCCGGAGAACTGAAGCATGGTACAATCTCACTAATAGACGAGAATATGCCGGTTATTTCTGTTGCAACGCAAACGGATGTAATACCTAAGACAATCAGCAATATTGTTGAGGTAAAATCCCGCGGAGCACAGATTATTCTTGTATGTACTGACGCATGTGCAAGGGGGCTTAAAGACGGCGTTGCTGATTATGTGATTGAAATTCCACATACAGATGAGTTGCTTATGCCTATAACCGCAGTGGTTCCGCTTCAGATACTTGCGTATTATACGGCAATAAATAAGGGTAATGATCCCGATAAGCCGCGTAATCTTGCAAAATCAGTTACAGTTGAGTAAAGTTTTTAATAAATAGACAAAAGCAAGTCTTTTGCGGTAATTCTAAAATACCGCAGAAGACTTTTTGCTTTATAGGAAATTGTCGACAGCTTTCATGCAATTTTGGCGGGGTAATATCAAGCTGTATGCATGGAATGAATGCAGTATCTTACTTTTTTGTGTCCGGCAAACACCGATTTTGGTGATATAAACAGATTTTTACAATATTATATTTCAGTTTTACGAAACAAAAATGAAAAAAGTATTACATTTGCTTGTAATTCTTTATCAGATTATGTATAATTAACTATATATGTAATATTTTTAAATTCTCCTGAATCGGTCGGGATTTTAAAGGAAGATGCAAATGAACGCAAAAAGACTTAGACAAGTCGTAATCCTAATAATATGTATGATAACTGCATTTTGCGGAATAGTTTCAGCACAGGCTGCGGAAAGCTATACAGTGACAGAACTTGATGATATGGTTATCACACTGCCTGACGGCATGAGTGCAATAACAAGAAAAAGCAGCAGCTCAGATAAATATTTCTCTGTATTCGGACTTGATTACAGTACAACTCTTAGAACCTTTGAAAACAGTGATATATATTTGCAGGGAATGGATAACATGGCATCTATCACTGTTACGGTGACAATGACGAAAACTGACGAAAGTAAAAGTATAGGCAACTATGTACAACTTAATCAAGATGAACTTACAAAAATAAGAAACAACTTTTTGAATTTGGGTGAATATAATTCATGTACGCCTGACAATGGAGAAAAGCTGGTATGGCTTATTTTTGATGTTGCTGTTTCCGGAGGCGGAAACACTATTAAGACATATCAGGCAAATACCGTATACGATGGTATGAGTATTAATATTACAATGCAGCGCAATGAAGGAAACGTTACTGATAGTGACTACAGAACTTTTTCTCAGATGGTATCCTCTGTTGATTTCCTCAAAGGAGGATTTACAACTGATATTATGCCATATATAATTATTGGCGGAACAATCGTATTAATAATTCTTCTTTTAATTATTATAATTTTTGCAGGAAGAGCCGTAAAACACTCGAAACGCCGTAAAAATAATGCAATTTTAGAGGAATTGGCAAGCAAATATAATCTCAGCGGTAAAAATGATGAAGATGTTTATGATATAGACAAATTTGATGACAGTAATTCTAATCAATCTTATGACACAGGTTCGGTTTTAAAACATGGATTTGTTACAGAGGATTCGATTGACAATCAGGAAAGCAAAAGATCTGGATATTCATCTGATGATGAAATAGATGACATAATAAATTCTGCAAAAGAGTATAAGAATGCACTTAATCTGTATTCCGAAGATAATGAAGGATATAAGACTGACAGTATGAACGATGGTAATAAATCCGAAGAAGACCGTCAGGATACGTCAGCTGAGAAATCCGAAAAACACGAAGCAATTAGTTTACACCCTGAAGATTTATCGGAATATACAGAAGCGTCTGAATCTGAAAGCAAAGAAACAGAAGACAATACATATGATAAACCAACAGATGATTTTTATACAGAGGCTATTTTCGGTTCGGATATTCCCGAAGAAGACGATTTTGAGAATGATGAAGAGCTTGTAAGGCAGCAGGCAAAGCGAAGTAAATTTGACAGCGGGTATGATTTTTTTGAAGAAGCTCCCAAAAAGATAATGGGCGTTATTAAGAGCCGTGATATTAAGGACGCTGAAGATTATGATGTCATTGAAGAGGTTGAAGAGAAGGTAACAAAAGTTGAAACAGAGGGTGAAAGGAAACCTAATCAGTTAATAGTATTTTTTGCAGGAGCAGGACGAAGCATAAAAAGTTTTGGGATTCATTTAGGTTACTTCTGCAAAAATATAAGCATAATGATCAAGCGCAAAAGAGCTGCAGCCAAGAGGAAAAAGGCTGATGAGGAACGACGTGAACGGGCAAGAAAAAGGGCCGAAAGAGAAAAACAGCGTGCTTCGGTTCAGCGTGAGGACAGCGGACTTGTAAGAGTTCACAGCAGAAGTGAACGAAGACCGCAGCAAACCAGAAAACCGCAGAATCCACGTCCGAAAAACTCAAATCAGCAACATCGCAGAAGATAGCCAAGTGTAGTATAACGCTTAATGAATTAATACCTGACGGGATGACTTTGTATTTGACTGTTTTGTTCAGCAGGTGTTAATATAAAAAATCTCCTTTGGAGGGAAAATGAAAGATTTACTTATAAAAAATGCCGTTGTAATTTCACCGGCGGACAATATTAATGAAAAAACAGATATTCTCATTAAGAACGGTATCATTGCAGAGGTAGGAAAAGATATTTTTTGTGATGTGCAGACAATTGATGTCGAAGGATTATGTGCAATTCCTGGACTTGTTGATATGCATGTTCATTTGCGTGATCCGGGACAGACACAAAAAGAGGACATTATTTCCGGATGCCGTGCAGCGGCGGCAGGCGGCGTCACAAGCTTGCTTGCTATGCCAAACACTGTACCAACAACAGATAACGCTGATACTGTAAGATATATTCTTGATAAAGCAGAAAGTGCAGATGCCCGTGTTTATGTTGCTGCAAGTATTACAAAAGGGCTTAAGAGCGAAGAACCGACTGATCTTGAGGAACTTGAAAATGCAGGTGCAGCGGCTTTGTCGGATGATGGCAGACCTGTAGAAAACACAAGATTTTTAAGTGATGCAATGAAAAAGGCGCCCGAGCTGGGTTTGAAAGTAGTTGCACACTGTGAGGATTTATTTCTTGCGGGCGGAGGAAAAATAAACGAGGGAGAAGTGGCTGAAAAGCTTGGTATAAAAGGTATACCTAAGGCTGCTGAGGACTGCGGAACTGCGAGGGAGATAGCTCTTGCGGCGGCACTTGAAGTACCGGTTCATATTTGCCATGTAAGCACGGCAACAAGTACAGCACTTATAAGAGATGCGAAAAAGCGGGGCGTCAGGGTTACCGCCGAAACTGCTCCGCATTACTTTTCACTAACGGAAAAAGAACTTTTAAGGGGTGACGCTGACTACAGAATGAATCCTCCGCTTAGGACTCAAAATGATGTTGAGGCGATAATTAAGGGGTTACAGGACGGAACTATTGATGCAGTAGCTACTGATCATGCGCCGCATACTCCTGAGGAAAAAGCAGATTTTGTCAATGCACCGAACGGGTCTGTAGGTATGGAAACTTCATTTTCTGTCGGCTTTACTTATCTTGTAAAAACGGGTTTTTTGAATCTTGAACAGCTTATTGAAAAAATGAGTGTAAATCCTGCCAAAATTTTGGGAATTAATGCCGGAAGACTCTGCAAGGGTGCGCCTGCTGATATTGCGCTTGTTGATTTAGACGAGCGCTGGACAGTTGATGAAAATAAACTGCACGGTAAGAGCAAGAATACGCCGTTTAAGGGAAAAACACTGATTGGTAAGATAAAAAAGACAATTTTAGGCGGCAGAGTTGTTTTTGAAGATTTATAAAAAATAATAAAAAGGAGAGATATAAGATGGCACAAAAAGGCAATTTGATGTCAGTAAGACAGGACATAAGGGTAGTAGACGCTACAATTCGTGACGGAGGACTTTGCAATGATTTTCGGTTTGATGATAAATTTGTAAAGGATTTGTATCAGGCAAATGTTAAAGCCGGTGTTGACTATATGGAATTTGGCTATAAGGCATCCAAGGAGATATTTAACGAGAGTGATTTCGGCAAATGGAAGTTTTGTAATGATGCCGATATAAGAAAGATTGTCGGAGATAACAAGACTAATCTTAAAATTGCGGTTATGGCTGATGTAGGCAGAACTGATTTTGAAAAGGACATTATACCTAAAAAAGAAAGTCCAATTGACCTTATAAGAATTGCAACATATATTAATACAATTCCTGCTGCAGTTGAGATGATTGAAAATTGTGCAAAAAAGGGATATGAAACAACTATTAACATAATGGCTGTTTCCAAGGCAAGAACCGAGGATATTGAAACAGCGCTTAATATTTTGGGAAGTACACCCGTAAACGCATTTTACATTGTTGACAGTTATGGCTCGCTTTATCCCGAGGAAGCAAGAAGACTTGCTGAAATGTATTGTGAAATTGCCGAGAAGCACAAAAAGGTTGCCGGAATTCATGCTCACAACAATCAGCAGCTTGCCTTTGCAAACACAATTGAGGCAATGACACAGGGCGTAAGCTATCTTGACGCAACAGTTGACGGTATGGGCAGAGGCGCAGGAAATTGTGCTCTTGAACTGCTGTTAGGATTCCTCAAAAATCCTAAATATAAAGTAGATCCAATTCTTAAAATTATTGAAGAGCATACCCATAAGCTCAGGGAACAGGGAGTAAAATGGGGATATGACATTCCCTATATGCTTACAGGACAGTACAATACACATCCCCGTCCTGCAATTTCATTTGTAAAAGAGGACAGAGAGGATTATTCTGCGTTTTCAAATGAGCTTTATGATATCATAAACAGCTGATTTTAATAGCTTCGGAGGTAAAAATGAAAAATGAAAGATTTGAAAAGACATATTCACAGGGTGCTGTAAATGTGACCGAAATTTGGGTGGATAAGGAGACCGGTGTTAATTATCTGTTTCATGCATGCGGTAGTTCCGGAGGTTTGTCACCTTTGCTTGACAGGGAGGGAATGCCCGTAATTACACCTGTTCTTAATAAATAAATTATAGTATTTGAATAGTATATATCCAGTGTTTTACAGGAGGACAAAATGGCTTTTGACAGACTTATTGAAAATATTGTAAACATGCAAAATCCTACAGTGGCAGGTCTTGACCCAAAACTTGACTATATTCCTTCATCAATTAAAGAAAAATGTTTTGCTGAATACGGCAAAAATCTTGAAGGTGCGGCAGCGGCGCTTTTTGAATTTAACAAGGCTTTAATTGATGCTTTATATGATATTGTTCCTGCCGTAAAGCCTCAGGCTGCATATTATGAAATGTACGGCTGGCAGGGTGTGAAAGCTCTTTATGATACAATTGCTTATGCAAAGTCTAAGGGTATGTTTGTTATTACAGACGGCAAGCGCAACGATATTGGTACTACTATGGAGGCTTATGCTGCCGCTCACCTTGGAAAAACAGATATTGCGGGAGAAAGTACGGAGGCATTTGGAGCAGATGCCCTTACTGTAAACGGATATCTTGGTACAGATGGCATAAAGCCCCTTGCTAAAACTTGTAATGATTGCGACAAGGGAATTTTTGTACTTGTGAAAACTTCAAATCCAAGTTCAGGCGAGCTTCAGGACATGAAGCTCTGCACGCAAGAAACAGTATATGAGCATATGGGCAGAATGTGTGAAGACTGGGGTTCAAAGCTTATGGGCAGCTATAGTTACAGTGCTGTAGGAGCTGTGGTAGGTGCAACATACCCTCAGCAGCTTGCAGAAATGCGTGAAAAGCTACCTCATACATTTTTCCTTGTTCCCGGTTACGGTGCACAGGGCGGCGGAGCTGAAGATGTTAAGAATGCTTTCGATGATAACGGACTCGGTGCAATTATAAATTCAAGCCGTGGTATTATGTGCGCATGGAAGAATCAGGACGGCATGACAGAGAATGATTTTGCAGCTGCCGCAAGGGCTGAAGCTATTAGAATGAGAGATGAAATACTCAAAACAATCGGAGAAATCAAGTTTGGGTAAGTATTTTGTGGCAGAATAAAACGTTTTTTAGAATAATTTGCCTTTCAAAACTTCATAATTATTGACTTTAAAGTTTTATAGGCGTATAATTTATCTTGTTATCGATTTTTTAAATATCTTAATAAAGTAAAGGGAGATTTTAGTAATGGCAAGAGTGTATAATTTTTCCGCAGGTCCGTCTATGCTGCCTGAGTCTGTGCTCAAAAAAGCAGCGGCAGAAATGCTTGATTATGAGGGCAGCGGCCAGAGCGTAATGGAAATGTCACACCGTTCAAAGGTGTATGGTACAATTATTGAGGGTGCAGAGGCTCTTTTAAGAGAGGTTATGAATATTCCCGATAACTATAAGGTTCTTTTTCTTCAGGGCGGAGCTTCAACACAGTTTGCGGCAATTCCGATGAATCTTATGACAAAGAGCGGCAAGGCTGACTATGTTATTACAGGTCAGTGGGCTAAAAAGGCTCATGCAGAAGCTGCAAGATACGGTGAGGCAAATGTTGTTGCATCATCTGCTGACAAAACTTTTTCATACATTCCAAAGTTGGATCCGTCTTCATTTACAAAGGATGCTGACTATTTCTATATTTGTATGAACAACACAATTTATGGTACTGTTTACAACGAACTTCCTGATACGGGAGATGTTCCGCTTGTAGCTGATATTTCATCATGTATTCTTTCAAGACCTATTGATGTATCAAAATTCGGTGTGCTCTATGCAGGTGCTCAGAAGAATATGGCTCCGGCAGGTCTTACTGTTGTTATTATTCGTGAGGATTTAATAGGAAATGCAATGGAGTCAACACCTACAATGCTTAACTGGAAGACTCATGCTGACAATGGTTCAATGTTTAACACACCTCCATGTTATACAATATACATGGCAAAGCTTGTTCTTGAGTGGATCAAGAATGAAATCGGCGGTCTTGACAAAATGTATGAGCTTAACAAGAAAAAGGCAGAGCTTCTTTACGGTTTCCTCGACAGCTCCGAAATGTTTAAAGGAACAGTAGTTGCAGAAGACCGTTCACTTATGAATGTACCTTTTGTAACAGGCAATGACGAGCTTGATGCAAAATTTGTTAAAGAGGCAACAGAAGCAGGCTTTGTAAATATTAAAGGTCACCGCAGTGTAGGCGGTATGAGAGCTTCTATCTATAATGCTATGCCGTATGAGGGCGTTGAAAAGCTTGTTGAGTTTATGAAAAAATTTGAGGCCGAGAATAAATAATTCGGTAATCAGTAAATAAAGAAGGATTGATTTTAATGTATAATGTTCTTACTTTAAATAAAATTGCCGCAGTAGGCACAAGTCGTCTGGGCGAAAATTACAATTTTGGCGACGATGTTCAGAATCCGGACGCAGTTTTAGTAAGAAGTGCTTCAATGCACGAAATGGAATTTGGCGACAATCTTCTTGCAATTGCAAGAGCTGGTGCCGGAACAAATAATATTCCCAAGGATAAGTGCAGTGAAAAGGGTATTGTTGTTTTCAATACTCCGGGTGCTAATGCAAATGCCGTTAAGGAACTGGTTATTGCAGGCTTATTGCTTTCATCCCGTAAAATTACCGAGGGAATCGACTGGGAAAAGAATACTTTAAAAGGAAACGGCGATGCTGTTGGCAAAATGGTTGAAAAAGGCAAGAGCCAGTTTGTTGGTCCTGAATTAAAGGGTAAAACTCTTGGTGTAATAGGTTTGGGTGCAATTGGTATTCTAGTTGCTAACTGTGCAGTAGCACTTGGCATGAATGTAATAGGTTTTGATCCTTTTATGTCCGTTGGCAATGCTCTAAAGCTGGAACCGTCTGTTAAGCTTAAAAAGAATAGTGAGGAAGTTATGACAGACTGTGACTACCTTACAATTCATGTTCCGCTGACTGATGAAACAAAAGATATGGTTGATGCGGAAATGATTGCGAAGATGAGAGACGGCATTCGTATTATGAACTTTAGCCGTGACGGTCTTGTAAACTCAACCGCAGTACTTGAAGCCGTTAAGAGCGGTAAAGTTGCAAAGTATGTAACTGATTTTGCTACTGATGATATTTTAGGAGAGGAAAATATTGTTTGTATGCCTCATCTTGGTGCATCAACTCCCGAAAGTGAAGATAACTGTGCTGTTATGGCTTGTGATCAGGTTAAGGAATTTCTTGAGAACGGCAACATTATAAATTCCGTAAATTATCCTGCACTTTCCATGGCGAAGTCCGGTGATGTTCGTTTTTGTGTAATGCACAGAAATATTCCTGAATTGCTTAAGAAGGTTCTTTCTGAGATCAGCGGAAATGTTGAGAATATGCTAAGCAAAAGCCGCGGTGATTATGCTTATACTGTTATAGATGTAACAGGCGGAGATGCATCAAATGCAGCAGCAATTGAGGCTGTTGAAGGAATAATCAGAGTAAGAGCTATTTGATTTGACACAGATAGTTTTTGTAATTTGCCAGTTTAATTCAATCCCTATGAGCAAGCATACTTGCTCATAGGGGTTATTAATTGTTGTAGCAATTATAGAATTTAAACAAAATAAAAATAGCTATTGACAAATACTGTTTGCAGTGTTATAATAATAAAGCTGTGAGAAACAGTATAAATATATATCGCGGGATAGAGCAGCTCGGTAGCTCGTCGGGCTCATAACCCGAAGGTCGTCGGTTCAAATCCGGCTCCCGCAACCACATACAGGCATCTGCATTGTGCAGATGCCTGTTTTTTTGTTTAGACAACAATCGGGTAATTTAAAAAGGCTCAATGTCAATAGTTGGGGAAAACCCGAAAAATGAAGGCTCTTTGTCAATAGTTGGGGAAAAACCGAAAAACGAATTGATTTACTACAAGCGATAGCGTCAAGCTGTCGCTTGTTTTTGTTAGTGAGAAAAGAAATGTAAAATACGAATACAAAAGTGCTTAAAATTACTGTAACTGTAATATTTCCATTTTAATCTTTTAATTTTGTTGTTACATACTTCACCAAATTTACTTAGTTACCGATAAAAATATTTTACGAGACATCAAAAGCAACATGACCTCTGGAAAACCTATAAAAAGCAGGTGTGCAGGTAGTATATGCAAAAAATCCCCCAATTGTGTTTTTGTTAGACAGTTATTTTTATATTAGTGTTTTATTTATAAAAAATAATAGCAGTGTATTGGCAACTTTAAAATTCTCATGTTGCATACTGATTACAACAGACGGCTGAGAGCAATCATTTTTGAATGTGTAATTTTCGTGCGTCCAAAAAATCCTGTAAAATAATGGTTGCAGCAACTCCGTCAACAATATTTTTACGTTTTTTGCCTCTTGTGTTTGTGTTGTTTAAAAAGTTGTGAGCAGTAATTGTTGTTCCCCGTTCATCCTGCATAACACTTTTGATCCCTGTCAGCGAACTGATTTGTTCTGCAAAATGTCTTGCATTCTGTGCGCTTTCTCCTTCTGTTCCATCCATGTTTTTCGGCAATCCTACAACAATAAGTTCTGCGTTTGTTTCTTTAACAGCTTCACATACCTTTTTAATTAATATTTGGGGAGATTTTTCAAAAATTACTTTATAAGGTGATGCAAGAAATTCCGTTTTATCGCATACTGCAATCCCTGTTCGAGCTTTTCCTAAATCAACTGACATTATTATCATAGTATAAACCCTTTCAAAAAGTATTGTGTTACGGTTTGTCGGAAATGTTTAAATAAACCTCAATATCCTCGTAAATATCATATATACTTTTCAGTTTTATCGACTTGTTGAGCATCTGTTAGCCTTGTTTAATATATTATAATGCAAAAATAATTTTTTAACAACGCCTTTTTTGCAATGTATACATTGTTTTGCGCAAAATAGCTGTTTAGTTTTTTCAACTCATTATTTCTACAAAAGAATTTAAAAAATCTCATTCACAATAAGACAAAACGATTGAAATAAAAATCTTATAATGTATTTGAAAACATACAAAAGGACGATGATTATTGTGGAAGTTAAAAATGCAGTGCGGAAAAGACAACAGTCTTATCAAAATGATTATGTAAGACATGGGGTTGTAAACCTTGTTTATTTACTTTGCGGTGTGCTTGTTTCAAGAGGTGCTGTACTTGGCAGTCTTGCTCCTTTTGGTGCATCTTTTGCAGCAGCTGTTCCGCAAAAATATCTTTTGTCCTCACTTATAGGAACAGCATTCGGATATATTCTTCTTAATCCTTCAGACAGTTTCAGATATTTAGCAGTAGTTATAGCAATCGGTGCATTGCGCTGGCTTATGAGCGATTTGTCTAAGATTTGCAAAAGCAGAATTTTTGCTCCTCTTGTAGCGTTTATTCCAATTTTTGCAACCGGAGTTGCACTGATTTTTGCCAGTACCAGTACACTTACTACATTTACCGATTGTCTGATTGAAGCAGTGCTTGCAGGAGCAGCAGCCTATTTTATCAGTGTCACAGTTAAACTTTCGGGTGAAACCAGAAGCATCAGTGCATTTTCTCAGCATGAAACTGCTAGTATTGTTATGACAGGATGCATTTTAATTCTTGCTTTTGGAAGTATTGCTTATCAAAATATATCATTGGGCAGAATTATTGCAATGATTATTGTTTTGCTGTGTTCTCGTTACGGTTCGGTTACGGGAGGAGCAATAAGCGGAATAGCTACGGGTTCTGTATTCAGTATTGCAGCAAGAGAAAACGGGTTTATTTGCGGCGGATTTGCATTTGGCGGTCTTATGTCGGGTCTTTTTGCTCCTTTGGGCAAGCTTGGCTGCGCCATCGCGTTTGTCATATCAAACAGTGTTATGAGCCTTGCTTTTGGCGGAAATACACCGCTATCATCTGTTTTGGTTGAAAGTCTCGCAGCTGCCACTGTTTTTATGATATTGCCTAAAGAGCTGGGAAATATTATTTCCCCCGTATTTTCCAATGATAAAAACACATCTCTGGGTGAAACGCTGAGGAAAAATATAGTTATGCGTTTGGATTTTGCAGCAAAAGCGGTGTCAAATGTAAAAAATGATGTAACTCAGGTTTCCGATAAATTGAAAAAAATTTATTCCCCTGATTTTAATTGGGTTTGTGAAAACACAGAGAAAGATGTTTGTTCAAACTGCGGACTTAAAATGTATTGTCTTGAACATCAGGGCGGTGTAACAAGAGATGATTTTTGCCGTCTTGAAGAATATCTTGAAGAAAACGGCAAAATCAGTGAAAGGGATGTTGAAAAAGCATTTGTAAAGAATTGCTGTAAAAAAGGTGAAATTGCATCTAGCATGAATTCAAACTACCGGGAGTATTTGTCGTGTCTTGAAGCTCAGCGCAGAGTATCCGGCGTCAGAAGCGTAGTGGCAGGGCAGTTTTCGGGCATAAGTGATATACTTCATGATTTATCCTGCGAATTTCAGAATACTATGAAATGTGACAATGAAAGTGCCGAACGTATTATATCATCACTTGCAGCATTGGGCGTGTCAGTTGAAGAATGTGTTTGTCTGGTATCAAACGGAGGCAGAATGAGTGTTGAAATTACCGTTTCGGAAAAGACCGGTAAGGGAATATCTAAGGGCACAATTATGCGTGAGGTTTCAAAGTGCTGCGGAAGAAGATTTGATTTGCCCATGATAAGCTATGAGGGTAAAAAGGCCAGAATAGCAATGTGCGAAATGCCAGTTTATGATGTGGAAATCGGCACAGATCAGCACATAGCCAATAACGGAACTTTATGCGGTGACTGTCTGAATTACTTTAATGACGGTTTTGGAAAAACCTATGCGCTTGTGTGTGACGGCATGGGTACCGGCGGCAGGGCTGCTGTTGACGGCAATATGGCAGCTTCGGTTATGAGCAGACTTTTACGTTCCGGACTGTCGGCGGACAGCTCGCTCCAGATTGTAAATTCTGCGCTTATGGTAAAAAGTGAGGATGAGTCTCTTTCTACAGTTGATGTTACAAGCATTGACTTATATTCAGGAAAGGTGACAATGAAAAAAGCAGGTGCGCCTATGACATTTATAAAAAAAGGCGGCAGGGTACTGACACGTGAAATGCCTTCGCTGCCTGCCGGAATTTTAAATAATATTAAATTTGCATCCGACACAATCAGTCTTTCGACGGGAGATATGGTAGTTATGGTATCTGACGGAGTCCTTTCAGGTGATGAAAAATGGCTTGAAAATCTAATAAAAACTTGGAATAAGGGAAGTGCACAGGATCTTGCTAAAACAGTAGTATCAGAAGCAATAAAACGCAGAAATGACTGCCGTGAGGATGATATAACTGCGCTTGCAATAAAAATTATTGATAACGAAAAAGAATAGAAATTATAATTATAAATATTAGTGTTAATATAATGCTTAGATATTATTCTTTGATTAGAATAACGGTCATTGGCGGTTAGTATAAAATCAGAATTGTTGTAATCATGCAATATCTCCTTTAGGGGAGGTATTGCATTTTTTGTGTTGCCAGAAAATTGTTTGAGATAGTCAGGCTATCTGTGTGCTGAAACTGCATGCGGTGTAATGTTAATTTTAAATTTTTGCAGTCCGGATAACCGAGTAATCAATAATATATTTTTATTTTAAAACAGTCGGGTTAAACTAATTCTTTGTAATAGTTAGTTTTATAGAATAATTATTTATTTTTCATATATTAATACTTTTAATCCCCGGCATAAATAAAATGTTGAAAATATGTTTGAAAAATGGTATAATAAATTCAATTATAGTGTATTATGCAGAATTTTGCATTTTATTATAACACTAAAATTAAATTAAAATCAGATACTTACTGATTATATGATTTTATTTGCAGATTAACTGTAAGAAATGAGGATGTGCAATGGCAATCAA
Organism: uncultured Ruminococcus sp.; assembly: GCA_910585865.1. Taxonomy (GTDB): domain Bacteria; phylum Bacillota; class Clostridia; order Oscillospirales; family Acutalibacteraceae; genus Ruminococcoides. Next base: position 154,673 of record CAJUGO010000001.1, on the reverse strand, counting down.
GGTAACTCTGCTAACTCATACACCAAATCCCGAACAGACAGTTGCTATGGCTGCAAAGCTTTGCTACTCTCCGTCGGGTATAGAAGATATTCGTGATGGTCTTGATGAAGAAAAAACGGCGTCGTTTTTAAATATGCTGTCTGATCTTGGCCATGCAAGTCCTACCGAACATGCTTCATTTACCTTCGGTATTGAGGGGATTTCAAGAGCATGTTCACATCAGCTTGTACGCCACAGGATTGCATCATATAGTCAGCAGTCACAGAGATATGTAGACGGGACAAAGTTTGATTTTGTTACACCTCCTGAGATTATGAATAATGAAAAGGCGCTTGCTGCATATAACAAAGTGCTTGATTTACAGGCTAATGCTTATGAAGAAATAAGAAATGCACTTGTTGCAGGGTATATAAACGAGAATACCGGCGGAAAGTACAGAGGAACTGATCAGGAGATTATGAACAGTTTCAAAGCTGAAAATAAAAAACAGTATTCTATGTTTGTTAAAAAGGCAAATGAGGATGCACGTTTTATTCTTCCTAATGCATCAACTACAAAAATTGTATGTACATTTAATGCGCGAAGCTTACAGAATTTTTTTGCACACCGCTGCTGCAACCGTGCTCAATGGGAAATCAGAGAGGTTGCAGAACAAATGCTTCTGAAGTGCCTTGAGGTTGCTCCTAATCTGTTTAAGAACTGCGGGCCGTCTTGCCTGTTCGGACCATGCCCGGAGGGAAATATGTGCTGCGGTAAACAAAAGGAAATGCAAAAAAAATACAGATAGATACAAATTTAAATTCAGCAGGTGTAATTTATGTGCAGTAAAATTATTGTAATTGAGGGTCTTGACGGAAGCGGCAAGGCGACGCAGACGAAGCTTCTTGAAAAAAAGCTGCTTAAAAATGGAAAAAGTGTACGGAGATTAGAGTTTCCTGATTATGAAAGTCCAAGTTCCGCACTTATAAAGATGTATCTTGCAGGAGAATTTGGTGATAAGCCGGAGGATGTAAATGCCTATGCTGCATCAGCTTTTTATGCAGTAGACAGAATAGCAAGTTTTTTGAAATATTGGAAAAAGGATTATGAACAGGATACAGTGATTTTGAGCGACAGGTATGCAACATCAAATCTGATTTACCAAATGTCAAAAACAGATGAAGAACAGTGGGAAAGCTTTATTGAATGGCAGAATGATTTTGAGTACACAAAGATGGGAATTCCCAAGCCTGATACAGTAATTTATCTTGATGTAGATCCCAATATATCTCAGAGGTTAATGGAGAAACGGTACAATGGTGATATTTCCAAAAAAGATTTACATGAAAAAAATCTTAGTTATTTATTAAAATGCAGAAAAGGCGCGCTATATACAGCAAAAAAGTGCGGATGGACAGTGATTAATTGCTGTGAAAACGGAGAAATTAAAACAATAGAACAAATTTCAAAAGAGATTGAAGAGGCGATTTCAAGTATTTTATGCTGAATTTCAAGAAGATAGAAAAATCTGAAATAAATATGATTAAGCAGTATTATGATTACAGCAATGCTTACGGCTGTGATGTAAATGTAATTAACGCTTATCTGTGGCGAAACGAATATAATATTAAATTTACTGTGGTTGACGACACTCTTATTAAGGTTTATTGCACCGGCGGAGGAGATATCTGGGGTTATTGTTTGCCGGCTGGGAAAAATATAAAGGGTGCGATTGAGGCAATTATTGATGATGCAAAGGAGAGAGGATGCAAGGCAAAAATAGTTATGCTGACAAATGAGCAGCGGGCTGTGCTCGAAGCCTTATATCCTTGTAAATTTGATTATATCCGTTCTCCCGAAAATCAGGATTATATTTATTTAACAGAGGATTTGGCAACACTTGCAGGGAAAAAATTTCACGCAAAACGAAATCATATTTCAAGATTTTACAGGACATATCCCGAGTCACACTTTGAGACGATTGACAGTTTAAATGCTGCTGACGCAATGAATGTGGTAATACAGTGGTGCAGAGAAAACAATATAAATCCCGATATGCATGATGAGGTTGCAGTAATAAAAGAGGCTTTGGATTTAAGAGAAGAATACAATATGCAGGGCGCTGTTCTTTATGTTGAAGAAAAGCCAGTTGCAATGACGCTCGGAAGTGAAATATCATCATTTGTATATGATGTTAATTTTGAAAAGGCCTTGAGAGAATTTGACGGATCATATGCTGTAATCAACAATTGTTTTGCAAAGACTCTCACAAGCTATAAATATATTAACAGGGAAGAGGATATGGGACTTGAAGGACTTCAAAGATCAAAGTTATCCTATAAACCCTGTATAATACTTGACAGATTTAATGCGGTGCTTAAATGATAATTTATAGAAAAGCAAACAGCAGCGATTTTTGTGTTTTAAAGGAAGTATGGCTGACTTGTTTTGATGATACAAACGAAGCTGTAGAATTATTTTTTGATAATGCAGCTAATTATGAAGCATATTGCGCGGAAGATAACGGCAAAGCTGTTTCAGCTTTGTATCTTATTCGTACCGGTTTAAACAATGAAAGGGCACATTACCTTTGCGGAGCATCAACTTTGCCGGCGTACAGAAGACGCGGAATAATGGCGGAGCTTATAAAATATGCTTTAAACGAATCGGTTAAAGACGGCGATAAATATTCTTTGCTGCTTCCTGCAAACCAAGGATTATATTCTTTTTATGAAAAGCTCGGATATAAGCCAAAGTGCAGTTGTGTAAAGTATATTTTCAGCAGAAAAGAACTCAAACAAAAGGCAAGTTATTGTAAACTTGATAATATACTTGATTATGAAACGATGCAGAGCAGATGTTTCAAAAGAGATTTTATGTTCCTAAGCGGCAGTTTTATAGAATTTGCTGCTGATTATTATAAACTTTACGGGACAAAATGTGTAAGAAACAACTCAGGTTTTGCATTTTTTGAGGAAAATGGTGATACAGCTGAGGTTTTTTACTCATGTTACTCGGATTTTTCATCGCTTGCGCGGCTTATGATCGACAGTACCGGAGCAGATCATTTTGTTTTTACGGATAAGGCAGGAAATGAGCAGACAAAGGATTTTATCCGAATGACTTACGGAATGATCAAACCGCTTTGCGGCGATAAGGATTTTGACGGTAATGATGTATATATTGGATTAACACTTAACTGAAAGGAAAATGGAAAATGTTTTATCTTTTTCTTGCAGAAGGTTTTGAAGAAACCGAGGCTCTTGCAGCACTTGATGTAATGCGCAGGGCAAAACTGAATGTAAAGACAGTCGGGGTAACCGGCGAAAACATAACAAGCTCTCACGGTGTAACTGTTAAGGCGGATATTTTACCCGAGGAAATAAGCTATGAAATCATAGAAGGCGCAGTTTTGCCGGGAGGCATGCCCGGAACACGCAATCTTGAAAAAGCAGCTTGCGTTACAGATTGCGTGCGTTATTGTTTTGATAACAATAAGATTGTTGCGGCAATTTGTGCTGCTCCGTCTGTTTTGGGACATTTAGGAATATTAAAAGGAAAAAAAGCCACTTGTTTCCCGGGCTTTGAAAATGAACTTGACGGTGCTGTCTTAACAGATGAGCATACGGTTACGGACGGCAACATAGTAACGGGAAAGGGTGCAGGCTGTGCAATTGAGTTTGGTCATGCAATTGTGTCGCTTGCACTTTCGAGAGATGATGCAGATAAAATTCTCGGAGAAATGCAATGTTTCTGAAAAATATCAGGGAACAAAAGATGCAGCTGAGGGCTAAACATAAAAAACTGAGAACATTGTGTCCTGCTGACGTAAAAAATAAACTTGACAAAAAGATATCGGAAACTTTTCTTTCAAGTAAAGAATACAAACAATGTGAAATTCTGTTTGCCTTTGTCTCTTCCGAAATTGAGGTTGATACATCGGATATTATCAGCAATGCACTTGCTGACGGAAAAAAACTGGCCTTGCCGAAATGCAGAAACAAATTGGGCGAAATGGATTTTTATTTTGTAACCTCTGTTAACCAGCTTAAAAAGGGTACGTTTTCAATACCGGAGCCTGATTCGGCTGTATGTACAGCTGTCGATGATTCTGTATCGGGATTATGTCTTGTTCCGGGCTTGTGCTATGATATGCATGGTTACCGGATAGGATTCGGAAAAGGATATTATGACAGGTTTTTACAAAAATTTAGCGGAACTTCTGTTGGACTTTGTTATACAAGGTGTATTGAACAGAAACTGCCAAGAGGTGTTTTTGACAAACCGGTTGATATTTTAATAACAGAAAAATATACTAATTATACACATAATGTGTTTGCGGAGGAATGAGTTATATGAGCCTCGACAACTATAGTGATTATGAAGAAACATTAAATGAACAGCGGCGCCGCAAGGCTGAGGAATTTAAATTGAGTATTGATGACAGCAACTTTGACGATACATCTTACGAAAATGAGGATTCCGAACCGTCTGAACTTAATTCATACAGCGGTCAGGATGTAAGAGAGCAGATGGCAAGGGATTCAAAGCATGCTCTCAAAAAAAGGAAAAAGGAAGAAAGTAAAGAGCGAAAGGCAAAAAATAAGCACAATCGCCGTATTTTTAGATTTATCTGGATAATTTCGGTAGTTATAGTCGGTGCAATGGCATCGTTGTACATAATTACCGGCATGAATGATTTGCTTGCAATTAACCGTACGGATTCTTCAACTGTTAAGATTGATATTCCTGAAAATCCGGATCTTAACACAGTTGCTGAAATACTTGTGAAAAACGGAGTAATTCATGAACCGTCTTACTTTAAAATGTTTGCAACTATGACAAAAGCATCGGATGACTTTACACAGGGTACATATGAAATGCGCAAAAATATGGACTATGAGGCAATAATAAATTATTTGCTTAGCAGCGGCAACAGAACAGATACGGTTTCTGTAACGATTACAGAGGGTGAAAATATTTTAGAAATTGCCAATACACTTAAAAGCAAAGGTGCTTTAAGTGATGCGGACAAGTTTCTTGAACTTTGTAATTCTAATGATTTCAATGAAGATTTTGATTTTATCAGTGCTATATCAAACAAGGACGAGCGTTATTATAAACTTGAAGGCTATTTGTATCCTGACACATATGAATTTTATAAGAATGAGGATCCCAAGTCAGTAATTTATAAATTATTGAACAACTATGAGAATAAAATAAATGAAAAGCAAACAGTAAAAGGTTATAGCAAAAAGACTACGGTCAAAAATCTTGTAGAGAAAAGCAATACAAAATATTCACTTGATCAGATTATGACCATTGCCTCAATTATTCAGGCTGAAGCAGCAAATGAAGAGGATATGTACTATATTTCATCCATTATTCATAACCGTTTAACTGCGGATGCAGATATGGGAGTGTCAAATCTTGGTCTTGATTCAACCAAGTTCTATCCGTACAGAAGCAGTAAGGATGTTCCCGATGGGAAAGGCGGCAGCTATACGAGCAGATATGATACCTACAGCAAGGCGGGGCTTCCGCCGGGACCAATATGTAACCCCGGAATGGATGCAATAATTGCGGCGCTTAACCCTTATGATACCGGATATTATTTCTTCTGCCATGACAGCAACGGACAGGCATATTATGCATCCACACTTTACGAACAGAACGCTAATTTGGAGTATATTGAAAGTTATGATAAATAAACCTGAAATTTTATCGCCGGCAGGCGATATGGAATGTCTTAATTCGGCGCTTAGTTTTGGAGCTGATGCTGTTTTCCTTGCAGGAAAAATGTTTGGAATGAGATCAGCACCGCAAAACTTTGATAACACACAACTGAAAAAGGCCTGTGAGCTTGCTCATGCCAATGGTTCTAAGGTATATGTTACCTGCAATACGCTTCCCCGTAACAATGAACTTGAGCATCTGCCCGATTTCCTTTCTTATGCTCAGGAATGCGGAGTTGATGCATTTATCATTGCCGACCTGGGTGTTTTTGAAGCTGCAAAGAAGTATGCTCCGAAAGTCGATTTGCATATTTCTACTCAGGCGGGTGTGACAAATTATGCAGCTGCAAATGTATTGTATAATATGGGCGCAAAAAGAGTTGTTCTTGCGCGCGAGATTCCTCTTGATGAGATTGCCCAGATGCGTGCAAAAGTTCCGAAAGAACTTGAAATTGAATGTTTTGTACATGGAGCAATGTGTGTATCATTTTCGGGAAGATGCCTTATTTCAAGTTATATGACAGGCAGAGACGCCAACCACGGTGACTGTGCCCAGCCGTGCAGATGGAAATATCATCTTTTTGAAGAGAACAGAGAGGGACAGTATTTCCCTGTTGATGAAACAGAAGACGGTACCTATCTTTACAATTCGAGAGATCTGTGTATGATTGAACATATTCCAGAGCTTGTAAAAGCGGGCATTTCAAGCTTTAAAATTGAGGGCAGGGCAAAATCTGCTTATTACACTGCTGTGACCACTAATGCATACCGTCATGCGCTTGACGATTATCTTTTGCAGGGCGAAAACTTTGAATTAAAGCCGTGGATTCGTGAGGAACTTGAAAAGATAAGTCACCGTGAGTACAGCACCGGTTTTTACTTTAATCACGAACCGGGGCAGACTACTGACAACGGGGGATATATTCGCAAGTATGATGCGGTTGCAGTGTGTGAGGAAATTATAGACAGCACAACGGCACTTATTTCCCAACGAAACAAGTTTCTTGTCGGAGATGTGCTTGATGTGCTCCCACCGTGCGGTATACCGTTTAATGTAAAATGCATTTCGCTTATGAATGAGTATGGAGAATTTGTTGATAGTGCGCCTCATCCCACACAAAGGCTTACTATGAAATGTGACGCACTTATTCCAAAAGGCTCTGTAATCAGAAAAAAGCGCGACTAATTGGTTTGTTGCTATTGACAAGCAGATAAAACAGTTTTATAATTTAATACAACTAAATACTGTTTATTTGGCTGTGAAGGGATTAACCGTTTTGGAGCTTTTCAGAGAGAAAGCCGTATGGTGCAAGGTTTTTAAGCAAAATTTCGGTGTGCTGCCCCTGAGTTCTGCGTGATGAAGCGCAGCGTATACCTGCGTTAAGGGTATGTAATCTTACGATTACTCAAAGAGGGCGATTGCCAATTTGGGTGGTACCGCAGGAATATATTATCCTGTCCCATTTTTATGGGACAGGTTTTTTTGTTTTCAGCTTTGCAAGTATTGCATGGTGAATAAAAATTTGTGTATCATACGATTCTTTTCACTGAGCTTATTCCCAGTTTTAGGGGAAATACCGTAAAGGGGTAAAAAACGACCTGTAATCCGCCGGGCGATAATTTGCCAGTTTGCCGCCCATGGGTTATATCAAAACAGCACAGCTAAAACAGAATATTAATATGCAAAAAAGGAGATATATATGGAGTGGACAGGACTTAATGAATTAAGAGAAAAGTTTCTTGAGTTTTTTGAATCAAAGGACTGTTTAAGACTTCCGAGCTTTTCACTTGTTCCAAAAGATGACAACAGCCTGCTGCTTATCAACAGCGGTATGGCTCCTATGAAGAAATATTTTACCGGTGAAATTACACCCCCCCGCAAACGTGTTACAACTTGCCAGAAGTGTATTCGTACGCCCGATATAGAGAGAGTCGGAATTACTGCCCGTCACGGTACATTTTTTGAGATGCTAGGCAATTTCTCATTTGGCGACTACTTTAAACATGAGGCTACTGCATGGGCATGGGAATTTTTTACTGAGGTCTTAAAAATGCCCGCCGAAAAACTTTATGTTTCAATCTATCAGGATGATGATGAGGCGTTTAAGATTTGGACCGAGGAAGTGGGTGTTGATCCATCACATATGGTTCGTTTGGGCAAGGAGGACAATTTCTGGGAACACGGTTCAGGTCCGTGTGGTCCTTGTTCTGAAATCTATTTTGACAGAGGCGACGAAAAAGGCTGCGGAAGTCCCGATTGTCATGTAGGCTGTGAATGCGACCGCTTTGTGGAGGTATGGAATCTCGTGTTCACTCAGTTTGAAAGTGACGGAAACGGAAATTATACTCCGCTTGAACATCCTAATATTGATACAGGTATGGGGCTTGAAAGACTTGCCTGTGTAATGCAGGGTGTTGATAACCTTTTCCTTGTTGATACAATTCAGAATATAATGAAGCATATTTCAAAAATTACCGGCGTTGAATACGGCAAGAATGAAAAAAGCGATATTTCACTGAGAGTTATTACCGACCATATACGAAGCACAACATTTATGATTGGCGACGGTGTAATGCCGTCAAACGAAGGAAAAGGCTATGTGCTTCGCAGACTTTTGAGAAGAGCTGCGCGACACGGCAGACTTTTAGGATGTAAAGAACCTTTCCTTTATAAGGTTTGTGATACCGTTATCAAAGAAAATCTTGCGGCGTATCCTGAACTGAAGGAAAAGCAGGACTTTATTATAAAGGTTATAAGAGTTGAGGAAGAGAGCTTTGCCAAAACTGTTGATCAGGGATTTAAAATGCTTCAGAGCATTATGGAAGATGATGAGATTAAAACCCTCAGCGGAGAAGATGCGTTTAAGCTTAATGACACCTATGGATTCCCTATTGATCTTACAAAGGAAATTTTATCTGAACAAGGTATAGAGGTTGATGTTGACCGTTTCCATGAACTGTTAAAGGAACAGAAAAAGCGTTCAAGAGCAGCGCGTAAAAACGCAGGCGAAGATGCGTGGATTTCCGAAACAACAGATCTGTCCGATATTGCAAAGAGTGAGTTTGTCGGCTACACAGACCTTGAATGCAAAAGCAAGGTTCTTGCAATTATTAAAGATGGTATCCGTGTTGACGGAGCAGGAGAAGGGGAAAGTGCAATTATTGTACTTGACAAAACTCCTTTTTATGCTGAGAGCGGCGGTCAAGTAGGTGATACCGGTACTCTTGAGTGCGAGAGTTTTACTGCTGAGGTTGATAATACAACTAAGGATCCGTCAGGAGTTTTCCTTCAGGCTTGTACAATTAAAAGCGGATTTGCAGGCATAGAGGATGAGGTAAAGGCGTCGGTAAATAAGGAGCGCCGTGATGATATTACAAGAAATCATACGGCAGCTCATCTTTTGCAGGCTGCTCTCAGAGAGGTGCTTGGAACTCATGTTCAGCAGGCAGGTCAGCTTGTAACAGATTCATATTTCCGTTTTGACTTTACACATTTTGAGGCTCTGACAGCCAACGAGCTTATTGAGGTTGAACAGCTTGTAAATAAAAAGATTCTTGAGGCAATTCCGGTTGAAACCAGGGAAATGCCTGTAACAGAGGCTAAGAAACTTGGCGCAATGGCACTATTTGGTGAAAAATACGGTGATGTAGTCCGTGTTGTAAGCGCAGGCGATTTTTCAGTTGAGCTTTGCGGAGGCACTCATGTAAAAAATACATCAAACCTCGGATTGTTTAAAATCCGACAGGAGGGTTCTGTTGCTGCGGGAGTAAGAAGAATTGAGGCTCTTTCCGGGTTTGGCGTACTTGATTATATTAATTTGGCAAATGCCGCAATTTTAGGAGTATGCGAAGCTCTTAAAATTTCAAGTCCAAAAGCTGTCGTTGACGGAGCAAAAAAAGCAGAAGTACTTATCAGAACACAGCAAAAAGAGATAAATGAACTGAACTCCAAGCTTGCAGCGGCACAGGTTACAAAGCTTTTTGCAGGAACAGAAATTGAGAACGGCGTGAGAATTGTAACCGGTCAAATTAACGGAACATCTGCAGATTCTCTTCGTACAATTTGTGAACGTGCTAGGGAAATGACACCTAAAGCTGTTATGGTAATTGCATCTGTAAACGGTGAAAAGATAACATTTGCAGCAACATGCGGCAAAGAAGCAATGGAACTGGGAGCAAATGCAGGAAAAATTGTAAAGGCAGTTGCTCAGGTTGCAGGAGGAAACGGTGGCGGAAAACCTGATATGGCAATGGCGGGAGCCAAGGATTTGAACAAAATTCAGGCGGCTTTAGACAGTGTTAAGGAAACAGTGTTTGCAATGCTCAAATAATTATTAACAAAATTCCACTATAACAGTTATATTTAACTCATATTGTGAATTTTCACTAAAGGTTTGAGTGAAATATTGTGCAATTAATTGAGCCACAAATAATTTAAATCTATTGAAGTTTTTTTGCATTTATTGTATAATAACTATTACTAAGATAGTTATATATCTTGGATGACACGAACGATTTTAGGAGGAGATTAAAATGTTCAAGAAAATAGCAGGTCTTTTTCTTGCTGCTACTATGATTGTTAGCGCAGGCGCTATTACAACAAGTGCAGCAGAAGTTGACGACGATGCTGCTGTAGCAGCAGAGGATCAGTCAGCAGCAGTTGCAGCTGAAGGTTCATCAGAAGTAGGCGCTGAGGGCTCATCTGAGGTTGGCGCAGGCAATGAAATTATGTTTGATGTCAAGAGCGCAGGCTGGGGTAATGTTAAAACTGTTTTCTGTCATGTATGGAAAGCTGACGGTACAGGTACATCTTCAGGCGAGTCATGGCCTTCATGGCAGGGCAAAGCTGAAAAATGTAAGTATGATGAGACATCAGGTATCGCAACTTACGACCTTTCTAAGACAGGTCATAACTTCAGCAAGTCAGACGGTAAAATCTACTGTGTAATCTTCAGTGCAAACACAGGTATGCAGACATACAACGCTATTATGAGCGGCAACTGCATCGGCGATACACTTTACTGCACAGGCAACAGCCTTGAGAACCCGGAAGATTCAGAGAAAACAGCAATTGAAGCTGCTTGGAGAAATAACTCTGACTGCGGTCCTGAAAGAAAGATTACTTCAACAGGTAATATAGTTGGTACTGCTTTCCCTGAGGGTGAAAATGATGTTACCATGATGGCAACATATCTTATTGCTTACTATGCAGATGATGCTAAGCTTGCACTTACACAGGATCTTATTAATAAACTCAACATTAGCCCGGTAGATGTTATGGGCGCTGTAACAGATAAGCTTAATGCTACAGGCAATGAAGAAAAAGATAAGATTGCTCCTGCAGTTGAGAAAGTTCTTTCTAATTGCACAGACCCTACAAAGGGCGGAGAAAAGGTTGATAAAGGTCAGCTTAGTGATGCTAAGAATAACGGCGGCTCAAAGAGCAACGGATCAAGCAACAGTTCAAATAACGGTTCAACAAGCAAAGGTTCAAGCTCAGTTAAGTCCGGTCAGGAAACAACAATCTTCTTTGTATTCGGCGGTCTTATGATTGCTGCTGCAGGTGTAATGTTCCTTTCAAGAAAGAAGAGAGAGGAATAATCTGACTGATTATTTTGCAAAAACTGATATTAAAGCGTTGTCTTAATTGACAACGCTTTTGTTTTAGGTTTTTATTCAATAGTTTGTGTTATAAACAAGGATTCTTTGTGTAAAGGGGAACTGTCAGCAATAGCTGGATAAGGGGTTATCTGAACCATAATATACTGTTGTGTATTGTCCTCAATATTAAGGTGTTTCGTGTTACTTTCTTTTCTGCAAGTAAGTCTTTTTGTATACTACAAAATAAAAGTATATTTTAACATTTGTAGTATAACCTGTTTTTAAATAGTAAATTATTTATCGTAAACGGCTTGACAATCGAGTTGCTTTTTGATAGAATAACAATGTTGCAGCGGGATGTAGCGCAGTTTGGTAGCGCACACGTCTGGGGGGCGTGGAGTCGCAAGTTCAAGTCTTGTCATCCCGACCATATAGAACTACCGTAACTTTTTACTAAAGTTACGGTAGTTTTTTGCTTTATGTGAAACTTTGCAGAAGATGGTCAGATAAACTATTTTTGATGATATCAGTTTGTCTGTTTTTACCCAACTAAACATGATATTGTTTTTTGTTATGTGATTAAACGTTATATGTGCTGCTTGGAAAATTTTTAAATTTGTGATATGATAATAATTAATTGAATTAAAGTCAAATATAGGAGAGAATATGTCTGAATTAACATCTATGGTGAATATAGGTACAGAAATTGCTAAAAAGCTAAATTCTGTTGGAATTGATTCCGCAGAAAAACTTATTGAGTTAGGTTCCAAACAGGCATTTTTAAAGTTAAAAGAATTGTACCCGCAAATTTGTCTTGTACATCTGTATACATTAGAGGGAGCAATAAATAATATTGAATTTAATTGTCTTTCAGAAGATAAGAAAAAGGAATTAAAAGAATTTAATGATTTTTTAAAAGGGCAACGAAGGGTATAAGAAAACCTTAGCTGATTATCATAAAAAATTTAGGTATTATTATTCAAGAGCAGGCATGCGGATTTAGAAAAAATATGTTGTTTCATGTGTTAAATAAACACAAAATAAAATTGGAGAGTTGAAATGATTAGAGAAGCAGTAAAAGAAGATTTAGATGAATTATTGCAGTTATATCTGTTTTTGCATGAAAAAGAAGTGCCGGAAAAAACAGAGCATTTGTTTATAACATGGAATAATATTCTGTCGGATGAAAACCACCATCTGATTGTTAATGTGGTAAATGGAAAGATAGTATCTTCCTGCGTATGTGTTATAATACCAAATTTAACAAGAAATATAAGACCGTATGCTTTTGTTGAAAATGTTGTTACACATGGTGATTACAGAGGCAAGGGTTATGCGACCGAATGCCTGAATTATGCAAGGGAAATTGCACAATCAACAAATTGTTATAAAATAATGCTGCTTACAGGAACAAAAGATAAAGATACATTAAAATTCTATCAGAATGCCGGGTATAACAGTTCTGATAAAACAGCATTTATACAATGGATAAATATATAGATAATTTTTACTTTATCTTGCTTTTTAGGACTCATAAATAGTGTCATAGCTGTAATGCACTGAGGAAACTAAAAGGTGCACTTATAATGTAATTTATTAATCTGTAAAGGAATTATATATTGGATATATTTGTAAGGAGGTTTTTTATGCTTAATATAGGTTCTCATCTCTCAATTTCAAATGGGTTTGAAGCAATAGGCAATCAGGCTTTGTCAATAGGTGCAAATACATTTCAATTTTTTACTCGTAATCCGCGCGGAGGTTCGGCAAAGAAAATTTCTCAATCTGATGTTGATGCACTTTTGAAATTAATGCAGGAAAATGACTTTTGCCAGATTCTTGCTCATGCACCGTATACAATGAACCTTTGTTCAGCAAAGTCAGATACAAGAGAATTTGCATTTAACACACTTACAGATGATTTGAGGAGAATGGAATATCTTCCTGATAATCTTTATAATTTTCATCCCGGAAGTCATACAGGACAAGGGATTCAAGTTGGTATTGAACAAATTATAACTGCTCTTAACAATGCAATGTTTGAAGATATGCATACTACGGTTTTGCTTGAAACGATGGCAGGAAAAGGAAGCGAAATAGGCAGCAGATTTGAAGAGCTTAAAGAAATAATTGACGGCGTTAGATTTAAAGAAAATATTGGTGTTTGTCTTGATACATGCCACGTGTTTGATGCAGGCTATGACATTGTTAATGACCTTGACGGCGTGCTGGATAAGTTTGATAAGATTATAGGAATAAAAAGGCTTAAGGCAGTGCACTTGAATGACAGTATGAATTATCTCGGATGTCATAAGGACAGGCATCAGAAAATTGGTAAAGGAGCAATAGGTATTAGCGCATTTGAAAAAATAATTAATAATAAATATCTTAGAAATCTGCCTTTCTTTCTTGAAACGCCAAATGAGATAGACGGATATGCACAGGAAATTGCCTTGCTTAAGGGGCTTTACTTAGATAATTAACGATAATCAGACGAAAATTTTGTATAAACATAATATCGGATTTTAATATTAAATTATAAAATCGTGATAAATCTAATTATTGTTTCTAGGCGTAGCAAAGTAGATAAAAAAATTTATCATTATTGTGCAAAAAGTATGTTGAATATATGGAGAAATTTTGCTATCATTGATTTGCAATTGGCAAATTTTGATTTTGCTTTTTGCAGTAATTTTATTTAGGAGTGAGAAAATTGAGCAAAAAAATCACAAGTATTGTACTTGCGCTTTGTATGATGATTTCCTGTATTGCAGCAAGCAGCTTTACATCCAATGCTGTTATTACAGACAAGGAATCAACATCCGCAAGTATAGATCCGCAGGACAGTATACAGGGCAGTGCAGTGCTCCATTGTTTTGACTGGTCCTATAATTCAATAAAGGCAAACCTTGCCGACATTAAAGCGGCCGGTTACACAGCGGTACAAACATCTCCTGTACAGCCCCCAAAGGACTACAGCGCAAGCTGGACAGATCAAACAGGACAGTGGTGGAAGCTTTATCAGCCAATAGATATCACTGTTGCTGACGGACAGACATGGCTTGGTACAAAAGCAGAGCTTAAATCACTCTGTACAGAGGCCGAAAAAATGGGAATTAAGGTTATTGTTGATATTGTTGCAAACCATTTAGGCAACATAACCGACAGCAAGGGCAACAGTGCGGATAACAGATCTGCACAGATTCCATCTGAATTAAGAAACAATAATAGCTATTGGCATGTCAATAATATTTGGGCTGATGACAGCAGCAGATATAATATGACACAAGGTTCAATCGGTGAGCCGGATCTTAATACAGGTAACAGTTATATCCAGCAGAGATATAAGAATCTCCTTGTTGAACTTATCAGTCTTGGTGTTGACGGTTTCCGTTTTGATGCGGCTAAGCATATTGAGCTTCCGACTGACTCAGGATGTGGAAGTCAGTTCTGGCCTACAGTAATTAACGGTTCGCAGTCAAGCACAGACAATGAAATTTTCTATTACGGTGAAATTCTTAATACAGCAGGTACTGCTATATCTAATTATACAAAATACATGAGTATTACCGATAACTATTCCGGAGATTTGTCTTTGGTTAGTGCAAACAACAAAAATGCTTCGGGGCTTGCTACTTCAAATTATTCCAAAGGAGCCGGAGCTGCGAAGTCGGTAATTTGGGTTGAATCACACGATACATATATGGGTGATTCAGGTTCGGCCGGTATTAAATGTACAAAGAGTGTATCCGACAGCACAATTACAAATGCTTGGGCTATTGTTGGTTCAAGAGCTAATTCAACAGCTCTTTTCTTTGCAAGACCTGCTGTATCCATGGGCAGTGCAAGTACAAACACTACATGGAAATCAGATGCTGTTGCAGAGGTTAATAAATTTAAGAATTACTTTGACGGTCAGTCAGAATATCTTTCTTCACAGGGTTCTGTAACGTATAATGAGCGCGGCACAAGCGGTGTAGTAATTTCTAAGCTTGACGGCGGCGGTTCGGTAAGTCTTGCTGCCAAGAAGATGAAAGAGGGTACATATAAGGATCAGGTATCTGGTTCAACCTTTACTGTATCGGGCGGTAAAATTTCAGGTACAGTAGGTTCATCAGGTGTAGCTGTTGTATATAATGCGGCGCCTGCCGGTCCGTCTGCTTCAGTAACTCCCGGTTCTACAACTTATAAAACAGATACTCTTTCTCTCACATTAAAATATTCAAATGCTGCAAGCGGTCAATATTCAATTGACGGCAGTGCATATAAACCATTTACAAACGGTCAGATAATTTCAATCGGTGCAGGTGTCGCTTACGGAACAAAAACAACTGTATCGGTAAAAGCATCAAAGGATTCCGATGTCTCTGAGGTTGTAACCTATACTTATACAAAGGTTGATCCTAATCTTACCCAGAAGGTTTATTTTGATAATTCATCATATAGATGGTCGGACGTTTATGCCTATATTTATGTTGATAAAAACACAGAAAACGCCGCATGGCCGGGTCAGAAGATGACAAAAGATCCTTCAACAGGATACTATGTACTTGAAGTGGATGATACTTTTGCAAATGGTCTTGTGATTTTTACAGAAAGCTTTTCGACGGCAACTAATCGTTATCCCGCTGACGGTGAAGACGGCATGCCGCTTAACGGTAAAAATATGCTTATGAAGGCAAATTACCAGTGGGTTGAATATGAGGCGCCTGTTCCTACAACTGTTCAACCAACAACAGCCGCTCCAACAACAGCAGTTCCAACTACAGCAGTTCCAACTACAGCACAACCAACAACGGCTGCCCCGACTACAGCAGTTCCTACAACACAGCCTCTGCCAAGAATTCTTATTGGTGATGTTAATTTTGACGGAAGAATTACAGTAAGCGACGCAACTGAAATTCAGATGCATATTGCAGAAATGATTAAATTATCATCTAATGCACTTATTGCTGCTGATGTTGACAAGGACGGTAATATAAGCGTTAAGGATGCAACTTGTGTTCAGTGCTATGTTGTTGAACTTACTAACAGTTCAGCTTTCTGCGGTACATATACAGGCGGCAATGTAAATCCTACAACATCTACTGCACCAACTGCAGTAACACAACCCGAAACACAGCCGACAACACAACCGACAACACAGCCGGATGATACGGAATATATCTATGCAAAAGGATATACACACGCTTATTTCTGGAATGACACACAGTCTGACCTTGGCGGAGCATGGCCTGGAACAACAATGGAGAGCATTGGAAATAACGTTTACAGAGCAGAAATCCCCGCAGGAGCAACAAATGTAATATTCAGCAATGGCGGAAACGGTCAGACGTCTGACCTTACAGTACCGGGTGCAGGTAAGATTTATGAAAACGGAAGCTGGAAAAACTACGGCGAGCAGCCACAGCCACAGCCGACAACACAGCCTTCAGGCAAACAATATATTTATGCAAAAGGATATACACACGCATACTTCTGGAGTGATTCACAGTCTGACCTCGGCGGTGTATGGCCGGGAACAGCTATGGAGAGTGTTGGAAATAATGTTTACAGAGCTGAAATCCCTGCAGGAGCAACTAGTGTAATATTCAGCAATAGCGGAAACGGTCAGACATCTGACCTTACAATTCCCGGAGCAGGTAAAATTTATGAAAACGGTTACTGGAATTCATACAACTAAATAATTGTAACAATACGTTTAGTCCTCGCAAATTTATGTTTGCGGGGACTTTGTCTTTTATAGAAACCAGTTATAAAACAGGAGAACAAATAGGTAGGGCTATATTAGGTATCAGTCTAAATTAAAGCCGCATGATTTTGTTTAAATTGTCGGTAATAAAATAAATTTCATTTGGTCAATACAAATAGTAAAAATTTAGCGAGAATGTATTTTGTGCAGAATAGTATATGTTAATTTTTTCTTTTGTATATGTTTTAAAGAAAAATATAAATTATAGCAAGGTGAATAAAAAGAGTTTGTCTTTATTGTGCAAAAAGTAGATTGAATAAACAAATTTTTTTTGATATGATTAGTGTTGTAATAGGAGAATTTTTGCAATTTGCCTTTTGCAGTAATTTTATTTAGGAGTGAGAAATTTGAGCAAAAAAATTATGAGTATTGTACTCTGTGTGAGTATGATGCTGTCCTGTCTTGTTATAAGCGGATTTGCTTCACAGGCAGTGACTATTGATGCTGATACTGTTTCAGCAAATATTGATTCAGACACTGTTTCGGCAAATGATTACGGACTTGCCGATAATGTCCAGCAGGGTGTTATTCTGCATTGCTGGAACTGGTCGTACAATAATATTAAAAAATATCTTCCTCAGATTGCGCAGGCAGGATATACTGCTATACAGACATCACCGGTAACTCAGCCCAAGGACTATTACTGGGAGGGAGTGGCTTACGGAGATGTGGGCATTCCTGATGGTGTAGGCGGAGCTGACGGTAACTGGTGGAAAAGCTACCAGCCTGTTGCAGAGTCTGTCTGTGACAACGGATATACATGGTACGGCACAAAGGCTGAATTTAAGGCTATGTGCGATGAAGCTAAAAAATACGGAATAAAGGTTATTGTCGATATTGTAGCAAACCATATGGGCAATATTGAAGGTTACAAAATAGGCTCTGTTGAAGCAGTTATGGGTGATATTTCACCTCAGGTTGGTCAGTTCTGTAATCCTGATATGCTTGTTGACACTTCATATTGGCATATCAGCACAAGCTGGACTCACTCAAGCGACGGACGTTTTGATATTACTCAGGGTAACATGGGTATGCCTGACTTGAATACCGGAGATTCAAAGGTTCAAAAAATGATTCTTGACCTTCTTAAAGAGTGTATCGACAATGGTGCAGACGGTTTCCGTTTTGATGCGGCAAAGCATATTGAGACACCGGCAGATGACGCTGCATTTGCAAGTGAGTTCTGGAATGTAGTTCTTGATGGTGCAACAAGTTATGCAAAGAGTACCAAAGGTTTTACTCCGTATTATTACGGCGAAGTTCTTAACAGAATCGACAGCAATGCTGCTGAAAACTACTATCTGAGCAAAATGTCGGTAACAGATAACGCAACAGGCGATAATATCAGAAATTCATTGAAATACGGCCAGGTAGGCGGTGCTTCAAACTCCGGCTACTGCGGTTATGTTCACGGACAGGGAAACAAGGTTGTTCTTTGGGCAGAATCCCACGATACATATATGGGCGGCGGTTCATCATATGACTGCAATGACTCAACAATAAACAAAGCTTGGGCAATTGTTGCTTCAAGAAAGGATTCAACAGGACTTTACTTTGCAAGACCTTACTATTCATACGAAAGACTTATTGATGATGAAAACGGCTATGATGCAAGAAGAGATCCTTCTCAAATGGCAAAAGAGATCAGACAGACTCAGATGGGTGAAGTAGGAACTCTTACATGGATGGATCCGTGTGTTGCAGAAGTTAACCGCTTTAGAAATCATTTTATAGGTCAGAGCGAAAGCCTCGGCAGCTCCGGCGATTCACTTTTCTATAATGTAAGAGGCAACAGCGGTGTTGTACTTGTAAGCTCAAAGGGTGCTTGTGATGTAAGCCTCAGTTTACAAGGAAAGATGAAGGACGGAACTTACACAGATCAGGTAACAGGAAATAAATTTACTGTTTCAGGCGGAACAATCAAAGGTTCAATTGAAAATTCGGATGGTATTGCAGTTATTTATAATTCAGAAACAGTTCCGAGAAATACAATTGAAGCTCCGAGAGAGAACTTTGCAACTGATACTGCAAAGATTACTGTAGGTCTTAATAATGCAACATCGGGAACATACAGCATCAACGGTGCAGCTCCTGTAGCATTTACAAATGATACAACATTTACAATAGGCTCCGGTGATGCAATCGGTACAGAATATGTTGTTAAGCTTACTGCTTCCAATGGTACAAAGACTACTTCTTCAACATATACTTTTACTAAGGAAAGTAAGACAGTTTCATATCCGATAGACCCCGGTTATACAACTCCTGCCACACATCCGGTTCCGCAGCCAACAACTAAACCGGCTCCTCAACCAACAACAAATCCTGCTCCGCAACCAACAACAAATCCTGCTCCGCAGCCGACAACAGCGGCTCCTACAACACAGCCGCAGCCGCGAATCCTTATTGGTGATGTTAATTTTGACGGAAGAATTACAGTAAGCGATGCAACCGAAATTCAAATGGCTATTGCAGAAATGAAGAAATTATCATCTGATGCGCTTATTGCCGCTGACGTTGACAAGGATGGCAGTATAAGCATCAAAGATGCAACTTGCGTTCAGTGTTATGTTGTTGAACTTTTTGGAAGTTCAGCTTTCTGCGGTACATATACAGGCGGCAATGTTAACCCTACTACACCAACTGTAGCAACACAGCCCGAAACACAGCCGACAACACAACCTGTTGATAAAGAATATATCTATGCAAAAGGATATACACACGCATATTTCTGGAATGACTCACAGTCTGACCTCGGCGGTGCATGGCCGGGAAAAGCTATGGAGAGCGTTGGAAATAATGTTTACAGAGCTGAAATCCCCGCAGGAGCAACAAATGTAATATTCAGCAACGGCGGAAACGGTCAGACAGCCGACCTTACAGTACCGGGTGCAGATAAGATTTATGAAAACGGAAGCTGGAAAAACTACGGTGAACAGCCACAGCCGCAGCCGACAACACCGCCTTCCGGCAAACAATATATTTATGCAAAGGGATATACACACGCATATTTCTGGAATGATTCACAGTCTAATCTCGGCGGAGCATGGCCGGGAACAGCTATGGAGAGTATTGGAAATAATGTTTATAAAGCAGAGATTCCTGCAGGAGCAACTAGCGTAATATTCAGCAACAGCGGAAACGGACAGACAGCTGACCTTACAATTCCCGGTGCAGATAAAATTTACGAAAACGGTTCTTGGAATTCATACAGCTAAATAAGTGAAAAATATATTTACCCCCGCAAACTTAAGTTTGCGGGGGCTTTTATACAATAATGAGCTTAAAGCATTGCAAATGTATATACTTCTTCCATAGTAAAGAATGTATCATACTTATAAGCATACAACATAAAATATGGTGCAAAATTTGCCCAATAGATTTAATTTTTTATACCGGCATTTAGTGTATTTTGCTGTTTATGCAGCAAAATATACATTATTGTTGTAAAATAGAAAAAGGTATGATAAAATATTATTCATTAGCGGCTATTTATATTAAACTAAGAATTATAGCTGAAGGAGGGGTGCAAATATGAGAAGACTGACACAGCGCACCGAAGCGGTAATTAATCTTGGTTTGCTTGAACATAATGTTAATAATATTAGAGCCCGTCTTGGTGACGGAGTTGAAATTATGGCTGTTTTAAAAGGAGACGGCTATGGACACGGAGAAAAGGGAATTTATCCTACTTTAAAAAAATGCGGAGTTGAAAGTTATGCAGTTGCAGTGTGGGAAGAAGGAGCTTCCCTGAGGAAAGTTGGAGCTACAGAGCCAATCCTTTTACTTGGTGATACCTGCGACGGACAGCTTGACAGGCTTGTTACTTATAATCTTACACCGACGATTTTTTTGCTTGAAACTGCTGAAAAGCTAAATGATATTGCTTTGCGCAGCGGCGTAGTACAGCCGATAAATATAAAGATTGATACCGGAATGAGCAGAATAGGATTTCCAGCTGATGACGAGTCGATTTCTATTATCAAACAAATTAATGATATGAAGAATCTAAAAATCACAGGTGTATTTACACACTTTTCCAGAGCAGACGAGCCAGACGGAAAAAGTGCATCAGAACAGTTTAATCTATACCTTGATATGGTTGAAAAGCTTGAAAAGGCAGGAGTTAAAATTCCAAAGAAGCATGTTTCCAACAGTCCGGCAATTCTCCTAAGACCGGAAACTCAGCTTGATGCGGTAAGAGCAGGTGATATTCTGTATGGATTGTCTCCTCTTGATGATAATGATATGTGGTATAAAGAGAATTTACGGCAGGTACTCAGTTGGTATACCTATGTTGTAATGATAAAGGAAGTGCCCAAAAATACAGAGGTCGGTTACGGCGGAACTTTTATAACAACACGTCCCACTAAAATTGCTACAATTCCTGTTGGGTTTGCTGACGGATACAGCAGAGATTTGTCAAATAAAGGCAAGGTAATAATAAACGGCAAGGAAGCGCCTATCATAGGACGTGTATGTATGGATCAGTTCATGGTTGATGTTACCGATATTGACGATATAAAGCGCGGGGACACAGTAACATTGCTTGACGAACGCCTCAGTGTATTATGGATGGCAGATTTACTCAATACTAATGTTGACGAAATAGTATGCGGAATTTCAAAAAGAGTTCCCAGAATATATGAATAAAATTTCAGGAGTGGTATAAATGGCAGACAGAGGATATATTTTAAGAGTATTTGCTCATGCAAGTTTCGGCAAGATGAAAACAGCAATAAAGGCAGTTCACGAAAAAACAGGAAAAAACAGTATAGGAATCTTTTTTGATATGCTCTGGTGTGCAAAACGTTACGGCGCAGGATACTATGACTATCAGATTTTTGCATTTTACAATCTTAACAAAGAACAGCGAAAAACTTTTGTAACCCGTCTTATCAGTAAAAAATTAAATATGTTTATGAATAATACGGAATATGCTCACCTTTTTGACAATAAGGACGAGTTCTATGAGCTGTTTAAGGACTACATCGGAAGAGGATTTTTGCAGCTTGAAAGCGCGTCAAAAGAAGATGTGAGAGAATTTGTAAGCACCAGGGAATATCTTTTCTGCAAGATGCAGGACAAGGAGTGCGGTATAGGGTGCGAACGTCTTAAAATAAGCGATTTTAAAGATTTTGATGAACTTTACAATTACCTTAAGGAAAAGCAGTTCTGTACAATTGAAGACAATATTGTTCAGCATCCTGCTTTGAGTAAGCTTTATCCAAATGCCGTAAACAGTCTCAGAATTATTACAATTCTTGATGATAAAAAAGTACCCCACTGTGTTTATATGGTTCAGAAAATGGGATGCGGCGGAAGTGTAGTTGACAATAACTGTCTTTTTACCCCTGTTGACCTTAAAACAGGCAAGATGATGTATCCGGCACATTCAGGTGATACAACAAAAGGTATTATATATACAGAGCATCCTGATACGCATATTCCTATTGTGGGATACCAGCTGCCGTTTATTAAAGAAGCAGTCGATATGTGCCTTAAGGCTGCGTTGGTAGTGCCGCAAATCCGTTATATTGGATGGGATGTGGCTCTTACGGAAAACGGACCGGCAATTATCGAAGGCAACACCTATTGCGCTCACGATTTTTGGCAGCTTCCTCCTCATACACCCAATAAGATTGGTATGCTTCCTGTAATTAAAAAGTATGTTCCTGATTTTAAATACTGAGTTAACAATATTTTTATAATATGTTTTAGTAATGCAAACAGGCTCCCTGTATCAGGGAGCCTGTTTTTATATTAAAACATCCTCAGCGTTAAACTGACTGCAATTGAAAAGTAATAGGATTACTTATCAGCAGCCGCAGCCGCAGCCGTTGTTGTTGTCACAACCATTGTTTCCGCCGCAGCAGCAGAGAACGATGATAAGAAGAATGATCCATGTACAGCAGCCATTGCCGTTACCAAAAAAGTTACACATTTGCTTTCCTCCTTTCGTTTACACTACATACTATTGCAAATATTAAAATGTGTTACTATTAAATAATTAAATAATTAAATAAATAAAAACGGGGTCTATTTGAAAAGTATGAGATATATTTCAAAACAAGTGTTTCAAATATTTATACTTTTCAAATAGACCCCGGAAATATCGGATAGCTATGTTTATAAATATGTATTCTTTACTTTGTGAAATTCACCTTTGAAACTACAGTTTAACTATACATTAAACCTGAACAATACTACATCGCCGTCATTCATGACATATTCCTTGCCCTCGCTGCGTACAAGACCTTTTTCCTTTGCAGCTGTCATGCTTCCGCACGCAATTAAATCATCATAAGCAATTACCTCGGCTCTTATAAAGCCTCGTTCAAAGTCAGAATGGATTTTACCTGCCGCCTGCGGAGCCTTTGTGCCATTTTTAATTGTCCATGCACGAACCTCCTGTTTGCCTGCGGTGAGGTATGAGATAAGCCCCAGGAGAGCGTAGCATTCCTTTATAAGACGGTCAAGTCCGCTCTCTTCAAGACCCATATCGGCAAGAAACATTTCCTTTTCTTCCTTGTCCATTTCAACAATTTCCTCTTCAATCTGAGCACAAATCGGCAGTACACCTGCATGTTCTTCTGCGGCAATTTTTTGTACTGATATGTATCCTTCATTTTTATCAATGCCGTTTGAAAAGTCTGCGTCGCTCATGTTTGCCGCATAAATTACAGGTTTGTTTGTAAGCAATGCAACCTCAGAGAGAACTGCTTTTTCATCTTCGTCACATTCAACGCTTCTTGCAGGTTTGCCTTCCTCCAGTGCAGCCATAACACGTTCAAACAAATCTATATCTTTCTGATATTTTTTATCGCCCTTAAGCATTTTCTTTGCTTTATCAATTCTTCGTTCAAGCATTTCGACATCTGATAGTATAAGCTCAAGGTTTATTGTTTCAATATCACGTGCAGGATTAATATTGCCCTCGACATGGATTATATCATCATTTTCAAAACATCGAACAACATGAACTATTGCGTCGCATTCACGAATGTTTGAAAGGAATTTATTGCCGAGTCCCTCACCTTTTGATGCACCTTTTACAAGTCCTGCAATATCGACAAATTCAATTGCTGCGGGAGTGTATTTGTCGGGGTCATACATTTCAGCAAGTTTGTCAAGTCTTTTGTCGGGAACCGAAACAACACCGACATTAGGTTCAATTGTACAGAACGGGTAGTTTGCGCTCTGCGCGCCGGCATTGGTAATAGCGTTAAAAAGTGTACTTTTTCCTACGTTAGGTAAACCAACTATTCCTAATTTCATTTTGATTTCTCCTCAAATTATATTCAGGCAATACTTGCCTAATTTTTTGCGGTATTGTATAATAAATACAGTATGTGCAAATATCTGTAATAAACTAAGTATAACACAAAATATATGTTTAAACAACAGAAAAGGAAATTATTATGAACGAAAAATCTTTATCTGTAAAACTAAAGGTTGATGAGGAAAACCTTGCAGTCTCAATGGGAAGCGGAAGTCTGATGGTGCTTGCAACCCCGGCGGTAGCTGCACTTATGGAAAATGCTGCTGCGAAGCTTGCTGACAATATTCTTAATGATGAAGAGCTAACTACTGTTGGCACAATGATTTCAATTGAGCACACCAGTCCAACTCCAATAAACGCGGAAGTAACAGCAACTGCTGTTCTTACAAAAACAGAAGGGCGTATGTTTTATTTTGATGTTTTTGCAGAAGATAAAAAAGGAGAAATTGCAAAAGGCACTCATACGAGAGTGAGTGTTAATTCAGAGAAATTCCAGCTGAAAGCAGATGACAAATATAATGAGTAAGTATAAATATGTTTTGTTTGATCTTGACGGAACAGTCAGCGAAAGCGCCGGCGGAATTCGCAGGTCACTTGAATATGCAATCAAGGAAATGAACAAGCCCGTTCCGAATCTTGATGATTATACTTTGTATATAGGACCTCCTCTCATTGATACATTTAGAAATCTGTGTCACTTCAGCGAAGAGGAAAGCCTAGTGGGAACAGAAATATACAGAGGTTTCTATAACACAAAAGGAAAATATGAAAACCGGCTGTATGACGGAATAAAGGATGTTCTTGTTTCTTTAAAATCAAAGGATATAAAAATTGCAGTATGTTCTTCAAAATATGAAAAATTTGCAGAGGAAATAGCAGATATTTTAGGAGTTTCAGAATATTTTGATGCAATATGCGGTTCAAATTTAGACGGAAGCCGTAAAGATAAAAAAGATTTGATTCCGTATGCGGTGAAGTCTCTCGGCGGAGATATTGAAACTGACAGGGATAAAACCGTTATGTTAGGGGACACATATTTTGATGCACGCGGAGCAAGGCTTTGCAGTGTTGATTTTATAGGCGTTGAATATGGCTACGGCAGCATAAATGCAATGAAAGAGGAGGGGGCAAAAGTTTTTGCTAAAACTCCGGAGGATATCCTTTCACTGATTAATAAACCCTGATAAATATTTTAAGGTACACCTTAGTATAAATTAAAACCTTCGGCATATTAATTATTACGGAGGTTTTAAGATGTTTGTATATAATGTAAAAATCAGTTCTGCAAAAAAACTGGTTTCTATTTTGGCAGCAGCTTCAATTGCAGCTGCGGTTATATGTATAGTGTGTATGATTTCCGTACAGAGCAAGGTAACTGATACTGCGACCTGTGATGAAATCGGAATTTATGCGCTGGATGCAAAGACACCTGATGAACAGGCAGAATTTCTCGGACGGTTCAACTTATTGCCCGATAGGGACAGTATGCAGTCAAGAATGGTTGTAATTCCTTGCGAATTTGATGATGTGTACTCAGAATACAATGAAATTCAAAAGGCAATAGGACTTGACTTGAGCCGGTTTAAGGGCAAAAAGGTTTGTGAAATTACATATAATCTTAATAAATCAAAATTTAAATATGCCGTTTTGCTTGTCTATAAAGACAAGGTTATCGGCGCACATTTAACAGACGGAGAATACGGCAGTAAAAACGTGCCGCTGACACAGTAATGGACAGAATTGATAAAATAATCGCATCCCAAAGCACAAACAGCAGAAAAGAAGCTCAAAGGCTGATAAAAAGCGGTGCTGTGTTTATAAATGGGGAAGTTTGCAAGAAAACAGATCATAAAGTTGATACTGAAAAAGACGTAATCAAAGTAAACGGACAAGTTCTGAATTACAGTAAGCATATCTACATTATGATGAATAAGCCGGGCGGAGTTGTATCTGCCACCGAGGACAAGCTGGATAAAACAGTTTTGGATATATTACCGGATAATATGAAGCGAAACGGCCTTTTCCCTGCGGGAAGGCTTGATAAAGATACAGAAGGATTATTAATAATAACAAATGACGGCGAATTTGCGCACCGTATGCTGTCACCCAAAAAACACGTTGAAAAGAAATATATTGCAGAGCTTGACGATGAAATAACAGAATCAGTAATAGGAAAATTTGAAGAAGGCGTTGTTTTTTCAGACGGTACAAAGTGTATGCCAGCGAAGCTTGAACTTTATAAAAACAGCAAAAAAACAGGTCTTGTGACAATTTGTGAGGGGAAATTTCACCAGGTGAAAAAAATGTTTGCTGTGTGCGGAATAAATGTTGTGCACCTTAAACGAATTTCAATAGGTAATTTATATTTGGATAGCAAATTGCCTATAGGTTGTTGTAAATTATTGACAAATTTGGATAAAGAGTTGATTTTTATCGGCAATATACACTAAAAGTTGTAGTCAATTTTTAACCGATATCAGTTTTAAATAAAATATTGTTAAAAAGTTTAGTCAAAATCGGTATAGTAAAAGAATATTCAAAGTGATATATTATTAGGTGTAATAAAGTAATTAACTTTATCTGAATATTGGAGGTTTATGTAAATGGCTAATGTATCATTAAAACATGTATACAAAATTTATGACGGCGGTGTAACAGCTGTAACAGATTTTAACCTTGAAATTGATGACAAAGAATTTATTATTCTTGTTGGACCTTCAGGCTGCGGTAAATCAACAACACTCAGAATGATTGCAGGTCTTGAAGATATCTCAAAAGGTGAACTTTATATAGGAGATAAGCTTGCAAATGATGTTGCTCCCAAGGACAGAGATATTGCAATGGTATTCCAGAACTATGCGCTTTATCCGCATATGACGGTTTATGATAATATGGCATTCGGTCTTAAGCTTAGAAAGACTCCGAAGGAAGAGATAAAACGCAGAGTTGAGGAAGCTGCAAGAATTCTTGGAATAGAACAGTATCTTGACAGAAAACCAAAGGCTCTTTCCGGCGGTCAGAGACAGCGTGTTGCTTTAGGACGTGCAATTGTTCGTAATCCTAAGGTATTCTTGCTCGACGAACCTCTTTCAAACCTTGATGCAAAGCTTCGTGCACAGATGAGAACAGAAATTTCAAAGCTTTATCAGCGTCTCGGCACAACATTTATTTATGTAACTCATGATCAGACTGAGGCTATGACAATGGGTACAAGAATTGTTGTTATGAAAGACGGATTTATTCAGCAGGTTGATACTCCTCAGCATCTTTATGATTTGCCTTGTAATATGTTTGTTGCAGGATTTATCGGTTCACCTCAGATGAACTTTATTGATGCTACTCTTGCTAAGAGCGGTTCTAACTATACTCTTAATTTTGACAAGTATAAGGTTCCTGTTCCTGCTTCAAAGGTAAGTGCTGCACTTGACGCATATGTAGGAAAAGAGGTTGTATTCGGTATTCGTCCTGAACATGTTCATGATGAGCCGGAAGAAATTGCAAAGGCTGCTTGTCTGTTTGAAGCTAATGTTGACGTAACAGAGCTTATGGGTGCTGAAATTTATCTTTATGTTAATATCGGCGGTGTTCCTGTTACAGCTCGTGTTGAGCCTACTTCAACAGCAAAACCAGGCGACAATATTAAAATTGCCTTTAATCTTGAGAAACTTCACATATTTGACAAGGAAACAGAACAGACAATTACAAACTGATTTTAATGCAGAGATTGTTTTGCGGCGAGGTATTTACTTCGCCGCTTTTTGTTTGGTTTTGTTTCAATAGTTTTGAGTGATAAGCAAGCTAATCTTGTGTAAAGGAAAGAGACCGGATTGTCAAATTAAGTGCACACTTTTTTAAATGTTAAGATAGTTCATGGGATATAATATAACATCAAGTGGGTTCTTATCGTTTTACCAAAAATTGTTTTGCTTATTATCACATTATCAACACAATAAAGTATTAAACTAAATTAGACAAAGTAAGCCTGTAAAATTCTTTAATAATATTTTTAATGCTGTAGCTTTTTGTTTGTTATGCAATCTCTATAAAAAAATTCAAGAAAAATTGTAAATAGAGGTTGATTTTTTTCTCGTTTTTGTGTAATATGTATATGAGAGGGATTGTATTTTATCTAACTTTACAATCATAATTATAATATGCGGAGAAAAAGAGGTAAGAATCTATGTCAAACAGATTATTCCAGGGCATTGTACACCAAATGAAAGATGTAATTGACAGAACAATCGGCGTTATTGATGAAACTTCTGTTGTTATTGCTTGCTCTGAGCTTGGAAAAATTGGCGAAGTAAATGAGAGTGTTAATTCGGAAACACTTAGTTCAACTGTACCGTTTGTTATTAACGGATATACATATAAGTCATTCGGCAGTAATGCAAAATACGATTATGCTGTATTTGTACAGGGAACAGATGAGTATGCTCAGAAATATGTTCAGCTTCTTTCAGTTTCTTTTGCAAGCATCAAGCAATATTATGATGAAAAGTATGATCGTTCAAACTTTATTAAGAATGTAATTCTTGACAATATCCTGCCGGGAGATATTTACCTTAAAGCAAGAGAACTTCATTTTAACAGTGAGGTTTCACGTGTTTGCTTACTTATCAAAATTGTTTCAAAGACTGATGTTTCCGCTTATGATATAATCCAGAATCTTTTTCCCGATAAGTCAAAAGACTTTGTAATTAATATTAATGAGACTGAAATTGCACTTGTCAAGGAGATAAAGCCGGATACAGACGGACGTGATCTTGAAAAACTTGCAAGCTCAATCTCAGATACGCTTTCAAGTGAATTCTATACACATTGTGTTGTCGGAATCGGTACGACTGTTACGGGAATTAAGGATCTTGCCCGTTCATTTAAGGAGGCACAGTCAGCACTTGAGGTAGCAAAGGTATTTGATACGGACCGTACAATTGTAAGTTATGACAATCTCGGTATTGCCCGCCTTATTTATCAGCTTCCTACAACTCTCTGTGAAATGTTCCTTAAGGAAGTTTTTAAGCGCGGTTCTATTGAAAGTCTTGATCAGGAAACGTTATTTACAATTCAGCGTTTTTTTGAAAATAACCTTAATGTTTCTGAAACATCAAGAAAACTGTTTGTACACAGAAATACACTTGTTTACAGACTTGAAAAAATTAAGAAGCTTACGGGTCTTGATTTGCGTGAGTTTGAAGACGCAATCGTGTTCAAGGTAGCTCTTATGGTTAAGAAATATCTTAATGCAAGCCCTACAAAGTATTGATATATTCGGTAAAGCTATGCGTACCTGAGCACAAAATAACATAATTGTGCTCAGGGCGTTTTGATTTTGATTTACCGGCTTTTAATGCACTAAACATAAAATAAAGGTGACCTTATGATAGATTTTAAAAATGTATCAAAAACATATCCCAACGGCACTCATGCACTTCATGATGTATCATTAAGTATCGATAAGGGTGAGTTTGTATTTATAGTCGGTGCTTCCGGTGCAGGCAAAAGTACATTTCTTAAACTGATTATGCATGAGGAAACTCCTACATCGGGTGAAATCATAATTAACGGTACCAATACGTCTAATTTAAAGCGAAGCAAAGTCCCTTATTTGCGCCGTCATATGGGTATTGTGTTTCAGGATTTCAGACTTATTGAAAAAATGACAGTTTTTGATAATGTTGCATTTGCAATGCGTGCAGTTGGTAAACCGTATTCAGTTATCAAAAAAAGAGTACCTTATGTTCTCGAACTTGTAGGACTTAAGGATAAGATGAAGTGTAAACCAAGTGAGCTTTCAGGTGGTGAACAACAGCGTGTAAGCCTTGCCCGTGCACTTGTTAATAACCCGGAGATTATTATTGCGGACGAGCCTACAGGTAATGTCGACCCTGAAATGTCGCATGAGATTATTGAACTTCTCAGTGAGATTAATGCAAAAGGAACGACCGTAATAGTCGTAACGCATGAACACGATCTTGTGCGTGAATTCAGCAGAAGAGTTGTTTTAATTGATCATGGCAGAATAAAAAGTGATATTGGAAATAACGATAATAACGAGTATTCGGCAGAAGAATACAGTGTTGTTCCTGATTATCCGGAAAATGCCGTAGTTATTCCGGACTGATGCTTAAATACCGTTTATTATCAAATGCCAAAAGATAATTTACAGACTTTTGAAAGGAAAAATGTATGAGAAGCTTTGGCTATTTGACAAAGGAAGGATTGAAAAATGTTTGGAGCAACCGAATAATGAGCATAGCGTCAGTGTGTGTGCTTATAAGCTGCCTTGTTTTAACGGGCGCGGCATCATTGTTTTCTATCAATGTAGAAGCGGTGGTTGAATCGGTCGGACAGACAAATGAAACTTCTGTATATATAAAAAATGAATATTCACAGCTTGAAGCTGTTTACATAGGAAAAGAAATTGAAAAGGTCGACAATGTTGCTTCGGCAACCTTCTTTCCAAAGGAGGATGCTATGGAGAAGTTTAAAGTTCAGCTTGATGATGATCAGCTGTTTGCTGAAATGCAGGACAGAAATAAACTTCCCGACGCATTTATTGTTGTGATGGATGATTTGTCCAAATATGATCAGACCGTTGCTGATATTATGAAAATTGAGGGTGTTGATAAGGTCAGCAGTCACAGTGAGCTTGCTAAAAAGCTTACCGATATCAGTAATCTAGTAGGTGCTATCAGTTTAGGGGTAACCCTTGCGTTGACTATTGTTTCAATATTTATTATAGCAAATACAATTCGTGCTACAATGTATTCAAGACGATATGAAATAAGTATTATGAAGTCTGTCGGCGCTACAAATTCATTCGTCAGGTGGCCTTTCCTTATAGAAGGTATGGTAATAGGATTTGTTTCTGCCGTAGTTTCAACAGGAGCAATCGCAATTCTTTATGAAGTTATTATGATGGCAATACAAAAGGCAGTGCCTATTACGGTAATTCCGATTACGGATCTTATTTGGTTTGTTGCAGGCATATTTGCTGTGGCAGGTGTTATTATCGGTTTCTTCGGAAGTCTTATTTCAATCAGAAAATATTTAAAAATAGAAGGCAATGAGATTCTTGGCTGGTAATTTTAAAGGAGGAGATAACAGTGAATAAAATAAAAAAAGTTCTTTGTATCGGACTCAGTATATGTACAATTTCACTTCCGTTTGCTGTTTCAGTAACAGTTTCGGGAACAGAAAGTGTCAGTTCACTTGAACAACAGCTTGAAGAGCTTGAGAGACAAAATGAGGAATATCAGGCTATTCTCGATAAAACGCAGTCTGATATTAAAGAAAAA
The DNA here is from genome assembly GCA_910585865.1 of uncultured Ruminococcus sp. Taxonomy (GTDB): domain Bacteria; phylum Bacillota; class Clostridia; order Oscillospirales; family Acutalibacteraceae; genus Ruminococcoides. The sequence continues at coordinate 123,023 of CAJUGO010000001.1, read as the reverse complement.
GAAAAATACAAGAATGCACTTGTAAAAAAAGTCGAGGTACTCGACGATAAAATCGCACTTACCCGTGAAAGAATTGACGGGCTTAATAAAAGCATTGAACAAAAGCAAAAGGATGTTGACGCCGCTAATGCTGACATTGAGGATCAGCTTGATGCCCTCAGTAACCGCCTGAGGATAATATATATGGCAGGTAATGCATCCGATCTTGAAATTATTTTAGGAGCTAAGGATTTTTCTGATTTTATTGATAAGGTACAGCTTGTAAAAACCCTTTCAAGCTATGATAAAGAGCTTATAGATGACATTAAAACAGAGCTTGACGAAATTTCAAAGCAGAAAGAATCTCTTGAAAAAGATAAGACAGAGCTTGTCGGTCAACAAGAGTCACTGGAAGCCGATCAAAAGGAATTTAACAGCCTGATAGCAGAAAATGATGAAATTCTGAAAAATCTTTACTCAACAAGCAGTGACGCAAAGAGTTCGCTTGAACATGCGGCTTTGGAGAGTCAGGAAATTGAAGACAAAATCAAAGAATATTACGCAGAGCAGATTAAGAAAAATCAGCAGAATAAGCCGTCTAACGGAGGCGGAAACTCTGGCGGAAATGCAACACAGTCTCCAAGTCCGTCACCATCACCTTCTCCGTCACCAAGCCCCTCTCCAAGTCCTTCTCCAAATCCTGCTCCTTCAGGATATACATGGCCGGTCCCGGGATTCTATGATCTTTCATCAGAGTGGAACGAAGACAGAGGTTCATACAACCACGGCGCTATAGATATAGCAGGCGGCGGAATCATGGGTGCAACAGTTGTTGCGGCTGACAGCGGAACAGTTATAGTGAGTGAAAACAATTGTCCGCATAACTGGGGCAAAAATGGAAGCTGCGGCTGTGGCGGCGGTTTCGGCAATTATGTTATGATAGACCATGGTAACGGCAAAACTACTATTTACGGCCATCTTACAAATTCTATTGTAAGCACAGGGCAGACTGTTTCAAAGGGACAGGTTGTAGGTTATGTAGGCTCAACAGGTTACTCAACAGGTCCTCACCTTCATTTTGAATGCCGACTTTACGGTGTAAAATACAATCCTATGAATGAATTTTAAATCTCAAATTATCTTATTGCAGGCAACCCTGTATATCGCATTGTGTGATATACAGGGTTTTTGCTTTAATTTTAAAAAGTTTTATATTTAATTATTATAATATATTTGTATATATTAAACAAAGATAACCGACAATTTTCTACTGTACATTTTTTGGGAGTATATGGAAATATAAATAATTGCATGATATAATATATTATAAATATTATGTGATAGATTAGTTCTTATAAGTAAAGGTATAGTTAGTCTTGTTTTAAGAGATAAGGTTTATAAAAGTATTTATTAAACATTGAAAGATACAATAAATAATTATGATGATTTATTTATATGCTCTGCCGGAAATCAAAATGTTGATGTTAATAGTGAGGCTCCAGATAGTAGTATGAAAAGACTATTTTCGCAACATATAACCGGTTACAGTGATATTGATGTTAGCATAAGCCAAAATTCATTTACGAAATCGGGTTATTTGTTTGCCGGTTGGCATATTGTTGACGATGACGGTTTTTGGTGTGTTATAGATGAAGAAGACGGCTGGTGTGATTGGCTGGACTATTTGCCGGATGGGTACAGCAAAAAGTTATTTAATAGTGGAGAATGTGTAAACTATCAATCAGATAACGGATGCAATCTTAACGCTTATGCCCAGTGGGTAAATAAAGAGGACATCCTGATTGGAGATGTTAATCTTGACGGTGTTGTAAATATTATAGACGCTACTACAATACAAAAGTATATTGCAGAACTATGCTCCCTAAATGAGATACAATTATATGCAGCAGATGTTAACAAAGACGGCAGAGTTAATATTGATGATGTAACAGCACTGCAAAAATTACTTGTATAAATATTATTTTTATTTTTTATTTTGGAGATGATATTATGAAAAAAATCATATCGTTAATTTTATCAGTATTGTTTATTATGTCTGTGTCGGTTACAGGCTTTGCGGCAGAAAGAGAAGCAACTCCCGATTCGGCAGAAATTGAAACTCAGATAAAAAAAGATGCAAGCGAAAACCTTTATAATGGAAACGTATCTGTAGATGATATAATGGTAACTGTATTTGGTACTTTAAGTGACGGAAGTATGCTTGTAAATATTTTCATCAGTGGCAGTCATACTGTAACATACATGGATAAATTTGGTGATTATGTATATAGTTATCAGCAAGGCAATCAAGTATATATTTATAAGAAAAATACATTTTGTTTTATAGTGGATGCTTATTACGATGGTATACTTAATGATAGTATGATCAAGGAAATTTTAAAACTCAGGGAAGAGACCATGAAGAATTTACCGGACAGTAAATTTTTTAATTTGTGTCCGTTTGAAGATCCCGAAGGTCAGATTATAAAAGATGCAAGTGAATACTTCCTTGGTGGAAATCTATCTGTTGATGATATAACAGTAGCTATCTTTGGCACTTTGAGTGACGGAAGTGTGCTGATAAAAGATTGTAATGGTAGTGTACTTGATGTAACACTTGAATATACTTTAGGCAATTATGTATATAGTTATCAACCGGGAGATCAAGTATATCTTTATAAAAATAATACATTTTATTCTATAGTGGATGCGTACAATGACGGTATGCTTAGTGATAGTATGCTTAAGGAACTCTCCATACTCAGTGAAGCATCCCTAAATAATTTCCCGGAAAGCAATTATTTTCTTTTGTGTCCGATAGAGCCAGACACTACAGATGTCTATCCGACAGAAGCAGAAACACAAGCTACGTCAGTACAGCAGACAGAATCAACAACTCAGGCGCAGCCAACAACACAGCCTGTCACTGTTGCTGTTGCCGAAAGTACAACAGGTGATGTTACAAACACAACAAAACCCAGCGCTTCATCCGATACAGTAATAAATAACAATTCAAACGGCGCTGTGCAGACAGGACAAAATAGTGTAATGCTCTTTGTTTTTGTAATGACGGTTATTTCTGCTGCATTGGTGTTCGCTTTAATAAAGCGCAGATATTATAAATAAAATACAGTAAGACAAGACTTTACTTGTTTTGGAGATGATATTATGAAAAAAATCATATCGTTAATTTTATCAGTATTGTTTATTATGTCTGTGTCGGTTACAGGCTTTGCGGCAGAAAGAGAAGCAACTTCCGATTCGGCAGAAATTGAAACTCAGATAAAAAAAGATGCAAGCGAACACCTTTATAATGGAGACGTATCTGTAGATGATATAATGGTAACTGTCTTTGGTACTTTAAGTGACGGAAGTATGCTTGTAAATGTTTGTCGTTACAGCAGTCATTATACTGTAACATATATGTGTACATTGGGGGATTATGTATATAGTTATCAGCCGGGTGATAAAGTATATCTTTATAAAAATAATATGTTTTACTTCGTAGTGGATGCATATTATGACGGCATAATTAATGACAGTATGCTTAAGGAAATCTCAAAACTTAGTGAAGAATCATTAAATAATTCACCAAACAGTAAATATTTTCATTTATGTCCGCTTGAAAATTCTGAAGGTCAGATTATAAAAGACGTAAGTGAATATTTTCATGACGGAAAAGTATCTATTGACGATATAATAGTAATTGTTTTTGGCACTTTGAGTGACGGAAGTGTGCTTATAAATGAGGCTTACGGAGGTAGTCCGGATGTAACATTTGAGCATACTTTAGGTAATTATAAATATGTTTATAACGCAGGTGAGGAAGTATATCTTTATAAAAATAATACATTTCGCTTTATAGTGGATGCATACAATGACGGTATGCTTAGTGATAGTATGCTTAAGGAACTCTCCATACTCAGTGAAGAGTCTATAAAGGCTTACTCGGATCCAGACAGTATTATGGCTTTTTGTTTATATCCAATAGAGCCAGATACTACAGATATCTATCCGACAGAAGCAGAAACACAAGCTACGTCAGTACAGCTGACAGAATCAACAACTCAGGCGCAGCCAACAACACAGCCTGTGACTGTTGCTGTTGCCGAAAGTACAACAGGTGATGTTACAAACACAACAAAACCCAGCGCTTCATCCGATACAGTAATAAATAACAATTCAAACGGTGCTGTGCAGACAGGACAAAATAGTGTAATACTCTTTGTTTTTGTAATGACGGTTATTTCTGCCGCATTGGTGTTCGCTTTAATAAAGCACAGATATTATAAATAAAATGCAGTAAGACAGGTTTTATTAGATACTTAAATTTAATTTCCCCGCATATATTTCTATAAAGATTATATGCGGGGGTATTTTTGTGATAACTGCTTTAAGTATTTTAACACCCGAAAACAGCAGAGGCATAAGACGGCTGTTCAACAGTTTGCGTAAAGATAAGGTATGTGTTGAACTTAAAAGAGCAAGAGGAGTGTGCATAAAGCACATAACATATACAAGCTATAAAGGTAATGTAAATATTGATAAGATAGACAGATTTATTGGTGCACAGCGCAATCACCTTTTATGTGATGAGACTATAAATTTTCCTAAGGAAAGCGGCTATAAACGATTTTATTCATCTGCATTTGCAGCACGTCTTTGCACTAATATGGCTCTTTATGTTATAAGTAAGTGTAAAAATCCCGAAAATTTAAAAATCGGCATTTATGACACTGACGGAAATTTAGACGGATTTCTAAAATGTGTTTTAAAGTTTTGTGCGGATGTTACAGTTATAACAGACAGACCCGAAAACTATTACGACGAGCTTAATTCTACTATGGAAGAATTGGGAGCAACGGCGGTTATTACAAATCAGCGTGACGGAATTTGCAATTGTGATTTTGTTATTGCTCCATATATTATATGCGAAAAACTGCCGATAAGGGAAACTGCACTTGTACTTACCGGCGGAAATCCAAAAGTCGATATTAAATGTTTTGTTTACAGTAAATACTATTTTAAAATGCCTAACGGATTTGACAAAATCAAACCGCAGGAGCTTGATGAAGAATATTTTTGTTCTGCACTGTATACTTTGGGTTCACAGTATGAATTAGGTTCAATTATTCCTAAAATATGCAGGAATAATTCAACGTCGCAGACGATAAAATCTCTTTGTTCCTATCTTGACAACTTGATGTAAAAAATCTATAATAAATCTATATGCATTTTTTTGTGCAGATTAATGTTTTTAATTGAAAGGACGATATAAAATGGCAGCTAAACCTACAATGCTTACTGCGGAAGGCCTTAAAAATCTTGAAGAGGAGCTTTCCTTTTTACAAAATGTAAAAAGAAAGGAAATTGCAGAGAAAATTAAGGTAGCCCGTTCATATGGTGACTTGTCGGAAAACAGTGAGTACGACGATGCTAAAAATGAGCAGGCTATTATGGAGGCAAGAATTACAACAATTGAGGCCATTCTCAAAACAGCTGTAATTATTGATGAGTCAGAGACGTCTACTGAAAATGTTCATCTTACATCTGTTGTTAAAGTTGAAATGCTTGCAACAGGTAAGCAGGCACAGTACAAAATTGTAGGCTCAGGCTCAAATGAGACAAATCCGAGAGAAGGTAAGATTTCTGATGAATCACCTGTCGGCAAGGCACTTATGGGTAAAAGTGCAGGAGATGTTGTTGAAGTTGAGACTCCGTCAGGTGTCGTTGCCATCAAGATCATTGAAATAACAAAATAATTTGGGTTAATTGGCAGCTGTTTTTAGGCAGCGGCAAATAAAGCTGATTTGAAAAAAGGAAGGGAAGTTCATTATGAGTCAGAAGCCACAGCAGGCTAATACAAGCGACGTTATTCAGGTAAGATACGATAAGCTTGATGCATTGAAGGAAGCGGGCAGAGATCCGTTTGTTGTTACTACAAGTGATCGTGATATACTTACGGAAACAATAAAAAACAGCTTTGAAGAGTTTGAAAACAAGGATGTCTGCGTTGCGGGAAGACTTCTTTCAAAAAGAGGCAAGGGCAAGGTTTCCTTCATGGATTTGTATGACCGAACAGGAAAAATCCAGATTTTTGCTAAGTTTGATGATCTTGGTGAAGAAGAGTACGGATTTCTCAAAAAATGGGATATAGGTGATATAGTTGAAGTAAAGGGATTTGTATTCAAAACCCAAATGGGTGAAATTTCGATACATGCAAAGCAGGTGAAGCTGCTGTCAAAGTCGCTTAAACCTCTTCCTGAAAAATATCACGGACTTAAAGATACAGATTTGCGTTACCGTCAGCGTTATGTTGATCTTATAATGAACCCGGAAGTTAAGGATACATTTGTTAAGCGTTCTAAAATCATAAGCAGTATCCGCAGATACCTTGATGCACAGGATTTTATGGAAGTTGAAACCCCTATGCTTGTTTCAAATGCAGGAGGTGCATCTGCACGTCCGTTTATGACTCACTTCAATGCTCTTGATGAGGACTTGAAACTGAGAATTTCTCTTGAACTTTATTTAAAGAGACTCATTGTGGGAGGTCTTGAAAGAGTTTATGAGATTGGACGAGTGTTCCGAAACGAGGGCGTTGACACCCGACACAATCCCGAGTTTACGCTGATGGAGCTTTATCAAGCATATACTGATTATAACGGCATGATGGATTTGACGGAGAATCTATATCGCCATGTTGCACAGGAAGTTCTTGGTACTACTGTTATTACATATAACGGTGTCGAGATGGATTTGGGCAAGCCGTTTGAAAGGATTACAATGCTTGACGCTGTAAAGAAATATTCGGGTATTGATTTTAATGAAATTAATACTGATGAAGAGGCAAAGGCAATAGCCAAGGAAAAAGGCATTGAATTTGAGGACAGACATAAAAAGGGAGATATTCTTAACCTGTTTTTTGAGGAGTATGCCGAGGAGCATATGATTCAGCCGACATTTGTTATGGATCATCCTGTTGAAATTTCACCTCTTACCAAGAAAAAGCCTGATAATCCTGATTATGTAGAGCGTTTTGAGTTCTTTATGAACGGCTGGGAAATGGCTAACGCTTATTCTGAGCTTAATGATCCGGTTGACCAGCGTGCGCGTTTTAAAGCTCAGGAGGAGCTTCTTGCCCAGGGCGACGAAGAGGCAAACACTACAGATGAGGATTTCTTAAATGCACTTGAAATCGGTATGCCGCCGACAGGCGGAATAGGTTTTGGCATAGACAGAATGTGTATGCTGCTCACCGATTCAGCTGCAATCCGTGATGTGCTGCTTTTCCCGACGATGAAGTCCTTACCGAATGAAAAAGGCTAAAAAGCCCCTATTTATGCGGGTTTCAGGACTTGGAAAAACGCCGAAAATTACATCTTTACATTTTTTACATCAAATGGTGCAAAAATTTGTGCAGAGATGGAAAAATCGCATAATTTTCAAAAATGAGTGGGCAGTCCCATAACGGGATTGCCCATTTTCAAAAATAATGGATGAAACGAAATGGAGTTTGGAGGTGTATCTGATATGAGTAAAGAACCGATTATTGAAACAGACAGACTGGTTTTACGACCAATCACGCTTGATGATGCAGAAGTTTGTTTCAGTTGGAATAGTGATGAAAGAGTTACAAAGTATATGTCATATTCTACATATACTGATATTAGCCAGACTATTGATTGGATAAAGTCCACTCTTGTTGACGATAGTGAATGGATTTGGGCATTTGTTTTAAAGAAAGAAAATAAAGTCATTGGATCAGGCAGTATAGGCCCAAATTCCGAAATGGAAGATTATTGGGGTATCGGATATAATCTTCATTATGATTACTGGCACAAGGGGTATTGCTCTGAAGCAATGAAAGCTATCGTCAATTTTGCATATGAAAAACTCGGTGTCAAAAAAATATGTTCAGCTCATTGCCAACCTGAAAAATAAAGGATTTTGATATTTTTATTTTAAATAATTTAAGCCGCTCAGCTAAAAACTGAGCGGCTTTTAAGTGATATTCAGTGTCGTTTACAAAACATATTTTTGCAAATAATATTAAATATAAAACTGATGTTTGACTTTTAACGGCAGAATTTTATATATTCCATACCCTAAGTACGTTCCTATTACGTTTAAGATAATATCATCAATGTCAAACATGCGGTACATATTGTTTATCGCCAGTCCGATAATCATCTGTGATAATTCAATTCCTACAGTAAGCAATAATGCAAATAATAGCATCTTCCACCATTTTGGATTACGCAAAAACAGCATTACAAAAACACCAAAAGGAACTGACATAAGAATATTTCCTAATATTTGAACTATTGCAGTAGTGGTTATACCATACTGTAAGGTTTCTGTAATCGTTTTAAAAGGTATAATATTATACCACGTTGAATTGCCAAAATATTCAACCTTTTCGTCCATTAAAATCGGAAACAAGGTTATAATAGCCACAGCGGTCAGATATACAATAAACATACAAGATATTACTATCTTTTGGAGCTTAACTTTTAAAAATAAAGAGATTAACACATCAATAATTAAAATAATTGTTCCTATAAATATTGCCAATTCGTATGTAATCATTAATATCCTTTCATAACTACATTTGTTGATTTAACTATTTACTTTCTTATAAAAACATAGCTTCCTTGTGTTATATTTCTTTCAATATTTATATTTTATCATTGTTAGCGTTTATCTGTCGATACAATATTGCTAAATAAAAAACGTTCCTATAGAATAAAAGCTGACATACAATATTAGATTACATGTCAGCCAATGTAAAATAAAAATATTTTATTTTACATCACACTTCACAAAACATTTTCTTATTTTCGCATACACTGCTTGCCTTTTTGGACAGCAAGAACAAATGTCGTCGCGATACTCAACAATTTTGACATTTAAATTCTGCAAATCTTACTCGCTGATAGATGCAAACAGAAAAAGGCGTTATGTCTATGCAAGGAACTTGGACGATCTTCGTGCAAAGGAAGATCAGTATGATAATGTATGGTATTGTATTGGGATTGGCTGTAATATTTTTTAAAACAATTTATAATTTATAAATTTAATCAGTATTCTTGATTTTATTGTGCTATTATGATAAGATAGCGAATGACAAGCAAAATTACAGATTTTGACAAAAAATCATAGAGACAAAATCTTAGTAACAGCGATTTGGGGCATTTGCATAGATTAGAAATGCCTTAAATTTAAGTTTAATAAAATCAACTGGAAATAATTTTAAAAGCAAGGTGCGGTTTTAATAAAAGTCGTATGGTAATAGTGGAGAAGCGAGGTAAATGCAGTGAATAAAAGATCGAAAAACATAACATGGCAGCAGTTTGTAGCAATTTTGTTCTACATATTAATTGGTGTTGTTTGCGGAATTATACTGGCATCACTTTCAGACTGGGTATTCGGAGCCGAATTATCATTTTGGGGAGAAATGATATACTTTTTAGGTACGCTGGTTATAATGTTTGCTGCCGTATTTGTACAAATTATAATTCATGAAGCGGGACATTTGGTGTTCGGTTTGATGTCCGGATATAAATTTAGTTCTTTCCGTATTAATAGTTTTATGTGGATTAAAGAAAACGGCAAAGTAAAGTTTAAACGGCTCGCCATTGCAGGAACCGCCGGTCAGTGTCTTATGGCTCCGCCTGAACCTGTTGACGGAAAAATCCCTGTTGTCCTGTATAATCTTGGCGGAGTACTGATGAATATAATTACAGGATTTGCATTTCTGGGTATGTGCTTTGCATTGTCAAGTATTCCGTTATTGTTGGTTGTTATGTTACTGTTTGCTTTGATTGGTTTTGTTCTGGCAATTATGAACGGCGTACCTATGCGAATGGGTACATTGAATAATGACGGCTATAATACACTTGAACTTGTTCGCAATAAAAGTGCGCTTCGGGCCTTTTGGGTTCAGCTTAAGGTAAGTGAGATGGAGGCTGAAGGGATTAGGTTGAAAGATATGCCTGATGCATGGTTTAGTATTCCGTCCGATGAGCAGATGAAAAACAGCATGATTGCAGCTACAGGTGTGTTTGTCTGCAATCGGCTTATGGATGCACAAAGATTTGAAGAAGCGGACAAGCTAATGAATCACTTTCTGGAGATAAACAGCGGAATAGTCGGACTGCACCGTAGTTTGATGATTTGTGACCGTATGTATGTTGAGATTATAACAAATAATTGTCGTGAAGCGGTTGATGCTATGTTTAGCAAGGAACAAAAAAAGTTCATGAAGCTGATGAAAGACTATCCGTCTGTTATGCGTACAGAATATGCATATGCACTGCTCTGTGAAAAGGATAAAATAAAGGCTGATAATGTTAAAAACCGGTTTGAGAAATATTCAAAAATCTATCCGTATTCAGGTGATATGCAATCCGAGCGCGAATTGATGAAGATTGCAGAAGAAAAAGTTTGATAAAAAACGAAATGCCGGTATATTTTAAAGGATTTCAACACACTATACCAGAATAAAATCTGTTTTTGGGTGTATAAATATTCTTTAAGAGACATCCTAAATCAGCAAGTTAAATCAAGCAAAATGTTGTTCGATTTTATAAAATAGATTTAAGGAAAAGGCAGTTGAAAGGCGGTGATGAGATGTACGAGTGGTATAGGAATGTTCAGAAGATTGTTGATGAAATTGATATTTGTATCAAGGGCAAAAATGATGAGATGATAACGCTAAGGTATCTTGCTCAAAAACTTGGATATTCAGAATTCTATGTATCGCGGAAATTTAAGGAGATTTCGGGAATGCAGCTCAGAGATTATCTGCGCTACAGGAAGCTGGCTTTTGCTCTGAAGGAAATTCGTGATACAGGCGCCGGGATTTTGGACATTGCTTTAAACTACGGTTTTTCTTCGCATGAGGCATTTACCAGAGCTTTCAAGGATACTTACGGTATTACACCGAGCGAATACCGACAAAATCCTGTGCCGGTTGTACTCCGCACTGTCTTAAAACCCTTTGACTGTTATCTTTTAGGAATCGGAGGAACAGGTATGGTAAAATCAACAGGTGATGTAAAGACTTATTTTGTAACTATTCCGGCACACAAGTTTTTGCATATCAGAAATTATGAAAGTATAGGTTATTGGGATTTTTGGCAAAAACAAAGCCTTATTCCCGGACAGGACTGTGAAACAATCTGCGGACTGCTTGACAGTATTAAAGGCAAATTAGATGATGCAGGCGGAGATGAATCCGACAGCGGAAGCGGTCAGTTAATGGCATATATAAACGAACCCGCCGGCAGAATATGCAGTTGGGGTATTCCTCTTGCGGAAGCTTATGGTGTTCGTTTGCCTGACGGCTATGACGGAAAAATACCGGAGCAAATGCAGATGATGGATGTTCCCGAAGGGGAGTACATTGTGTTTGAACACGGACCTTTTGATTTAGAAACCGAAAACAGCAGTGTGGAAGAAAAAATTGAAAAGGCAATGAAAGACTTTGACTATTCCGACACCGGATATTGTCTTGATACAACACCGGGAAGAGTTTTTTATTTCTACCACGACTGCAAAAGATTTTGGAAATATGTCAGACCGGTAAAAAGAATTGTATAAGTAATATTATATTATTAGTTTCAGGCCATGAGAGAATAAAATCTCTCGTGGTCTTTGCTTTATTTAAAACCATCCTAAAAAGTTTAAAAAATAAGATTTAGCAAATCTAAGATGTTCTCCATGTTGAACATAACATATATTGTTTTATTTTTGACAGTTCAGCAAATCAGAAAATTATATATTTTCTTGATTTTACTGTGTTATTATGATAAGATAACAAAGAAAAATATAATAAAACTGTATAAATACAGGAGACAGGAAATGGGGTTTATGATGTTGACAAATAATATTAAAGTTAATCAGCCCAGACAGAGCGGTTTGGATATATTAAAATGCATTTGTGCCTTTTTGATTGTATGTATACATGCTCCTTTTCCGGGGGAATTTGGTAAAGTTATTACTGCACTTGCAAGATGTGCCGTTCCTGTATTTTTTATTATCAGCGGTTATTTTTATAATACAATTGTTCAAAAGAAGCGAGAGAACAGACAAATAAAAAAAGTTTTCCTGCTTTTTTTAGTATCTAACATTATTTACTTTGTTTTTAAATGTGCACTTAACTTTAAAAATTTTTCCGGGTACATATGTGAAGTATTTAATCTTGAAAATATTCTGGACTTTTTATTTTTTAATGAATCACCATTTGCCGTTCATTTATGGTACTTGGGCGCATTCCTGTATGTATTGATTATTGTTAAAATATTTCGCAAGCTTAATATTGAGAGAATATTATTTTGGCTGGTACCTGTATTGTTAGTATGTGATCTTATTTTTGGAAAGTATTCCATGCTTATTTTTAAGACGGAATTTCCGTTGGTGTATGCAAGGAATTTCCTTTTTGTCGGACTGCCGTATTTTTGTATTGGAGAAATGCTTCAAAAAGGTATTTCAAATCAAAAAATATGTTTTTCAAAAATGACTATGGCTGTATTTACTGTACTTTTTGCAATTACTACAATTGCCGAAAGGTATATAGTACTTGGGCTTGAAATGGGTACTAACCGTGAGCATTACATAAGTACTACATTTTTAGCTGTCAGCTTGGTTTTACTGTTTTTAAACATTGATTCAAATAATAAAATCAGCACAGCTATGTCTGATATCGGACGCAGGTATTCGGCAAATATTTATATATTCCATCCTATATTCATTGTACTAATGGATTCAGTTGTGAAAAGAGCAGGAGTTTCATCTTTATATTCAATCATTAAGCCTGCAGCGGTTTTTGCCGTAACTCTCATAGTTTTAATTTTGATGAGCAAATTAAAAGAAAAGATTAAAAAGGATAATCATGTGTCAGATAAGCATATACTTAAATAAATCAAATTTAACTTAGCGTTATGAGGTGAACTATGCCGTCTTTTACTAAAAGCGCGATTAAGGTTTCTTTTATAAAGTTGCTGAATAAAAAGCCGCTTAATAAGATAACGGTTAAGGAAATAGTCGAAGACTGTGGAATTAACCGCAATTCATTTTATTATCACTTTAATGATGTGCCTTCACTTATTGAGGAAATTTTCATTGAGGAAGCTGAAAAACTGGTTCAAAACAGATCAGACGACGGTTCTTTGTATGAAAGTCTGATAGCAGCTATAGACTTTGCTTTGAAGAACAGAACAGCAGTGCTTCACATTTATAATTCCGCTAATCGTGAAATTTTTGAACGCTATCTTAACCGGGTTTCATACAGTGCGGTTTCAGGTTTTATCAATACTGTAGAGACTGCGGCTGATATTAATGAAGATGACAGAGAGGCAATTGTAATGTACTATAAGTGTCAGCTGGTGGGTTTTGTTATAGATTGGCTTGGCAGCGGAATGAAATACGATTTATGCATTAAACTAAAAAGAATTTGTGAACTATTTGATGGTTCGATGGAAACTGCTATTGAGAGATGTTCAAAAAAGTAATAAGCGTTTAAATTTAATATTAGGGGCTATCTGTAAACTCAAAAAAACTGTCAATTTCTACTAATACGGGTGATTTCATCGTAAAAAATGCTCGAAATACGTCAGTATTTCTGCGCTTTTTTACTTGAACTCACCTCGCTTTAGTGAAATTTTCAGTCATTTTTCTGTTTTCAGATACGCCCTAGACAAATTAGTTTTCGTGCCCAAAAAAAGGGCACGGAATTTTTTTTGTCTGTTTTAAACCATTTTTCGCTGCTATAAAATATATTATGTTGCATGCAAAACACCATATAAATTATTGCAGCGAATAGGGGGAGTGAAGATATGAAATTTTGTAAGATGGTCGTTAAACATCGTATACTCATTGTTACAGTTACGTTGATTTTGCTTATACCGTCTCTTTTTGGAATGATTTTCACACGTGTAAATTATGATATGCTCAATTATCTTCCTGATACTCTTGATACAATAAAAGGTCAGGAGTATTTGCTTGAGGATTTTGGCAAAGGAGCATTTTCATTTTTGATTTTTGAAGATATGGAAGATGAGGATATCGTTAAGACCAAGGATAAGATTAAGAAAATTAATCATGTTGAAACGGTGTTATGGTATGATGATTTGGCAGATATATCAATGCCAAAGGAGATATTGCCTGACAAAATTTATGATGCCTTTAATGCAGGCAATTCAACACTTATGGCAGTATTTTTCGATACATCAAGCTCATCAGATGAAACAATGGATGCAATCAGTGAAATACGAAGCATTGCAGGAGAACAGTGCCTTGTTTCAGGAATATCTGCAATGGTGACGGATTTGAGAGATTTGTGTGAAGCTGAAGAAAGTATATATGTTGCTATAGCAGTTGTTTTTGCGGTTATTGCAATGATGGCGTTTATGGACAACTGGATAATTCCTTTTGTTTTTCTTGCAAGTATTGGTGCGGCCATACTTATTAACCTGGGCTCAAATTACTTTCTTGGGGAAATATCCTACATAACAAAAGCACTGTCTGCAGTATTGCAGCTTGCCGTTACTATGGATTACTCAATATTTTTATGGCACAGCTATGGGGAGCAAAAGCGGATTAATCCTGACTGTAAAGCTGCAATGGCTGTTGCAATCAATGAAACAGTAAGATCAGTAATTGGAAGTTCAGTTACAACAGTTGCCGGGTTTATTGCACTGTGCTTCATGACATTTACACTCGGCCGTGACCTGGGAATAGTGATGGCAAAGGGGGTAATTATCGGTGTAATAGGATGTATAACAATATTGCCGGCGCTGATACTCATACTTGATAAACCGCTTCAAAAGACAATGCACAAATCACTTATTCCGGCTGTAAAGGGAATGGCAACAGGGATTGTAAAAATATTTCCGGTTTTCCTTTTACTCTTTGCTGTCTTGATATATCCTGCATTTTATGGTTACAGATGTACAAATAACGAAGTTTATTATGATTTATCTCAAAGTCTTCCCGATGATATGGCTAATGTTATTGCAAACACGAAGCTTAAGGAGGATTTTGGCGTTGGTACAACCCATATGGTGCTTACAGATTCGTCACTCTCAGCAAAGCAGGCAAACAGTATGGCTGGTGAAATGGAGAGGGTTGACGGTGTAAAATATGTTCTTGGGCTTGAAAGTATAATAGGTTCGCTTGTGCCGGAAGAGATACTTCCTGAATCTGTGACCCAAATATTGAAAAGTGACAGATGGGAGCTTATGATTATTAATTCTGAATATAAAACTGCTACGGATGAAGTCAGCAAACAGATAAACGAACTTAATGATATAATAAGAAAGTACGATGAAAATGGCTTGCTAATCGGAGAGGCGGCATGTACTAATGATTTGATAGATATAACGTCAGTTGATTTTAGTGTTGTAAATACCATTTCCATAGCTGCAATTTTTATAATTATTGCGATAGTTGAAAAAAGTTTAAGTCTGCCGTTTATTCTAGTTTCAGTTATTGAACTTGCGATTTTTGTTAATCTCGGAATATCGCATTATATGGGAGAGTCGCTGCCGTTTATTGCCCCGATATGTATAAGTACTATTCAGCTGGGAGCAACAGTAGATTATGCTATCCTTATGACTACACGCTATAAAAAGGAACGCTCACTTGGGAGAGACAAGAAGTCTGCGGTGAGTATTGCGCTGGAAACGTCTATACCGTCTGTAATAGTAAGTGCTATGGGACTTTTTGCGGCAACAGTAGGTGTTGCGGTATATTCTGATGTTGATATGATTGGTTCACTGTGTGCTCTTATGGCAAGAGGTGCAATTATCAGTATGCTGTGTGTAATAATTATTCTGCCTGCAATGTTTATGCTTTTGGACAGGATGATAGGGGTAACAACAATTGGGTTCAGATTAAAAAATAAAGTAAATACGGAGGTAACCAAAAATGAATAACATGAAAAAATATAATATCCCAAAATGTTCTAAAGCCGTGATTTCTGGTATTTTAAGTCTTGCAATACTTTGCAGCGGAGTAAGCGCTGCGGCGTTTTCCGGTGGATTTGACAATAAGAATATTCTAAAGCAAAATGCAAATATTCAGCAGGCGGGTGAAGAAAGCATTGCTTCAGAAAACGGAAAAAAGCTGCTTAAAGATGAAACAGTGTATGTTATTGCCGAGGCTGACGGTACAGCAAATAGAATTATTGTAAGCGACTGGATCAAGAATACAGGAGATAAGTCCCAAATAAAAGATGTATCAAACCTTAGAGATATTAAAAATGTTAAAGGCAATGAAAGTTATACAATTGATGAAAAAAATATGTATGTATGGAATGCTGAGGGAAAAGACATATACTATCAAGGAACCGGCAAAGGCGAATTGCCTGTACAGCTTAAGATAAGCTATATGCTGGACGGCAAAAAAATTAATGCCGATAAGCTTGCAGGGAAAAGCGGCAGAGTAAAAATTCGTTTTGATTATGAAAACAAGCAGTATGAAAAGATAAAAATTAATGGGAAAGAGGAAAAAATATATGTTCCTTTCCTGATGATGACGGGAATGATTCTGGATAATGATAAATTCACAGATGTAGAAATTTCAAACGGTAAGATAATTAACAACGGCGACCGTATAATTGCAGCGGGATTTGCATTTCCCGGCATGATGGAAAGCATGGGTATAAGTAAGGATAAGTTTGAGATTCCGGATTTTGTCGAAATCAGTGCAGATGTTAAAGATTTTGAACTTTCAGCAACATTGACTCTTGCGGTAAATGATATATTCGGAAAAGCAGACTTTTCAAAGACTGATGATACCGTGAAATTGCTGACAAAGTCTCTTAACAAGCTTACAGCTGCCTCCGACAGCCTTATTGACGGTTCGTCTGAGCTATATGACGGTTTAAATACTCTGTTTGACAAATCAGGAGAACTCGTTGAGGGCATTGGTCAGTTGTATGATGGTGCGAAAAAAATAAACAGCGGAGCACAGAAACTTGATGGCGGTGCAGTGGAGCTGGCAAAAGGCGCTCTTACACTTGATAATGGTACAGGTACACTGAAAAGCGGTGCATTTTCGCTTGATGACGGAATCGGCACACTTTCAGACGGCGCGGTAAATCTTGATGACGGTATTGAAAAACTAAGCGAATATGTTTTAACACTGTCTGGCGGCCTTGATAAAATTTCGGCAAACAGTTCAACACTTAATTCGGGAGCAGAGCAAGTTTTTAATACGCTTCTTTCAATTGCTGATGCTCAGATTGCAGCAGCAGGGCTTACGGCTGATAAACTGACTATTAAAAACTATGCAAGCGTGCTTGATACACTGATTGATTCACTTAGCAATGAAAATTCATATAAGATTGCATACAACACAGCGCTTGAAACTGTAACTGTTGCGGTAAACAGTCAGAGAAATGTAATAAAAACGGCTGTTGAGGCAACAGTAAGAAAGCAAATAACGGAAAATGCAATTTCTGCGGCAGGATATAATATTACGGCTGAGCAGTATGATGAGGCAGTTGCAGCAGGGCAAATTCCTGATGAGTTACAGCTTCAGATTTCAGCTGCTGTTTCTGCTCAAATGGGTTCGTCAGACGTTCAGGCAACTATTGAAAGCAACACAGAGGCACAGGTTCAAAGTCTCATTGAATCTAATATGAACAGTCAGAAAATACTAAGCCAGATTGCGCAGGGAGTTGAAAAGGCTAAGGGCGGCAGAGAGTCGCTTTCTTCACTGAAAAAACAGCTGAACAGCTACTGTCAATTTTATCAGGGCGTGTTGGAATACACACAGGGAGTTGACCGTGCAACAGCAGGTGCACAGCAAATTTTAAACGGCACATATACTCTAAAAGGCGGATCTGCTTCGCTAAAGGACGGTGCTGGCCGGCTTAAGGACGGTGCGGTGATATTAAAAAACGGAACCACACAGCTAAAGAAAGGTTCATCATCTTTAAAGCAGGGGGCAGATAAGCTGAAATCAAGTACAAATGAGCTTAGCCGCGGCACAAAAACTTTATTTAACGGTGCTGAAACACTGAAAGACGGTAGCTGTGTGTTGCTTGACGGGGTAAATCAGCTTAAAGAAGGTTCAATGACATTGTGTGACGGTTTAAAAAAGTTTAAAAAAGAAGGTGTTGATGTTCTGGTTAACGCAGTTGAAGGAGATGTTAAGGGGCTTATAAACAGACTTAAAGCAATTTCAAAGGTTGATGGCAGATATAAGTCATACAGTGGAATTTCAAAGGATATGGACGGAAAGGTTGATTTTATATTTAAAACTCATTCTGTTGAAAAGTAAAAATATTATATAAAGGAAATGCACGCTCGTGTATTTCCTTTTGTTTTGCCAATGTTATCCGTTAACACATAATATTGGATAATATAAAACCATAATAAAACATATTATTATTTTTGAGCTGAAATTTGTTAAAGCATTTTGCCGGAAGACAGCATATACTTGATTTTGTACGGTTATTGTGTTAATATAAAGACTAATGATATAAAGTAAAATCTATTTTTACTTTATGTGAAATTACTTGTAAACAGCCGGGCAGTTGGGTTTGAATCATATCAAGCGGTCAGTCCGGATTTTGCGCAGCATTAAGTTGCTTTTATTGTATTTTATAAACTTTGAAAGGATGTTATATATGAAAAGCTCAGTTTTAAAAGACGGCATTAATGCCGCTCCTCAGCGTACACTTCTCCATGCGCTTGGTCTTACAGATGAAGAAATTAAAAAACCGTTAATCGGTATAGTTAGTTCAAAAAATGATATTGTTCCCGGTCATATGAATATCGACAAGGTTGTTGAAGCAGTTAAAATGGGAGTTGCTCTAGCTGGCGGCGTGCCTATTGTTTTTCCTGCAATTGCAGTTTGCGATGGTATTGCAATGGGACACGAAGGTATGAAGTATTCACTGGTTACCCGTGAGCTTATTGCCGATTCGACTGAAGCTATGACAAAGGCTCACGCTTTTGACGGTCTTGTAATGGTTCCTAACTGTGATAAAAATGTTCCCGGTTTGCTTATGGCGGCTGCAAGACTTAATATTCCGACTGTTTTTGTCAGCGGCGGTCCTATGCTTGCAGGCCATGTTGACGGCAAAAAGATTAGCTATTCAACTGTTTCAGAAGCAGTTTCCCGCTATAAGGTTGGGGAAATAGACGATAAAAAGCTTGCAGAATATGAAACAAATGCTTGTCCTACCTGCGGTTCATGTTCCGGTATGTTTACGGCAAACAGTATGAACTGTCTTACTGAGGTTATAGGTATGGGTTTGCAGGGCAACGGAACAATTCCTGCCGTTTATTCCCGTCGCCTTATGCTTGCAAAGCACGCAGGTATGAAGATTATGGAGCTTGTAGAAAAGAATATCCGTCCTCGTGATATTATGACCGAGCAGGCTTTTGAAAATGCTCTGACAGTTGATATGGCACTCGGCTGTTCAACAAATACAATGCTTCATCTTCCTGCTATTGCCCACGAGTGCGGCATTGACCTTCAGCTTGAAATTGCAAATAATATTTCTGCCAAAACTCCTAATCTTTGTCACCTTGCTCCTGCAGGAGAACATTTTATAGAAGAACTTGACGAAGCAGGCGGAATTTATGCGGTAATGAATGAACTTACTAAGCTTGGTCTTATAAATACGTCTGCACTTACATGTACAGGCAAGACTGTAGGCGAAAACATTGAAGGTTGTGAAATTACAAATACCGATATTATCAGACCTGTTTCAAATCCATACAGCAAAACGGGCGGAATTGCTGTTCTTAAGGGCAATCTTGCTCCTGACGGATGTGTAGTTAAGAGAAGTGCTGTTGCAGAGGAAATGATGTGTCACAAGGGCAGTGCAAGAGTGTTTGACTGTGAAGAGGATGCCCTGAACGCAATTTATGAGGGAAAAATTAATGACGGTGATGTTGTGGTTATCAGGTACGAAGGTCCTAAGGGCGGTCCCGGAATGAGAGAAATGCTCAATCCTACCTCTGCTATTATGGGAAGCGGTCTTGGCAATTGTGTTGCGCTTATTACAGACGGTCGTTTCTCAGGTGCTACAAGAGGTGCGGCTATCGGCCATGTTTCTCCTGAAGCTGCTGTAGGCGGTCCGATTGCTCTTGTTGAGGAAGGCGATACAATTGAAATTGATATTCCTTCTAATACGATTAATGTACTTGTTTCAGATGAAGAGCTTGCAAAGCGTAAAGCAGCTTGGACTCCGCGTCAGCCGAGAATTACAACAGGTTATCTTGCACGCTATGCAAAGCTTGTTACATCCGGTGCACAGGGTGCTGTTCTTGATTAAAATTAAATAAGTTTAATATAACGGTTATTTTGCACAAATATATATATTTATATTTATTTGTTTTACCACGATAAATAAATAAATAAAGCAATATGCACAATTCACCCTTTGTCCTATTGGGCAAAGGGTGAATTTTTTTATTTTACTTTATTTTGGTTGTATAATATATACAAATATGTTATAATTATTTAGACTTAATTGATATAAATGCTTAATTTTGGCGATAAAAATAAATTTAATTTTAGGGCGTATCTGAAAGGTATCTAACACGTCCCAAAACGGATGTTTTTTGGCAATTACAATTTTGTGATTAATTTACAATACACCTTTTCTGATAAAAAATCTTCCGTTTTAAACATATCGACACTTTTCAGATACGCCCTGGTTTAACGAAAGGGGTCTTCTTTTTTGAAACAGTATGATGCAAAAAAAATATTAAATATTGCTCTGGCAGGTCACAGCGGGTGCGGAAAGACTTCTGTTGCAGAGTCAATTTTATATCTTTCAAAAGTAAGTGAACGTTTGGGCAAGGTTTCAGACGGCAGCACGATTCTTGACTTTGACAGTGAGGAAATAAAAAGACAGACATCAATTATGACTGCAGTTGCACCTGTTGAATGGAAAAATACAAAAATTAATCTCATTGATACACCGGGACTTTTTGACTTCGCAGGCGGTGTGGCAGAGGGCATGCGTGCAGCTGATACTGCATTGATAGTTGTATCTGGTAAGGACGGTGTAAATGTCGGAACTGAAAAGGCAGTTGCGGCAGCCACTAAGCAAGGTCTTACAAAGGTATTCTTTGTAAACGGTCTTTGTGATGAAAGTGCTCGGTTCTATCGTGTGTTTGAAAGTTTAAAAGCTACTTTCGGACCTTCAGTATGCCCTGTTGTGGTTCCTTATATTGTTGATGGTCAGGCTAATACTTATGTAAACCTGTTTGATTATAAGGCTTATGAATACAGTACAGACGGAACTGTTAAACAGACCGGATTGCCTGATATGGGCGACAGACTTGAGGGATTGCGTGAAGCAATTAAAGAGGCTGTTGCAGAAACGAGTGAGGAACTGCTTGATAAATTTATTATGGGAGAGGAATTTACTCCCGAAGAAATTATATTGGGAGTCAGCAAAGGTGTTAAAGACGGTACAATATGTCCTGTTTTTTGCGGAGATGCTCACAATACATTTGCAATTGACCAGCTTCTAAACAGTCTTACATGGCTGGCACCTTCAGCTGCCGATAAGAGCGAAGAAATAGGTGTTGACCTTGACGGAGAACCTGTAGAGGTTTCGGTAAATGAAAGCGGTGCAGCAGCTGCAATTGTATTTAAAACTGTTGCTGATCCATTTATAGGCAGGTTATCATATGTCAAAGTGGTTTCAGGTAAAGTAAGTCCCGAAACACCGCTTATTAATATGCGTACAGGAACCCAGGAAAGGATTACAAAGGTGCTTACCGTATGCGGCAAGAAGCAGAGTGATGCAGAGTATATAGGTGCAGGTGATATCGGAGCAATTCCAAAGCTTGTGTCAACAAAAACTGGCGATACGCTTTGTTCGCCGCTGAGGAAGGTTGTGCTTGACTCTGTTGATTATCCTGTTTCATCATATACAATGGCTGTTTATCCTGCTAAGAAAGGTGATGAAGATAAGGTTGCTCAGGGGCTTGCAAAGCTTTCTGATGAGGATCCGACAATTAAGTTAATAACAAATCATGAGACACATGAAATGCTTCTTTCAGGTCTTGGCGAACAGCATCTTGATGTAGTAATTTCAAGACTGAAATCAAAATATAATGTTGAAGCTTCTTTGCAAAAGCAAAAAATAGCATATAGGGAAACTATCCGCAAAAAGGTATCAGCTCAGGGCAGATACAAAAAGCAGTCAGGCGGTCACGGTCAGTTTGGCGATGTATGGATTGAGTTTGAACCTGCTGATATTGACGGACTTGAATTTGCTGAGCGTGTTGTGGGCGGTGCAGTTCCCAAAAACTTTTTCCCTGCTGTTGAAAAAGGTCTGCAAGATTCAATAAAGAAGGGTGTGCTTGCCGGATATCCTATGGTAGGAATTAAAGCTACTCTCTATGACGGATCATATCACCCGGTTGATTCGTCTGAAATGTCCTTTAAGACTGCGGCAAGTCTGGCTTATAAAAACGGTATTCCGAATGCTTCTCCGACTCTTCTGGAACCTATTGGAAGCCTAAGAGCTTATGTTCCCGATTCAAATATGGGAGACGTTATGGGTGAAGTCAATAAGCGCAGAGGAAGAGTGCTTGGCATGGTACCTGCTGAAAACGGAACTCAGATTGTAGAAGCGGAAGTGCCGATGGCAGAGATGAGCGATTTTTCAACTTTTATCCGACAGATAACACAGGGCAGAGGATCATTTGAATTTAATTTTGTGCGTTATGAGGATACTCCTGCAAATGTTGCCCAAAAGATTATTGAAAAGGCAAAAGCCGAAATGTCTGAATAAAATAATATAGAGTTATTATTAAAATCACCAACCGGAGCACGGTTGGTGATTTTCTATATTTAATTCATATAGTAAAAGTTGCGTATTTAATAAATAAATGCTATTATATTATTATGTGGTATAGAAAGGAGTAAAATCATTGATCAAAAAAATACGCAGCAAAATACGACTGAGAAACATGTTCTTTTTGACACTTGCAGGTATAATCAATGCTTTTGGCATAACTGTATTTCTTAATCCTGTAAAGCTGTATGACAGCGGAATCTCCGGAACATCAATGCTTGTTTCTCAGATTACACCGGATTATTTGTCATTATCGGTATTTTTGGTACTGTTTAATCTGCCTCTATTTATAATAGGATTAAGAAAGCAGGGAAGGAAGTTTACCTTTTATGCAATATATACTGTTGCTGTTTATTCCATAGGTGCATGGCTGATTACTGACGTATTGCCTGTAGATGTAAGTATGGCATCACCGCTTGCGGGAACAGATCTGCTTTTGTGTGCGCTTTTTGGCGGAGTTATATCTGGTGCAGGAAGCGGCCTTGCTATAAAATTTGGAGGGGCAATGGATGGAATAGAGGTTATGGCGGTAATTTTTGCAAAAAAAATCGGCGTTTCGGTAGGTGCATTTGTAATGTTTTATAACATTGCATTGTATATAATATGCGGAATATTAATCCAAAGCTGGATTTTGCCATTGTATTCTATTGTAACATATTTTGCCGCATTAAAAACAATAGACTATATAGTAGAAGGTTTTGACAGGGCAAAAGCTGCTGTAATAATTACTAATCATGCAGATGAAGTATGCAAGGCTTTGTCTGATGCATTTAAAAGCGGTGTTACTATGATGAAAGTGCAGGGAGGATATTCCGGCAAAGAAAAGTCAATGATATATTTTGTTGTTAACAGATTTCAGATTGGTAAAATGAAAGATATAATTCGTGAAATAGACAAAAAAGCATACATATCAATCAGCGAAGTAGCTGATGTATATAGCCGATACGACAAATAATACCAATATAATTTCATTTAACGGGAGTGAGTATTGTATTGACAAAGTTGCTTACAAAGTTGTTTGTAAAGAATAGTAATGAATTTGATAATCCTGATGTACGGGCAGGATACGGAAATATGTCGGGAGCAGTAGGAATATTTTTAAATTTATGTCTTTTCGGCGCAAAACTTATCGCTGGTATTTTTTCTGCTTCAGTTTCTGTTATTGCAGACGCTTTTAATAATTTATCCGATGCAGGAAGCTCAGTTGTAACATTTCTGGGATTTAAGCTTGCAGGACGTCCTGCTGATAAAGAGCACCCGTTTGGTCATGGAAGATATGAGTATGTGGCGGGATTGGGAATATCTGTTGTTATTTTGCTTGTGGGAATAGAGCTTATAAAAAGTTCGGCGGAAAAAATAGTTAAACCTGAAAGTGACACGGAAATAAGTGCATTTTCATTATGCATATTAATCATTTCAGTTGCTGTAAAACTATGGATGTTCTTTTTTAATAAGTCATTATACAAAAAAATTAATTCTTCTGCATTAAGGGCAACAGCACTTGATTCATTGACTGACTGTATTGCAACAACGGTTGTTATTATGGGATTGGGAATTTCGTACTATACAGAAATTAATATTGACGGCTGGCTCGGCATTGCAGTTGCAATATTTATTATTTTTACGGGTATAAGTACGTTCAGAGAAAGTCTTTCGCCCTTACTAGGCAATGCCCCCGATGCAGAATTTGTTGACGGAATAAGAGAAACGGTTTTGAATGATGAAATGGTAGTCGGAATCCACGACTTAATTGTTCATGATTACGGTCCCGGACGTCGTATTATTTCACTTCACGCGGAGGTGCCGTGTGACCAGGATATTATAAAAGCTCATGATGCAATAGATTTGGTTGAGAAAACACTTGAGCGCAAATATAACTGTCTTGCGACAATTCACATGGATCCTATTGCTTTAAATGACAGATATGTAAATGAACTTAAATATAATATTGCAGAAAAAGTTGCGGAAGTTGATGAAAATCTTTCCATTCATGATTTTAGAGTAGTAAAAGGTGAAACACATACAAATGTAGTCTTTGATTTAGTAGTGCCATATAAGTTTAGATTTAATAATAACATTGTAAGGGAACTTGTGAGTCAAAAGGTCAATGAACTTGATCCGACATTAATTCCGGTTATGCACATAGAAAAATCTTTTACTGATTAATTCAGTGAAAATTTAGACCCCATAGAGCATACTGATATTTTTCAGATTTTTGCTCTATGGGGTTTATTCTATGCAGTATTTAGTTAATTATCGTTTTTAGCAAATTGGCTGTTATACAACGTGTTGTAAAAACCGCCTTTTGCAATAAGTTGTTCGTGGTTTCCCTGCTCGATAATGTTGCCGTCTTTCATAACAAGGATGACGTCACTTTCCTTAATTGTGGAAAGTCTGTGGGCAACAACAAAACTTGTTCTGCCTGCCATAATTTTTGCAAATGCTTTTTGAACCCTGATTTCTGTAAGTGTGTCAATGGATGAGGTAGCCTCGTCAAGAATGAGGATTGCCGGGTTTAAAAGCATTGCTCTGGCTATACATAAAAGCTGTTTTTGTCCCTGGCTGAGATTACCTCCGCCTTCGCTTATAACAGTGTTGTAGCCTTGGGGCATACGCCGTATAAAAGAGTGAGCGTATGCCGACTTTGCTGCGGCAATAACATCGTCGTCCGTGGCATTCTCATTACCAAAGCGAAGATTTTCCATTATTGTGCCACTAAACAGCCAGCTGTCCTGCAATACCATTCCGTAACATTTTCTCAGATTATCACGGGACAAATCTTTAATATTAATGCCGTCTATACTGATTTTACCGCTGTCGGTTTCGTAAAATCGCATTAAAAGGTTGATAAATGTTGTTTTGCCGCATCCGGTCGGCCCCACAATTGCTATATGGCTTCCGCTTTTTACATCGAGCGAAAAGTTGCGGATAAGGGGTTTATCCTTTTGGTATGAAAAACTTACATTTTCAATTTTTACATTGCCTTTGCATTCATTTATAATATGATCAGAGGGTTTGTCAGGCTCCTCGTTTTTTGCTTCAAGAATTTCAAAAACTCTGCCTGCAGCGGCAATACCTGTCTGTAATTGTGTTAAAACTCCGGTAACTTCATTAAATGGTTTTGTGTACTGATTCGCATAGGTTAAAAAGCAGGAAAGCTGTCCGATTGACAGAGTTCCGGAAATGGCAGTCAATGCACCAAAAATTCCTACTGCGGCATATACCATTGCATTTACAAAACGAGTGCTTGGATTTGCCAGTGCACCCGCAAACTGAGCCTTAAAGCCAACATCATAAAGCTCAGTGTTATATTTTTCAAATTCGTCAAATGCTCTTTGCTCATATGAAAATGCTTTGACAATTTGTTGGTTGCCTATATATTCTTCAACATATGAGGAGATATCACCCTGCAAATACTGTTGCCTTGCAAATCTTTTGTGCGACAGCTTGCCTATAAAGCCGGCGACAAAAAGTGACAGCGGAGTGAGTACAACCACCGTAAGTGCAATCCTCCAGTCAATCATCAGCATAAAAACAAGGGTGCCGACAATTGTTACTATACCGGAAAACAACTGTAAAAACATTTGTGTAAGTCCATCGCCGACAGCATCAACATCATTTATTATACGGCCTATTAAGTCACCATGGGGATTGGTATCAATATAGGAAAGAGGGACGCTGTTAAATTTATTAAAAACTTCTCTGCGCAGATCTCGGACTGTTTTATAGCTTAAAACATTTGTAAAGTAGGTCATTATCCATTGAAAAACTGTAACGCCTGCAATTCCAATTGCTATATACAATAAAATCTCCAAGATGTTTTCAAAGTTTACATTTCCTTTGTCAATTATGTTGTCAATAGCCTGTCCTGTTAATACCGGAATGTAAAGTGTAAGTGAGACACTTATAACTGCACTAAGCAAAGCGATAATCAGATATCCGGTATAGGGTTTAATCTTCTTGAGCACTTTTATTACAGAGGAGGATTTTTTCATTGCTTTGCCTCCTTTTCGTTAAGCTGTGAAAGGCAAATCTCACGATAGATTTCGCAGTTATTAAATAGATATTCATGTGTACCCTGATCTGCAAGCTTTCCGTTATCAAGCACAAGGATTAAATCTGCATCTTTAATGGTAGAACAGCGTTGAGTTACAATAATGACTGTCATTTCCGATGTGTTCTTTTTAAGAGCTTTGCGAAGTGCGGCATCTGTTGCAAAGTCAAGTGCTGAGAAACTGTCGTCCAGTATAAGAAGCTTAGGATTATCTGTGAGAGCTCTTGCAATGCAAAGCCGCTGTCTTTGTCCTCCGCTGAAATTTTTGCCGCCTTGTTCTACAAAACTATCAATTCCCCGCGGCAGTTTTTCAACAAATTCATAGGCTTGTGCAGTCTTTAATGCTTTAATAATATCATTATCTGATATATTTTTGTTTTTCCATTTCATATTTTCTTTAATTGTGCCCTTAAAGAGTACTGATTGCTGCGGCACAATACCAATTTGGGACCGCAATTGTAAAAAGGGATATTCTTTTACGTTTTTTCCGTCGATACAGATATCGCCCGATGTCACATCGTAAAAACGGGGAATTAAATTTATAAGCGTGCTTTTGCCGCAACCTGTACCTCCTATAATACCTACAGTTTGTCCGTTCATAATTTTAAAACTTATATCTTCAAGCTCGTCGTCACCTTCTCCGTAGGAAAAGAAAACGTTTTTATATTCAATTTTTGGAATGCTGCTATTTTCACGAAGAATAATATTATTTTGGTTTTTTTCAATGACGCTCGGCATAGTTTCAAAAACCTCATTAATTCTTGCCGCGCTTGCACTTGTCTTCGTAAGAAGCACAACAAGATTTGCTACAACAATCATAGCAAGAAGTATTTGTGTCATGTAGTTTACAAGCGCAATTATATCGCCTGACAGCATACCTCTGCCGTCATTTACGTTGCCGGCTCCAAACCATATAATAGCAATAATTGCAATATTGGTTACAGCATATGTGACAGGGTTTAAAAGAGCTGAGAGTCTGCTTACTCTAATTGACGTTTTAGTAAGTTCTTCTGTTGATTTTGCAATGCGCTCTTTTTCGGTATTCTGTTTGGAAAATGCTCTGATTACTCGGTTGCCTGAAAGATTTTCACGGCAAATAAGACCAATTTTGTCTAGTTTTTTTTGCATTTTTGAGAAAATCGGAATGCTTTTTGTCATTATAATATATAGTGTAACAGCAATCAGTATAGCAGCTATAAGGAATATAACCGACATTTCGGCATTTATTGTCATAGCCATAATTATAGCTCCGATGACAATAAAGGGCGCGCGGGTTAACAGACGTATGCCCATCGCAACAGTTTGCTGAACCTGATTGGTGTCATAGGTTATTCGTGTTATCAGTGATGGTGTGCCCAGCCTGTCAAGCTCAGCGTGGGATAGAGAATTAATGTGCGAAAAAAGTTCCCGTCTTATTTTTGTTCCCACACCCTGTGATGCTTTTGATGCCAGATACTGACACACAAGCGCGCTCAAAAGACCTACGGCTGCAAGCAAAACCAAAACTCCGCCCATTTTCAATATATAGCCTGTATCACTGTTTTTTACGCCGATATCAATAATATTTGCCATAACAATTGGTACCAGCAGTTCAAGAATAGCTTCAAACAGCTTGCACAGTGGTCCAATTATGCATTCCTTTTTGTAATCTTTTAAAAACCTTCTTAACTTAAACATTTTAAATTCCTATCTTATACTGTTATTAAATTTTTCTTTTCTTATTTTACACCAAAATTATGTAATCATCAACTGAATTGTTGTAAAATATAAAAAATAGAAAACAGTGCAGAACAAGATTTTGTTCTGCACTGGTGATGTCATATATTATCAAGCATAATCTCTTTGATTGAAATTTTCCGGATTCTTTTTGAATAACAATACATAACCGTTTCATAAACAATTATAAACGAAATCAGAGTAATGAAAAAAGCGGGGATATCAAACTTATAATCAGGCACATTTTTAAAACCTTTGAACACTATGCCGACCATTATTTTTAAAAGCGCATACTGATAAATTGTTCCTGCCAGAAAACCTATATATGAAAGTGGTTTGTAACCGTTTAATATTGCAATGCGGCAATCTTTAAAGGTGTAACCGAACACACGCATTACAGCAATTGTTTTGGTGTTTGAATTTATTACTGTTGTCACTGCAAGCATCAGCGTAGTAAATGAAAGAATAAGACCAATTGTTAATATAATTACAGCAAACAGATCACTTGCAAGGTCATTCATACAAAATGTCATTTGTATCATTGCTGAATAACAAAATGCAGAAAATGCAATAAAAAAGGCTAAAGATTTACGGCTTTTTACTGTGGTGCGTTTGATATCTTTTAAAAATGGCAGATTTTCCTTTCTGTGTTCCAAATGCTTTTTTGATTTGTAGTTATTTTTATTAACGGCGGTCATAAGCTGGAGAGCAGGAAGCCTTAATTTGAAAAAGCTGTACAATACTGAAAGAAAAGAAAAAACCAGAGAAGGAATAATCACTGTGAATAACATTAATTCAAAATGAAAATTAATTAAAATTTCGGGCATAATACCTTCCTTATTCATAGCTGAATAAAATGTCGGCATTAAAGCATATGAAGCCAAAAAGCCTATTAGGGTGCCGATAAATACACTGAGACCGAATACCCAAAATTCGCTTGCAATTTTAAAATTTGAGTAACCCAAGGCTTTAAGTATTCCAAGATTTTTTCGATGTGCGTCAATATAGTGTTTAATGTAGAAAAACAGTGTTATGATTGAAGTTATCAGCAGACATCCTCCGCTTACAGTACAAATTACCTTGCCGGTCATGAGCTGTGCATCATAAAGTGCCATTGCGTCAGGAGTGGTTATCTCATCTTTTATTAACATGAGGTCAAGGCTGAAATTCAAGAATAATGTACATACAAATACAGCACAGCAGGATATTATGATTATTCCGAAAAGCTTTGCTGCATCCTTAATTCTGACTACCACTAAATCACCAGCCTATCTCATATGCAGTTTTTTGCACTTTGTTTTTGTATATATCTACTATTTTGCCGCTGTTCATTTTTATAACGGTATTTGCCATTTCTGCAATATTTATATTGTGAGTTACCATAACTACGGTGAACTTTTGCCTGTCTTGCAGTTTACTTATGTAATCAAGTATCAGCCTGCCGGTTTTTTCATCAAGCGCTCCTGTCGGTTCGTCAAGATAAAGTACCTTAGGTTTTTTTGCCAGTGCTCTGGCTATTGATACTCTCTGCTGTTCTCCGCCGCTAAGTTCAGCAGGATATTTGTCCTTTTTGTCATCCAAACCAACAGCCCTGATTATTTCACGGTAATCTTTATTATTTATAAGATCAGCACCCATTTTTATATTTTTTTCAACATTCATATTTGGCAAAAGGTAATACTGCTGAAAAATAAAACCTATATATTCTCTTCTAAACCTTGTAAGCTGTGATTCATTATACTTAGCTATATCATGTCCGTCATATTCAATACTGCCGCTGTCAGAGTGTTCAAGGCCTGACATCACATTCAGAAGAGTTGATTTTCCCGAGCCTGACGGACCGAGAATAACAGCAAAATCACCATTGTTAACAATTAGGTTTATTTCATCCAGAACTTTTATGCGGTTTAACTTGCTTCCATAGGATTTTGATATGTTTTTTAATGTAACCATAATATGCTCCTTATTCCTTTAGCAGTTTAAGTCTTGCAATAAACTCTTGTGTAAGCAGTTCGTTTATTTCATCATCAGAAAAACTGCATACATTTGTTGCTGTCAATGCAGCGATTCCATGAGTGAAAATCCACAAGTGTTTATATAATTCATATGCACTGTCTTTGTCAAGCCCGTAAGGGATTATAATTGAATTTAATATTTTGTCGCTGTTATCATCTATTGCGGGCAGTATCGCGGAAAGCTCAGATACATTTTGATTTGGCTGCATAAACAGTAATCTGAAGAAATTAGGTTCTTCTATTGCAAACTTTATATATGATAAACCTACACCCTTAAAGGGGATAGGTTCAGATAATCCGAGCTCAATATATTTATTGTACAGCTTCTTAACAGCAGAAAGAGTTTCGCAGTAAACTTCATCCATGTTTTCAAAAACTGTAAAAACCGGTCTTGCAGAGCTGTTTAATTTAGCCCCCAAAGATCTTGCGGTAACAGCGTCAATACCGTTTTCTCTTATAATTTCGAGAGCGGCTGTGATTATTTCTTCCCTTGTAAATTTGGCTTTTGGCGGCATATTATCTGAACCCTCTTTGATTTTATATAAAACAGTTGATTTAAAACATCAGTTTTAGTATACAGGGTTTTGCTGCATATGTCAACAGTAAAAAAACAGTGTAATGATATCTCTATTTCCGGTAAATGGCATGATATTTTTCAGATTTCCGTGTTTGTCTGTGTTTTTAATCGGTTCCTTATAAAGTAAAAAATCCCCGAACATAATTTGTTCGGGGAAAAGATATATAGATATTTTATTTTATAAGACTCTTGCCGTCCATTTCTTCAGGCTGAGGGATTCCCATAATCTGAAGCATTGTCGGAGCAATGTCCGCAAGTCTGCCGCCGTCTCTTAACTCACAGTCATAACCAATTACGCAGAAAGGAACCGGATTTGTTGTGTGAGCAGTAAACGGTTCGCCGTCATCATCAACCATTCGGTCAGCATTGCCGTGGTCAGCAGTGATGAGGGCAGTACCGCCCATCTCAAGAACAGCGTCTACTACCTTTCCTACGCAGTCATCGACAGCTTCAACAGCTTTTACGGCTGCATCAAAAATGCCCGTATGACCTACCATATCGCAGTTGGCAAAGTTTAAAATTATCATATCATACTTGCCGCTTTTAATTGCAGGAACAAGCTTGTCGGTAACTTCGTATGCACTCATTTCAGGCTGTAAATCATATGTTGCAACAGCAGGAGATTTAACAAGGATCCTGTCTTCACCCTCATACTGTTTTTCAACACCGCCGTTAAAGAAAAATGTAACATGAGCATACTTTTCGGTTTCAGCGATTCTAAGCTGAGACATACCCTTTGATGAAATATATTCTCCAATAGTATTTTTGAGAGTCTGGGGCTTAAATGCGACGTCAACATTTGGCATTGTAGCATCATATTGTGTCATACATACAAAGTTTACAGGGAAAAAGCCGTTCTTTCTTTCAAAGCCGTCAAAGTCAGGGTCAACAAGAGTTCTTGTTATTTCACGCGCTCTGTCGGGGCGGAAGTTAAAGAAAATTACGCTGTCATTTGGCTTGATTGCCGCTCCGCCTTTAATAACAGCAGGAACAACAAATTCGTCTGTAACATCTTCCTTATATGAATTTTTCACTGCACAAACGGCACATTCTGCTTCAACACCCTCGCCGTATACCATAGCGGCATATGCCTTTTCCACACGATCCCATCGGTTATCACGGTCCATAGCGTAGTATCTGCCCATTACCGTAGCAATTTTGCCTACACCGATTTCCTCTGCTTTTGCAGCGCAGTCTGCAACAAAGTCAGCAGCACTTGACGGAGGAACATCACGGCCGTCGAGGAAAGCGTGAATATAAACCTTGTCAAGACCTTTTTTCTTGGCAAGTTCAAGAATGCCGTAAAGATGTGTATTGTGGCTGTGAACGCCGCCGTCTGAGAGAAGTCCCATAAGGTGGAGTGCAGTTCCGTTTTTAAGAGCCTTGTCAATTGCGCCTGTAATAGCCTCGTTGTCTTTGAGTTTATCCTCATTGATTGTCTTGGTGATTCTTGTAAGTTCCTGGTAAACAATTCTGCCTGCACCGATATTGGTGTGGCCTACCTCAGAGTTTCCCATCTGTCCGTCCGGCAGTCCGACATCCATTCCCGAAGCACCAATCTGTGTGATTGGGTTTGATGAAAAAAGCTTGTCCAGGTTCGGCTTATTTGCTGCCTTTATAGCATTTCCATTTTTGGGAGCAATACCAAAACCGTCAAGTATCATTAAGATTAATGGTTTTTTCATAATGTATATCCTTTGCTAATATTTTTATTGTGCAGAGATGTATTGTTTATTTGCTTGCAGCCTTAACAATTGCGGCAAATTTCTCAGCAACAAGTGAAGCACCGCCGATAAGTCCGCCGTCAACATTTGTTTTTGAGAGAAGTTCATCTGCATTGCCGTCATTCATTGAACCGCCGTACTGAATAGTAAGAGCATCAGCAGCCTCCTGATTGTAAAGCTTTGCAACAGTTGCACGAATAAATGCACAAACTTCTTCAGCCTGCTCTGCAGTAGCAGTTTTGCCTGTGCCGATAGCCCATACAGGCTCATAAGCGATAACAACATTCTTGAGCTCTTCTTCTGTAACGCTCCAGAGGTCAAGCTTAATCTGTCTTGCAATAACTTCTTCTGTAATGTCGCATTCACGCTCCCAGAGAAGTTCGCCTACACACACGATTGGCTTTAAACCTGCTGCAAGAGCAGCCTTGGTTCTCTTGTTAACAGTTTCGTCTGTTTCGCCGAAATACTGTCTTCTTTCACTGTGTCCGAGAACAACATATTCAACGCCCATCTCCTTGAGCATACCTGTTGAAATTTCACCTGTAAATGCGCCGCTTTCAGCCCAGTGGCAGTTCTCAGCACCGATTTTTACATTTGTGCCTTCAGTGGCTTCAAGAGCAACGCTTAAGTCAACATAAGGTACGCATGCGATAACCTCACAGTCAGCATCCTTAACAAGAGGAGTGATTGCGTTGAGAAGCTCCTTAGCTTCCTTTGGAGTTTTATTCATTTTCCAGTTGCCGGCAATAATTGCCTTTCTTTTTGT
Organism: uncultured Ruminococcus sp.; assembly: GCA_910585865.1. GTDB lineage: Bacteria > Bacillota > Clostridia > Oscillospirales > Acutalibacteraceae > Ruminococcoides. Next base: position 89,346 of record CAJUGO010000001.1, on the reverse strand, counting down.
TTTATCCATTTCTATACTACCTTTCATATATATTATGGGCGAGTTTACCCGCCCATAAAAGAAATTTTAATTTAATTATTTGTCAGCAATTACTGCAATGCCGGGAAGAGTTTTGCCCTCAAGGTATTCAAGCGAAGCGCCGCCGCCTGTTGAAATATGGCTCATCTTGTCAGCAAAGCCAAGCTGGATAACAGCAGCTGCGCTGTCACCGCCGCCGATAATTGTTGTAGCATCTGTTTCTGCGAGAGCCTTTGCAACAGCAATTGTTCCTTTTGCAAGTGTTGGGTTTTCAAATACACCCATAGGACCGTTCCAAACAACAGTCTTAGCATTTTTAACAGCATCTGCAAAGAGTTCCTGTGTTTTTGTGCCGATATCAAGACCTTCCATGTCAGCAGGAATGCTGCCGGCATCAACAACCTTAACCTCAATCGGCGCATCAATTGGATTAGGGAATCCTGCGGCAATTGTTGTATCAATAGGGAGAAGGAGCTTTTTGCCAAGCTTTTCAGCCTTTTCTATCATTTCCTTGCAATAATCAATCTTTGTATCGTCAACAAGTGAAAGTCCAACTTCCTTGCCCTGAGCCTTTAAAAATGTATAAGCCATACCGCCGCCTATGATAAGTGTGTCGCACTTTTCAAGGAGGTTTGAAATAACATTGAGTTTATCTGCAACCTTTGCACCGCCGAGAATTGCAACAAAAGGACGAACAGGAGTTTCAACAGCATTGCCTAGGTAGTTGATTTCCTTCTGCATAAGATAGCCAACGGCTGTATCCTTGATGTGTTCGGTAACTCCTGCTGTTGAGCAGTGAGCACGGTGAGCTGAGCCGAACGCGTCCATTACGAATACTTCTGCCAGAGAAGCAAGCTCTGATGAGAATGGCTCAAGGTTTTTGGTTTCTTCCTTTCTAAAACGTGTATTCTGAAGAAGAACAACATCGCCGTCATTCATTTCTGAAACAGCCTTTTTAGCGTTTTCGCCTACAACCTCGTCATCGTTTGCAAATACGACGTCCTGACCGAGAAGCTCAGCGAGTCTTAGAGCAACGGGAGCAAGAGAGAATTTATCTTCAGGACCGTTCTTCGGCTTGCCGAGGTGTGAGCAGAGTATAACCTTTCCGCCGTCAGCAATAAGTTTTTTAATTGTCGGAAGAGCAGCAGTAATTCTGTTGTCGTTTGTAATAACGCCGTCCTTAAGAGGTACATTGAAATCACAGCGCACAAGAACTTTTTTTCCTTTTACATTGATGTCATCAACTGTAACTTTGTTGAGTTGCATAAATATACATTCCTTTCCTGATTAGAAGAATTATTGTAAAAATTTAGTATTTTCACAGTTGTATTTATTATATATCAAAATGCCTTTATTATCAATAGAAAACTTTAAAAAATTAATGATACAGTTATTTTTGCTTTAAAAGTGAAAATAATAAATTTATAAAATTAAAATTTTATTTTATGGTAATTAATTTGTTGTTTTATATGTATTAAAACATAACTAAAGATACGGTAATGTATATATCTAATCATAATATAGAGGTTTCTAAGACAGATTATTCAGATCGCTCCATTTGTGGTTATGAAGTTCGCCCTCATTTAAAAGCTGTGGAAAATCCCACTGACGCAATACTTCATAGGCGGCAACAGCGGCAGAGTTTGAAAGATTAAGACTTCGTGCCTCGTCTATCATAGGTATTCTCAGCGTGTTTTCGGGATGTTTCATAAGCAGGGATTCATCAAGACCCTTTGTTTCTTTGCCGAAAAGAAGATAGCAGTTGTCAGGATAGGAAACGTCCGAGTAACGGTGAGTTCCCTTTGTCGAAAAAAAGAAATATGTACCGCCTTTTGTTTTTTCAAAAAAGTCGTCAATATTTTCATAGTAGGTTATGTCAAGAAAATGCCAGTAATCAAGCCCTGCTCTTTTGAGTTTGCGGTCATCAACGGTAAATCCCATTGGCTTGACAAGATGAAGCCTTGCGCCCGTTGCAGCGCAGGTACGTGCAATGTTGCCTGTATTCTGCGGAATTTCAGGTTCAACAAGAACTAAATTCAGCTTTGCCAAAAGTTATCACTCCTGTTTAAGTTTGTTGTGTTTATTATATTTTAAATCGTAAACAATAATATTGCAAGATTTATTCTTGTGAAAACAAACGGAGGTGTAAAAAATGAGCAAAAGTCCGATGATGAATATGGTAAAGGGTGCTGCACTCGGTATTGCGGCAGGTATGGCTGTGGGATATATTGGAAAAAAGTCAGTAGACAGCAACCCAAGACTTAAGCGCAAGGCTAACAGGGCACTTCGCACGGTTGAATCAATCGTAGATACTGCACAGTATATGTTTAAGTAAATATTGGAAAAAGTCTGACATAGGAAATTATCTTATGTCAGACTTTAGCTTGTTAAGAAATATTACTTTTATGGTAATTCAATCTCTTTCGCCTGTTTGATATTAACCGAATCGAACAGTTTTTCTCCGTTTCTGTCTATATAAAACCAATTGCCTTCATAACCATAGATATCTCCACCCGAACTCATCTGCATACCATCATTTTTAGCATGTGCAACTCCATTATGAAAAGGTGATACAGCTTTATATCCGAAGTCATCGGCTGAAAACAATAAATTTAGATTATCGTCATATACATCTTTATTTTGGATTGTAAATATTCCATCTGATAAATCATATATCATAGATTTTATAGGTTCACCAATAATGTTTAATGAGGTATCAAATAAACCTATATATGATTCTTTATCAGAGCCGATAAGTGGCAAAGCAATCTTACCGTTTTCAAACACCAATGCATTCGAATCATCCGGTAAAGCATCATAATTAATTTTATCCACATATTCATTATCCATTTTAACGAATTTATCTGAAGAAACATTATAACTAATAAGAGAATCTTTAGAATAGTTATACAGCAAACAGCAATTCTCACGTAATGCAAAACATTTTATATCATGCCATCTTCCCACGTTTTCGGGTAATTGAGCATAAGATAAATTTCCTTTAGTATCAATAAGCGATAAATAACCTATACTATCATCTTCATCATCATATGTTGTACCTATAATAGCTGTATCATCATAAAAATAAAATTGATATTCATCATTTGGTATGTATGAGAAATTTACCCATTTGTCACCCTCAGTACAATAGTAACATTTTTGGGATTTGCCCTCATTTTTTTTATCATAACCCCAAACCTTTTTTTCATAATAGTTCATGCTATCTATAGGTTCTGTGCCTTCATATTTGAAATCAGTAACACTCTTTCCGTCAGTCCCATATAAAGTATATTTAAAATATGCCTTATCAAATTCGGCAACATATTCTTGACACCAAACATATCCATCGGCATATGCAATAACCTGTTTATTGTTATTATTAGAATCTACCGGATATGTCTGTAGAATAGTTCCGTTTTTATCTAACAAATACAATGAATTAGATGTTTCCAGAAATGAATAACCATTTGAATATGGTTTAACCTTTGCTGTGTTTGAATTATTTACATTATAATAAAATAAAAGATTTCCTTTTTTATTGATACAACCAATATAGTTAGTGCGATTTTTACTCTTTTGAAATTTTATCCAAGCCTTGTCCTCACTAAAATTATAGGAAACCTGTATTTTAATATCAATATCGTTTTCAGTACTGTTTGAAACATCGGATTCACTTTGCAATTCACTTGAAGAACTGTATGTTTCGTTTTTATAAATATTGCTGTTATTTTTATCATTTTCGCCGCAACCACATACAGTTATGCACATAATCAGCACTATTAGAATAAGGAATAAAAATTTCCTTTTCATATTACAAACCTCCTGATTTTTAATATGTATTTTCTTTTAAAAAAGCTTCACAATATTATTTGTTTTCAATCTTATCTTTGATTATTTCGTATGCTTTGTCTGAACCGTTTATAGTCAAAATATATTTACCGATTGTAGTGTACAAAACAACTTTATCTGTATTAAGCGCATTTTCCGACTTAATTAGCTGCACATCGTTAATTTTTTCATATGTAACATTAACGGGCTTTTTGATTTGAATAAAAAAAGCCCCTCGCTGCATTGCTTCTATATGATTATCAAAAAGAGTGATGAACGACTTGTTCTGCATAACAACAGATTCAAAGAATGCAGCAGCAAGAACAATCAAAATTATTCCTATCGCAAAAATAACATTTCTCGCATCTTCTTTAAAAACATATCCGCCGCCAAAATCACCCGATCCTAGAGAAGCGCCTGCCGAGGTATAAAACGACACTGAAGTTGTTTTATGTTTCATCTGAGAGAAAAACAATGCCGCAATACCAATAATCAATAAAACAATGTCCAATACACATTGTAATGTAAAATTTGATTTTTTAAGTCCCTTTGCTTTGTAAACTATGTTTTCCATACTAATACTCCTGTTTTTTTTAATATTTATTATCTAGGAAAGCGCATCAATATCAGGTCTGTGTATATACCAATTACCGTTTTCTTTTACGCAATAGTAGGTGTGGTATATGTCTCCACCCGTATCATTTCCTGTGCAGCGTAATTTTACCTCCACCTGAGTTACAGATGTAACATCACCTTCTTTATAATTGTAATCTTTTATAAGTTCTTTCTGTACTTTTGTAAGCGTTTCTTCATCTTCACAGGGCTCAACACTTGTAACAGTAACTGCAACCGAATAGTTTTCCCCGCAACGATCAATAAATTTATCTTTGAGTTCATCAATATCGTCTTGAATTACATCCTCTTGGAATTCTTCGACCGTGTCATACCATCCGCCAGAGCCTATCATATAATCAACATAACCAGGAGCTAGTAAATCACTGTAGGCAGATGCATTTCCATCAATGTAAGCCTGTGCAGCATCTTTTGCTACATCTTCAGCAGATGAAGCAGCACATCCGTTAAGTAATGATGTTACGGATAGTACAGCCAAAGGTATCACAATTAGGTGCTTTTTTATTTTTGTTTTTTTCCATGCCTTATTCATTGAAAATCTCCTCCTCTATTAATGAATAAATAGTATATAAATTCATCAAAAATAATTGATGTTATCTGTATTATATCACACAGTATGACGAAATGCAATACAAAATGTAGCACAAACTAGAATATGATATTCCTTTACAATTAATATAAAAAGTAAAATTACGGGAGATAAATTAATTATGAAAAAGTTTAAAATACCTAAGATACCCGAAACCACAAGCAAAAGCATTCGTTTTCCAAATGATGTGATTGATGAGGTTGAGGAGGCACTTGTGGGAACAGACTGCACATTTTCTGCCTTTGTTGTTGAGGCAGTGCGGGTTGCACTGGAAAATTTGAAAGAGGAAGAGGATATTTAACATTTTATCAAAATCATTTTAATATATTTTTTAAATGTAAATTAATTATTATAAGTAATAAAATTTTTCTTTAAATTATTAAAAGTTTTTTCAACTTAATAAATTACAATAAAAAAACAACCCCGATTTAGCTTTCATAACTAAATCGGGGTAAAATATTTTTTATTTATTAGCTTACATAGCCGAGAGGGTCGGTCTGAACGCCGTTTACTCTGATTTCAAAGTGAAGATGAGGGCCTGTTGAATTGCCGGTTGAACCAACATATCCTATTACATCGCCCTGTGATACATACTGTCCTGATGAAACTGCGAGCGAACTGCAGTGGCCGTAAAGGGTAGAGTAGCCGTTGCCGTGATCTATCATAACATGATATCCGTAGCCTGTATCATCTCCGCCCGAGAAAGTAACAGTACCGTCGGCTGCCGCAATAATTGGCTGCCCGTAGATTCCTCCGGCGGCAATATCAAGCCCGCCGTGGAGTCTGCCCCAGCGTTCGCCAAAGGTGCTGGTTAGATTATGTGTATAGGGCATAGGCCAGCAGAATGAGCCGGAGGAAGAACTTCCTGATGATGAAGACGATGAAACTCCGTCTCTGGATCCTTTTATTATAACTTTATTTACTGTTTTTTTAAGGGTTTTTGCCTCTGTTTCAACCGCATCTGTCTGAACACCGTCAATAAATGTTGTTCTTACGGTAACTTCTTCCTTACCCTTGACGCCCTCGGTTTTTATTTCTTCGTATGATGAAGGCTTTGAGTCGTCATACTCGGTCTTAGTTTCGTAGTTTACCTCTCTTGTATAAACAATATCTGTTGAAAGAGCAATTGATAATTTTCCGTCCGCCTTGTCAATAAGTTCATCTGCCGGGATGAGTCCGTCGGTTAATGCGCTGACAGCCTTTATTTCAATGCTGTTTGCAAATTCAGTTGTTGTTGTGTCATCATAATCTTTACGGTAATCAACAAGAATTTTGTCAAGTGCATTTTGGAGCGCTTCCGACTCGTCTGTTGCGCCGATAAGTTTGTTGTCAATATAAAGACCGACAAACTGATGATTTGCATTTTCGCTTACAATTGCATTTTTAATAGAAGAATAAGCATCCTCTCCTATTGTACCGAGAGCCTCGTCTGCTGTTGAACTGTTAAGAAGTACAACGTTTGCGGGCTGAGTATTTTCAGTGTTTTCAGAAGCAATTTGTTCGGCGGAAAAAGTTTTTTTAACTGTATTATCCGAATTATCATTTCCTGAATAGTCAAGTGCGCTTGCAACAGTGACACATGAAAGTGTTACGGCTGACATACATGCAACAACGGCAAGAACTGCCTTTTTCTTTAATACGGCATGTGTACGCTGACTGTTTGCTGGTGCGCTGTGAGCATAGACCTTATTGCTTTTTAAAGAGAACCCTGCAACAGCTTCTCTTGCAGAACATGAAAATTCACTTTTTGCGCCGCTGCGGTTTTCGTTGTAATGTCTGTCAAGAACAGGTGTACACGATGATTTTGTATCACTCTGTTTGCCCGCAGCTGATTTTACAGTAATTATAGCAGATATATTTTTTGATTTGATTTTAAGCTTGCTAACGCACAGTGTGGTTGCCCTTTTGATAAAACGCACAGTTTTTTGAGCCTTGTTAAGCTTGCGTCTGTTTACGCTTTTTCCGGTTGTTGAAAGGCTTTCTATTTCATTGAAACCTTCCAAACCAATAAATCTTGTCTTCAAAATAATTTCTCCTATCTCATTAAGTGTTACATTTCTGTAACAAACACGATACATTAATTATACCAAAATGTAACAAAATTGCAATAAGAGAAACAAAAAATGTTATTTTAAATAATTTATCTAGGGAGTTGTATGAGTGAAACTAGACAACATATACAATAATTCTTGATTTTAATTATACTTTAAGTTATCTACTTTGTATTCAATCAACAAATTGTAATATTCGTTGAGCGCCTTCAGAGCACCATTTAGGTCGTGTTCCAGATAATTTCCGCATTCAATCGCCGTTGTTCCGGGAATTTCTTCTGTATGCTCGGCACACTTTTTTACGGTTTCCTTTATAAGCTCAAGGGCTTGTTCCTGTGTTAAGTCTCGAACCAGAAAATAGAAACCTGTCCGACATCCCATAGGTCCAAAATAAATTACATTATCAGCAAATTTACTGTTGCGTGCATATGTGGCAAACAAATGCTCTATTGTATGCATTACGGGACTTGGAAGGTATGGAGGAGTGTTTGGTTTGATAAACCGCATATCATATGTTGTTATGTCACCGTCAATTCTTGAAACATAAACCCCGGGCATAAGTGTATTGTGATTTATTGTAAAACTTGCAATCTTTTTCATATTATTATCATTCCTTATTAATCATAGTCGGCAATATTTGTAAAACAAATATTCAGGTCAACTTCGCCTTCAATACCGCTGACAGTGGCAGTTGATGAGTACTGCCACATTGAAAATTGATAGTAGAAGTTAGGAACGTCCGAATACTCACAGTACCATATATCAATATCTGCCAGACGTGACAGATCATATTTAAAGTATAGCTCTTTGCTTGGAGAATAAATCATAGGGGTATATCCGTTTTCTTTAACACGATCACAAAATGCTTTTGCACATTCAGTTGCCTGAGCTGCTGACACGTTATCAGTTCTTGCATCGTCATCTTTAATAATCTCCCAGTCATAGGCAACAGGAAAATCAGGTTTTATGCTGCCAAGTAAGTTTTTAACATAATCAGCTTCTTCAACTGCTTCACTTGTGGTTATAGCTTGAGAGAAAAAATACACGCCTGTTTTTATTCCGGCGTTTTGGGCATTATTAATGTTTTCAATTGCTTTATCATCTTCATAAAGCGTGCCGTCGCTGCCGTAGCCGCGTCCGCCGATTCTTATCATTGCAAAGTCTATACCGCTGTCTTTTACTTTATTCCAGTCAATCTCACCGTTGTAAGACGATATATCGATACCTTCTAATGATGCCGGTTTTCCGTTTTCGCTGTAATATTTAAATGTGCTGTCAGACGTAAAGTTTGCATTATTAAGCGTATTTTTTGCTACTCCGTCAAGTTCCGTAATCCAAATTTCTCCGAGAGTGCTGTCGTTAATATGTATCTTTTCGCCGGTTGTTTTTACAGTAGTATCTGTTGGGGTGGCAATAGTTGAGTCTGTCGCTGCAATTGTACTATTGGTATTGTTACCTGAACAGCCGCATAAAATAGTGCAAAATACTGCTGCAGTTGACAAAACTGTGCTGTAAAGCCGTTTCATAATTATCATCTCCAATAAATAACCTCTTTAGTTTTTAAGTAATTACTGTATGAAAATATTCCATAAATTAGATCGAAAATATGTTTTAACACTTTATATGGTTATTAATTCAGCAATTACTTAAAATCAGCATATCATAAAATTGATTTTCTGTAAATAAAATAAAATGAATTTTATATTGAAAATAGTGTGAAAATTCAGTATAATAAAAGATACTGTCAATAAAAGGCGGAATACAGCGGAAAGACGGGGAATCAAATTGGGCAGTCCAGATGTAAAAGGATATCAGAAAAAAACTACTCGCCAACTGCTTGAAGCAATTGATGAGTGTAAATCACTCAGCCAACTTTTTGCACTGATCCAGCATGAAAATATTGTTATTCAAATGACCGGACAGCCGGGCGCATCAAATTTGCTGCCTAAGAAGCTTGGCCCCAAAGAGATTATTGGTAAAAAGGATACGCCTTTTGAAAGACTCAAAGTTCAGGTGCGGAAGTCAGTACTTGAAGATAAGGAAAGGTTAAAAAGTAGCGTTGTTATTTCTCGTTTGGAGAAAGAAAAAAAGAATAAAAATTAGAGAGAGTATTTTAGAAAAATTTTAAGGTTTTTCCAAAATACTCTTTCTTTTTTTTATGCAGTAGTATATAATAATGTTTACATAAATTATCTTTACTAGGGTTTGTATAAATTAGACAGTAAAGTTTTAGTTTACTAAATAATAAAAGAAGGAGTATATTATGAAAGAAAAATTAAAAAGAATTGTATCAATTGTACTTACGGCGTCAATGTTGTTTTGTATAATGCTCAGTACGGATGCAAGTGCATTTGCTGCTCATACCGATGATTCACAAACTGTGGCGCAGGGTACTGACAGTACAGTTGCAGTAACTGAAAATTATGTTGAGGAAAATACGGCTGCCGCAGCCGAACCATCCGAAACAACTGTCCCAGGGACTGTTCAGCCCACAACGATTCAGCCTATAACTGCTGAGCCGACAACGATGCAGCCAACTACTGGTGAACCTGCCCCAAAACCCGGCAAGGTCACTAACATTATAAAGACAAGTGCGCAAGCGGATAAGATAACGCTTGAATGGAATAAAACTAAAGGGGCAACAGGATATGTTATATATTACTGCAATGCCGATAAAACTTCAAAGTATACAAAGCTTTCATATATAAAATCGAATAAATGTACCATTAAAAACCTTGATCATACAACTTCATATTTCTTTAAAATTGCTGCTTATATAGAAAAAAACGGCAAGAAGTATGAAGGCAGTGCAACTTTAAAAAAGACAGCTACTCAGCCTGCAGCTCCAAAGCCTTCGCTGAAGCGTTCTTCTAATGTACTTGAATTCAGCTGGGCAAAAAATGCTAAAGCTACAGGTTACATAATTTACAGGGCAAGCGGAAGCACCAACGGTAAATATGTACAGTACAAAAATATTACAAATAATAATACAACGTCCTTTGCAGACAAAAATGTTGAAAGCGGCAGAGCATATTATTATAGAATAAAGGCATACCGCAAGCTTTACACAAAGGATGTTTATAACTCATCAAACGGTGAGATTAAATTTATATCCGGTCTTAATGCAATAAACTATTCTATGACATCTCAGGTTTCCCGAGTAAGCCTTAGCTGGAGCAAGAATAAGTATGCTACGGGTTATGATATTTACTATGCTACCTCAAAAAACGGCAGTTTTAAAAAGCTTGGTTCAACAACAAAGGATTATTTTAACACAGTTCGTCTGTCAAATAATAAGACTTACTATTTCCGTGTTCAGCCGTATAAGCTTAATGGCGCCAGCAAAACAAAAGTTGTCGGAACATATTCGACAAAATCAAAGACAGTAACAAACAAGGCTTATGGGAAAAGTGTTGGGAATACATACATTGAGATAAGCCTTAAGCAGCAGCATATGTGGTTCTATATCAACGGTGATCTTTATTGTCACACTGATGTTGTAACAGGCAATAATGACGGATATCACAACACCCCCAAGGGCACGTTTAAGATTTTTCAGCGTCAGTCTCCTGCAACGCTTGTAGGTGAAGATTACAGGACAAAAGTTACTTATTGGCTTGGTTTTACATCTTCGGGGGTAGGAATCCATGATTCAACATGGCGTTCTTCTAAAGAGTACGGCGGAAATACATATAAAGGCAACGGTTCGCACGGCTGTGTAAATACTCCTTACAGTGCTGTGAAGAAGATTTATCAGAAGGCTCGTATAGGAAATTACGTTGTTGTTTATTAACCTAAATTCAAAAACTCAGCTGATTTTGAAATGACAGTTATTTATCTGTTGTTGAGGATAAAAAATTCAACGGACTGACAATTTTGTCAGTCCGTTATTTTATGCAAGGCATCAACAAACTTACCGCATAAAAGCTTGCGTCCTTTTAATGATTATGATAAGTATATTTTAAAATATCTTTTTATTGAGTGGTTTCAGCGCCTTTTGCACACATTTTACCCTGCACATCCGTGTAATACTCGCCTTTTAGCAGAATTTGGGATATTGGTACTATTTCATATCCTTCCGACTTAATAGCTTCAATTACCATAGGGAGTGCTTCAGGAGTATTTTTTGCACCATTGTGCATAAGTATTATGCTTCCGTTTTTTATTTTGCCTGTTATGTTTTTGGTTATCTGTTCTGCCGACGGGTCTTTCCAGTCTAACGAATCTACGTCCCACTGGACACAATACATATTACATCCGTTTACTGACTTTACTACATCATTATTATAGTCACCATATGGCGCACGGAAAAGTGTAGGAGCTTTTCCTGTCAACTCCTTAACTTTGTCATTGCAGGACTGAATCTGGCTTACCATATCGCTTGATGACATCTGTGTCATATGAGGATGAGTATCGCTGTGGTTGCCAATGTCATGCCCTCGTTTGGCAATTTCTTTTACACTGTCAGGAAAGTTTTTTACCCAATCGCCGACAAGGAAAAACGTTGTCTTGACTTTGTATTTGTCAAGAGTATTGAGCAGGTTTTCTGTTTGTTCATTGCCCCATGCTGCATCAAAAGATAAAGCTACCTGTTTTTTGTCTGTATCAACGCAGTAAATGGGAATTTCACGCTGAGCCGTTGCGGTTTGGACAGCTTTAACTGTAGAAGTTATTGCAATTGTACCTGCCAGTATTCCTATAATTAGACAAAATCCTATTGAAACAAGATTGCGTTTTGTAATAATGAATAGACGCATAAAATCCCCTCCATATAACGATTATATGAAAGGGATTTATATATAATGATAAAAATACTGTATGAAAAATTAATTTTCAAAATGCCATTGAATACCATCCTTTGTATCGACGAGAACGACATTCATTTCTTTTAATTTATCTCGTATAGCATCGGCTGTTGCCCAATCTTTTTCGGCGCGGGCTTTAGTGCGCTGTGCAATAAGATTTTCAACTTCGGCGTTTATTTCGTTATTATCTGAATTGTTGCTTTTAATTTCATTTTTCGTAAGATTAAGTGACAATACTTTATCAAATTCATCTATAAGGTAAATCTTTGTTACATCATCAAGATCAGATTTTAAAACATCATAAACACAGGTTAACCCGAGTGAAGTATTTAAATCATTGTCAAGGGCTTCCTTAAAAGAATAGATATACTGTTCAGCCTTCGCTGTGTCAGGTGTGCCGTCTTTTGAAAGAGCAGAGATTTTCTTTATCAGCTTATCATAAGCCTTTGCTGTGTTGTCAAGACTGTCGTATGAAAAGGTCAGAGGTTTACGATAATGGCTCTGGAGACAGAACATTCTATAAACCAGCGGGTCATAACCTTTGCTTTCAAGCAGTGAAACAGTCAGAAAATCACCTTTTGATTTGCTCATTTTGCCTCTTGCATCATTCAAATGGAGCACATGAAACCAGTAGTTGCACCACTTATGACCAAGATAAGCCTCGCTCTGTGCAATTTCATTAGTGTGATGCGGAAAGGCATTATCTATGCCGCCGCAGTGAATGTCAAGATATTCACCATTGTGTTTGGTGCTTATACATGAGCATTCAATGTGCCAGCCGGGATATCCTACGCCCCACGGACTGTCCCATTTAAGCTCCTGAGAATCAAACTTTGACTTGGTAAACCATAATACAAAGTCAGCTTTATTGCGTTTGTTCTCATCTTCTTCAACACTGTCGCGTACTCCCACAGCAAGGTCTTCTTCATTCATATTTCCGAAAACATAGTAAGTGTCAAGCTTTGAGGTGTCAAAATATACATTTCCGCCTGCGGTATAGGCGTAGCCCTTTTGCAACAGTACGGTAATCATATTAATAAATTCGTCAATGCAGTTTGTTGCAGGTTCTACAACATCAGGACGTTTAATATTCAGTTTTTCACAGTCAGCAAAAAAAGCATCCGTGTAAAACTTGGCAATTTCCATAACCGTCTTATGCTCGCGCTTTGCGCCGGACAGCATTTTATCTTCGCCAGTGTCAGCATCGCTTGAGAGATGTCCGACATCGGTAATATTCATAACCCGATTGACGTTGTAACCTGCAAAACGAAGATATTTTTCAAGAACGTCTTCCATAATATAAGTTCTCAGGTTGCCTATGTGTGCATAGTGGTAAACAGTAGGTCCGCAGGTATACATATTTACTTTTCCTTTAAAGTAAGGAATAAATTCCTGCTTTGTCTGTCCGAGAGAATTATATAATATCATTTTAATTTCCAAAGCCTTTCCGCCCACAAATAGGAATAAAAAATTTTACCGACCTATCGTGGGCAGATAAGCCGTAAACGAAAATCATGCCGTCTTAAAACTGAGATTACAATATAAATTCGTTTAGTAAAAAAATCACATAAAACTGCTTATTTTTCTGATTTCTTAAGTTTTTCAACCTCTTTTTGCACAACATCAATTTTGTGCTCAAAATTACATAAAGCAAGCGCCACAGGGTCTGAAACATGAATCTGGTCAAGAGTTTCACTGCGTATTCCGTTAATTTTTACTACTCTGGCAGGTACGCCGACAGCTGTAGCATTAGGAGGGACTTCGCTGAGTACAACGGCACCTGCTGCAATACGTGCATTGTCGCCTACAGTAAATGGTCCCAATACTTTTGCACCCGAGCCGACCAGAACATTGTTGCCCAGCGTCGGATGACGCTTTCCAGTATCCTTTCCGGTGCCGCCAAGTGTTACATTTTGATAAATGGTACAGTTATCTCCGATAATGGTAGTTTCACCAATGACAACTCCCATACCGTGGTCAATAAACAAGCCTTTGCCGATTACTGCGCCGGGGTGAATTTCCACACCGGTTTTGTGCCTGCATCGCTGTGAAATCCAGCGTGCTATAAATTTAAAATTGTGTCTGAAAAACCAGTTTGCTTTTCTATGAGAGCGCACTGCCTTAAATCCGGAGTAAAGAAAAAAAACTTCAAATTTGTTTCGTGCAGCAGGGTCACGCTCAAGAACGGCATTAATATCCGATTTTAAAGTATCAAACAAAATATCACTTCCAAAATTCGGATTAGGGCTATTAGATACTTATATATATGCCCTAGTCATAATCTATGTTTCAGATATAAATTGCTTATTCTGTATTACATAGATTATGCCCGAAATAATTGTAAAAACTGTAGAAATCCAAATCAGGATTTCACCTGTAACTAAAAATATATTTTTCAAGTTAAGATATATAGCTTTATTAAATAAAACCCCTAATTCCGGTAACTCAAGAATAATTTGCATAGTAAGAATTGCTATAATTGCTATCATTTGAGAAACAGTTTTAAGTTTCCCCCAAATATTTGCGGCAACCACCTTTCCGTTTGAAGCGGCTGAAAGTCTTATCGATGTAACGGTAAATTCACGTAGAAGCACAAAAATAACTGCAATGCTGCCACACCAACCATTTTGAACAAAGCAAAGAAATGCAGAAAGTACAAGAATTTTATCTGCCAAAGGATCAGCAAATTTGCCAAAGTTTGTTACAAGACCGCGTTTACGTGCAATTTTTCCGTCAAGCATATCGGTGATTGACGCAGCTATAAATATTAAAAGCGCTGCCAGATTATTCAGAGGAAAATCAATGAGTATAGAGGTCACAAAAAAGGGAACGAGTAATATTCGCCCTATTGTCAGTTTATTAGGTAAATTCATTTTGTTGCCTTCCAATATATAAAATTATTAACAAACAATTGTGCGGTTATATTCGCCTATAGGATCACAACCCATATAATCTGTGATGGTTACACTCACAAAATCGCCTGCTTTCGGCTTTTTTTCACCGCATGTAAAGAATACACATCCGTCAACTTCAGGAGAATCTGCATAACTCCTGCCGAAAAAGCATTCTGCAAGTTTGTCATAGCCTTCTACGAGTACCTCAATCTCCTTACCGATTAAGCTTTCGCAAAATGCAGCCATTACACTTTGCTGATGATTCATTATGATGTCAGCTCTTTTTTGTTTGATTTCATCATCAATTTGCTCAGGCATCAACGCTGCTTCAGTATCCTCTTCAGCCGAGTAAGGAAAACATCCGAGTCTTTGAAATTTTACTTCAGCGGCAAATTTTGCGAGTTCTTCAAATTGTTCCTCAGTCTCACCGGGAAAGCCTGTGATAAATGTTGAACGGAAAATAACATCAGGTATCTTACTTCTTATTTTGTTAATCAAAGCTGTAAGACTTTCATAGCTTCCGCGGCGGTTCATATTATTAAGGATTTCTTTGTTACAGTGTTGAAGAGGTATATCTAAATATTTAACAATTTTCTCTTCAGTTGCTATTGTGTCAATAAGCTCGTCAGTAATTCTGTCCGGATAACAGTAAAGAACTCTTATCCATTTAAAACCGTCAATTTTACAAATACGTTTTAACAGTTTTGCCAGATACGGACTGCCAAACAGGTCTTCTCCGTAACGGGTTGTATCCTGAGCGATAACATTCAGTTCTTTAACACCGCGCTTTGCAAGCATCTCAGCTTCTCTGATGATATCATCAGGCTGACGGCTTCTGAATTTTCCTCGAATCAGAGGAATTGCGCAGTAGGAACAGCAGTTGTCACAGCCTTCAGCAACTTTAAGATAGGCGGTGTATGGGGGAGTGGATAAAATTCTGCCTCCTTCAAGGGGCAGACATATCTTGTCGGGAAAGCTTTCCCTTGTTTTCCCTTCAAGTGTGTCGCGTACAATATCTGCAATATTTGAGTTTGCTCCGATTCCTACAACGGAGTCAACCTCATAAAGCTGTTTTTTTATTTCATCTTTATATCTTTCAGCAAGACAGCCGGTAACGATAATACATTTGATTGTGCCTTCCTGTTTAAGCTTTCCAAGCTCTATTATTTCATCAATACTTTCCTGTTTTGCCGATTCTATGAAACCGCAGGTATTTACAATGACAGCGTCGGCATCAGCAGGATCATTAACTATGACAAAATCATGTTTTTTTAACGTATATAACAGCATTTCCGCATCAACCTGGTTTTTAGCGCAGCCAAGTGATACAATACCTACTTTATAATTCATATGTAGTCTTCCTCTGTGTATTCTTCAAGGATGTTCTTAATCTCATCCCATCTGTAACCGAGCCTTTGTAATGCGGCAACGGCTCTCCGTTTTATCTTTTCATCATTGATGTTTCTGTATTTCTTGTCAATTACCGTTCTTATACTTTCATCAATATCTACAGGTATTTCTTCAATTATATCATTTGCAAGCTCACGGTCAATTCCTTTTTGCACAAGTGCATGTACGGCTCCTTTTGGAGCCATATGCTTTGAAAACAACAACTGCTGTGCATAACGACGGGCATAATTTTCATCATTTACAAGGCCAAGTTCTTCCATGCGTTCAACTGCCTTGTTTGCCGATTCATCATCGCAGGTGCGCCTGATTTTGTCACTGAGTTCTTTTTTTGAGTGATCGCGATAAGAAATAAGCCATAGAGCTTTTTCCTTTGCACGTCGTTCATTGCTTAATTTTATAATCTCGTGCAAATCCTCATCATCAATTTCACGTCCCACATCAAAACGGTTTTCAATAAGCGTCTGCGTGTCAAGATTCATAACAAATTCGCCGTCAATATATAGTGCGCTCATAGCCTTTCTTCTCGGCTCTATTGCAGTAATAAGCATCAGTCATCAACAAGCACGTCAATTTTTGCGCTGCCTTTGTCCTTTGACGCCGGTGCTGGGATATTGTTATTTGCGGCAGGGACTTCTGTAATTTTTATCTTTGGAAGAGCTTTTTTGCGAACATAGAGTTTATCAATATTAGCCCAAAGATTCTCTTCAATCTTTTTAGCAAGCTCTGTATCCGTTTTCAGCAGTTCCTTAACTTTATCACGGCCTTGTCCCAAACGGGTTCCGTCATAGCTGAACCAAGCTCCAGCTTTCTGAACAACCTCAGCTTTTACGGCAAGATCAAGCAATTCTCCTTCACGGGAAATACCTTCACCGTACATAATATCAAACTCGGCCTCGCGGAAAGGAGGAGCCATTTTATTTTTGACTACTTTTGCTCTCGTGTGAGAACCGACCATTTCTCCGTTAGACTTAAGAGTTTCAACTTTTCTTATATCAATGCGCACTGAACTGTAAAACTTAAGAGCACGGCCGCCCGTAGTAACTTCAGGGTTGCCGTATACAACGCCGACTTTTTCACGCAGCTGATTAATAAAGATTGCAACACAGTTTGATTTTGAAATTGCTCCTGCAAGTTTTCTTAATGCCTGTGACATGAGACGGGCGTGCAAGCCTACGTGGCTGTCTCCCATTTCACCCTCGATTTCTGCTTTTGGAACAAGGGCGGCAACGGAGTCGATAACTATAACATCAATGGCTCCGCTTCTTATAAGAGCTTCGGCAATCTCAAGAGCGTCCTCACCTGTATCAGGCTGAGATACCAAAAGTGAATCAACGTCAACTCCCAGAGCAGCAGCATATGTAGGATCAAGTGCATGTTCAACGTCTATAAATGCAACATTGCCGCCGTTTTTCTGACCCTCTGCAATGCAGTGAAGTGAAAGTGTTGTTTTACCTGATGATTCAGGTCCGTATATTTCAACAATTCTTCCCTTTGGCAGACCGCCTATTCCAAGTGCGATGTCAAGTGAAAGGGAACCTGTTGAGATGTGCTCAATATTCATATGCTTGTTTTCGCCAAGACGCATTACAGCACCTTTGCCGAATTGTTTTTCAATTTGAGACAGCGCGGTTTCAAGCGCTTTTGTTTTATCTACTGCCATTTCATATGCCTCCGAATTTTAAGTTTCTATACTAATAAGTATAAAATATACAAAAGAAAATTGCAATAAAAATAAATAAAAAAATCGAACAAATTTTCTATTTGCGCATCAAAGTCCCAATAATAGCCCTTTGTATATTGCCAAAATCAGATGAAATTTTAAAATTTCCAAATCCGCTGTCAGCCATAAGTGTTTTTATGCTGTCGGCCTGACCTTCTCCAAGCTCAAATGCAAGTGCTCCGCCATACTTAAGCTTTTTGCTCCAGTGAGTAATAATACATTTGTAAAAATCATATCCGTCAGCCCCGCCGTCAAGTGCCATAACAGGCTCTTTTTGAACCTCCGGCTGAAGTTGGGGTATTTCGCTTGTGATTATATAGGGAGGATTTGACACAATTAAGTCAAATTCGCTGTCGGGAAAAGCCGTGTAACATTCAAATATATCGCCTTTCATTGCCTTTACAGACGATTGGTTCAAGGCAATATTTTTATTAAGATAATTCATGGCATTTTTGCTAAGTTCGATTGCAGTTACATTAGCTTTTGCTATCTTGTTCAGCGCAACAGCAATTGCTCCGCTTCCCGAACACAAGTCAATTACTTTTTTGCACTGTCTGTCTTTTAGAAAATCAAGACAAAGACAGACAACAACTTCGGTGTCATCACGGGGGATAAGGACTCCCTCGCCAACCTTGAATTCAAAACCCATAAAGCTCCATTCGCCAAGTATATATTGCAGAGGTTCACGGTTTAATCTTCGCTTAACAAATTGTGAAATAAGCAATTCTTTTTCGGGGTCAGCTTCATGATTTCCAAAGGCAATCATATGTGCCCTGTCAAAACCAAATACTTTTTCAATGAGACACTGCGATTCATAAGCGGCATTTTCTATGTTATTTTGTTCAAGAATAGCTGTACATTTTTTGTATAACTGATTTAAATTCATATTATTTGTTTAAAATATCCGAACCATCATCCGGAATAACAGCTTTGATTGCCTCAATTGCAACTTCAATCATCTTGTCATCCGGTTCTTTTGTAGTAATTCTTTGTGCCCACAGACCCGGAGCTGCAACAATACGAGTAAACAGGTTATCATGTTTTCCGCAAATTTTAATCAGTTCATATCCGACGCCGCAGGAGATTGGAAGAAGGGCAATTTTAAATACAGGACGCAAAAAGCTGTTTCCGAATGGAGCAACCGGAACAAAAAGACCTATAATAATACCTACGATAAGCATAAGTATCATGAAGCTTGTGCCGCAGCGGGGATGAAAACGAGTTTGTTTTTTTACATTAGCGACAGTAAGCTCTTCATCATTTTCGTAGCAGAAAATGGTTTTATGTTCTGCGCCATGGTACATAAATACTCGTTTCATTTCTGTCATCTGCGAACAAACAATTATGTATAGCAGGAATAACACTATTTTTAGTACTCCCTCAAAAACTGACTTCCAAAATACGGCAAGTTCGCCTGTTCCCTTAAAAGCAGGAACAAAGTTAGCTGTGAAATCAAACAAAAACGAGGGGACAAAGAAAAACAGACCTACAGCAAGTGCAACGCCTACAATAGAAGCAAACACCATAAGTACTTTTATAAGTGTATCACCGAATTTTTCATCGAGCCACTTTTCAAATTTCGACGGTTCTTCCTCCTCAATTTCCCCGGCTTCAATTGCTTTGTCGGCAGAAAGCATAAGTGATTTATATGAAAGCCGCATTGAATCTATCAGACCTGCAATACCTCTGAGAAAAGGCAGCTTAAATATTTTGAGTTTTGACGGAATTGTGTTTATGCTTATATCTTCACTGTAAATTTCATCAGCGCCTGTGCGCACACAAACAGTTGTACGCTTAGGTCCTCTCATCATAATTCCCTCAATTAATGCACTTCCGCCGATAGAGGTGATTTTTTTTGTGTTATTTTTAGACATTAAAAGTTCCTTTCTTGGTGTGAATTAATATAAATATGTATATTTATAATTTTATATTTTCCGGCATATTTTGTTCTTCCCCTTCTTTATGAATAGGGAATGTAAGAGTTACTGTTGTGCCTACGCCTTCGCCGCTTTCAATATTTAGCGAACCGTTATGAAGATTCATTATTTCATCAGCAACAGCAAGACCTATGCCTGATCCACGGACTGTTTGGTTTGCTTTATAAAATTTTTCTTTAACTTTAGGCAAATCCTCGGCAGCAATACCGCAGCCTGAATCGGTTATTACTATTTTTATAATATCCGGTTCATCTTTACTGTAGATAACCTGTGCGGCGACAACACCGCCTTTTGGAGTGTACTTAAGAGCATTGTCCAGAATATTTAAAAATACTTGTTTTAATCTGTTTTTATCTCCGTAAACAGGAGGATAAACAGCCTCAGGTTCGTCATAAAGCAGATGTTTGCCTTCAGATACAGCCCTGTCCTTGAGAAAATATACTGTTTCGTCAAATTCGGCAAGAATATCAAGTTTTTCATTCATAAGAACCATTCTTCCGCTTTGAATACGGCTGAAATCAAGAAGTTCTTCAACGATGCTTGTAAGTCTCGTACTTTCTTTTATAATAACTCCCATGCCGCGGTCAAAAGTACGGCGGTCAAGCGTTCCTCTTTCTGAAAGCTGCATAGTTTCAGCCCAGCCCTTAATTGCAGTAAGAGGGGTGCGCAGTTCATGAGATACTCTTGAAATAAAGTCGTTTTTCATTTGTTCGGCAGTTTGTAAATCAAGCGCCATATCACTTACTGCATCACACAAATCACCGATTTCATCATCATATTTGTACTCAATTTTTTCAGAAGCAGAAAAGTCACCGTGAGCAATTTTATCGGCTGTCTGAGAAAGTTCACGAATAGGTTTGACAATTGAACGGATAAACATAATTCCTGATAAAATTACAAGCGATATTATAACAATACCCAATGCAATAAGAATTAATGAGAATATCATTATTGCGCCGTTTACCGGATCCATTGAAACAATATATCTTACCGCGCCTACAACCGTGCCGTTGCCGTTGGTGATAATGCGTGTTTCGCTCATTGCGCTTTCGCCTGTATCAAGCTTACCGCTCCAGGATGCATAACCGCGTTCGTTGGATTTTGCCTCTTCAAAATCCGGTATTTCTTCCTTGTCTGACGGATTAAAGCCTGTTGACGTCATAATGACTCTTCCGGAAGAATTAATTACCATAACTGCCATTTGCTCTTTTTTGTCAAAATTCTCTACATAATCGCGGGCTGATGAGGTAAATGAAGTAGAGCTTTCGCTTGCAAATCCTGAAAACACCAGTGAAAGTTCGCTGCTTGCAGCACTCAAACTTTGTTCAACACTGTTTTGGAAAAGATATGTAACAACAAAAATAAGGCTGACAACAATAAGAATAATGATTGTAAGTATGACACTCAGCGTGTTAAGCATCCATCGTTTTGAAATGCCTTTGAACATTTATTGCTGTCCTCCTTAATTAGTAAAATTTATATATATTATGTACCCGAATCCCACTTGTAGCCGAGTCCCCACACGGTAATAATATGTTTTGGATTAGAGGGTTCGTCCTCAACCTTCATTCTGAGACGTCGGATATTTACATCGACAATTTTATCTTCACCGACATAAGCATCTCCCCAAACATGATTGAGAATGTCCATTCTGTCAAGAGCCGCACCGGGGTTGGAAAAAAAGTATTCCATAATTTGAAATTCAACCTGTGTAAGTTCAATCATTTTGCCGTTTTTTAGCAAAGCACGGTTGCGCAGATTAAGGGTGAATTCACCGGACTTAAGCTCCTCTTTAAAATTGTTTTCGGAATGAGACTGCGCAAGAGCAACTCTTCTGTACAATGAGTCAACTCTCGCGAGCAATTCACTGGGTGAAAACGGTTTTGAAACATAATCGTCAGCACCAAGCATAAGACCTGTAACTTTATCCATCTCCTGAGTTTTTGCAGAGAGCATAATAATGCCGATCCCTCCGTTGCGGTTTCTCAGTTCTTTGCAAACCTGAAAACCATCAATACCGGGCATCATAACATCTAAGATGGCAACATCAAAGTCACCGTCGTTTTCTTCATATTTTTGCAGGGCAGTTTCTCCGCAGTCAGCTTCAACCACATCATATCCTGCTCGTGTAAGATTGATTACGACAAAGTCACGAATTGCAGCTTCATCTTCGCAAACAAGTATTTTTTTCATATCAAAACCTCCGTTGTCATTTGCCGATTACACGGTTGTTTCTGTGACAGCCATAAAGCCTGTTTTTATTTCGTCATCTGAAATAGAAGAAGGTGAATCGGTATTTATATTTTTAAAAGCATATGCATATTTGTCATTTTTAGAAATAAGAGTGTATTTATTAACTGACTTGCCAGAATTCCAGTCATCCAAATCGAAAGCCTTTATTTCAAAAAGCAGTTTTCCGGGCTTGTCAGATTTCCATTCATAAAATTCAGTTGTTCTGTTAGTGCTGTTGATTAAGGCAGTGACACTGTTTGCGCCCCACTTATCCTGAATTTTAAAATAATAATTATAATCGTAATTAGTTATTACGTTTATTTTCGGATTTAAAGTTTCGTTTTTGTCGGAAAAGCTGTTCCATACAATCTTATCTGCAACAATTTCTTCTGTTTGATTTTCAGAATGAGGCAGTTTTGAAGTTACCGGAATTTCAATCTTACCGTCATTGTCAACATCATAGGACGATACAGAATTGCTGCGCTGGGTAATATTTTTAGATTTTTCTTTAAACAGCGGATTTCTTAAAATTGACAGTTCTTTGCTGTAATAAATAATCTGGGTATTCAGTTCTCTGTTAGCATAGCTGCCGTCAACAATAAGCCCGTTTGTAGTGTCATTAAAGTCAGATGCAGCTACGCTTTTGTATTTTACGACATTTGGGTCCATATTGACCATGGCTTTGGCATAGAGACTGTTGTTATCCGCACTGTAATCAAGCATGGATGCACTTGCTTCATTTTCAGCTGTAAACAGAAGCAGTGACATAATTTCGCTATTGCCGTCATTGTCAAAATCTCCGCTGTAAAAGCTTGAATAATTGTGTCCTGACTGAATTTCACTTATTTTTTCTTTAGAATAGGAGTAACAGCAAAGCCGGTTTATATTGGGTGTGTACGTTGTATATCCTACAATAATTTCCGGTGTTTCATTACCGTCAATATCTGCAAAATCAACACTGTCTATGTCGGTTGCTTCAGTGATATTATCCGATGAAAGTTTCCACGAATTCTTATCAGAGTACATAACAAGCATATGGATTTTGGTTGTATCGTCATTGCTGCGGAAAAAGGCAATTGCCTCTTTATTTTCATCACCGTTTAGATCAGCCATAATAATTGCGCTTCGGTAATTTCCGTTTTTAGGGTATTTCAGAGTATAGCCGTTTTTTGCAGTTTCGGAAATGAGCTGTTCAATTTCAGCTTCATCTCCCATAGCTTTCGGAGGGCGCAAAAGATTATCTGCGCTAAAGTCGGTAATACTGCATCCGCCTGCACTGAAAATAAAAACAGAACTGAGCAGCAATGCCGAAATAATCGCCTTTAACTTCAAATCTTTCGCCTCCTTTATTATTTTTGCCTTGCAATTAAATATTTAATTTTGATGCCTTCTGCTGAGAACATTTTTTCGTGTTCAGTTTCAATATTGTCAGTAATGTTGCTCGAATGAAGATCGTGGGTTATATAAATAATTTCATATCCGCTTTGTTCAAAATATTTAACACTTTCCTCAAAAAGCTGGTCGTTATCGGTTTTAAAGCGAATTTCACTACCCTTATTAAGAAAAGTTTTGTACATCTCAAGTTTTTTATAATATGTAAGTCTGCGTTTTTTATGTTTAGGGCGAGGCCATGGATTACAGAAGTTTATGAACAATCTGTCAATTTTGTCCTGATCTGTAATGATTTTATCAAGTGCTTCCACATTATAATTTACAAGCAAAAGATTTGTAATATCTTTTTCACTTTTGCCTTCGTGTTCAAACATATTTACGATTGTCCGTCTGCCGACACCAAGCATATCAATTTTAATATCAACAGCTATAATATTTTTATCGGGATTTTTCAGTGCAAGCTGGCCTGCAAAGCCGCCTTTGCCGCATCCTATTTCAAGATAGAGCGGTTGCTTTTTTTGAAAAGCACTATTCCAGTTTCCTGCATATTCTTCAGGTTTTTTTACGAAAAAATTGCAAACTGCCAGTTCGGGTTCTGCCCATTTCTTTTTTCTTATTCTCATAATTCCTCATTTTTCGGTGTATCTGACAGGAACACCACCACATATAGTTATTTACTGTACTAGTATATCAAATTGTTACAAATTATGCAATAAATATTTTGTTAATCGGTTAGAAATTTAAATGAAAATTAAATGAATTTAATAAAATCATCATAAGTTTTCGATTTTGTAAAATTAATATCGAAAAACTTTTCGGAAAGCCTTTTTATCAGAGGTGAAATTACAATATCTTCACTTTTATAATGTCCGGTATCAATAATATTGATACCAAGTTCATTTGCAGCATTAATTTCATGGTGCTTGATTTCACCTGTAACAAGCACATCGGCTCCGAGTTTTGCCGCATCAAAAACATTTGATCCGCCGGAACCTGATGATATTGCAACGGTCTTTACCGTGCTTTTTACATCTGTATAGCGCAGTCCTTTGCATTCAAGTCTTGATTTTACAGTAAGGGCGAATTCATTTATGTCAGTGGATTTTTCAAGATTTCCAATAAAAAGACATTCACCGCAATCAGCTAAGGAAAGCTTTTTAACTCCTATTGCATCAGCAAGACATGTGTTAACGCCAAACTGTGTGCTCAAATCAAGATTTGTGTGCATACACAGTGCAGATATTTCATTTTTTGCAAGAAGATAGGGTACAGAGTCCGAAGTGAGCTTTTTTATCGGAGAAAAAATTACGGGATGATGGCTTATAATCAGCTCACATCCCATTCTTTTTGCTTCAAGCACTACTTTTTTTGTAATATCAAGAGTAACAAGTACTTTTGTTACGCATGCATTTTTGTCGCCTGCAAGCAAGCCTACATTATCAAAATTCATTGCACTTTCGCAGGGGGCGAAAGTTTCAAAATAATTAATTATTTCGTTTATTTCAGTCATTGTGAATGATCTCCTTAAGTTTTTCGGCAATCACACCAAAGTGTATATCTCCCTTTGCTTTTTTTAATAATCTTTTGATATGATTATTTATAAACTGGAGATGTGTCTCGTTAGTTTGCGGAGAAAGTTTGCCCATATAGTAAAAGTCTTCGTTTTTTTCTTCTGTTTTACCGCAATATTTAACAAGCAGTACAGTGTAGCATTTGTTTGACGCTGTGCAGCAGTCTTGTTTTAAAATTTCGTATCCGTTTTCACAAAGCCATTTTATAAGTACTTCGCTTTTTGTCATTGGCTGCAAAATAAAATGCTTGGAGCTGTCCTTTGCAAAAGAACAGTCATTAATTATTTTTGCAATAAGTTCACCGCCCATACCTGCAATCACAATGTCGTCAGCTTCATCTGCATTTATGTTTTGCAGTCCGCTGCTGAGTCTTGCAGTAATTTTGTCACTCATGTTGTAATGATTAATAGTATCAATTCCCCGTTGCAGAGGAGCGTGATTTATATCTGCGGCAATTGCAGACGGGCACTTGCCGATGCGGCACAGCCAAACCGGAAGATAGGCATGGTCTGTGCCGATATCAGCAACACGAGCGCCGCAGCGCACAAAATCAGAACATAGTGCAAGGCGGTTGTCAAGCGTAAAATTTAGTTTTTGGCTCATTTGCTTACAGCCTGATTGAGCGAAGCAATAAGTGCGTCAACATCTGCACCATGCACCATGCAAGCTTCTTCAATTGTTTCCCCGCGTGAAGCAGGACAGCCGAGACAGTGCATTCCAATGCTGAAGAAAAGCTCTGCTGTTTCCGGATATTTGTCAAGAACATCACCGATAATTGATTTTTTAGTAATTTCCATTATAAATACCTCCAAGTTTAATTTTGTACAATATTATAATACTGACACTTTATTATTTGCATCGTATCATTTATTAGTATAACACAAATTGTTACATTTTGTCGAGATTTATATTGATTAAAACTAATCTTTACATTTTTGCAATAAAGTCCATACTTTTTGCAGTCAACTCTGTCCAGGCAGGGCGAAAGCCGCTTTTAATTGCATTTCGTGAAGATTTAATATTTGACCATGCGGCGCAGTAAAACGGAACCTTGTTCAAGTCAAGAATTTTAAGTGCAAGCCGGCTTGTGAGAGCAGAGGCAATTCCTTGTCTGCGGTATTCAGGCAATACATCTACTCCAATCTGCCACATAGTATCACAGTCAGCAGAGCATCCTGCTAAACCTATCAGTCTGTCGTTTTCATATGCGCCGATGCCGAGGATGTCCAGGTGTTTTCTGTCGAAACATAGCGCGTTGCTCCATTGGGGAGTGTATAAATAGTTAAAGTCACGGCTGTGAAGGACTCTAAGTTCATAGTCACAGTCAAGTGCTTTGAGACTGTTGATATCCGGAAGATAAAATTCTGCCATAAAGCACAGTTTAAGATTATGCGGACGAAGTTTGTCGTCTAGTATTTGTATATTGGGTGTTTCATAACAACGATAAGAAGGATATTTATTTATATAGTCACTGACAATTTCTCTCAAATTATCCTGTATTGAAGCAACAATATTATTTCCATAGCTTACAAGATTGCATTCAAACGGCAATTCAACATATTTTCGTGCTTTGGGGTTGCTTTTTGAAACAGTTACTATGTTTTCTTCTTTTAAAAAGTCATCGGGTTTGCAATTTAAATCATATGCTGATTGCTGCATTGCAATATTTAATATTTCGCTGTTCGTCATAATTGTTTTCATTCCTTTGAATTTAAACAGGCAAAAGTTAATTAGTCTAAGTTTAAATATAAATTTTAACCGAGCTGCCAGTATTTTCGGTCAAGACTGCGGTACTGTACAGCTTCAAGAACATGTTCAGAACGGATGATTTCCGATTCCTCAAGATCAGCTATTGTGCGTGAAACCTTCAGAACTCTGTCATAAGCTCTTGCTGTAAGCCCAAGACTTTCAAACGCATTTTTTAAGGTTTGCTCTGCATCCTTGTCAATTATGCAGACTTTTTCAAAGTTGTCCGCATCTATCTTGGCGTTACACTGAATTTTTGTACCGTAAAACCTTTCATTTTGTATTTTTCTTGCTTTGTTAACTCGTTTTTTAATTTCAGCCGATGTTTCGGTGAGTTCTGAACTTCTAAGTTCTTGAAATTTAACCGGGGGAACTTCTACATGAATATCAAAGCGATCCAGCAGCGGTCCGGATATCCTGTTAAGATACCGCCTTATTTTAACTTCCGAACAACTGCATTTATGAGTTTCATCACCGTAATATCCGCACGGACAGGGATTCATTGCGGCAACAACCATAATGGAGCACGGATATGTGCAGTTTTGCCCTGAACGAGAAATTGTAATTTTTCCATCCTCAATCGGCTGTCTTAGAACCTCCAGTGCAGCACGTGAAAATTCTGGCAGTTCATCAAGAAATAAAATACCGTTGCTTGCTAGCGATACTTCGCCGGGCTTTATTGTTCCCGTACCTCCGCCTCCAAGCCCTACTGGTGTTACAGTGTGATGGGGTGAGCGGAAAGGTCTTGTAGTTATAAGACCGTCATGCTGCAGAGAACCGGCAATTGAGTGAACTTTGGTTGTTTCTATCATTTCGTCAAAAGTCATATCGGGTAGAATAGATGGAACTCGTTTTGCAAGCATGCTTTTACCTGATCCGGGAGGTCCTATAAGCAAGATGTTATGTCCTCCCGCAGCTGCAATTTCAAGTGCCCTTTTTGCTTCAAACTGGCCTTTAACCTGAGAAAAATCGGGGATTATCTCCTTTTCCTTTGCATTTTTGCTGTTTGTTGTACAGGCAGGCTTTACTGTTTCCTGATTGTTGAGAATGTTTTTCAGCTGAATAATATCCTTTACCGGAAATGCATCAATACCTTTTGCAACGGCAGCTTCGCTTGCATTTGCGGCAGGAACAAAAATCCTCTTAATACCGCATTCCATTGCTTTGATTACCATTGGAAGAACGCCATTTATGCCTCTTACTTCACCGCTTAAAGAAAGCTCGCCAATAAATGCACAGTCTGATATATCGGATGTAATCTGTCCGGTAAGTTTCAAAAGTATAATGGATATAGGCAAATCGTATATTGGACCTTCTTTTCTTATGTCGGCAGGCGCAAGATTTAGGGTTATGTGAGACGCAGGAATTTTAAATCCGCAGTTTTTTAATGCACTCAGCACTCTGTCTCTGCTTTCTCTGACGGCAGCATCCGGAAGACCAACCATGTCAAATGCTCGGATTCCGTTTTGCATAGCTGCTTCAATTTCTACTTTATAGCCGTCCATTCCGTTTACGCCGAAACTGTTACATTTTTCTACCATTATGTTACCTCCGATAAACAGGCAAATACTTTTTATAATACTGATATTAAATTATAACATTTTTAAAAATATAAAACAAGATACATAATAACAGCAAATGTGACAATTAATTAACATTTTTGCACAAATTATTTTGTTTTTATAATGCGTTTTTACAGAAATTATAAGTAAGTTGTTGACATTCGCAATAATTTATTATATCATTAATTATATAGAATAAGTATTAGGGGTAGGTTATGGCTGAACTTGCAAATTCCTACAGCTTGTTTTCCGATACAATTCTTGCACAGTATGCCGGAAATGGCGATAACAAAGCTTTTGATGAGCTTGTTATGAGATATCTTGGTACAATCAGCTTTATTGCACGCAGGTTTTCTGCACAGGGATATGAGCAAAAAGATTTTGTGCAGGAAGGGCTGCTGGGACTTTTGTACAGTTGCAGGACTTTTGATGAAAACGGAACGGCATCGTTTAAAAGCTATATGTCGGTTGTTGTTGAACGCAGATTTATTTCTATAATCCGCAAATCAAATGCAGACCGCAATATCCCGCAGTCAAATATTGTTATGATGGACGATGTTTGTGAATCTATTGAGGACACGGCGCATAATCCTGAGGAATTTGTGCTTTGCAGCGAACACCTTAAATCTGTGCTCAACAGATTAAAAGCAACTCTTTCAAAAAACGAGTATGATGTACTTATGCTTTTCGGCAGCGGATTAAGCTACAGAGAAATTGCTCAAAGGCTGTCGGTTACCGAGAAGGCTGTTGACAATGCGCTGCAAAGAGCACGCAGAAAGATAAGTCACGGAAATATGTCCTAAATAGTATTAAGCGGTGCAACTCCGCACAGGGCACACAAATATATACCATGAGAGGTAAAAAAAGAGAGGTAAATTTAATGTACGAAGATAAGACACTCATTTGCAAAGAATGTGGAAACGAATTTGTTTTTACTGCAGGCGAGCAGGAATTCTATGCTGAAAAGGGCTTTGTAAATGAGCCGCAGCGTTGTAAAGAATGCAGACAGGCACGCAAGAACGCTGCAAAGACCGAGCGCGAGTTTCATGAAACAGTATGCGCTGAATGTGGCGGCCCTGCAAAGATTCCTTTTAAGCCAATGGAAGGAAAAAGCTATTATTGCAGCGAATGCTTTGCAAAAAGAAAATCAGCTGAATAAATAATTTTTATAAATTAAATATTTTGTACTGAAAGTGTTGAGTGTGATGTTTATCGCTCAGCCTGAGCACTTGCATTCGCAAGTGCTTTTTCTTTAAACACAAAGGCTTCCTTATACAAGGAAGCCTTTGTGTTTTACAGAGATTGTCCGAAAATGGTCAGACAAAGAAGGATAGTTTATAGAAATCGGTTTTTTATTTATCGAATGCAATTTTATAATATTGTTTTAATTGTATTATTAGAAAAAGATAAAGCATACCAAATAAAATTTACAAAAGGACAGATGAGAATGATATATAAAATTAAAAATTTGAGGTTTTGAAATAAAATTTGTGTTGAAATACAAATAAATTCAAAGTATAATAACAGTGTATAGAATTTTCAGGGTAACTTTGCCCAAGCTTTGAACGGAGAAGGAAAATGAAAATATTAATTCTCACAGCATCCACCGGCGGCGGTCACAAGCGTGCAGCAGCTGCCCTTGAAGCAAAAATTAATGATTTAAGTCCGGAGACAGAGGTTAAAGTTGTTGATGCAATGAAGGCTATCGGTAAGATATATGATAAAACTGTTTGCGGCGGTTATCATTTTATGGCGACAAAAATACCAAAGGTGTATGGTAAATGCTACAAAATTACAGATCGCAAAACTGTTATGTACAAGGCTGTCATGAGATCCAATACTTTGATGTCAGACAGATTATTGGATACTATAGAGAAATTTTTACCTGATCTTGTGATAATCTGTCATCCGTTTGTGACAACAATGATTTCAAAACTTCGCCGTCAGGGCAAGACAAATGTTAAGACTATAAGTCTTGTTACGGATTACGACGCTCACCGCACATATATTGTGCCTAACATAGATGCATATGTACTTGCAGAGCCGCAGATGGCTGAAAAGCTTAAAGAAAGCTACGGAGTAGACGGAAGTATTATCCATACTCTTGGTATACCGATATTTGACAGGTTTACTCAGCCGTTTGACAAAAATGAAATTTGTAAGCGCGAGGGACTCGATCCTAATGTGCCGACTGTATTGCTTATGGCTGGTTCATTTGGTGTGACAGGTGTTTTAAGTTTTTATAAAAGCCTTGCACAAAAGTCAAAAAATATGCAGTTTATAGTAATCACAGGAAGAAATATCAAGCTGTTTGCCCACCTGGAAAAACTTATTGATGAGATGGGGACTCAGGATAATACAAAGCTTTTATATTTTGTAAAAAACGTCGAAGATTATATGCATATTTCCGATTTGATTGTTACAAAACCTGGAGGACTTACTGTTACGGAAAGCCTTGCATGTTCACTCCCTCTTGCAATTTACAGTGCTTTTCCGGGGCAGGAGAGGGATAACGCTGATTTTCTTCTCAAAGAAAATGCAGCAGTTATGCTTGACAAAAAAAATGGTGCAGATCAAATTATAGAGCTTCTTAATAACAGTAAAAAGCTTGATGATATGAAGGCACAGTGTAAAAAATTGCATATTCCTGATTCGGCAGAAAATATATTCAGGCTTGCACAGGAAATATGTAAAAACAATTAACGGAGGATATGAAATATGAGAAAAATAATTGCTTTTATTATAAGTGTGTTTATGATTATTTCAGTGTTCTGTGCCTGTACGGATTCTGAAAACTTTTCCAAAAATGATAATTTAATTAATAAATATACACGCAGTACCGATTCAGCAAAAACATTTAACTATAATGACAAAGTTACAGACGCGCCCTCTTCATATACAACATATTCAAGTGAGATAACGGACTTTGCACTTAGAATGTTTAGAAATTATCATAAAAATGCAGGAAAAGATTCATATGTTTTCAGCCCTGCAAGTACTGCTCTTCAACTAGGGCTTATGGCTAACGGTGCTTCTGAAGAGACCCGCGATGAGATTATAAATGCTTTGGGCAGAGATTTGTCTTTGGAAAATATTAATCAGTGTTCATCTTATTTTAGAAGCCGAATAGAGGCTGTGGGTGCAAATCAGGCTGACAAAAAAGACAGCTTGAGCGGAGATGATACAAGCAATGGAAATCAGGGCTTTGTTAAATTTGATACTGCTATGTTTGCTAACGATACTGCCGATATAAAGACAAAGTTTATGCAGACTGATGTGGACTATTACGGATGTGATTTTTTTAGACTAATGTTTAATGACTCCAATGCGCTAAATAAAGTAAACAACAGATTTAAGAAATACGGTTCTGAAAATTTTATTTCATCTTTAAATGAAGATCAAAATCTTATTTCTGTGACTGCTGCTGACATATGTGATATATGGCTTAATGCATATGCAGAAACTGATATTGAGCAGGGAACATTCAAATCGTCGGGCACAGATAAATCTGTAACATATATGACCTCGAATGAAACATATATGAAAACCGACAAGGCACAGGCTGTTGTAAAATACACTTCAAAAACACCGCTTAAATTTATGGCGGTTATTCCTAATGAGGATATTACATTATCGGATTATATTTCTGATTTTACAAATCTTGAATTTTCTAATCTTTTTGAAAGTATTGACTTTTCAAAAGTTGCTGCTGCAAAGATTCCTGAATTTACAATTTCAGCACAGAACAATGCTGAAAATATTACTTCAATAGCCGAGGACAGTGGGTTATATACACTTTTTACCGATCGTGCAGAGTTTTCCGAGCTTACGCGCACCGATAATTTTTCATTTAACGCTATGTATGAGATTACTCCCAAAATTTCAGTGAACGCCTGTGGAATTGGAGGGCATGAATCAAATGGTGATGAGCCTGCATTGTCAAAGCATACACAGCAGACAGTTAAAGCAGATGTAACGCTTGAATTTAACAGACCGTTTATTTTCCTTATTCTTGACAATGAGAGTAATATACCGGTTTATATAGGTACAGTAGATTTTTAGTGTATTTGTTTAAAAGCAAAAGTAACTTTTTGATATAAAAAAGGGACTGTTTCAAATTATGAAACAGTCCTTTTGATTTTTTAATTGATTTTAAAATCAGTCGATTTCAACCATAATTTTTTCTTCATTGCGGATAGCTGCACTGCGGGCAATTGTACGGATAGCCTTAGCAATTCTGCCCTGTTTTCCAATGATTCTACCCATATCGCTTTCTGCAACATGAATATGATATACGGTTGTTCCGTCCTCAGCAGGTTCGTCTGCATCAACTGTAACGGAATCGGGATCGTCAACAAGACCCTTTGCAATAACAGCAAGTAATTCCTTCATTTTATAAGTCCTTTCTTGCTCAGCGATTATTCAATAATGCCATTCTTCTTAAGAAGAGCCTTTACTGTATCTGTCGGCTGTGCACCATTAGCAATCCACTTTTTAACAGCTTCTGCATCAACGCTAAACTCAGAAGGCTTTTTGAGAATGTCGTATGTGCCGATTTCTTCAATGAAACGACCGTTTCTTGGATATCTTGAGTCAGCAACAATTACTCTGTAAAAAGGAGCCTTCTTTGAACCCATTCTTCTAAGTCTGATTTTAACTGCCATAATTTACACCTCTTAAAAATTTATAAAATAAAATGTTATATATTCTCCAATGGTTATTGGATGAATTGATTACTTAAACGGAGGCATGCCTCCGGGCATTCCTCCCATCGGCATTCCGCCAAGACCGGGAAGATTTCTCATCTTTCTTTTTTTACCTTTTCCGCCCTTTGAATTCATCTGCTTAAGCATTTTCTGCATTTGTTCAAGCTGCTTGATAAGACGGTTAACCTCTTCAACGCTTCTGCCTGAACCCGCTGCAATCCTGCGCTTGCGAGAAAGATTCATAATGCTCGGTTGGCTTCTTTCTTCGGGAGTCATTGATTTTATAATTGCCTGGACCCAGTCAATCTGTCTGTCGTCAATGTCAACATCCTCAAGCTGTTTTCCAAGTCCCGGAATTTTTGAAAGAATACCTTTGAGCGGACCCATTTTCTTAACTTGTTCAAACTGTTCGTTAAGATCGTTAAAGTCAAATTTGTTACTCAGCATTTTCTGAGCCATCTGTTCGGCCTTTTTTTGATCCATTTTGCTCTGGGCGTCCTCAATCAAAGTGAGAACATCACCCATACCAAGGATACGGCTTGCCATTCTGTCAGGATGGAAAACCTCGATATCTTCAAGTTTTTCACCGATTCCGGCAAATTTAATAGGTCTGCCTGTAACAGCCTTTACGGACAGTGCTGCACCGCCTCTGGTATCGCCGTCAAGCTTTGTGAGAATAACACCGGTAATATCAAGAAGCTCATTAAAGCTTTTGGCAACATTAACAGCATCCTGACCGGTCATTGAATCAATTACAAGCAAAATTTCATCGGGGTTAACTTCTGCCTTAACTTTCTTTAGCTCATTCATAAGAGCTTCGTCAATGTGAAGTCTGCCTGCTGTATCCAAAATTACAACATCATTTCCGTAATCTTTTGCCTGCCTAATAGCGGCCCTTGCAATTTTAACAGGATTTTCAGTACCCATTTCAAATACGGGTACTCCTGCTTTTGAACCTACGACCTTTAGCTGGTCAATAGCTGCCGGACGATAGATGTCACATGCCGCAAGAAGCGGATTCCTGTTTTGTTTTTTTAACATCATTGCAAGTTTTGCGGCGTGGGTTGTTTTACCTGAACCCTGAAGGCCGCAAAG
This sequence comes from uncultured Ruminococcus sp., assembly GCA_910585865.1. GTDB lineage: Bacteria > Bacillota > Clostridia > Oscillospirales > Acutalibacteraceae > Ruminococcoides. The sequence continues at coordinate 55,157 of CAJUGO010000001.1, read as the reverse complement.
CATGATTACCGTAGGAGGTTTTGATGCAAATTCTATTCTTGCATTTTCGCCTCCCATAAGGGTTGTAAGTTCTTCGTCAACTATTTTAACTACCATCTGTGCGGGAGTAAGACTTTCCATTACGTCCTGTCCTACTGCACGCTCAGTGACTTTATTGGTAAAGTCCTTGGCAACCTTATAGTTTACATCAGCTTCAAGAAGTGCAAGCCTTACCTCCCTCATTGCTTCTTTAACATCGTTTTCGGAAAGCTTACCTTTGTTTTTCAGTTTTTTGAATGCGTTGCTAAGTTTATCCGCAAGTCCTTCAAATGCCATGAAAACTCCTCTTTTATTCTTTAAGTGCGCCTGCTTTATGTTCAATATTTTGTGCAAGCGTTTTTATTTGTTTATCTTCTGACTGTTCAAAAATTTTATGTGCGGCTTCAGCAATTTCATCAAGTCCGTTTTCCAACTGACCGAAACGTTTAAAAAGCCCTAGTTTCTCTTCAAATTCAAAAAGAGCAAGCTCGCTTCGCTTAATGCTGTCGCGCACTCCCTGCCTTGTTATCCCCATTTCATCGGCAATTTCTGCAAGCGACAAATCCTCGTTATAATACAGATCAACCGCTTTTCTTCCCGAGGGTTTTAAAAGCTCGCCGTAAAAATCAAAAAGCAGGGAAACCTCAATGTTTTTTTCCATTTATCATAGCACCCCGCTGTTCAAAATGAGGCTTGTGTAAAGAAAATTTCTTTACACCTTTGCAATTATATTATATAATCATTATTTTGTCAAGCACAGCAGTTTGATAATCTTTTCTTTTGTAAATTTGCAATTTAGAAATCGAATGCACGTTAAACTGCATTTTAAGCAATAAAACAGCTTTATAATTTTTATATTTATAATAATGATTGTAAATATTACTAACAAAAGACTTTGCAAATGTTTGTTTTTGTTGCTTTTACCAAAAATAAAAATTTAAGTAAAAAAAGCTGTTTTTTGTGAGTTTTTCTATTTAACTTGTGGTATAATTATTTTAATTAAATGAGAAAATAGGGGTTTTGTCTTACGGAACAAATAATCAATATTGACAGGATGGAAAATGCTGTTGCACTTTTCGGCAGCTTTGACGAAAATATAAAGCTGATTGAAAAAGAGTTCAATGTGCGCATAACCTGTCGTGACAGTGAGCTTAAAATTGAGGGGGAGGCTGAAAACACCTCAAAGGCTTGCAAGGTTATTGAAAGTCTGCTGCAGTTTATTAATAGAGGAGAGGCGTTATCGGAGCAGAATATCCGTTATTGTATATCGCTTGTGAATGAAGGCAGTGAAGAAAAGATTGAGCAGCTTGCGGGCGACTGTATCTGTATTACTTCAAAAGGAAAGCCGATAAAACCCAAAACAATGGGACAAAAAAGATATTGTTCCATGATTGCCGAAAATACTGTTACAATAGGCGTAGGTCCTGCCGGAACAGGCAAAACTTATCTTGCCGTTGCCATGGCGGTTACAGCTTTCAGAAGCAAGCAGATAAACAGAATAATTCTTACAAGACCTGCAGTTGAAGCGGGTGAGAAGTTAGGATTTCTTCCGGGTGATTTGCAGAGTAAGGTTGACCCGTATCTTCGTCCGCTGTATGATGCTTTATTTGATATGCTTGGGGCGGAAACTTATCAGAAATACGTTGAACGAGGCAATATTGAAGTTGCGCCGCTTGCTTATATGAGGGGCAGAACGCTTGATGACAGCTTTATAATTCTTGATGAGGCACAGAATACTACAAGTGAACAAATGAAAATGTTCCTTACACGGCTGGGCTTTAATTCCAAGATGGTCATAACGGGTGATATTACCCAGATTGATTTGCCCAGAGGAGCTAAAAGCGGACTTAAAGACTGTATAAAAATTTTAAGAAATATTGACGGTATAGGCAGATGTACTTTTGATGAAAAAGATGTTGTGCGTCACCGTCTTGTACAGGATATTATAAAGGCGTATGCAAAGTATGAAAGCACTAAAGATTAATATTTGATGTAAAAAGTTTATTGGGTTATAAAATATTACTGAAAGGAATGGTTTGAATGTCAGACAATAAAATCAGAGTAGTGATTACGAACAAACAAAAGGCGGTTAAAATCCCTACAGGAATCAGAATGCTTGTCCGCCGCTGCTGCAATGCTGTGCTTCAGCTTGAACAGTTTGAGGGTCCTGCTGAAATAAGCGTAACATTTACCGATAATGCAGGCATTAAAGAACTTAATAAGCAGTACCGTGACAAGGACATTGAAACAGATGTACTTTCTTTCCCAATGGGCGAAAACGGTGTTTATGATACTGATATGGAGACCGGTGCAAAAATATTGGGTGATGTTGTAATCTCGATGGAAAAGGCGAGAGACCAAGCAGAACTTTACGGTCACAGTCTGCAAAGAGAAGTAGGATATCTTACTGCTCACAGTGTGCTTCATCTTTTGGGATATGATCATATGGAAAAACTTGAAAAGGTGCGGATGAGAGAAAAGGAAGAGCTTGTTATGGAGCAGCTCGGACTTCCGGCGTCATCAAGCTACATAGTCGATGAAGATATGGTATGAGCAAACAGATTATAAGCTTTAAAAATGCGTTATCGGGCGTTTGGAGTACCATAAAAAGTGAAAGTCATATGAGGTTTCATATTGTTGCGGCATTTTATGTAATTTTGTTTTCATTCTTCTATGATTTTTCAATGATGCAGTGGGCGCTGATAATTATTGTTATTGGGGCTGTTATGGCACTGGAAGTGCTTAACACCAGTATTGAGGAGCTTTGCAATCTGTGTGCAGACCGTTATGAACCGCTTGTGAAGTTTGCAAAGGATGCTGCGGCAGGAGCTGTGCTTGTAATGAGCTTGGCGGCGGTAGCAGTTGCGTTCATATTTTACTGGGATATTGGTGTATTTATAAGCATTTTCAAATATTTTTCGGGTAATATATCAATGCTGTGTCTTTTTGCAGCGACAGCAGTGTTTTCCATTATATTTATATTGCTGGGTCCCGTAGGAATAAAAGATACAGTTTTAAATATGAAATTTAAAATAAAAGGTAAATAAAGGGGCACTCTTATGAGCTTGCCCCAAATTTTTGTATAATGAGGTATTTATGAACAATAAAGACAAGTCAGCATTTATTGCTATAGTTGGAAGACCGAATGTGGGTAAAAGTTCAATTTTAAACAGGCTTTTGGGACAGAAGATTGCGATTGTTTCAAGCAAGCCCCAGACAACACGAAACAGAATTACAGGTGTTCTGACAGAAGGAGAATACCAGCTTGTGTTTTTTGATACTCCCGGTATGCACAAGCCGAAAAATTCACTGGGAAAATATATGGTACGCTCTGTCAATGAATCGGTAGGCGGAGTTGACTGCTGTATGCTTGTTGTTGAAGCAGGCAGAAATCCGTCACAAACAGAGCTTAATTTAATTGAAAAGTTTAAAACCATGGAAATGCCGGCAATTCTTGCAATTAACAAAATTGATATGCTCAAAGAAAAAGATGTTCTGATGAAGCAGATTCTTGACTATACGAAGCTTTACGAATTTGATGCCGTTGTGCCTGTCAGTGCACAAGACGGAAGCGGAATGGATGAGCTGCTTGACGAACTGAAAAAACAGTCGAGCGAGGGTGGGCATTATTTTGATGATGACACCTTAACTGATCAGCCAGAAAGGGTTATTACTGCGGAAATTATCCGTGAAAAAATCCTCCGTTTGTGCGATAAGGAGATTCCTCACGGAACGGCTGTTGTAATTGAAAAAATGAAAACAAGAGATAACGGTATTCTTGACATTGACGCAGTAATTTTTTGTGAAAAGGAAACGCACAAGAGAATTTTAATTGGAAAAAACGGAGCAATGCTTAAAAAGATAAGTACCTTTGCCCGTCAGGATATTGAAAATTTCTTTGGATGTAAGGTGTTTTTGCAGACATGGATAAAAGTTAAAGAGGATTGGCGCAACCGTGCTCAGATTCTCCAAAACTTCGGTTATGACGAAAAAAATTTTGATTGATATATTGATATTATAAAATAATAGTATACTTCCTTAAACGACGAATTTTAATGATTGTGCCGAAATGTAAAATTGCAGGAAAAATTTAATAATAATTTGCCGTTAGTTAAAGGAAATATTTACACCAAATAAATATACCGCATTGAAAAACACTAAATCAAGGAGGTGTTTTTCATGGATGACTGGTATGCGTGGCAGGCTTTTTTTACAACAGGCAATGTTCTTGATTATATCAGATATAAAAGTATTCAAAACGGAAAAGACACAGGAGCTGACACTGTCAGCAGGGAGGATACCGATGAAATTTCGGACAGACGGACTGATAATAAAGGAACAGAATATCGGTGAGCAGGACAAGCTTGTGTACGTACTCACGAAATCAAACGGTGTAATAAAAGCATTTGTAAAAGGCGCAAAAAATATAAAGAACCAAAAGTGTGCTTCAACGTCACTTCTGGTTTATTCCCGGCTTACTGTTTATAAAAGCCGGGATGCCTACATAATCGGAGAAGCAAGAACTCTTCGCGTATTTTCAAGACTTAGAAATGATGTACAAAAGATGTGTCTTGCACAGTATTTTTGCGAGCTTGCTCTGACAATATGTCCCAGAGAACAAAATGCAGAGACATTTTTGAGTCTTGTGCTAAATTCAATTTATCTTTTGGCTGAGGATAAGCGCAGCGCTGATTTAATTAAACCGTGTCTTGAAATGAGAATGGCAAGTATGGCAGGATATATGCCTGACCTTCGAATGTGCAGAGAATGCGGAGAATATACGGCAGATTTGATGTATTTTCTTCCGCAGACAGGTGCTATAGAATGCGGTGACTGTCATATTAACAGGGGTGAGATTTCAATCCCCCTTAACAGCGCTTCTCTTACAGCGCTTAGGCATACGATTTATGCCGATGATGATAAGCTGTTTTCCTTTGCTCTGCCGCATGAGGATTTGAAAGTGCTCAATGAAGCAAGCGAAAGTTATTTAAAATACAGGTTTGAAAAGGATTTTAAAACTCTGAATTTTTACAAAACAATTATTTGATTTTTCAAAGGTATGATTATGAACAGACATTACAAAACACTTGAACTGGATAAGATTCTTGAAAAGCTTGCAGGTCAGACTTCACTTGACGACGCCTGCCAAATGGCGCTGAAGCTTGAACCTCAGTTTGATTTAAAAAAGGTTGAAAATTTATTGACGCAAACAGACGATGCGGTTGCTTTAAGCGGCAGATTTGGCGCGCCGTCGTTTGGCGGTGCGAAGAATTGTTCGGGGCATCTTCGCCGTGCACAGGCAGGAGGATGCCTTACAACGGGGGAACTTTTAGCTGTAGCTGAAACGCTTAAGATAATTCGGACCGTAAAGGAGTGGCACTCACGCTTTGCCGGTATGGAAACATCACTTGACAGTTATTTCAGCGGTCTTGTGTCGAATAAGTTTCTCGAAGAAAAAATCACTTCTGCTATTATCAGCGAAGAAGAGATATCTGACAAGGCGAGTCCGGCACTTTCGGATATACGCAGAAAAATCCGCACAGCATCCTCAAAAGCAAGAGAAGTGCTTGACAAAATAATACACAGTACAACATACATAAAGTATTTGCAGGACGCTATTGTTACTCAGCGTGACGGAAGGTATGTTGTGCCGGTAAGAAGCGAATGCAGAAATAATGTTCCGGGACTTGTACATGATACCTCATCAAGCGGTGCAACAGTGTTTATTGAACCAATGGGAGTTGTTCAGGCTAATAATGATATTAAAATGCTGAAAGCTAAGGAAGAGGAGGAAATTGAGCGAATCCTTTTTGAACTGTCGGCAAGTGCAGGTGATTTCGCTGACAGCATAATCAGAAGCTATGCAAACCTTGCAGAACTTAATCTGATTTTTGCAAAGGCTAATCTTGCATACTCCATGAGGGCTTCTAAGCCTGTGATGAATGATAAGGGTATTATTGACATAAAGCAAGCAAGACATCCTTTGATAAACAAAGACAAGGTTGTGCCTGTTGACATTGTACTTGGAAAAAGTTTTGATACGCTTGTTATAACAGGTCCTAATACCGGCGGCAAAACTGTAACTTTAAAGACGCTGGGGCTGCTTACTCTTATGGCTATGTGTGGACTCCTGGTGCCGTGTGCTGACAACAGCGAACTTTCGGTGTTTCGCAGAGTACTTGTAGATATCGGTGACGAACAGAGCATAGAACAGTCTCTTTCAACTTTCTCTGCTCATATGACAAATATTATACAGATTATAAAGCTTGCTAATGCAGGTTCCATGTGTCTGATTGACGAGCTTGGTGCAGGTACGGATCCGGTTGAGGGTGCGGCTCTTGCAATTGCAATTTTGGAAAAGCTCAGAAATAGGCATGCAAAAATTGCATCCACCACTCATTATGCAGAACTTAAAGAATTTGCGCTGCGTACGGAGGGTGTTGAAAACGGAAGCTGTGAATTTGATGTGGCTACACTTAAACCGACATACAGACTTTTGATCGGTGTGCCCGGCAAGAGCAATGCATTTGCAATTTCTAAAAAGCTTGGCATGGAAAACGAAATTGTTGATCGTGCACGTCAGCTTGTTTCTAATGAAAGCAGACAGTTTGAGGATGTAGTAGAAAAGCTTGAAAAGCGCCGCCAAAGTCTTGAAAAGCAGCTTGAAAATGCCAACAGGCTTACCGCCAAGGCAAATACTGAAAAGCAAAAAGCAGAAAATGAAATTCAAAAAGCAAGACAAAAAGCAGAACAGGAGATTGAAAAGGCAAAACAGGAGGCACAGCGTATTATTTCGAGAACAAGAGCGCAGGCTGATGCACTTGTGGAAGAACTCGAAAAGGCGCGAAAAGCAAAAGATATGAGCGCACAGGCTCGTTCGCAGCTGAAACGTGAGATAGATAAAATGGAAAATGCGGCTGACCCGATCAAGGCTAAGAATGCTCCTAATGAAGAATACAGACTGCCTCGTCCGCTTAAGGTTGGAGATACTGTTTTAATCTATGATATTGACAAAAATGCAACTGTGCTTGCACCGCCGAATAAAGACGGACTTGTGCTTGTTCAGGCGGGGATAATTAAGACCAGAGTTGACATTACGAATCTTCGCCTTTTAAAATCTCAGGACAAACCGAACGTCAGCAGATTTTCAAACACAAGAAATGTCCCGTCAAAACTTGATGTGCACCCTGAAACTGAGGTTGATGTGCGCGGAGAAACTGCATTTGACGCAGTTAATATTGTTGACAAGGCAATTGACAATGCCGTGCTTGCAAACATAAGCAAGATAACTGTTATACACGGAAAGGGAACAGGTGTTTTAAGAAGGGAAATCAATCAGTATTTAAAGACGAATAAGGCTGTAAAAAGCCATCGCCTCGGAGTATTCGGCGAGGGCGAGGACGGCGTTACAATTATCGAATTAAAGTGATTGTAAGGAGTGCGGATTATGGAAATATGGGATGCTTATTATTCTGACGGATCACTTGCCGGAAAAGACTTGGTTCGCGGTGAAAAAATCCCTGACGGATTATTTCACCTTGTATCAGAGGTTATTCTTGAACACACTGACGGCAGTTTCCTTGCTATGCAGCGGGATTTTTCAAAATCCAATTATCCGGGATTATATGAAATAACTGCAGGGGGAAGTGCACTGAAAGGTGAAACACCAATTGAATGTGCACAGCGCGAGCTTTTTGAAGAAACAGGAATTAAATGTTCCAAACTAAATCTATTGGAAACGCACTTGGATGGTCAATGTATATATTCGGTTTTTTCTGCTGTAACCGGCTGTGACAAATTGTCGGTTAAGCTCCAAGAAGGAGAAACTGTCTCATACAAATGGATACCGAAAAATGAGGTTGTTTCATTTTTGTGCTCAGATAATTATGTTGATATAAACAGAAAACGGGTTTTGCCGTATATCAGCTCAAAAACAGATTTGCAGATGACGGAGCTTAGCTGTCTTATCGGATGTATTGTAAAAGTTGTCGTTGACAGACCGTTAGGGTCTGTACATCCGTCGCACAAAGATATTGTTTATGAAGTGAATTACGGATATGTAAAAGGAATTATTGCTACTGACAGTGAAGAACAAGATGTATACATACTTGGAGCAACTGTTCCCGTAAAAGAATTTACAGGCAGAATTATTGCTGTAATACACAGAAAAGATGATATAGAAAATAAATGGGTTGCTGCACCTGAAAATATGCATTTTACAAAAGATGAAATAATATCAATGACAAATTTTCAGGAACAATTTTTTGATACGGAGATTATATTATAATACTAATATCCAATCTGATTTCAGTTAAGCGTTTTATCGGATATTGGTAAAAACAGGAGATTTATATGAAAAAACAATTTCTGGATTCAGGTAAAATAGTAGGAACACACGGAATTAAAGGTGAGGTCAGAATTGACCCGTGGTGTGATTCCCCTGAGTTTTTATGTGCTTTTAAAAAGCTGTACCTAGACGAAAAGGGGGAAACTTTTATTGAGGTGAAATCCCGTCCGCACAAAAATATTACGCTTTGTAAAATAAAAGGTATTGATACGATTGAAGCAGCTGAAAAACTGCGCGGAAAAATTATATATATAAACCGTAATGATATAAATCTTGAAGAGGGAGTAAACTTTGTTCAGGATTTAATCGGACTTGAGGTAAGAGACATTGACAGCGGAGCGGTTTACGGCAAAATTACTGATGTTCTTCGCACCGGTGCCAATGATGTTTATGAAATTACCGACATCAGGAAAAAAATGTATCTTGTTCCCGTTATTGATGAGGTAGTAAGGGAAATAAACGTGGATGAAGGATTTGTGCTGATTTGTCCGATGAAAGGAATTTTTGACAATGAGGATTGACATAATAACATTATTCCCCGAAATGTTTGAGCCTGTTTTAAATGAAAGCATTATTGGCAGAGCGCAAAAAAGCGGTGCGCTTCAAATAAATTGTCATCAGCTCAGGGATTATGCGTTTGATAAACACAGACGGGTTGATGATACACCCTACGGCGGAGGTATGGGAATGCTGATGAAAGCAGAGCCGATTGCGCTTTGCTTTGAGGATATTTGCAGACAGACAGGAACTAAGCCATATTTTGTATACATGTCGCCGCAGGGGAAAACATTAAATCAAAAGCGGATTAAGGAGCTTTCACAAATTGAAAATATATGTATTTTGTGCGGACATTATGAGGGTGTTGACCAAAGGCTTCTTGACGCTTTTATTGATGAAGAAATATCAATAGGAGATTATGTGCTTACAGGCGGTGAAATTCCAGCGATGGTTTTTGCTGACGCTCTCTCAAGAATGGTGCCGGGAGTGCTTTCAAATAATGAATGTTTTATGGAAGAAAGTCATTTTAACGGATTTTTGGAATATCCGCAGTATACTAAGCCGTCTGTATGGAGAAACATGGAGGTGCCCGAGGTGCTTATGAGCGGTCATCATGCCAATGTGGAAAAGTGGCGGAGAGAAAAAAGCTATGAGAATACTCTTAAAAAGCGCCCTGATCTTTTGGAACAAGAGCACGAATAAAATGTCCTGTTTATAATTATTTTGTCGTAATTATGTTTAATTTACCAAGTATTCATTTTGTATTTGACAAAGTTTTACTATATTGTTTGTTTGATTTGTAAAATTGCACAATAAACAGTTTGAATTTTTGATTGCAAGTGAATATTAATACGAAAATAATTTATTGTATTGACCTTGTAAGAAAAAAAGATTATAATTGTTAACAATGAGCCGAAAAGGCAACAGTGGTAATCTAAATCTAAGGCAGAGAGGGTTTTAAAAATGTATGTTAAGGAAGTATTAGTACAAAATAAAGCTGGTTTACATGCTCGCCCGGCAACTTTCTTTATCCAAAAGGCTAATGAATATAAATCAACTATCTGGGTAGAAAAAGAAGAGCGCCGTGTTAATGCTAAAAGTCTTCTTGGTGTGTTGTCTCTCGGTATTATCGGCGGTACAACAATTAAGGTAATTGCAGACGGTTCAGATGAAACTGATGCAGTTGAAGGTCTTGTTGCTCTCGTTGAATCAGGATTTACCGAATAATTGTTAATAAAACATGTTATAATATACAGGTGTTTTATTTTGGGCGGAATTTCCGCCCTTTTATTTTTTGATATCTTTTTGTGAAGCGGTGATTTTTTGAATCCTAAATTATCTCAATTGCGTAAAAAGGCTATGGCGCTGCCGCTATTGCCGGGTGTATATATCATGCATGACAAAAGCGGAAAGATTATCTATATTGGCAAAGCAAAAATACTGAAAAACAGGGTAAGTCAGTATTTTGGTTCTCAAAATAATCATGCTGAAAAGGTGCGCCGAATGGTGGATAATGTCGACGATTTTGAGTACATTATTACCGACAGTGAATTTGAGGCGCTTATTCTTGAATGCAGTCTCATAAAACAGCATACACCCAAATATAATATTCTCTTAAAAGATGACAAGGGTTACAGTTATATCAGAGTAAGCGGCGGAGACTGGAAAAAAATATCATATGCACTTCAGAAGAATGATGATGGAGCCGAATATATAGGACCGTATACAAGCGGATTTTACGTTAAAAGTGCAGTTGAGGAAGCTAACAAAATCTTTATGCTTCCGACTTGCAGCCGAAAATTTCCCCAGGATTTCCGAAAGGCAAGACCCTGTCTGAACTATCACATAAAGCAGTGTATGGCTCCGTGTACAGGTAGAGTGAAACTTAAAGATTATACTGAAAGTGTGAATCAGGCACTTGATTTTTTAAAGGGTGGTTCATCAAATTCAATAAAAAGTCTTACTGCCCAAATGGAGGAGGCTGCTGAAAATCTTGAATTTGAAAGAGCGGCAAGAATAAGGGATAAGATCAATGCTGTTAAGAAGATGAGTGACAAGCAAAAGGTTGTTGCTAACAAAGTGATGGATGAAGATGTTATTGCAGGCTTTACAGATGATGGGAAAACTTGTTTTCAGATGTTTCGGTTTGAGGGAGGAAGGCTTTTCGATAGAGAAAGCTTTATTTTTGACAGCGGCGATACTGAGTCTGAGTACGAGGAATTTTTGCTCCGTTATTATACCATACGCGGTGATATTCCGAAAAATATTGCGATTGACAGGGATTTTGAGGGAATTGGAGGCATAAGTGAATGGCTTTCAAAAAAAAGAGGCAACAAGGTTAATTTAATTGTGCCTCAGAGGGGAGAACAGGCACAGCTTGTTTCAATGTGCCGCTCCAATGCGGCAGAAGCTCTGGCACAGCGTATGGGCGCAACAGTGCGTGAGTTTAGTGTGCTTGAGGAGCTAAAGGAAACACTTGGACTCGATAAGCTTCCGAAATATATTGAATCTTACGACATTTCAAATCTTTCGGGATCGGAAAATGTCGCGGGGATGATTGTTTACAAAAACGGAAAACCGTTAAAATCTGCTTATAAAAAATTTAAAATAAAGGGATTTGAAGGACAGGATGACTATGCCTCAATGGCAGAGGTATTGACGCGTCGTTTTGACGAATACTATAAAGCACAGCAAAGCGAAGAAGGCTTTGGAAAACTGCCAGATTTAATATTGCTTGACGGCGGAAAAGGACAGGTCGCGGCTGTAAAGCAGGTGCTTGAAAGCAAAAATATAAGCGTTCCCCTTTTTGGCATGGTTAAAGATGAAAAGCACCGTACCCGCGCGGTAACGGGTGACGGCGGCGAAATAACAATAAGTTCAAAACGTGCGCTTTTTACCTTTCTCAGCAAAATGCAGGACGAGGTTCATCGCTTTGCCATAGGATACCACCACAGCCGGAGAAGCAAAAATACTTTTAGAAGCGCTCTGACAAATATTGACGGTGTCGGTGAGGTGCGTGCAAGAGCATTGCTGAAACATTTCAGAACTGTTGAAAATATATCTAATGCTGATTTGCCGGAGCTGGAGAATGCTCCCAAAATGACAAAGGATACGGCTGCAGCAGTATACAAATATTTTCATGAAAACGACAAATAGTGACAAAAAATAAAATGTTGTTGTAAAATTCGTAATAATATGTTATACTGACATTACAAATGCAAAGGAAGATTTTATGCGAGTAATTACAGGAATTGCAAGAGGCAGACGTTTGGAGACCCTTGAGGGTGAGGACGTAAGGCCAACTACTGACAGAATTAAAGAGGCTGTTTTTTCTATAATCCAGTTTGAAACTGAGGGAAGAGCTTTTCTGGATTTATTTGCCGGTTCAGGTCAAATGGGAATAGAAGCTTTAAGCAGGGGTGCAAAAACTGCTTATTTCGTTGACAATTCAAGAAAATCAGTTGAAACAGTTAAGAAAAACCTTAAGACTGTAAAACTTGAGTCTGATGCAAAAGTTTTTCAAATGGATTTTCACAGCTTTTTATCAATGAACAGTAAGAGGTTTGACATAGCTTTTATTGATCCTCCATATAAAACAGGTGTTTTGCAGGAGGCTTTAAATATTATACCTGAATCAATGAATGAAACAGGTATAATAATTGCAGAAAATCCGTTAGATGAAGAAATTTTGTCAAATTACGGCGATTTTGTACTTGACAGACAATATCGCTATGGTAAAATAAAAATAACTACATTTAGACATAAGGATTTTATACGATGAATAAAACCGTAATTTGCCCGGGAAGCTTTGATCCCGTTACCCTTGGACATCTTGATGTAATCACCAGAGCATCAAGAATGTTTGACCATGTTATCGTGGCGGTGCTTGTGAATTCATCAAAAACTCCGAGTTTTTCAATTGATGAGCGAATTGAGCTTTTAAAAGAAACTACAAGAGCACTTGACAATATTGAAATTGTTAGCTTTAACGGTCTGCTTGCAGAGTATTGCAGACAGCGCAGGGTAGATGCAATTGTTAAGGGGTTAAGGGCAGTATCTGACTTTGAGTACGAATTCCAGATGGCACTGACAAATAAAAAGCTGAATCCTCAGCTTGAAACAATTTTTCTTACGGCAGATTCCGATTCAATGTATCTAAGTTCAAGTATGGTGCGTGAAGTTGCCTCAATGGGCGGTGACATAAGTAATTTTGTTCCTTCATGTATTCATAATAAAATTGTTGAACGACTAAATAAGGGTATAAATAAAAATTAATCTGAGGATATATAAGGAGTGGCAAAAATGAAAGTTGATGATTTAATTTTACAGCTTCAGGATGTTATTAATGATGCTAAATCTATGCCTTTTTCAGGCGGCAAGGTAATGGTAAGCAGCGAAGAAATTTATGATATTCTTGATCAGATTCAGGATGCAATGCCTGCTGAGGTAAGACAGGCTAAAAATATCGTTGCAGACAGAAAACAGATTCTTACTGAAGCTAACCGTGAATCGGAAAATATAATCAGAGCGGCTGAAGAACGCAAAAAGGCAATGCTCAATCAAAACGAGCTTGTTCGTGAGGCACAGGCTAAGGCTAAGGAAATTATTGATGATGCAAAGCAGAAGTCTGCTGAAATCAGAAAAGCCGCAAATGTTTATGTCGACAGCATTATGAAGCGTACAGAAGAAGGGATAGCGTCTCAGCTTGACGCAATAAAGAAGACCCGTTCAAGTATTATTAATTCGCAGAAAGCAAAGCCCCAGAATTAATCACAACAGTATTTGGACTGAGAGTTCTGGATAGCGGTTTTATCTTACGGAAAACGAAATAAACTTACATTCGAGAGGACACGGTTTTACGTGTCCTTTATCATTTTTAACCCCTTTGTTAAGGGGATTTTTATTTTCTATCAATTGTTTGAAAACAGCCGAAAACTAAAATTAGATAATATGTGTTTGGCTGATTTAGTATAACTTTATATCTTGCTTTTTTATTATACCGGCAAACATATGTTTGTAATATAATGTCACTTTCTTTGTAACTTTTTAATTTATTACGGAAAAATATATACCCTGACAGAAGGATAAAAGCCCTGCGTAAATGCAATATATTCTTTTTCAGAAAAATAAAATATCAAAATTGAAATTTTTTAAGAAATTTGTAAATATTCTTAGTCTTTGCGTAACTTTAATATTGATTTTTTTACTTTTATGGGTTATAATATTTCAAAAGGTGTCAATCTGTGACACTTAGTGACTTTATAAACCATTTTTAAGTCGATTTATGCAAAATGTACGGGGGTGGGCAAATGTTTTCTGGCATGTCAAATCATTCGATTGACGCAAAAGGCAGAATAGTTTTGCCTGCTAAGTTTCGCGAGGAACTTGGAAGTACATTTTATATTGCTCAGGGTTTTGGCAACAGCTGTATTCAAGCTATGTCGGAAGAACAGTATAACTCAATATGTGCAAAAATCCTTGAATTACCGGCAAATCTTTCTTTAGCTTTGCAGTATAATTTCAATGCGACTGCCGTAAGTGTTACTCCAAATGCACAGGGCAGGGTAATTATTCCTCAGGGACTGCGTAAATTTGCAGAGATAGAAAGCGATGCGCTTGTTATAGGTATGAATAACCGCATTGAAATATGGAACAAGGATAAATTTGATGAGTTTATGGCGTCCCAGCAGGATAATATTGCACAGGCGCTGTCTATGTTGAGGTTATAAGGAGTGTACTATGGAATTTTCTCATATTCCCGTTCTTCTTGAGCAAACTATTGAGGGACTTAATATAAAGAAAAACGGAATTTATGTTGACGGAACCGCAGGCGGAGGGGGTCACAGCAGTGAAATACTCAGACGCCTTACGACCGGAAAACTGATTTCAATTGATCAGGATCCCGATGCGATTCTTACTTTGACTGAAAGATTTAAAAAAAATGATAACTCAATTATCATTAAGGGGAATTTTGCGAATATTAAAGATATTTTGCAGTTGAGAGGAGTAGGCAGGCTTGACGGTGTTTTGCTCGATATAGGAGTATCGTCACATCAGCTTGATACTGCCGAAAGAGGGTTTTCGTTTCATGAGGACGCACCGCTTGATATGCGAATGAGCCAAAGCGGAATTACTGCCGCAGAGCTTGTAAATACATTGCCGATAAGCGAACTTAAGCGAATTTTAAGTGTTTACGGAGAAGAAAAGTATGCGGGTTCAATTGCAAAGGGAATTGAACGAGCCAGATTGTCGTCTCCAATAAAAACAACTCTTGAACTTGCAGAAATTATAAAAGAGAATGTCCCGCAGCGGGTAAGAAAAGACGGACATCCTGCCAGAAAGAGCTTTCAGGCTTTGCGTATAGCAGTAAATGATGAGTTAGGAGTACTTGAAAAGGGTCTTGACGGGGCATTTGAAATGCTGGGAAGCGGCGGCAGATTAGCAGTTATCACTTTTCATTCGCTTGAAGACAGAATTGTAAAACAAAAAATGGCCTCGTGGTGTCAGGGTTGTACATGTCCAAAAGATTTTCCGGTTTGCATTTGCGGTAATAAGCCAAAGGCAAAACTAATTACCCGAAAGCCTGTTTGTGCAAATGAAACAGAATTAAGTAAAAACCCCAGAGCAAGAAGTGCAAAGTTGAGAATATGCGAAAAAATTTAAAAAAATTGCTCTCAGCTATGGACAAAGTTACGGATTTGTAGTAAAATATAACAAAGTTGTAAAGAAAGTTACAAATACAAGCAGTTGTGTTTTGACTAAATGTATCAACAATATATATGAACCCGTTTAATTTGTAAATAAGAATATAACAGATTGTGTAATATAAAAACAGATTAAATTATTAAGAAATTGAAACTTTTTTACTTTATAGAATAATAAAGTGAAAATGTGTGTTTTATGAAAATATCAGATATAGAAAGGCACAAGGTGCAGAAGTAATGTCTTATGAAAACAGAAATGCGGCTTATGATTTAAGTCTTTTTGATGATGAAGCTTCTTATGCTTCGGATTCTGCTTTGCCAAAACACAAAGAAGAGGAAGTACATAAAAAGCATATCAAAAAAAGAGCAAAGAGCAAAAATAATGTTGTAACAATTCCTGAGCATGAATTACAAAAGAACAGACGCCGCAAACATAATCCCATAAAACTGATTTTGGGAACAGCAGGCGGTGCAGCGGTAGCTTTTGTTATAGGAATTATTATTGTTGGACAAGTTCAGCTTACGGAGCTTAATCAGCAGATTATTACAGCAAGAGAAACTTTAAGTGATTCTCAGAGTATTTATACTCAGAATCAGATGAAGCTTGAAGCTAGTCTTTCAAATGCTGAGATTGAGCGGTACGCTGAAGATGTGCTTGGTATGACCAAAGCCACAAATGCTCAGAAAGAGTTTATTACTCTTTCAGGAGGAGATAAAGCGGAGGTGTCTTCTCAGAAGAGTGAGAACATATTTACTCAATTTATCGACTCAATACAGAATCTTTGGTCATAACATTCATTTCAATTTAATAAATATATTATGAAAGAATGAGAGTTAAGACTGAGTCTTGACTCTTTTTTCGGTATTTTCAGTGAGGTATATTTTGCACTGAAAGGAGTATTACATTGGAAAAGAGCAATAAATCAATGAACAATTCAAGGAAATATGCCGCAAAAGGTCCTAATCAGAGGCTTAGACAGCGTACGGCAATACTAATATTGCTCATATTGATTATGGGGTTCGGAGCGGCAATACTGCGTCTTTCATATCTTACTCTGGTTCAGGGCAAGTCACTGCAGGAATCTGCAGTCGACCAGCAGCTTGCCGATACCACTATTTCGGCAAAGCGA
The DNA here is from genome assembly GCA_910585865.1 of uncultured Ruminococcus sp. Classification (GTDB taxonomy): domain Bacteria; phylum Bacillota; class Clostridia; order Oscillospirales; family Acutalibacteraceae; genus Ruminococcoides. The sequence continues at coordinate 38,460 of CAJUGO010000001.1, read as the reverse complement.
GGCAGTATATATGATAAAAACGGAAAGGTCCTTGCCGAAAGTGCATCTGTGTGGCAGGTTGTTATGGCACCTGTCAATTTTGAGAATGACGAGCAGCGCAAAGCTGTTGCAGAAGGACTTTCTGAAATACTGGACCTTGAATATGAGGACGTGTATGAAAAAACTCAGCAAAAGAGTTACTATGTAATTGTAAAACGTAAGGTCGAAGCTGAGGCAAGAGAAAAGATTTTGAAATTTATTGATAAGCTTTCAGAGGATTATGACTGTGACGGCGTAATAAATTTGCTTGACGATTACAAAAGATACTATCCTCAAAACGATCTTGCTTCGTGCGTAATAGGTTTTACGGGAAGTGATGATCAGGGGCTTGAAGGTGTTGAATATCAGTATGATAAATATCTTGCAGGCACGCCGGGCCGTATTATCACGGCTCATAATGCCAGAGGTACTGATATGCCTTTCCAATATGAACAGAATGTTGATTCTGAAGATGGCAACAATATTTATCTGACAATAGATTCAACAGTACAGTCTATCTGCGAAAAATATATGAAGCAGGGAATAATAGAAAATAATGTTTTAAATCGCGGTGTATGCATTGCAATGGATGTAAATACCGGAGCAATACTCGCAATGGTAACGGTTGACGGTTACAATCTTAATGATCCGTACACCTTGTCAGCCAAGGATAAACAGAAGATAAGTTCGCAGCCAAAGGATAAGCGGGCAGAGGCAGAGAGTGCTGCACTAAGTGCAATGTGGCGTAATAAAGCTATTACCGATACATATATGCCGGGTTCGGTATTTAAAATGTGTACAGCGTCAATGGCGCTTGAGGAAGGTGTTGTAGACGACACAACTAGATTTTACTGTTCAGGGTCTATGAAAATAGCGGATGCTAAGCCTATTCACTGCCATAATACCGCAGGACACAACTCTCAAAGTTTTGTGAGGGCAATATGTAATTCCTGTAACCCTGCTTTTATCCAGATTGGACAATTGGTAGGAAAAGATAAATTTTATCAATACTATCAGGGATTTGGTTTTTCGGATAAAACAGGAATTGATCTTCCCGGTGAGGCTGAGGATACTTTTTGGAAAGATGGAAAAATGAACGACGTTGACTTTGCGGTTGCATCATTCGGTCAAAACTTCTCAATTACCCCGATTCAAATGATTACAGCAAGTGCTGCTGTGGCAAACGGAGGATATGTGCTTCAGCCGTATGTCGTTTCAAAAATCACCGATTCCAAAGGAAATGTTGTTAAGAGTGTTGAAAAAAAGGTAAAACGACAGGTTATATCAAAAGAAACCTCGGATAAAATGAATGAAATTCTCGCATATAACACTGCAACTGCAGGTACAACTGCCGGATATGTTGCTGGATATAAGGTAGCAGGAAAAACAGGTACATCGGAGAAGATAGGTTCAAAGGTACAAAGTAGTTTTTCCGAAGACTATATTGCTTCATTCTGCGGATATGCTCCTGCAGATGATCCGCAGATTGCAATGCTTGTTTTCTTTGATACTCCTTCTGGAGATGCTTATTACGGTTCACAGGTATCTGCACCTGTATTTATAAATATTATGACAGAGGTGCTCCCGTATCTTGAAATTAAGGCAGAATACACAGAAAACGAGCTTGAATATGTTGACTCGTCAGCTGGGGATTATGTTGGTCTTACTGTAAGCGAAGCAAAGCAGGCGGCTGAGAGTGACGGCTTTACAACTACTGTAAAGGGTGAGGGCGATAAGGTTATTTCACAGATTCCGTCAGTATCTTCAAAGATTCAGACAGGCGGTAATATTGTTTTGTATACGGATGATACAAGTAAATCAGAAACAATAATTGTGCCCAATTTGGTAGGATATACACCTTCTGAGGTTAACAGTGTTGCAAGTGCATACGGTCTCAATGTAAGCTTCATGGGAGCAACCAATGCTCAAGGTATAAGCACAAATCAAGGTATATCGGAGGGCACTTCGGTGAGTCCGGGTACAGTCATAACTGTATCATTTGCATCATCAACAACGATTAATGACTGATTTAATATTATCTGAACTAATCTTTATAAAACGCTTTGCATATTTCATATCATATTAAAAAGTTTTTTAATAAGAATAATTATATGAAGAAAAACTTTCCCAAAATATGATAATGTGATATTGCCGGGGCTTTCAAAAGTTCTTAATCAAATTATAAAAATAAGTTTCGTCTGAAAGGAAAGATATCTATGATATACGGAATATGGACATTTTGTTCGGCAGTACTTGCATTTGCAATATCAGCAGTGTTGGGAAAGTATTTGATTCCATATCTTCACAAGCTTAATTTTGGCCAGACAATTCTTGACATAGGGCCCAGCTGGCACAAGAATAAACAGGGCACCCCGATTATGGGCGGCATAATGTTTATTGCGGCCATTTCAATTGTAACGATAATAAGTACGGTTATTTATATTCTTTTCGGAGCAAGTTTTATTGATATATTTTTTGCGGATATTCCAAGGGAATGCGTGTTTATATTTGCCGGACTCGGTCTTGCACTTGCAAATGGATTTATCGGCTTTATCGATGATTTTACAAAGGTAGTAAAAAAGCGCAATCTTGGCCTTACTGCTATACAAAAGCTTGTTTTGCAGTTTGCCGTTGCAGCAATCTATCTTGTTGTTCTCAGTGCAGCCGGTTACGGTACAACTACTGTTATTCCGTTCATCGGAGAAATTGATTTAGGGTTCTTCTACTACATAATTGCTGCTGTTGTAATTGTGGGTATGGTGAATTCAGTAAATCTTACTGACGGTGTTGACGGACTCGACGGTTCTGTTACATTTTTTGCCTGCGTCGCATTTATGCTGATATCAAGTATGCAGAGCTATCTTGGAATTACGGCAATGGGTGCGGCTTCTGCCGGTGCATGTCTGGGATTTCTTGTTTGGAACTTTCATCCTGCAAAGGTGTTTATGGGCGATACCGGATCATTATTTTTAGGCGGACTTGTATGTGCTCTTGCTTTTGCAATAAACATGCCGATACTGCTTCTTCCTATAGGAATTATATATATTGCCGAAGAACTTTCGGTTGTTTTACAAGTTTCATATTTTAAGCTTACTCACGGAAAAAGACTTTTTAAAATGAGTCCGATTCATCATCATTTTGAAATGAGCGGATGGAGTGAAGTGAAAATAGTTGCAGTATTTAGTGCAGTAACAGCAGTATTTGGTGCAATTGCATTTGCACTTGCATATTTCGGAACATAATAATAATTAAAGCTAAAATAATTCTAATAAAGGAGGGATTGGTCATTGGCTCCATATAAAAAGATGATGCTTAAGGCAGATATCAACAAAATATATGATGATGAATATTATTCGGAGCAGAAAATCAAAGATGAAAAATTCTTTGTAAGACCCTCCCGTCAACGTAAAATGAAGAAAACAAAATGGTTTTCTTTAGGCATGGGAATAGATCTGCCGTTTTGTATTATTATTCTTGTTTTGCTAACAATAGGTACAATAATGATGTTTTCGGCAAGCTACGCATACTCCTACTATAAAAATGGTGACAGTTATTTTTATTTGCTCCGTCAGCTTATGTTTGTCGGACTGGGTCTTTTGGGAATGGCTGCTCTATCTGTTTTTAATTACAATAAACTTCACAGAATAGCACCGATTATTCTCGGCATAGCATATCTGTGCCTTATGATAGTGCTCATACTTCCAAGCTCCGACGGTGTTAAACGCTGGATTCCCCTTGGATTGTTTAATATTCAGCCGTCGGAAATTGCTAAATTTGGTATAATACTTTTCTTTGCACACTGGGGAAGTAAATATTATAATAAAATGCAGTTTGCCAGATACAGTGTTATTCCGGGCATTGCAATTTTTGGTTCAACAGCACTTTTGCTTTTTTTGGAACCTCATTATTCGGGCATTGTAATTATAGGTATGCTTACTGTTCTTATGCTTTATATAGGCGGAATGAAAACAAAATATCTTGCGGTAGGTCTTGTTGCACTTGTAGGAATCGTGCTGCTTCTTGCAATTACCGGAGGTCTTTCATATGCTATGAGCCGTATGGACGGCTGGGGTCAGGCGCTTGAATATACTACCGAAGATATGTGGCAGACAACATGGCAGACGCGAAATTCTCTGTATGCAATCGGTTCAGGCGGACTATGGGGTTTGGGTCTGGGTCAATCAAGACAAAAGTATCTTTATTTGCCTGAACCTCAAAATGATTTTATTTTTGCAATTGTTGTTGAAGAACTCGGTCTTATCGGTGCTGCTATGATATTGCTTATATTTGCTCTTCTTGTATGGCGTGGAATTACTCTTTCCCTGAGAGCAAAGGATAAGTTTGGAAAACTGCTTGGAATAGGACTTACATCACAAATTGGAATTCAGGTTGTGCTTAATATATTGGTTATTACAGACTGGCTTCCGAATACCGGTATCAGCCTTCCGTTTTTTAGTTACGGAGGCAGTTCTCTGATTATGCTGCTTGCTCAAATGGGCATAGTGCTTTCAATCTCAAGAACGGCAAATATAGAAAGACAGTAAATTATATGGAGGACAATTTATGAGAGTATTGCTTGCGGGCGGCGGAACGGCAGGACACATAAACCCTGCTCTTGCAATTGCAGGATATATTAAAAATAAACGCAGTGATGCAGAATTTTTGTTTGTAGGAAACCGCGGCGGAATGGAGCAAAGGCTTGTTCCCCAGGCAGGGTTTAATATAAAGTCGATTACAATCAGCGGCTTTAAGAGAAGCTTTTCTCCAAAGAGCATGGTTGAAAATATAAAAACAGTATCCAGGACGTTTTCATCGTCAAGGGAAGCAAAGAAAATTATATCAGAGTTTAAACCTGATATATGTATTGGTACAGGCGGATATGTTTCTGGTCCGGTTATCAGGACAGCTGCAAAAATGGGCATTCCGTGCATTATACACGAACAAAATGCTTTCCCCGGAGTAACTAATAAGATGCTTGCAAAGAGCGTTAAAAAAGTAATGCTTGCGGTTCCGGATGCAAAAAAATACTTTGACAAAAATGTTGATTTTGTAATTACGGGAAATCCTGTGCGAGGCGATATACTGACAGCGGATAAACAAAAGGCAAGAGCGGAACTGGGGCTTGATGCCCGTCCGGTTGTGCTTTCATTCGGGGGAAGTCTTGGGGCCAGAAAAATAAATGAAGCGGTCGCTGACTTGGTGGCAAGGAGCGGAATCGACGGCAGATATCAGCATATTCATGCTTACGGAAGCTACGGAGATTGGTTCCCTCAGCTTGTAGAAGAAAAGGGAACCGAGACTGAAAAATGTGATAATCTTGATATACGTCCATATATTGACAATATGCCGGTTTGTATGGCGGCGGCGGATCTAGTTATTTGCCGTGCAGGTGCAATTACTTTAAGCGAGATACAGGCTATGGGCAAGCCTGCAATATTAATTCCTTCTCCCAATGTTGCGGAAAATCATCAGTATCATAATGCAATGGCTTTGGTAAATTCGGGTGCTGCTGAAATAATTGAAGAAAAAGATTTAACGGGCAATTTGCTTATGAAAAAAGCGGATAAAATGCTGCTTAATCCTGAAAACCTTGTGAAAATCAGTGGAAATTTGCATAAAATGGCTATTACAGATGCAAACGAAAGGATATATTCAGTTGTTAAAAGGGTTCTCGGATTAGTATAGTTAATGTGAAATTTGTTTAAACACAAATTATGTGCTTTAGTAAACAGTAACATCTGCATTGTTTTCTCATAGAATGTAAAGGTATTCTTTTTGAGAGGGTGTTATTGTGTCTAAACTGTTTGTAACAGGACGGCGAAAGCTAAGCGGTGAAGTGTGTGTGCAGGGGGCAAAAAACAGTGCATTGCCTATTCTTGCAGCTACACTTCTGACAAGAGGCGAGAATACAATTCACAATTGTCCCGAGCTTTCGGATATTGAAGCGTCAATAAGGATACTGCGGTATCTGGGATGTGATGTCAAGCGTTATAATAAAACTTTACTTGTAAAAGGCGACAGCGCAGACAGATATGATATTCCGGATGAGCTTATGAGGAAAACAAGAAGCTCAATTGTGTTTTTGGGAGCTATGCTTGCCCGCACGGGAAAGGCGCGTCTTACGTTTCCCGGAGGATGTGAAATAGGTCCGCGTCCGATTGATCTTCATCTTAAGGCGTTTCGCAAAATGGGAGTATCAATCAGAGAAAAACACGGATTTCTTGAATGTGAAGCTCCAAAGGGCTTATACGGAACAAAAATTACGCTGTCATTTCCAAGTGTCGGAGCAACCGAAGATATAATGATAGCTGCCAGTCTTGCAAACGGTACTACAACAATAATTAACGCCGCCCGCGAACCTGAAATCTGCGATCTTGCAGATTATCTTAATGAATGCGGCGCCAAAATTTACGGTGCCGGCGAGGGAGTAATCGTTATTGACGGCGTAAATTCACTCGGGGCTGCACAGCATACTATAATTCCGGATCGTATTGTGGCTGCAACGCTTATGTCATGTGCTGCCGTTACGGGTTCATCCATAACACTAAAGGGGATTATAAGCAGTCATCTTGCATCAATTATTCCGGCATTTGAAGATGCAGGATGTACCGTAAAAATAAGCGGAGGCAATCTTAAGATTAATGCACCGCAAAAGTTAGAATCTATGCGTACTATAAGGACAATGCCGTATCCGGGGTTTCCTACGGATGCTCAGGCACCGATGCTGGCAGCGTCATGTATAGCTGAGGGTACAACAGTATTTGTTGAAAATATTTTTGAAAACAGATACCGACATACGTCAGAGCTGGTACGTATGGGTGCAAACATAAAAACAGAAGGCAAGGTTGCTGTTGTTCAGGGAGTAAATTCCTTATATGGGGCATCTGTTGAGGCGACAGATTTGCGCGGAGGAGCTGCAATGGTTATTGCAGGATTATGTGCTGACGGAATTACTGAAATTGGCGGAATTAAGTATCTTGAAAGAGGCTATGAGGGGTTAGAGCTTACACTCTCGTCACTCGGTGCTAATATTAAAAAGATTTAATAATAGTTTATAGATTATAAGAAGTACAAAATAAAGGATGTTTTGAAAGGAGGATTTGACTTTGGAAAATAAAAGACCGCTTTCATCAAAGGATAGAAAACGCCTTGAAAAACAGAGAAAAGCTGTTGCAAAGCAAGCGCAAAAATTCCATAAAGAGCAGGAAAAAAAGGTTAAAAAGTCCTCCAAGAGTGTTTCTGGCAGCAGGATTAAGGATGCTTTGGATGCACTCCCAAGACAAAATGAAGAAAATTTAAGCCGTGAAGAAAAATTCAGACGTGAGAGCGAAAAGAAAATAAGAAGTCTTAAACCTAAGGACTTTGAAGACGGCTATTACATAGACGAATACGGCGAACGGCAAAGGCAGGAGCGCCGTGCAAAGGAGATTCATGAGCAGGAAAACGAAGTTATCCGCAGACGAAAAAAGCCGCTTACAAGCAGGCAGATTAAGCGTAGAAGAATTGCTCTTTACAGTGCAATTTTTGCAGTTGTTCTTGTTGTAGGTGTTATTCTGAGTTTAACTGTTCTTTTCAAAACAGAGAAGATAGAGGTTGAGGGCGACAAATATTATACTAAAGAACAAATTATAGCATTTAGCGGAGTTGAATTGCAGGAAAATATTTTTATGGCAGCTATGTCCAATACTGCTGAAAAGATAACCGAAAATCTTTCATTCATTGAAAGTGCAAGTGTGTCTTTTTCAATTCCGGATACTGTCATAATTAAAATTACGGATGCTGTTCCTTCTTATGTTATTAAGAACGGAAACGGATATCTTTTAATAAGTTCCAAAGGAAGAATCCTTGAGAAAATTTCAGAGAATACGGACAAGCTGCCCGAGCTTAAATGTGACAAGCTCAAAAGTACAGAAACGGGAGATTATGTTTCGTTTAGTGATGAGAACATACCGGAAATCCTTGAAAATATTACCGAAAGTCTTAGAGTAAACAAGGTTGAGAAAGTAACCGGTTTTGATGTTACGGACACTTCCGGAATAACAGTTGATTATGACAGCAGAATTAAAATTAATATAGGTCTGCCTGATGATATTGATTATAAAATTCGCACAGCGATGACAATAATTAACGAGAAACTAGATCCAAACAATACAGGAACAATTTCAGGTACTCTTGATGTTTCGGCATGTAACACGACAAAGGTTTCTCATTATAAGCCTGCTTCAACCCAGCCTGTCCCGACAACTCAGCCGACAACCGTGCCTGCCGCAGGTGACGGCGGGATTACACCGAATAGCGATGGAGATTATACATGGGATGACGGTACATATACTGATGACGGATATTATGATGACGGCTACAGCGACAGTTATGATGACGATAACGATTATTATGACGGCTATGGAAATGATGCATATTCTGATGATTTATACGGTGACGGCGGTTACGATGATGCAGATACAATATATTAAGCCGAATAGTTTTATGTTTTAAGAAAATGATAATAAAATAGAGAAAAACCACATAAAAGCATTGATATTTCTGCGAAAGTATGATACCATATTATCATATAATTGTGTACTCTGAGGTAATATGGATTTTCAGCAGAAAACTGACAGATATATAAGGAGGACGAAAAAATGGCTTTTGAACTGGAATTGGAAAATGAGTATATGCCTAAAATTAAAGTAATAGGTGTTGGCGGCGGCGGCGGTAATGCCGTTAACCGAATGGTAACAATGGAAGTTAAAAATGTTGAATTTATTGCTATCAATACAGATGAACACGTTTTAAGACTTTCTAAGGCTTCACAGAAAATTCAAATCGGTGAAAAGCTTACAAGAGGCAAGGGCGCTGGTTCTATGCCTGCTATCGGTCAGAATGCTGCCGAAGAAAGCCGAGACGAAATTGCTGCTTTGCTTAAAGATACAGACATGGTATTTGTTACAGCCGGTATGGGCGGCGGAACAGGTACAGGTGCTGCTCCGGTAGTTGCAAAGATTGCCAAAGACATGGGCATTCTTACAGTTGGCGTTGTTACAAAGCCTTTTGCTTTTGAAGGAAAAAGAAGAATGACTCAGGCTGAACAGGGTATAGCAGAACTTTCAGCTTGTGTAGACTCACTTATTATCGTCCCCAATGAAAGACTAAAATATGTTTCTGATACAAGTATTACTTTGCAGAATGCATTTGCTATTGCAGATGATGTATTGAGACAGGGTGTTCAAAGTATTTCTGACCTTATTCTTTTGCCCGGTCTTGTAAATCTTGACTTTGCCGATGTTACTTCGGTTATGAAAGACGCAGGTTACGCTCACATGGGAATGGGAAGCGCAACCGGCAAGGACAAGGCTACAGTTGCTGCTGATATGGCTATCTCAAGTCCGCTTCTTGAAACATCAATTGACGGTGCAAGAGGTCTTATTATTAACATCACAGCCTCTGCTGATGTAAGTCTTGATGATATTGACGCCGCTTCAACAATGATTAAAGATAAGGTTTCAGAGGAAGCAAATATCATCTGGGGTGCTGTTATTGATGATAAAATGGAAGATGCAATCAGTGTAACCGTTATTGCAACAGGTTTTAATGCAGATGGTCAGGTTGCAAAGAAAAAGCTCGAGGAAGAATCTGTTATTATAGAGAATAAGAATAGTAAATCCAATACTACTAAAGATAAGACTGATGAGGATGACGATACTTTCTACGATATCATGTCAATCTTTAATAAGTAATTTAAATTATAATATTAAAAAGGGTACTCTGTGTTGGCAACACCTGATAAGGAAGTTAAAAAAACACCCTCCGAAAGAGTTTGTTTCTTCGGAGGGTGTTAATTTGTGTAAGAATATACTCATTTTATCTTGTTAATTCCAAATTCTATTAGCAAATTACAATATCGTTCCATTTCCCGCTGTGCTATTGGAAACGCAGTATTGTACAAACAGTGATCCATGACATCTGCATCTTTCAATAATTCGTCATATGGTCCGTGAATGTGTTTTTTATCACTATGTCTTGAAATAGCGGTAGTAACTATTTTAATTTCATCATCACTGTATAACCTCATTGTTTTCAATATCATTTCTGCTTGTTCTGCACCCTTTGCAGCGTGATTATCGCTGGTGCCACCGGACATATAAAATATATCATGAAGCATTCCACAAATTGTAGCAAGTTCAACATTCAAATTCCTTTTCATAGCTAACAATGTACAAAATCGTGCAACGCCGTACATATGAGAGATATACATACGGATATGATCTGATTTCTCATTCAAAATAATTTTATCAATTTCATTACGTAATATTTCAAGCCGATTTTCCATAAATTACTCCTAACAAAACTAATAATATATATAAATGATTTCACTCACAGTATATCATATGTTCTACACCGTAGCAAGCAGGGAATTTATATTGCACAAATTTCCATAGATAAAAGTTCCTTATGTGGCATTGACCATTGTGGAGCACCCCTTTTTTAGGATTTATAATCATTTTTTCTTTAATATGATGTGATGAAAAAAAGCGATATTTTTAAATTCATCAATTGTTGAAACCCTGTTTTCAATTTCAAGCATTTTCCTCTGCCATTCTTTATCCTTATGTATTTCCTGATTTTGCTGTAAATCCCAGAATGTACGCTGACCGAAAATTTTATCAATATAAAAGCTATCGGACCATTTTAATAAATCTTCGTCATCATAGTAATTGATTGTACCGTATTTTTGCGCTGTACTGTTGTTGCCGTCTAGAAGACTGTTGGCACTTTCAAAGTTATTCAGCAGTACAGTCATTTGCATAACACGCCCTGTTCGGTTATGCTTCAATACAGATAAGGTGCCCCCGATTTTAAGAAGTCTTGAAAATTCTTTCATTACAGCTTCTCTTTCAGCGGCATATTCAAATACATTATGACATATGATCATATCAAATGTTTTATCCTGGAATGAAGTTAATGCGGTTATATTACCGCATATTTGCGTATATTTAAAATCTTGTATTCTATTTTTTATTGTATCAATATCAGGTTCAATTGCAGTAACTGTATTTTTTTCAGCATAGTATGAAGCCACAGCTCCGTTTCCACTTCCAAAATCAAGTATATTTACACCGCTAATTTCACCAAGCTGTTTAAAAGTCATTTGCTTTTGCAGGAGTTCCCATACTCCCAAATCCGAAAAATTCATATTTTATTCTCCTGGTTTTTAGTATTTATTCAGAATAATTTTTGCTTAAGGAAAGGGATTCTTTAATTTTCATGTTTCATAGTCTGTTAAATAACCTGTAATACCGATAAAAAACAACATGACATTGTTTTTGGTTCAGGCAGACATTTTGGTATTATCCGACCCTGATTGCCCGTCGATATTTTACAATTTTATGAACATAAAAAAATTAAGGAGCTGTAAAAACAGCTCCTTAAATTATTATGCCCATCTCATTGTATCATTATAAAGATTAATATAATCCTGTGCCGAGCGTTCCCAGCTGTTGTCACTCATCATGGCACGCCACATAAGCTGATGCCAGCCCTGATCATTGCGGATTCCCCATAAAGCTCTTCTTACAGCAAACTGCATATCAGATGTTTCATAGTTTTTAAAAGTAAATCCGTTACCGTAATTATCAGCACTGTCAAATACAGAGTCTTTTAATCCGCCCACTTCACGAACAACAGGTATAGTGCCGTAGCGCAGCGCAATCATCTGAGCAAGACCACAGGGTTCCTGAGCCGAAGGCATAAGGAATATATCGGTGCCCGAGTATATTTTGCGAGCCAGTTCCGGTACAAAACCATGACAGAAACAAAGTCTTCCTGGATATTTAGCCTGCATATAGTTAAAGTAGTCCTCGTATTCTTTGTCACCTGAACCTAAAATTACAAACTGCATATTTTCTGTATTCATAAGATCCTCAAGACCCATTCTTACAAGATCCAGACCTTTATGAGATACAAGACGCGTAACCATACCCACAAGAGGAACATCCCAGCGCTGTTCAAGGCACAAACGCTCTTGTAACGCTCTCTTACACTCGCCTTTACCGCTCATATCATCTTTAGAATAGTTGCGATAGAGCTGATAGTCGGTCTCTGGGTTATAGCTGACTGTGTCTATACCGTTTTTGATACCGCACAGCTTGTAATGACGCAAATTAAGTTCATCATGAAGTCCCCAGCTATACCATGGGTCTTTAATTTCTGCTGCGTAGCTTGGAGAAACTGTTGATACACGGGTAGCAGTTTCAATTGCACCCTTCATCATATTAAGTTTTCCATTCATTTCAAGTATCTTAGTTTCAGAAGCCGGAATACCGACACATTCGGTATTAACTTCCCAGCCGTACTCACCCTGATACTGTATATTGTGAATAGTAAACAGACTCTTTATGTTATAATACCAGGGTCTGTGTGAATAAAACAGATAGTAATAAACCGGTACAAGTGCAGTCTGCCAGTCATTGCAGTGTATAATATCGGGATGGAAATCAATATAAGGAAGCATTTCAAGAATTGCACGTGAGAAGAAGGCAAATCTTTCTGCATCGTCATAATGACCATACAGAGTTCCTCTTTTAAAATAATATTCATTATCAATAAAATAGTAAGTGCAGTCATTCCATCTTGCCCAGAACAGTCCGCAATATTGGTGGCGCCATGCAACCGGCACAGTGAAATTCGTAATAAAATTAAGTGAATTTTTTAATTCCTGAGGAATTGTGCCGTATAGCGGAACAACAATTCTGCAGTCCTGTCCCTTTCTGCATAAAGTGTGGGGAAGACTTCCTGCAACATCTGCAAGTCCGCCGCTTCCGCAGTAAGGATTAGCTTCTGAAGCACAATATAATATTCTCATCTGGATTACCTCCTGTTATACAACAGATTTTTTAGCGATATATATGGGATAAGAATCAAATCCCATTAATGAACGACCATCTTTGATGGTTACATCCTTATCAATAATAACATAATTCAGGTTAGTATTGCAACCTATTTTTGTATCCTGCATAATAATACAGTTGCTTAGTTTTGCGCCTTCTCCAACATAAACACCTTTTGATATTATACAGTTTTCAACTTCTCCGTTAATTACGCAGCCTTGTGCGATTATCGAATTTTTAATATTGCACATCAGACCGTAACGTGACGGAGCATCATCGCGTACTTTAGTGTATATCGGGCGAAGAGGATTGAAAAGTTCATCTCTTACAGATTTTTTCATTAAATCCATATTAAATAAAAAGTAATCGTTTATTGAACTGATTGCAGCACAGTATCCTTTGTTTTCAAAGGCAAAAACTCTGCAATTATCAATAGAATCCTGAATAAGGCGCTTTATATCAAGCTGATTTACGCTTAATGCTTTGCGGATTTCCTGCATAAGCAAATCTTTTTTAATAAGTACAGATCCGTATGCATGGTTGTGTCTAACGGTTTCCTCGCCAATCTCGGGTTTTACAAAAAATTGTTTTACTCTTCCGCTTTCATCAGTATCTACCGTCATAGGTCTGTCATAGCCGTTAGGAATAGCGCCGTTTTTATAAATTAGAGTGATGTCAGCGTTATTTTTAGAATGAAAATCAAAAACCTCATTATAATCTATATTAGTTACAACATTACTTTGAGAGATTAACACGTATTCTTCACGGCAGTGCTCTATATAGCCGTGCATATTGTAAATTGTTTCAACATGGTTAGAAAATGTTTTGCCTCCGTATGGGGGAAGAATTGAAAGATTACTTCTTCTTTTTGATAAATCATATGCGCTTCCTGACCCCACATGATCCATAAGTGACTGGAAATTATTTTTGGCAACTATTCCTACATTGTTGATTCCTGAATTAGACATATTTGAAAGTTCAAAATCAATAAGCCGGTATTTACCGCCAATTGGAACACTTGCGGTTGTTCGTGATGAGGCAAGCTCAGGAATTTTGTCATCAAGTGATGCAGCAAAAATAAAACCAAGTACATTATTACTCCTCATTTCCTGTCACCTCCGTGTCGCTGTCAATCATAGTTTTTGATACTATTACAGCATTTTCTGAAATTTTAGTATTTGCACCAATTACCGTAATACCCCAATTATCACGGTTCTCAACATCTTCGGGTTTTTGTCCTACTCTGGCATTTTTGCCAATAACAGTATTTTCTGCAACGATGGCAAACTGTACATTTGCGCCCTCTTCAATCACAGCACCCGGCATAATTATTGAGGAGTTAATAGTAGCATTTTTGCCGATTGTAACACCTGAAAAAAGAATTGAAAACTCAAGATTTCCGTAAACATTGCAGCCATCGGCTACAAGTGAGTTCTGAATACTCGCTTCATTTGCGATATAGTGGGGCGGCATCATTGGATTTCTTGAATAAATATCCTTCAAATCGAGTGTAACCTTAGGATCAAGCAGATCCATATTAGCTTCCCAAAGGCTGTCGATTGTTCCGACATCCTTCCAATATCCTTCAAACGGATAAGCAAACATTCTTTCTCCTGAATTGAGCATTGCAGGAAGGACATCTTTTCCAAAGTCATGACTTGAAGTTTCTTTTGCGTCATCCTCAGTTAAATACTTTTTCAATTCTTTCCAGCTGAAAATATAAATGCCCATTGATGCATTGGTACTCTTTGGGTGCTCGGGTTTTTCATCAAACTCATAAATCTCGCCGTTATCATAAGTGTTGAGAATACCAAAACGGGATGCTTCTTCGAGCGGAACATCAATTACAGCAATTGTACAGGCAGCATTCTTTTCTTTGTGGAATTCAAGCATTTTGTTATAATCCATTTTATAAATATGATCGCCTGACAGGATTACAACATATTCGGGATTATAACGCTCAATATAATTAATATTCTGATAAATTGCATTTGCAGTGCCTGAGTACCAGTCCGCACCGTCGACAGCCTGATAAGGACTGAGACAATTGACACCTGAGTGCATACCGTCCAAATCCCATGGCTGACCGTTGCCTATATACTCGTTGAGAATTAATGGCTGGTACTGAGTAAGTATGCCGACTGCCTCAATTCCTGAGTTTACACAGTTTGATAAAGGAAAATCAATAATGCGATATTTGCCGCCGAACGGTACGGCAGGCTTTGCCAGCTTTTTTGTGAGTACTCCGAGGCGGGAACCCTGACCGCCTGCAAGCAGCATGGCAACTACTTCCTTTTTTGGAAACATTTATAATACCTCCGATTTGTTTATAACATTTTATCGAAAAGGCAAATATCGAAAAGCCGATAAATGCCGTTGATTCGCGCAGGAAAATAAATTTAATGATTTATTATGAATCTAGTTCTTGCATACATTTTAGATAAATTACGCCGAGAGGCGGAAGTGTCAGTGAAAGACCCTGATTGCAGCCGTGAATTTTCATGTGCTCAGTTTTTATTCCCTTACCGTTGGAAACACCTGTGCCTCCAAATCTCAGTTCATCCGAATTAAATATTTCATCATACAAACCATGTTTAGGGACGCCGATAAAGTATCCTTCACGCGCGATAGGCTGGAAGTTACATACAGCAACTATCTCATTTCCGCTGCTGTCTGTACGCTTAAATGCAATGACGCTGTTTGTATAGTCGTCGTGATGTATCCAATCAAACCCTTTCCATACAGTGTCAAGCTCATAAAACGGTTTGTTTTCAAGATAAAATTTATTAATTTCTTTAAAAAATTCTTTTAATTCACGGTGGGAGTTATATGACAGTAAATCCCATTGTATTGCTGAATTTACGTCCCATTCCTCAAACTGGCCGATTTCTGTGCCCATGAATATGAGTTTTTTGCCCGGGTGCGCATACATATAGGCAATAAATGCTCTGACACCCGCAAATTTTTCATCATACTGGCCTGGCATTTTATTTATTAGTGAGCCTTTTCCGTGCGATACTTCATCATGAGAAACAGGAAGAAGGAAACGCTCTGCAAAGGCATAGAAAAAGCTAAATGTAAGACTATCGTGGTTAAAAGGTCTCCACATGGAATTTAGTGACATGTAATGGAGCATATCATTCATCCATCCCATATTCCATTTAAAGTCAAATCCCAGACCGCCTTCTTCAATCTTGCTTGTAAGCTTTGGCCACGAGGTGTTTTCTTCGGCAAACATCATAACATCGGGATGATACATATGCACTGCGGTGTTGAGACGTTTAATAAAGTCAATAGCCTCAAGATTTTCTTTGCTGCCAAATTTGTTTGGCATCCATTCGCCGTCTTCCTTGCCGTAATCAAGATACAGCATAGATGAAAGAGCACCTACCCTGATTCCGTCTATGTGAAATTTATCAAGCCAAAACATAGCTGAAGATACAAGAAAACTAATGACTTCGTATCTTGCAAAATTAAAAAGACAAGTGCCCCATGCAGGCCTCTGTCCGATTTTAGGATCTTCATTTTCATAAAGACAGGTGCCGTCAAAACACTCTAAACCGTGAGGGTCTTTTGGAAAGTTTGAGGGAACCCAATCGATAATTACGCCGATATTTTCATTGTGGAGCATGTCAATAAGGTACATCAAATCACCGGGGGTGCCGTAGCGTGATGTAGCAGAAAAATAACCGGTTGTTTGAAAACCCCAACTCTCATCAAGAGGATACTCCATAATAGGCATAAACTGAACATGGGTATAATGCATTTCTTTAAGATAAGGGACAAGTTCTTCTGCAAGCTTGCGATAGTTAAAAAAGTTTCCGTCAGGATACTTGCGCCAAGAACCTGCGTGCATTTCATAAATGTTCATTGGATCTTTAGACTTGTCGCGCTTTCTTCGAGTACTGAACCAGGCTTCATCGTTCCATTTATATTCTTCTATATCGTAAACCAATGATGCGTTATCCGGTCTTGTCTGAGAATGAAAAGCAAACGGATCAGCTTTTAGAATTTTTTCATGTGTGATAGTTTCAATGCAGTATTTATAAATTGTATATTGAGTAATGCCTTCAATAAAAATCTCCCAACAACCGCTGCTGATTTTATACATAAAATCAGCATTTTGATTCCATTCGTTAAAATTTCCTATAACAGATACACTAAGGGCATTTGGTGCCCATACTCTGAATACAGCGCCGTACTTGCCGTCACGGCTTTCGAGGTGTGCACCGAACAGGTCATAAGCATGCACAGCATCTCCGGCATGAAAGACATCAAGTGCAGATCGAGCCTCGTTAAAGCTGTAATTCATATATTCAGCTCCTTATAACAAAAAAATATGTATTAAAAAATCTTATTAAACTAATCTACAATTAATATAATACCAAAAAAATATGTTAATTTCAAGCAAATTCAAAAAAATTAAAACTAAAATTTAGTGTATTTTTTATAAAATATGACCAAAATTTACAAGTTGCGAAAATATTTTACACAAAATTCTTTCAAAACAATTTTTAATATATTCGTTTGAACTGTGAAAAATTATCTATTTCTGTTTTGTAATGTTTGGTATATTTATTGTGCATTCAGAAAGTGGATTTTATGAATTATTATACATAAAAAATATCTGAGTATTTATATAAATCAAGATATATATAAAATAAAATGTAAACTTAAATAATTTTAATTGACAAAACAGCTAATGTTGTGATATTATGTAACATATACACAGACAAAATTATAATCAGCGTAAGGTTATGGGTTATACCGTACTAATAAATTATGCAGAGATGGTGAAAATATCAGATAATTAGTACTGAAGGTGGGTTTACCATTTTTGCTAAAATATAAATAAAAAATAATTCCGATACTATAATTTGCCAATTAATATCCCGGCAAAAAAATATAAATATATGATAATCGGTGAAGATGCATCGGAATGCAATGCTATAAAATATATTTAATCAGAAAGGAGAATTGATATGCGCAGGATTTTATCAATACTTTTAACTATGCTATTTATATGTATAGTTTTAGCAGGGTGTTCTGCCGGAAATACTGCATCTGCAAAGGATACTGAATTGTCATCAAAATTTATAAGAAGTGCTAACATAGATATCTGATATAACGATGAGCACAATAATAGGTTTTACATAGCTATGTAAAAAACAACTGAATAAAATTGCCAGTCATATTTGCCTAAAATACGGTAAATATGACTTTTTATTTTTTAATAACTGAAGTTCACTATAAAATAATTGCCAGCTTTGTTGGAGCTTTCTAGCCTTAAAACAAATAATTTTCTGCAGTGTTTTGTTAAATTGTTTTACAATTATGCTTTATATTGTGAAAATATAGTTTGTTATTTTGTTTATGATTTTTTATATATGTCCGGTATATAAATTTTAGTTTTAAGCAATGGGAGTATCAAATATACAAAAAGGGCTGTCCTATAAGGACAGCCCGATATTTGTTAAGTCGCAGATTAACCTAATTCAGCGAAGTATTTAATTGTTCTAACCATCTGGCTTGTGTATGAATTTTCATTATCATACCAAGAAACAACCTGAACCTCATAAAGATCGTCGGCAATCTTTGAAACCATTGTCTGTGTAGCATCAAAAAGTGAGCCGTACTTCATACCGATAACATCAGAAGAAACGATTGGATCTTCATTGTAACCGAAAGATTCTGAAGCAGCAGCCTTCATAGCAGCGTTGATGCCTTCAACTGTAACATCATTGCCCTTAACAACAGCTGTAAGAATTGTTGTTGAACCTGTAGGAACAGGAACACGCTGAGCAGAACCGATAAGCTTGCCGTTAAGCTCAGGAATTACAAGACCGATAGCCTTTGCAGCACCTGTTGAGTTTGGAACGATATTAGCAGCACCTGCTCTTGCTCTTCTGAGGTCACCCTTTCTGTGGGGACCGTCAAGAATCATCTGATCGCCTGTGTAAGCGTGAATTGTTGACATAATGCCGCTCTGGATTTCTGCATACTTGTTAAGAGTATCAGCCATAGGAGCAAGGCAGTTTGTTGTACATGATGCAGCAGAAATAATAGCATCGTCTGCTGTAAGAGTACCTTCGTTAACACTGTATACGATTGTTTTAAGGTCGTTTCCTGCAGGAGCTGAAATAACAACCTTCTTAGCGCCGGCATCAATATGAGCCTGGCTCTTTGCCTTTGAGCAGTAGAAACCTGTGCATTCCAATACTACATCAACGCCGATTTCGCCCCAAGGAAGCTCAGCAGCATTTGGCTTAGCATAAATTGTAATTTCCTTGCCGTCAACGATAATTGAACTTTCACCTGCTTCAACAGTATGAAGATTTTCACCGATTCTGCCGCAGTAACCGCCCTGAGCAGTATCATACTTAAGAAGGTCAGCGAGCATCTTAGGATCTGTAAGATCGTTAATAGCTACTACTTCATAACCTTCAGCTCCGAACATCTGTCTGAAAGCAAGACGACCGATGCGGCCAAAACCGTTAATTGCAACTTTTACTGACATAAAATAATTCCTCCTAAAAATTTAAGGTAGTTTTATTATATTACATTTTTTTCATTTCTTCAATAGTTTGATAAAGATTTAACGAAAAAATTTTCCAATTTTTACAAACTATGTAAAAAATACGAATTTACTTCGCATTTTTGGTCATCTTTGTTATTGATATGGACAAAAATTACAAGATATTAATATACATTGCAATTATTTATTTGCATTTGTGCCATAGTTATTCTTGACAATTGTATTTTTTTATTATAAAATTAATTTAGAATTCTGCAATTGCGGATTTTGTGCAAAAACAGATCAGAGAGAAATAAAGATTTGTTTTTGTTTTTTTAATCAGACTCTTTACAGAGCCGTTTATATAGATATTTTTTATAGTTTTTATAACATTTTTTGTTATTTATTTGTCGAAAAGGCTTATCCATATTAAAAAATATTTTGTAAAAATGAAAATTGAATATCTTGTTTAACGGCACCTTTAAAGGTTATTTGATCGGGAATTATTGAGTTTGGAAAAATCAAATTTAAGGAGGTGTCCGAAATGCAGTTATGGATTGCAGTTATCTGTATGGTCGTTACATTAATTGTTGGTGCGGCCGCAGGTATTTTCCTTGGAATTGCCATAAGAAAAAACACTGCCGAAAAGGAAATAGGCAGTGCTGAAGAAGAGGCAAAGAAGATTGTTGCAGATGCTATTAAAACAGCTGAAGCAAGGAAAAAGGAAGTAGTCCTTGAGGGTAAGGATGAGGTTCATCGCTTCAGAACTGAAAGTGAGAAAGAGATTTCCGACCGCCGCAAGGAAGTGCAGCGTCAGGAAAGAAGAATTCAGCAGAAAGAAGAAACTCTTGACAGAAAGCTCGATAATATGGAGCAAAAAGAAGAGAAAGTTGCCAAGAAACTTAAGGAAGCTGACGCAAAGCTTGAGGAGATTGAAACCCTTAAAAAGAGCCAGTTTGAGATGCTTGAAAAAATCTCGGGCTATACTGCAGAGCAGGCAAAAAGTTATTTGCTTTCACAGCTTGAAAACGAGCTTGTACATGAAAAGTCGGTAAAAATTATGGAATATACCGAACAGCTTAAGGAAGAAGCTGACGAGAAAGCAAGAAACATTATTTCATTGGCTATCCAGCGGCTTGCTGCGGAGCAGGTTGCGGAGGCAACAATTTCAGTTGTACCGCTGCCGAATGATGAGATGAAAGGACGTATCATAGGCAGAGAGGGAAGAAACATAAGAGCCATTGAAACACTAACGGGTGTTGATTTAATTATTGATGATACCCCTGAGGCAATTACGCTTTCGTGCTTTGAGCCGGTAAGGCGTGAAGTTGCCAGAATTGCACTTGAAAGACTTATTTCAGACGGACGTATTCATCCGGCGAGAATTGAAGAGACTGTAGAAAAGGCAAGACGAGAGGTTGACGCAACTATTAAGCATGAGGGCGAAAGAGTAGTGCTTGAAGCCGGCGTGCATAATGTTCATCCTGAAATTATTAAGTTGCTCGGCAGACTTCGTTATCGTACAAGCTACGGTCAGAATGTGCTTAATCATTCGCTAGAGGTATCTTATCTGGCAGGTATGATGGCAAGCGAGTTGGGTATTGATCCAACCGTTGCAAAGCGTGCAGGTTTGCTGCATGATATAGGCAAATCAATTGACCATGAAGTTGAAGGTACACATATACAGATTGGTGTTGATATTGCACGCAAATATAAGGAAAGCGATGCAGTTATTCATGCTATCCATGCACACCACGGCGATGTTGAAGCTAAAACAATTGTTGCCTGTCTTGTACAGGCGGCGGATGCACTCTCGGCTGCAAGACCGGGCGCTAGACGTGAGAATGTGGAAAATTACATCAAGCGTCTGCAAAAACTTGAAGAGGTTGCTTCTTCATTTGACGGTGTTGAGCGCACATTTGCTATTCAGGCAGGTCGTGAAGTAAGAGTAATGGTTAAACCTGAAATTATAAATGATGAACGTATGATTCCGCTTGCAAGAGATATTTGTAAGAAAATTGAAGAGGAGCTTGAGTATCCCGGACAAATTAAGGTTAATATCATTCGCGAAAACAGAGCGACTGATTACGCAAAATAAAATATCAATATAAAAAGGACAGTGCAAAGCTGTCCTTTTTTTGTTATTTTCATATCAATTTATAAATTAAAGAGTATATAAGCAGCTTATAAAGAAGAAAATATAAAATGTTTTAAAAATTTTTAGAAAAATGTGGAATTTTGGTGATTTGTATGTTATAATTACAAAAAATTAGTTTAGGAGGAAGTTATGAAAAAATTATTTTCAATTGTTATTTCGTTTATGTTTGTATTGAGCTGCTCAGTAAGTGCTTTTGCACAGACTGCATCTCCAGATGAACCAAAAAAGGTAAAGTCAATTAAGTTTGAGCGTTTGCCGGATAAGCTGATTTACACAGATGAGGATTTGATTCTCGATGCTGACATCAGCGAGGATGAAACTGACTTTGACAAGATTATTGAGGCTCTTAAAACTGCGGTACTTACTTTGGATATTGACCTTTCTGGAGCAATTTTAAACGTGGAGTATGCTGACGGAACAACAGATAAACTTGATAATGAGCTGTGTGAGGTAAAGGTAGCTGATCCAATCAAATTCAGTGACTTTGATTTCTCTAATATTGAGACCGAAGAAGATTACGAAAAATTTATGGCTCTTATATACAGAAACTATACTGTAGAGGTAGAATACGAAGGAGCTAAAACCTCTTATACTGTTTTACTCAAAGAACAGGAGTATGATCCTACAAGCACGATTTATGAGTTTGTGTCTTATGATGATCCTCTCCACAAGGAATATGTGCTTGAAGAGGATGTTTACGAAGATGTATACTATGATGATGACGATAACGAGATACCCTGTGAATATCTTGATATAGATGTTACCGGAATGACTGTAACGCTCAGAAATAAAGAAACAGGTGAGATGGAGACATTTGGTGAGGATGATATTTTTATTGATTTCTTTAACCTTATTCCGGAAGGTGCTCCAAAGCTTAAAGAAGGTAATTATAGTACAATAGGTGAAGTTTGGACAGAAGACGGTGTAGTTCCGTTTACATATAACTTTACTATTGTAAGTAAAAAGACTGATAATGTAAATGATAATAAAAAACCTGCGGATAAGGACAATACATCAAATAGCGTATCAACATCTGACAGTGCAAAGCCATCGGCATTCGGTAAGTTAAAATCGGACAACAGTGCAGTTCAGACAGGAAGCCCTGTTCCTGCAGCAGTTCTTGCAGTTTTGATGTTATCGGGAACAGCTGTTGTGTTCTTTGCTTACAGAAGAAAATTTGACAGGTAATTATCCTTTGTTTTTGTGGGACTGGCTCGAAATGTAGAGTCAGTCCTTTTCGGTTTTAATGGGATGATGATAATTATACCCGGTTATCAAGCCAAAAAACTTGAAAAATTGCAAATATAGTGTATAATAGAAATGTTACGATAAATTATCCTGTTACGGAGGAAAATATTATGGCAAACAATAAAAAAATGGTAGAAGCTATTACAAGCAGGGACGAAGATTTTGCAAAATGGTATACCGATATTGTCAAAAAGGCAGAACTTGTTGATTATTCGGGCGTAAAGGGCTGTATGGTTATCAGACCTTACGGTTACGCTATTTGGGAAAATATTCAGGCTGATCTTGACAGAAGATTTAAGGAAACAGGTCATGAAAATGTTTATATGCCTATGTTTATTCCGGAGAGTCTGCTTCAAAAGGAAAAGGATCATGTCGAGGGCTTTGCCCCTGAGTGTGCATGGGTAACAGTCGGCGGCCAGGAAAAACTTAATGAACGACTTTGTGTTCGCCCTACTTCCGAAACACTTTTCTGTGAACATTATAAAAAGATTATAAATACTTACCGTGATTTGCCAAAGCTTTACAATCAGTGGTGCAGTGTTGTCAGATGGGAAAAAACAACCCGTCCGTTCCTCCGTACATCGGAGTTTTTGTGGCAGGAGGGTCATACAATGCACGAAACTGCAGAGGATGCCCAGGAGGAAACCTTGAAAATGCTCCATGTATATGAGAGTTTCTACAGGGAAACTCTTGCAATTCCCGCTGTTATCGGCAAAAAGACCGAAAAAGAAAAGTTTGCAGGTGCAGAGGCGACTTATACAATTGAACCTATGATGCATAACGGAGTTGCCCTTCAGGGAGGCACTTCACATTACTTCGGCGACGGTTTTGCAAAGAGCTTTGGTATTACATACACAGGCAAAGATAATCAGCTTCACTATCCGCACCAGACCTCATGGGGTGTATCAACCCGAATGATAGGTGCAATAATAATGGTGCATTCTGATGATGACGGTCTTGTTCTTCCGCCTAAGATTTCTCCTGTTCAGGTTGCTGTTATACCCGTTGCTCAGCACAAGGAGGGCGTGCTTGAGAAGGCTAATGAGCTTAAAGCCGAGCTTATGAAGAAGTTCAGAGTAAAGCTTGATGATTCTGATCATGCCCCCGGCTGGAAGTTTGCAGAATATGAAATGAAAGGCGTGCCCGTAAGAGTTGAAATAGGACCAAAGGATATCGAGAAAAACCAGTGTGTTGTTGTGCGCCGTGACACTCGTGAAAAGTCTTTTGTTTCGCTTGACAATCTTAGTGATTTTGTAGAGAATTTATTGCAGGATATTCACAATTCTATGTATGAACGTGCGCTTAAGAATACTCAGGAAAAGACATTCACTGCTACAAGTTATGAAGAATTTATTGAAACCGCAAAGAATAAGCCCGGCTTTATAAAAGCAATGTGGTGCGGCAACAGTGAATGCGAGGATAAACTTAAAGATGTTACCGGTGGCGTAAAAAGCAGATGTATTCCGTTTGAGGAAGAACATCTTGCAGACACCTGTGTATGCTGCGGTAAGCCTGCAAAGCATATGGTTTTCTGGGGTAAGCAGTATTAATTTAATCGGATTAAACTAACTGAAACGGAGGTGAGAAAATGCCTATTAAGGTAAAAAGCAATTTGCCTGCAATTAAAATACTGGAATCTGAAAATATTTTTGTAATGCCTAATGAGGTTGCTCTTAAGCAGGATATCCGTCCGCTGAAGATTATCATTTTAAATCTTATGCCTACAAAAATCGAAACAGAGACTCAGCTTTTGCGTCTTTTAGGAAACAGTCCGCTTCAGGTTGATATTGAGCTTTTACAGATGGCGTCTCACACCTCGAAAAATACATCTCCCCATCACCTCACAGCCTTTTACAAGACTTTTACACAGGTCAAAAATGAGAGTTTTGACGGAATGATAATTACCGGAGCGCCTGTTGAACAGCTTGATTTTGAGGATGTTGATTATTGGGATGAGCTTTGTGAAATTATGGAATGGTCAAAACGTAATGTTTATTCCACATTCCACATTTGTTGGGGAGCACAGGCAGGACTGTATTACCATTATGGAATTCAAAAACATTTGCTGCCTGAAAAACTGAGCGGAATTTACACGCATACAGTTTTAAACCCTCATCATCAGTTAATGAGAGGATTTGACGATACATTTAAAATTCCCCATTCGCGTTACACCGGCTTGTGTGAAGAAGAAATAAAAAAGTGTATGGGACTAGAGATACTTGCAGTATCAAAAAAAGCAGGTGTAAGTATAATATGCAGCAGGAACGGCAGACAGGTGTTTGTTACAGGTCACGCTGAATATGATAGGGATACTCTTGCAAAGGAATATTTTCGTGATAAAAACAAAGGAATTAATCCTCCGGTTCCGTATGACTATTTTCCTGAAGATGATGCGTCAAAAATACCTGCAATGGTGTGGAGAAGCAATGCAAACTTGCTGTATACGAATTGGCTGAATTATTTTGTATATCAGGCAACACCGTATGATTTGTGTGAGCTTATTAACAGGTATCCTCATTAAATTTAATACTATATTAATAAAAGTTTTACGGCATATCAACCTTTAAGGCTGATATGCCGTTTTAAATTATATGATTATATGGTTAATTGCTGAATTTTCTTACTTTCAGAAATATTCCAAGATTATCGGCAATTTGCTGACACTTAGCAACCTCTTCTTCGCCGATTACATCAACTACCGACAGCATGACGCTGTTTGTATGTGCTTTACACTTTTTTGCGAAATCAAGCATAGCATCATATGAGACTATGCCGAATTTAGGACGGACAGTTTCAAAATATTTTTCTTTGTCAGAGCAGTTAAGACTTATTGAAACCGAATCTACGCAGTCGCAAAGCTCTTTTGAGATATCCCGTTTGTTAATCAGGTTTCCAAGACCGTTGGTATTTACTCTAAGTTTTATACCGGTCTTTTCTTTCAAATATTTTGCTGTTTGTACCAGCACATCAAATGAATTCACAGGCTCGCCGTAACCGCAGAAAACAGCCTCGTCAAAACCGCTGAAATCAAACTTATCCACAGCCTGCTTTACTTCTTCAAATGATGGATTATGGTCAAGCCACAGGTTTGATGCATTGCCAATTGCATTTTTCTGACTCCTTATGCAAAAAGTACAGGCGCAGGGACATTTATTTGTAATATTAAGATAGACCTTATCTTTATATATATATATTATTTCCTCATTAGGGGCAGTCATATTAGTTTTCTCACTTTCTTGTAATATTTGAGCAAATACGCTGTTTAAATTTGATAGAATCAAGTCCGAGTCCTGCTGCAACAAAAATAATTGCGCCAACGCCCGGCTGTACCCACCATGTTACCAGCTCTGCCATAGCTGCTGTCCAGTCGTAAATAATTGCATTTGCAATTAAATAACCAAAAACAGTTACTGCTGTTGTGGGAATGAGCATTGTAAGAGTTGGAATATTTATAATTCTATTATCTCTGCTGTACTTTTTAAGTATCATTGTGCAAATAACGAATGGTACGGCATTAAGTCCTTTTATAATGAAAGTAGGAATTGCCCAGTATGCATACCCTGAAATAATATCTGCAAGAGCTCCGCCGACAGCCGGCGCAATAATGCCGTAGGGTCCCGGCAAAATACAGGCGGCAAGATACACCATTGAATCTCCCGGATGCTGATATCCGAGAGCAGTAGGAATTTTGATGAATGCTGTTGCAACAGCCACAAGTGCGGCAAACATAGCAGTAAAGGCAAGCAATTTTACATTAAGTTTAGAATTGTATGAGTTTTTTGAGTATACTTTATTGTTCATGGCGACCTCCCTTATTAGCAAGTGTATAAAGATATTTCTCAAAGTTTACACCGTCGTTTTTATCATAATCAGTTTTTATTGTATCTAAAATAGCTTTTTCCAGAAATTCAGCTGCAATGTTTACTGCTGTTTTTATATTTATGCCGTTAAGTATACAACCGCATATAACGGAAGCAAAAATATCTCCTGTTCCCGAAAAACTGTCGCCGTACTGCTTAGATTTTACAAAAAAATTTTCGTTTGCTGTAAAAACGCCGTTGTAAATAAAGCTGTCTTTTTTTATTCCTGTTACAATAACACTGGGGCATATTTCAGAAACAGTTTTTTTGGCAAGGTTTGCAATAATTTCAAGATAATTTTTATCATCGGACTTTTTAACAAGCTCGCCGTAGTCCTGACCGGAAATTATACAAAGTTCGGTAAGATTAGGAGTTATTATATCTGCTTTCTTTATAAGTTCACACATTTTTTTGCAGGTGGTGCTATTATAAGCGGAATAGATTTTACCGTCATCAGCCATAACCGGATCAACCAAAACTTGCGTATATGATTTTTTAAACGTCGATATAAAATCCGAAATAATATCTGTTTGCTGTGCACTGGAGACATATCCCGAATATATGCCGTCAAAGCTTACATCATTTTGTTTCCATATATCTGTATAGTTGTGCATGTGTTTTGAGAAATCGCAGGAATAATAATTTTCATAACCTGTCTGGTTTGTCAGAATTGCAGTGGGTACGGGGCAGGGTTGAATACCCATTACAGATAACACTGCAATAGATGCAGTGAGCGAGCACTTGCCAAATCCTGAAAGGTCGTTGATTACAGCCGCTTTTTTAACCATTTTAGTCTCCGTATACATTATTGTCATAAAAATTGTATCTGATAATTTACAAAATATAGAATTATTTTGTAAGTACAGTTGCATTATACTACTAAACTGTATGTTTGAAAATATACAGTTTTTTATTTTTTTATAGGTACAGTTTGGAAAAGCTTTATTGAATACGAAAGTTTTTTATAGCAACGGATAAATAATCACAGTAAAAATCTCTGTTATACCATAGAC
Organism: uncultured Ruminococcus sp.; assembly: GCA_910585865.1. GTDB lineage: Bacteria > Bacillota > Clostridia > Oscillospirales > Acutalibacteraceae > Ruminococcoides. Next base: position 10,765 of record CAJUGO010000001.1, on the reverse strand, counting down.
AACGCCCCTTGCAGGATTTACCTGCAAGGGGCGTTTAGAGAGTCAATAATTTAGAGTCAATAAATTATAAAAAGTGAAGATTGTTTGATATAAAAATCGTTACATTAAATTGGTTTTAAGGGGTGTAAACATCCCATTTACCGCTTATTTTGCTGCCGCCGGGAGTGGGAACAAACAGGTTTTTGCCTTCTTGTGTGCAAAGGTCGCCTGTTTGTGTTGCTCCTGACCAGCTTGATCCGTTAACGAATAAGAATCCTTTTACTCCGTCAATCGGCAAATTGTCATAGAATGTGTAGGACCAAATGTCATTTCCTTCAGGTTCCATTTGAATAAATTCATTATATATTCCAAATGACCATCCGTAAATGTATACAGTGCTCCACTTTGTTTTGCTGTTGTCAAAGTAAATTGTTCTCTCGTCATCAGGCTGAACATAGGGATCATATGTTGTATACAATCCTTCACCGTCACCAATAATTTTGTAACAGTTGTTCTCGCCTCTGCTGCCAAGATTAACCCATTTGTTTAGAATAACACCGGTTTGTGTATCTTCGTCCCATGATGAGTTAATATCGAATTCCTCTTCAGTTGTTTCATAAGGGGTTCTGTAAAGAGACAATTCGGACCAGTTTTCAGGAATATCAATAAAGAAGCAATTTTCTTCTTCATCATAATCCATTACTGTGAACTCGGCAGTTGCGTCGTTGTACAGCCACATTTTGCCGCCCATATCAGTTAGCCAGGAAACATAGTTAGGAACATAGAAGGTTATGTCTGACGGCGGGGTCGGCTCAGTGGTGGGCTGTGTTTCAGGCTGAGTAGGAATTACTTCGGTCTGTACTAACTCGCCGATTTTGTAGTCCCTGTCATTTTCGTTGCCGACAATCCAATTTTGCATAAGGGTTACATCAAGAATGCTGATAAGCCCGTCACCATTGATATCTGCGGCAGCCAAATCTTTGCCTGTAAGTTTTATTAGTTCTACAATGTGCTTCTGAATACAGGTTGCATCTAAAATTGATACTCTGCCGTTACCGTCTGCGTCACCCATAACATACTCCATATATTCAATAGGAGCAGTTGTGGGTTCGGCTGTTGAGGGTTCTTCAGTAGAGGTTGCAACATAAATTACTAAACCGTCAATTGCTGCCTGCAAGTCTGCAATGCATTCTTCAATCTGTGCTGGAGTAGCATCTCTGTTTGCAAGCATTTTCTTTGCGGCTTTCATTGAATCTGAGAGGTTTGCGTAAGATTCCTGTGTGTAAAGGCTGGCATCAATAGCAGCAGCTTTGTTGTACAATTCCTGTAATTCGTCTGTGTTGAGGTCGAGATAGCGGAAAGAATGCCCCTTTTGCGCAGCATATGCTTCAGCTGTACTTCCTGTAAAACCGTAGAGCTTGATGTTGCTTGTTCCTGAGTAGAGGTCAAAAACTTCACTGCCTTTTGCTGCGTCGCCAAAATATACATCTTTTGAGTATATCTTAACTGTGAGCAGATTAGCTCTGTTGAAAAAGGCACGGTAACCTAAAAGCTTTAGTGATTCAGGCAAATCAATAGCGTTAAGGTTATCTCCTCCGCCGTTTGTTCTGTAGAATGCTTCATTGCCTATTTTCTGAAGTTTGCTGTTTTCAGCGATGGTGACTGTGGTTAAGTTACTGCAATCCCTGAAAGCGTTATTGTCAATAACAATTACAGATGCAGGGATTGTCAGGTACATAACCTGACCGCGCTCAAAAGCAGATTCACCGATTACCGTAACAGGAAGACCGTTTATCTCATCGGGTATCTCAACACTTACCTGATTTATATAATCATCTTTCAGCCCGGTAATTTCCACAGCGGTATTGTTATATATTGCTTTCCATTTAAAAATGGAAGTGTCAGGCTCTGTTGTAGGCACAGGCTCTGTCGAGGGTTCTTCAGTTGTGGTTTCGGGCTGTGTTGAGGGCTCTTCAGTTGTGGGCACAGGTTCTGTTGTATACTCTTCTGTTGCCTCTGTAGCTGTTGTAGGGGCTGTTGGCTCAGTAGGCTCTTCTGTTGAAGGTTCTGTTGTAGCAACAGGGTCTGTAACCTCTGTTGATTCTTCAGTTGTTGGTACAGGCTCTGTTGTGGAGTCTTCTTCTTGTATTTCAATAAAATTATAACCTTTTGTATTTGCATATGTTTCTGCTGTGCTTCCTACATATCCGTACATATTTTTAACGGTAGTTGGGAATGCGGCAGATGCAAATATAATGTTACGAGCATAGCAATATACATTTTCTAAATTGTTATCGCTATTAAAAGCACTACCTTTAATATCAACATCAGAATAAATATAAACATCTTTTAAAGCTGTGCAGCCACGGATAGACGCAAGAGGCAAAGTCTTTAGTGTTTTTGGGAATGAAATTGATTCAATACCGGAGTTGTAAAAGGCATTCATATTTATTGTTTCTGTACCCTCGTTAAGAATAACTTTCTTTAGTGATGTACAGCCACTGAATGCGCTTTTATCCAAGCTTATTACGGTACCCGGAATATTTATTGATTCAATAATTGTATTTCCGGAAAATGCAAGGATGGATGTAACCGAATATTCAGTTCCACTTACGTTTACCCGTTCAGGTATAACAACATCGGTGTAGCTGTTATCAAAACTCGTAACTGAAACAGTATTAGAACCGTAAATTTCACTTGTAACCGTGTAGGTTATTCCGTCAATAACAGCGGTATCCCCTATTGCAGCAGAAGCAGAGAAAGGCATAATACTGAAAACACTTAATACCAGAGCAAATGCCAATATAAGGCTTAACAGCTTTTTGTGCCGCTGTTTAACAGCTTTCATAATTGACACCCTTTCTTATGATGAATATGATATATAAAAATATAGCTTATAAACTGGTATAGGGAGCGGCAAAAATGCCGCTCCCACAGACCAGAATACTGCAAGAGATAAAATATAAAATTATTTTTTAATTATTGTATGTTTAATTGTTATTGTGCTAATGATAAGTTGTATGTTACTGTATCACCTGCATTAACTAATGGTTCCTGATCGGCAAGGAGTACATTGTTTTCGTCATAAATTAAGAACTTTTTAGCAGTAGCCCAATCGTTAGTTGTTGTGAAAATAACATGAGCAGAGCCGTTGAGAGTGTAAGTATACATTCCGTCACCGAGGCTTTCCATAGGAGCAAATCCCGGAGCTACTCTGTCGCCGCCGTATGTATATACATACATATCGCCTGTGTAACCTGTAGCCATAACTGTAATTACAGCATCGCTAATTTTTGTAAATGTGCATGATGTTGTTGCAGTGCCGGCTGTAACAGTTACAGTTGATGTTTCTGTAAGAAGAAGTTCTTCAGAACCTGTGAAAGCTACAGGAGCATTGTTATTAATCTGATATGTTGCAGTTGCATCGCCTGTGTTGAAAGCGTAAACTGTAACGTTGATTGAACCTGTAAAGCTCTTTGAATAAGGAGTGATAGCAACTTCAGTTTCAACAGTATAATCTGTTGATGACAAAGTAACAGAAGTTACATTACCATCTTCATCAACTACAGGAGTGTAGGTGTTTTTGCCTGTTTCAACTGTCTGGTTAGGAGTCTGCTTGCCGCTCCAGTCAGCCTTGCTCTTAAAGAGGAAGTATTCTGCACCGTCTGGTACATCCTGAGGAACAACGATTTCATAAACGTTTGAATCGCCTACCTTTTCCATTGGAACGCTGTCAGCGAAGTAACCGTAGTTCCAAGCGTAGAAATAAACTTCTTCCCACTTTGTGTTGGTGTTATCAAAGAAAATCTTTGAACCTGCTGCAAGAGCCGGAGCGGTATCTTCTTCGGCTGCTGATGCTGATACTGCGCCAACAGTAATAGCTGAGAATGCCATCAATGCAGTTAGCAATATGCTCATAATCTTTTTCATAAAGGGACCTCCTTAAAATTTTCAATTCCGAAATTTTAATATTCGGGTATTTTGTTTGTGTTCTACTCGTGTTTTGTTTGTGCTTTGTGGGTATTGCTAATCTCCTGCAGTTTTGAACAATTGCGTATTGTTCACACGGAAAGCATTTTTACCGCATTGACAGCCATACAATTTTATTTTGCACGGAATGCGGCGTATGCTCTCTAACACCCCGTAAGCATAAAGCTTAATTTTGCGGGTCAGCCAAAGTAAATCGTCTGTAAATCTATTTTGACCTCCTGCAAACAAGGTGCCGGAGCAGTTATGTCTGTTCCACACAGTGGTTTCGTGCATTTCTGCACATAAACAGAAAAATTAACATCTGCCGTGTTAGTTATTCGGCACTGTTCGGAAGAAAACTAATTCCTTATTCAAATATCCTTGCTCATTTAAACCGTTGTATTATGTTGATTAATATTGATTTCTCTATGAGCCAAATTTAAATTATACTTTCTTCATCCTTCCGTTTATTAAAAAAATATTCAATTGTAGTTTGGACAATGTACGTCCAAGATGTTGTTGGGTCTGCTTAATGTGTAAAACCATTTGGGATTTTATCTTTCACTAATCAGACGGAGTACATGATTTTTATCACACCTTTCACTTATAGAAGCTTTTGCATTGCTGCAAAATCCTTTTTTGTTATGTGTGATTAAAAATCACGCATACATGTTATAAAAAAACATTTCTGTAATATTTGCAACTAATCATTTAATACCGTCTTGTCAATTGCAGATACTTGTGAAATGATTTTTTCAAAGGTTTTTTACTATAATAATATACAGATGAAAGAATCTATATTATTATATTTGAAAATTATTTTACGAGATTATTCACAACATATTGACAATATATTAATTGTATGATACATATAAATACAGCTGATGCAGTGTCAATATATAAATTAATATAATCGTGTAAAAATATTGTGTAATTTAATTATAACCGATATTTTTAAATAATCAATAAGATTGGCACAAGAGGTTCAGATTTGTCATAAATTGCAGATAATTAACAATTTTATTAAAAATAAAATATTTCTATAAACTTGTTTAAATAATTATTATTTTGTGATATAATGTCAACAGAAGCCCATGAAATCAAAGATTTTGGCATGAAATGCATTAAACAATATTCTATCAGCACCAAAAAGCCGATTTGCTTTGATTTTATTGTATAAAATATAATATTTATTATGTAATGTAGTTGTATAAAATAATTTTAGGAGTGGAAAACAAAATGAGAATAGCCGTTTGTGATGATAACAGAGAAGTGCTTATATTTTTAAAGTCGTCTTTGCATAATATTTTTAAAAAGTATATAACTAATTTTGAAATACTTTGCTTTATTTCGGGAAGAGCATTGCTTGAGGCACATAGAAAAAATGAGTTCGATGCAATTTTTCTTGATATTGATATGCCGAGATTTACAGGTTTTGATGTAGCTAAAGCTATTCGGGCAGAGTTTTTGAAATGCTATATTGTGTTTATATCATCTCATTCGGAGTTAGTGTATAACAGTTTTGATTATCAGCCTTTTTACTTTGTGAAAAAGAGTGCAAACGGCTCATTAAATCAGAACCTTGAAAATGTTGTAAGAAAACTGTTGATTCATAGCCAGCAAAACGAAACTTTCATATTTGATGATGAATTTTCAAGAAGCCGTGTTGTACCTATAAGAAATATCATCTATTTTGAAAGCGATAAGCATTATGTAAACTTTCATGTTAACGGGGAAGATACGCCGTTTAGGCTTAGATCTACTATTAAAGAATGTGAACTGAAGTTTGAGCAATATGACTTTATTCGTATACATAAGAGTTATGTCGTTGATTTGAGGTATGTTGACTTTATTGACAAAAGCAGTGATGAGCTTCATCTTAAAGTTATACACAGATCATTGCCTATAAGCAGGAGTCTTAAAAAAGAAATCATTGAAAAATATACGTTGTATTTAAGGAAATTAGTATGAAGGATTTTTTGTGGGTATTATTTGAAGTAGGCGTAAATTTATTTCAGGGAATTATTATTTCCCACTATGTGTATGCGATTCTCGGGGATAAACATAACAGGTCTTTTATAAAAAGCGGAGGACTGTTATGCAGTTTTTTATTGACTGCCGTTATAACTGTTGTAAACTATTTGATTGATTTTGAGGGTTTGTATATGTGTGCATATATAGCAATAGTTTTTGCCTATTCGCTGCTGCAGCTTAAAGGAAAAATTCTGAAAAAACTGTTCTTATCCTCTTTTTGCGTAATATTTATCAGTATAATCACTGCTTTAATAGCTAATTTTTCTGCTGTTTTATTTCAAAAATCTGTAGTTGATATTTTTTCAAATCAGTCTTTGCAGCGGTTTATCAGTATTGTAGTATGCCAGCTTATTATTATATACATATATAAACTTACTCTGGGAATTTTCAGAAATGAAAACAAAAGTGATTTGAGCAACAGTGAATGGGTATTGATCTTGTCGGTATTATTTATGAGTATAGTGATTTCATTGTTCCTTACATTTATAGCAATGCAGAAGGTTTCGGATAATATCAGAAGTTTAATCGTGCTGTGTATATTCGGATTGATAATCATTAATATTGTTACTGTGTATCTTGTAGTTAATTTAAGCAAAAAAAACAGTGCGGTTCGTGAAAATCAGCTCCTTCGCATTCAGCAGAAATATCAGCAGCAGTATACAGAAAGCACCAAAAATCAATATGAGACTATAAAGAAGATATATCATGATTTTAAAAATCATAACATTGTAATTGCATCTTTATTAGAGAACGGAGATGTAATTAACGCCAAAAAGTATGTTGGTGATTATCTCAATCACATGTCCGTATCAGAGGCATTTGTTAATACAAATAATCATATAGTTAATGCCGTAGTCAACTGTAAAGCAGAGATAGCTAAATGTTCAAATATTGAGACCTCCATTGTTACAGTATCAGACTTTAACGGCATAGATGATCTTGATTTATGCAGTCTGATTAGTAATTTGTTTGATAATGCTATTGAGGCTTGCCGAAAGGTCAGTGATAACAGACAAATATACTTTTCCATCAAAAAAGACGGCTCAAATTATGTGTTTAATATGAAAAATTCAGTTGACAGACCGATTATTGCAAATAATCCTGAGCTAAATACAACTAAAAGAGATAAGCAGTTTCATGGGTTGGGAACGAAAATAATTACAGATATAGCAAAAAAGTATAATGGAATAGCAGATTTCTTTGAAGATGGTAATTGTTTTGTTTGTAATATATTATTAAAATATCAGTAATTTATTTTATATAAAAGGTGTTTCTTGTAACTCGTAAAGAAGCACTTTTTTACATTATGTGCCAATATTTCACAAGTTGTGCCAAAACTGTAGACATGTTAAATTTTGCGATATATAGTTACAATAAAGAGGTGAGAGATTTGTTGGAAAAACTGTCAGAGAAGATCACCAATTTTCTTGTTGAGTCAGATGAGATATCCCAAAGCAACGATGAATTTAATTGTTATAAATATGGAGTGGAGATTGCGTTATCTTCAATGCTTAACATAGCATTAATACTGACAATAGGCATATTAACAAAGCATTTTGCCGAAAGTATAATTTTTTTACTTGTATTTATTCCAACAAGACAGTTTACAGGCGGTTATCACGCCGATACATATTTTAAATGTAATTTGTTTTTATGTATTTCATTTATATTGGTACTGATATTATTTGAAACTTTGAATAATTACAGCAGTCTATATGTAATTTTATTAATGAATCTTATATCGCTGTCGGTTATTTTAATTTTTAGTCCTGTAGAAAATAAAAATAAGCCGATTAAGAAAGAAAAAAGAGCAGGATTAAAACTGAAATCAACATTGATTGCACTTTTTATAAGCGTAATTTCAATTACTTTGCATTGTTATTTAATACAATACGGTACTTTGTTGTCGTGCACATTGCTGATGATTTCAATGCTTATAATACTAGGGCGTATATGAAAAGTATTTGACGCATCTTAAAAACGGATATCTTTTCGAAATTGAGCGTTATAATTTCTTGATATACATCCTGAAAAAATTTAAAGAAAGGAGAAAATTTAATTATGAAAGTTAATAAGAGCAAAAAAATAACCGCTATTGTTATCAAAAAGACAGCTGAAAAATTTGCCTCTTACTCTTGCGGATCAGCTTCAATATGGGGGCTTAAGCAAGCTAAAGAGCCTGAGAATCTCAGTATGATTATAAGAGATAAAAAGTAAAACTTTGATGGTTTAAGCGGTGAGTCCGATGTTCTGAAAAAAGAGAAAATAGGGCTGTATACTTCATTAGATTTGAAGTGTACAGCCTTTTTATTTTGTCTTATTATATGTTTTTCGGATACACTGCAGCCAAATAGTAAACCGAGTTTAAAAGTTATTGAACTTATTGATATTAATTTTATAATAGATAAACTATTATAAAAACAAATAAATTATAATTGATTTGTCGAAATTTGTATGATATTATATGAATAAATAAAAAGTAATGGAAAATTTTGGCTCTAAATTTCAAATGATAAGCCCCCGCATAAAAAATAAAAGAGGAGAGCAGGAATGGGAAAGAAGAAAATATTGAGAAATACTACGGCAATAGTACTTACAGTACTTATGGGAGTGATGTTGCCGGTGCAGGTATCTGCGCAAAATATTATTCTAAGTGAAAATGAGAAAATGGCAGGCAATCCGCAGGAAGCTGAACCGTATCAGGTAGGAAATATCATAGGAGAAGCTATTGACAAGCGGGAAGAATACTCAAAACAATTTCGTTTGGATGACGGATCATATATGGCTGTAGGCTATGAACAGCCGGTTCACTTTAAAAATGAAAGCGGTGAGTGGACGGAATATGACAACCGCCTTGAAACAGAAAGCGTTTCTGCAGCAACAGAAGATGAGGCGGCAGATGAGGAGTATACAAATAGACGGAGCAATATTAAGGTTAATTATTCTAAAAAATCCAAGGATGGAAATATGGTGAAAATTAAGTCCGGGGGATATAAAGTAAGCTGGGGCTATAAGAATACAAATAAAGTCAAAGCAGAGACAGTAGAAAATAAAGAACCATTGCAGGGCAATGAAAAATATACGGCTTTAAAAAATCTAACTTCAGAGCTGATATATAAAGATGTATATAATAATGTAGATATTCAGTATATTACGAATACAGAAGGAATAAAGGAAAATCTTATTCTTAAAAACAGCAGTGCGCAGAATGAATTTGAGATTGAGTACAGAATAAATAAATTATCAGCAAGACAGGTTAACGATAATTTAATAGAACTTTATGATAAAACAAGAAAAGCTGTATATTCAATCAAAGCCCCTTGTATGATTGACGCTGAAGGCAAGACAAGTACGCAGTTAAATCTTAAGATAACAGAACAAAAGGACAGCAGGCTGACAGTTGTGCTGACGGCAGATAAAACCTTTTTAAATGAATGCAAATATCCTGTTACGGTAGATCCCGAGTTCACAACATCTCAGGATTGGCAGACATCCGAATGTACATATGCAGATAACTCTAAGCCAAACACAGCTTTTGGCTATGGAAGCCCGACAGGATATGTGGGTACTGTTTATGTTGGAACATTTGGAGCAGGAATGTATAGATCATATCTGAAAATGAAGTCTCTGCCGGCTTTAAACAAAGGGGATATGATAGTAAATGCCAGAGTGAATCTTCATATAATAGACAATAGTTTTTATGATGATATGAATGTGAGTGCATATTATGTAAAGGAGAATTGGTCTCAAAGTACACTAACCTGGAATAATAAGCCTGATTTTGAGTCGGATATAGTTGATTATGAAATATTTACAGCGAGCGAGCCTGACGCATGGCACGATTGGGATGTTACATCATGCGTAAAGCGCTGGTACAACGGAGAAGCAAATAACGGAATAATGCTGAAAGCTCCCGATGAGTCAACAGCGGCTCAGTGTGCGGCGTTTTATTCATCAAATTATCCGTCATCATCAGTGCCCCGCCCGTTATTTTCAATAGTATACCGAAACAACAAAGGTCTTGAGGATTATTGGACTTATTCAAGTTTTTCGGCAGGCACGGCGGGAACAGCATATATAAATGATTATTCGGGAAATCTTGTGTTTGTAACATCCGATGCTGCAACTGCAAGCGGTTATGCGCCGGCGGCGGTTCAGCACGTTTACAACGGATATATGGCAAATGAAAAATATAAGGTAAATATGCCGTATGTGGGTCATGGCTGGCGTATGAATATTGAGCAAACATTGTTTACGTCAGATAAATTCGGACTGAAAGGAAGCAGTGCAGAAAATTATCCGTATGTATATACTGACGAAGACGGAACAGAACACTATTTTTACAAAAAGACAGAAAACGGAAAGACAAAATATCTTGATGAGGACGGTCTTGATCTGGAATTAACGGTAAAGGACGGCAGCAATATATCAGACAAATACACAATATCAGATGATAAAAAAAATAAAATAGTATTTAACAGCAAAGGGCTGCTGACATATACTCAGGATTCCAACGGCAATAAGGTTACGGTAAATTACTCCGGTGAAACCATCACTTCAGTTACAGACGGAAGCGGAAACAAGATATTATTTGAAAAAACTCCCGGAAGTGATACCGGATATCTAAGATATATTAAAGATCCTGCCGGCAGGACAACAGAATACAAATACAGTGAAGGAAAACTTACAGAAATAATTAAGCCTGACGGAAGCTCCGTAAGATTTGGTTATGATTCTGACGGAAGCCTAAACTCAGTTACCGATATTGACGGCTATAAGGTAA